>DYDA01000011.1 GCA_020718105.1 Micavibrio sp. | reverse complement strand
ACCCTCCCGCAAGGGGAGGGTGATTTATGTGGTTCATCTTACCAACTCTTGAAGTGGAAGAGGTATAGTAGGCAGTAAATAAAAACTAAATGGGATCCCCGCTTTATCTTTTTGCACGCCGCAAGGGCGGCGCGACAAGGGCGCGGAGATGACGAATTTGTAATAATACGACAAGGAGCTAAAACCCGATGGAACCACTACCCGTTGTTGATGCCGTTAAACTGGCCGGATCGGTCGCGCCGCTGGACATGTCGCTTTTTGGCCTGTTCGGCCATGCCGATATGATCGGCAAGGTCGTGATGATCGGCCTCTTGTGCATTTCCGTTTTCACATGGGCGTTGATCTTCGACAAAATATCGAAAATCTCGCGCCTGAAAAATCGCGCTGAGTTTTTCGAAGAACGGTTCTGGTCGGCTGGCTCCCTTGATATGCTCTATGAGAAAATCAAGCGCCCCGCCGATCCCATGCAGGCTGTTTTTGTGGCGGGCATGAAGGAATGGCGCAACGCGAACGATAAGGGTCTGCTGGCCACGCCGCAGGGGCGCACCAGCATTCAAAACCGCATTGATCGCGTGCTTCAAGTCACCATCGGGCGCGAGATGGCGCTGATTGAAACATGGATGACCTTCCTCGCCTCCGTCAGTTCCGTCGCGCCGTTTATCGGCCTGTTCGGCACAGTTTGGGGCATTATGCGAAGCTTTATCGGCATCGCAGCAGCGCAAAACACGTCCCTTGCCGTCGTCGCCCCCGGTATTGCCGAGGCTCTTTTGGCCACAGCCATCGGCCTTGTCGCCGCCATCCCCGCCACAGCAGCCTATAACAAATTCTCAACCGAGATTGGCCGCTATGGCGCAAGGCTTGAAAACTTCGCCAACGACTTTATGGCAACCCTTTCCCGCAACATGGAAGAAAACTGATGGCGGGCGGAACCATGCAATCAGGGGGGGGGAGCCACAGGCGCGGACGGCGCGGCGGCTATCGCCCCATGGCGGATATCAACGTCACCCCGCTTGTGGACGTGATGCTTGTTTTGCTGATCGTCTTTATGGTGACAGCGCCCTTGCTAACCGTTGCCGTTCCCGTGGATTTGCCGAAGGCGCAAGCGCAATCGATGCGGCAGGATAAGGAGCCTTTGGTTATCTCTATCGACTCGAAAGGCAACGTATACCTGCAAGAATCCAAGTCTGAGTTGGGCGATTTGGTCGCCAAGCTTAAGGCGATTACAGGCGCGAACCCCGATGCCCGCATCTTTGTGCGCGGCGACAGGGGCGTTGCCTATGGCCGCATCATGGAAGTGATGGGAACGATCAACGCCGCCGGTTATTCCAAAGTGGCTTTGGTGGCGGAATTGCCGACGCCGGAGCCGAGGAAGAAAGGGAAGTAGAAATGAGGGGGCAGAGTTCAGAGCTCAGAGTTCAGGGATTAAAAGGCATCATATGACTGGTCATGGGCATAAGAACCTTGATGTGTGGAAAAAATCGATGGATTTTGTCTTTAACCTCTATCAATACACAAAATCTTTTCCAAAAGAAGAGCTTTATGGCCTTACGAGTCAAATGCGCCGAGCTGCCGTTTCTATTCCTTCAAATTTAGCAGAAGGACACGCCAAGCGAACAACAAAAGAATTTATGCGGTTTACAAACATTGCGTATGGTTCGGCCGCTGAACTTGAAACACAAATTATGATCGCTGGAAAATTAGGCTATGCTCCAGAGCATGAAACATCTTGTTTGCTAAACGATCTTTCTGAAATTGCAAAGATGATGAATGGTTTGCTCACTGGTCTAGAAAAGAAAATTTCCCTGAACTCTAAACTCTGAACTCTGCCCCCTCATGAATCACCGCCAAGAAACCCTGCAAACACCGCTCATCATCTCGACATCCTTGCATGTCGGGGCTATGCTCGTTTTGTATTTTGGCATCCCCAGCTTTTTTAAGCCTCCCCCCGCGTTGCCGTGGAAGCCCGTTCCCGTTGACATTGTTGAAATCGGCGCGATTACCAACACGCGCATCCGCGATTCCGAAGAGCAAGAAGCGGCCAAAACTGCGCCGCCTAAGCCTGCGCCTGCGCCCGAAGTCAAACAGCCAGAGCCGCCCAAACCCATTGAGCCGCTCAAACCCGCCGAGAAAAGCGAGCCTGCGCCCGATGATGCCGCTCTCCCCAAGCCCACGACCAAGCCCAAACCGCCGGAGCCACCCAAGGAAGCCGCCAAACCTCAGCCGCAGGTGGATCCCTTGGCGAGCGTTTTGAAAAATGTGGCCAAAATGAAACCCGCGCCGCCTGCGCCTACCGATGCGCGGCCCGATGTGAAGAAAAACGACGGCGCGGCGCAAACAGGCGCGGCCAGCAACCAAGGCCCTGCCTTGGCTGATCGCCTGACCATCAGCCAAGAAGACTCCTTGCGCCGCCAAATCAGCGGTTGTTGGAACATGCCGATTGGGGCGCGTAACGCGCAAGAATTAATCGTTGAGGTCTTGATTGAAGTGAACGAGGATCGTACAGTCCGTTCAGCCGAGGTTGTGGATCAAAATCGCCTTTCAACCGATTCACACTTCCGCGCCGCTGCCGAGGCCGCCTTGCGCGCGCTTCGTCATCCCAAGTGCACACCACTGGAATTGCCGCCAGATCAATTCGAGCAATGGAAGACCATCCGTTTTAATTTTGACCCAAGGGATATGCTATGACCATGAACAGACCCGCCCTCGTTCTTGCTCTTTTCGCTTTTCTCCTGCCACTGACCGCCGCCGCGCCCGCCAAGGCTGAGGTTCGCATCGATATCACGCGCGGTGTGGTTGAGCCCATCCCCATCGCCATTCCTGCCTTTTACGGCGCTGGGGGCAATGAAGCTCAATTTGGCCGAGATATCGCCAAAGTCGTATCGGCGGATTTGGTTCGCTCTGGCCTTTTTTCTGCCGTGGACCCCAAGTCTTTTATTCAAGACCGCGATTCTCTTTTGGTCGCGCCGCGCTTTGCCGATTGGCGCGTCCTGAACGCCCAATCCCTTGTCGTGGGCCGCATCGAGGCGCAAGCCGATGGCCGCCTTAAGGTTGAGTTCCGCTTATGGGACGTGTTTGGCGAAGGGCAAATGACAGGCCTTGCCTATTTCACCACGCCCACCAATTGGCGTCGCGTCGCGCATATTGTTGCGGATGCGATTTATAAGCGCATCACAGGGGAAGACGGCTATTTTGATACGCGCATCGTTTACATCGCGGAAAGCGGCCCTGGAACGGCTCGCGTTAAGCGGTTGGCTATCATGGATCAAGACGGCGAAAACCACCGCTTGCTAAGCGATGGCCGCGCCCTTGTCCTAACGCCGCGCTTCTCGCCGTCGCTTCAAGAAATCACGTATATGGCGTACTACAACAATCGCCCCCGCGTTTACCTGTTCAATATCGACACGGGGCGGCAGGAAGTGCTTGGCGATTTTGCGAACATGACCTTTGCCCCACGCTTTGCGCCCGGCGGCAACAAGGTGATCTTCTCGCTGTCCAAGGGAGGCAACGCGGATATCTACACGATGGACCTTCGCACGCGGCGCACGACGCAGCTGACCAACCATCCTTCGATCAATACGGGGCCAAGCTTTGCGCCTGATGGCAACAAAATTGTGTTTGAATCGGATCGTGGAGGCAGTCAACAAGTCTATACGATGTCCGCCAATGGCAGCGACGTGAAGCGCATCAGCTTTGGCGAAGGCCGTTACGCCACGCCGGTCTGGTCGCCTCGCGGTGATCTCATCGCCTTCACGAAACAGCAGGGTGGCCGCTTCTATATCGGTGTTATGCGCCCCGATGGAACGGGCGAGCGCTTGCTGACCGAATCTTATCACGTTGAAGGGCCAACATGGGCCCCCAATGGTCGCGTCTTGATGTACTTCAAAGACTTGCCAGCGGGCGCGGGGGGGCGTGGCAAAAACGCCAAGCTCTACAGCATCGACCTGACAGGGTATAACGAGCGCGAGATTCCAACGCCGATGGATGCCTCTGACCCCGCTTGGTCGCCACTGATCCCATAAGGAATTCATAAAGAATAAAAGCCGCCTCTTGAAAAAGTGGCGGCTTTTTTCTTATACTATACTCCTCGTACTTCAAGGGTTGGGATTGCTTTATCCGCAAGGACGCTGATGTCCCCTCCCCCTCGCGGGGAGGGATAGGGAGGGGGGAGTAAAGCTTGGCTGTCAAGTCTGTGGTCGTTATGAAACTCGATCATAAGCACCCCAGTCGCTCCCCCCCCCTCCTATCCTCCCCCGCAAGGGGGGAGGGACTCTATTGTCCTTGCTGAAACATCATGCACGATGCCAACTCTTGAAGTGTTTTGGGTATATGCTGCTTGGCGGAGAAAAATTTTTCGGGTTTTCAAGCGGACGGGCTATACCTTCTTTCTTTAAGGCACAAATGTGGCGATGAACACGTCCCTATGCCATAATTCAGGCATTTCTGCCACTTTCTGTTGCGGTTTGGTCACGCCCCTCAAGAGGTTTCTTTTTTCTTTCTCAATCAAGAAACACGCCTCTTGATTCCCGCAGCGCCAAGCGTTAGTTTAACTTCGATTTTGTTGCTTTTCTTTCATCGGAAAATATTCCGACAGGAAAAGGGCAAGGTCATGGGGTGCAAGCGGATTCCCGCAAGCAATCGCCAACAACCATCGCAATCATCTCGGCCAAGGCAGGAAGGCTCGTCTTTTTTGCCCCACTCCGCCAGAGGTTCACAAAAGGAGAAGAGTATGTTCAAAAAGTTTCTGTGTCTAATGGCGGCACTCGTTATGGTTTCTGCTTGCGATACCACGGGTGTTGATGACGGTTCTGCGGATGCCAACGGCGCTGGCGCTGGCGGCAAGATGGGCGTTGCCCGTCCTGGCACACAAGAAGATTTGGTTGTCAACGTTGGCGACCGTGTTTTCTTTGGCTTTGATAAGGCTGACCTGACCGCTGAGGCTCGCGCCACATTGGATCGTCAATCCGCTTGGATGAAGAAGTATCCTTCGGTCTCGATCACGATGGAAGGTCATGCCGACGAACGCGGCACACGCGAATACAACCTTGCTTTGGGTGAACGTCGTGGTACAGCTGCCAAGAACTATCTTGTTGCTTCAGGCATCGAAGCCGACCGCGTTAGAACGGTTAGCTATGGCAAAGAACGCCCCGCCGTTCTGGGCAGCAACG
Source organism: Micavibrio sp. (assembly GCA_020718105.1). Lineage (GTDB taxonomy): Bacteria > Pseudomonadota > Alphaproteobacteria > UBA9219 > UBA9219 > UBA8914. The sequence goes on along the minus strand of DYDA01000011.1, from coordinate 55,929 downwards.
AAGCCGCTTGGGCTCAAAACCGCCGCGCTGTTTCTGTAATCGCGCAGTAAGGTTTGGGTCTCTTGGCTTTTTAGCCAAGGCCTAACAAAAGAAGGCCGCATCCTTTAGGGGGGTGCGGCCTTTTTGTTGGCTTATACCAACCCGCGTTATGGGTTGAATGTGTTGAAAAACAAAAGAAAGGGCCACCCCCGCAACCTGCAAAAAAAATTATGGTGTTGCCGTTATAGCCTCGGGAAGAGCCGACATATTTTGCGCGGCGGTGTATTTATCCAAGGCCTTGAGCATCATGTCTTGGATAAGCTCTGGCGGCAGCGATTGCCCCGCTTGTCCCGCCAAGGCTTGCTGATGAATAGCATCGCCCAACGTCAGGGCGGCGGCGGGCGCACTAGACGTTTCAACAATGGCAGGCGTTGCGGCAGCCATTCTGGCGGCTGAACGTAAGGGATGGCTGGCATAAATCGTATTGCCCACGCGCGTTCCTCCCGTTTGAGCCAGCAAGCCCACGGGCGCAACCCTTGCCGAAGCCGCCGTCGTGGCAGCAGGAAGCGGATTCGACTCTAGCTTTTCGGGAAAAGAAGGCAGCGCGTCGGCCACTTTGATCGCAGCGGGCGTTGCTGCCTCAGCCACCAGCACTTCATCGGAAGCCCCAGCCTCTTCAACGGCAGGAGTCTCAACAGCGGCCAATTGCACCGTGTCCTCATCGCCAAAGAGGGCGCGGGCCACTTGCACCGTTGGCTCTTCGCCTGTGTTTTGCTCAAAAATCGCGCTGGCAATACCTGATGCCGCGCTAAGAAGAACGCTTCCTGTCGCAAGTCCAAAAAGGACGCTTCCCGCCACTTGCACATCGGGCTTAATCGTATCGCCCGTCACGGCGCGATAAATCGTTCCCACGATAGGGATGTGCTGCAAAGGATTGAGAAGGTCCACAAGATCATCAATGCTTAAATCTTCATCCGTCGTTGGGACGTTCGTCGTGTCTTCGGGACTTCCCGGCTCGATGCGGCGTGTGACCTCGGCCTTCACAGGCTCAGCAAGCGCGGAAAGAGGCGCAGACGTGACGGCCGCCGTTTTGGGCGCAGGCGTTAAAGCGGTTGGTGGCGGCAATGGCGTAAAAGGAAGGGGCGCTGACTGCGCCGATGACAAAGTGGAGGCGAAGCTTCCCGTAGAGGAAGGAGAGGCTGCGGCAACCGAAGGAGAAGACGCTGCCGCAAGGCGAGCAGCCTTTAGCTGCGCCAGATAGGCGGCATTGGTTTGCTGAATCGTGTTGGCGGCGCTGACGGTGCTCATAAAAATCCCTTCGCTTAACCTAAGCAAGGGGCGTGCCAGAATTATTCGCTCAAGCTTTCAGCGCGTTAGCTTCATCGCGGTCTGCTGCGGAGGCAAAAATTACCTCCTTAACGCCTTATCCACGATCTCGCGCACGTTGGGGGAGAGCGTGCCCGCCGCCAGCTTGGTCAACGCCGCCTTCATCAGCTTTTGGCGCTTGGCATCAAAATCGCGCCAACGCAGGAACGGCTTGGCCAGACGCGCCGCCGCCTGTGGGTTCAGCTTATCCACCGTGGCCGCCATTTCTGCGATAAAGGCATAGCCGCTGCCATCCGCCGCATGGAAGCCCAAAGGATTGCCCGCAAACACACCAAGCAACGAGGAAACGCGGTTCGGGTTTTTAAGCGTAAAGGCTTTGTGCTTCATCAGCTTTTTGACGGAGACCAGAACATCATCGCGCCGCGCCGACGCCTGACACGCCAACCAGTGATCCATGATTGAGGGCTGATCGCCAAAGGTCGCGGCAAACAGCTTCAGCATCTTGGCCTTAAGGGGATCCTCTCCATCAACCAAAACATCAAGCCCCGCGATTTTGTCGGTCATGTTGCGGCTGTAAGCCACGGCAGCGGCCGCCAAGGGCGTGACGCTTTCACCCTCCACTTTCGCCAGATAAGCAAGACACAGATTTTTCAAACTGCGCTGCCCGCGCGCAAGGCCATCGCTGGCGGTTTCGGAAAGCGCATTTTCAATCGTCTCATACATCGCCCATAAATCGTCGCTCAGGCCTTCCGCCATCGCATGAACGGCGCGTTGCCGTTGATGATACAGTTTAACGGGATCAATCTTTTTGCCCTGCGCGAGCAGCGTCAGCCCCAGCTCGGTTTCCGTTGGCAGAGAAAGCGTCATCGCCTTGGTCGCCGCGTCCAGCTTTTTGTCCTTCAGAACTTTGCCAAGAGCCTTGATAAAGGCGTCCGGCAAGGCGCCGCCCGCCAACACATAGTTCGTGAAGAGTTTCTGCGCCGCTTCCCAGCGGTTAAACCCATCTACATCATGGGCCATGATCAGGAATAACTGCTCATCCGTATAGGGATAGTTGACGCGCACCGGCGCAGAAAAATCGCGCAAGAGAGACGGCGTCGGCTCTTCCTCCACATTCAAAAACACGAACACTTCCTTGGGCGAGGCAACATCCAGAACAAACGTGCCCTTCATATCGCGCCCTTTGGAATCCAAAAGGCCGATGCTCAATGGCATGTTCATCGGGTCTTTGTGTTTTTGGTTTGGCGTAGGGGGGCAGCTTTGCGTTACGGTCAGCGTGTATTCTTTTTTCTTTTTATCATACGACGAGGTGACGTCCAGCGTGGGCGTTCCCGCCTGCGCATACCACACCATAAAGTGATCCAAATCGACGCCGCCCGCCTGCGCCATCGCGTCCACAAAATCCTCGCACGTCGCCGCTTGTCCATCATGGCGCTTTAAATACAGATTAAGCCCCTTGCGGAAATTCTTGCGCCCGATCAGCGTTTGGATCATCCGCACGACTTCCGAGCCCTTTTGATACACGGTAGAGGTATAGAAATTATCGATGGCCTGATATGCCGCAGGGCGAATGGGGTGCGCCATCGCGCCCGCGTCTTCAGGAAACTGGCGGGCCCGCAAATCGCGCACCGCATGAAGCCGCTCCAAAGCGCGGCCATTCATGTCGCCGCAGAACTCTTGCTCACGAAAAACGGTGAGTCCTTCTTTAAGGCTGAGCTGGAACCAATCGCGACACGTCACGCGATCGCCCGTGTAGTTATGAAAATACTCGTGCGCCACAACGCGCTCAAAAAAGGCGATGTCGCTGTCAGTCGCGGTTTCGGCGCGGCCAAGAACGCAGGCATCATTAAAAATGTTAAGCCCTTTATTCTCCATCGCCCCCATATTGAAAAAGCTGACGGCCACGATCATGAAGCGATCCAGATCATATTCAAGGCCATAGGTCTTTTCGTCCCACGCCATCGACTTCTTGATCGCGTCCATCGCAAAGACGGTTTCTTTTTTGCGGCCAAGCTCCACATAAATCTCGATGAGCACCTTGCGTTTGGATTTCGTGATGAAGTGACTGCGCGCCACATCCATCTTGCCCGCAACCAGCGCAAAAAGATAACAAGGCTTGGCAAAGGGATCCTCCCACACCGCATAGTGGCGGCCTTTGCCTTCGGTTCCTTTTTTGATCAGGTTGCCGTTCGAGAGAAGGATCGGGTATTGTTTTTTATCCGCATGAATCGTGACGCGAAACTTCGCCAGCACATCGGGACGGTCGGGATAATAGGTAATGCGGCGAAAGCCCTGCGCCTCACACTGCGTGCAAAGCATAGGCCCTGCGGCATACAGACCCGATAGAGCCGTGTTTTTGGCGGGCACGTTGGTGCTAACAATCTCCACCATCGCCTCATCGGGAAGACCCTCTAGCGTGAGCGTTTCCTCTGTCAGCGCATAGTTTTGGCGAGTCAGCGCAAGGCCGTTCACGGTCACGCTGAGAAGCTTTTGATTTTCGCCATTCAAAACCAACGGCGCGTTTTTATCTTTGCACGCCGGATTGCGCCGCGCCATAAAACACGTGGCAACCCGCGTAAGCTTATCGCCAATATCAAAATCCATCTCCATCGTTTCAACCAGAAACGCGGGCGGCGTGTAATCAGCAAGACGCGTTTCATGGAGTTTGGCAGGCGTGGCTTTTTTCATTTGTCTTTTTCCTTCGTTTCTTCAATAAAAATCCATAATCGCACGCGCGTCGTCCGACATGCGCGAAGGATCCCAAGGCGGATCCCAGACGAGGCTTACCTTAATTTCGTTAAGATCCGGTATCCGATCACGCACAGCATCATAGACCATGCCGGGAATCATATCCGCCATCGGGCAATTCGCGGTGGTTAAGGACATTTCAATGGCCGCATCCATTTTATCCCCCGCAGCAGGCGTCAAGTCAATTTTATAGATCAAGCCCAGATCATACACGTTCACGGGGATTTCGGGATCATACACCACGCGCAGCGCCTCAATCACACGCTCGGTCACGTCGGCGAGTTGAGACTGGGATAGAGCAAGCCTTTCTTCTGTCTTTGCTAAAATAGTCATCACAACGCTTTCAACATTTTTTAAAACATCCTGATTACTAAAACGCAAAACTTTATAGCCTTCATGGCACAAAAAAGCTTCTCGTTTTTGGTCATAGGCCTCACGTCCATCGTGAGAATCCCCATCAATTTCAATCAATACCCGCGCCGCCATACAGGCAAAATCCACTACATAAGGATGCACAGGATGTTGCCTGCGGAATTTAAGCACTTTTACTTTGGCGTATTCTTTAAGAACGCCCCATAATTTACGTTCGATAGGTGAAGCCTCATTGCGAAGCTTTTTAGCCTTCTTGTAATCATGGGATGTGTTTTTGTGTTTCTCTAGCCTCATATACTTTGCCCACAAAACACTTGTGCTCCTCCCTCTCGTATAGCCCCCTTTTCCTCCCCCCTTGCGGGGGAGGCTAGGTGGGGGGGAGGGCGACTGGGTTGTGCATGATCAGATTTTAGTCCTGACCGGATAGCCTTCTGCCTAGCGTCACGCCCCCCTCCCTACCCCTCCCCGCAAGGGGGAGGGAATCTTTTTACTCCGCCCCCACTTTCTTGGCGACGGCAGGATCCAGCGCGGATTCCAGCGTGCGCCACGCCAGCATCGCGCACTTCACGCGCACAGGATAATGCCGCACGCCCGCCAACGCTTGCAAGCGCGAGGCATCGTCTTCATCCAGAGAGGCAAGGATCGCATCATCATCCCCCGCGCTGCCTTTACAAAGGCCTTCAAAATATGTCCACAGCGCTTTGGCCTGCGCCGCCGTTTTGCCCTTGAGCATCTCGGTCATCATCGAGGCCGAGGCGACCGAAATCGCGCACCCCTCGCCTTGAAAAGAAGCGTCCACAATGTGACCATCCTCTCCCACGGTTAAATACAAAACCAGCTTATCGCCGCACAGGGGGTTGTGCCCCACCGCCTCACGCTGCGCATCAGGGCTTGCGTGAAAGTTGCGGGGATGGCGGCCATGATCAAGGATCAACTCCTGATACAATTCGCGCAGATCATCACCCTCATCGCTCATGAAAAAATCTCCCGCACTTTTTTAAGGCCGTCCACCAAGGCGTCGATATCGCCCCGCGTGTTATAAAGCCCCAGCGAAACGCGCACCGTCGCCATAAGGCCAAGGGCCTCCATAGCAGGTTGCGCGCAATGATGGCCTGCGCGAATGGCGATGCCCTGCTGATCCAAAATCGTGCCGACATCGTGAGGATGCACGCCCTCCACCACGAATGATAGAATGCTGGCTTTATGCGGCGCGGTGCCGACAAGCCGCACGCCGTCCAACGCCGCAAGTTTTTCCGTGCCATAGGCGAGGAGATCAGCCTCGTGCGCAGCAATCTTTTCCATCCCGATGCCCGCGACATAATCCAACGCAGCCGCCAGCCCCACCACTTCCGCAATCGGCGGCGTGCCCGCTTCAAAGCGCATGGGCGGTTCCTGATAGGTCGTTTTTTCAAACGTGACACTTTCAATCATATCGCCGCCGCCTTGATAAGGCGGCATGGTTTTAAGGATCGCGCGTTTGCCATACAGAGCGCCGATGCCTGTGGGGCCATAGATTTTGTGGCCGGAGAACACATAGAAATCGGCATCCATCTTTTGTACATCAACAGACCCATGACTTACCGCTTGTGAGCCATCAATCAAAACGGGAATGTTTTTCGCGTGCGCGGCGGCAATAATTTTTTCCACCGGCAAAATCGTGCCAAGCGCGTTTGAGACATGCGTAACCGACACCAGTTTTGTTTTTTCGTTGAAGAGGGCGGTCACGTCCGCCAACAACACTTCGCCATTGGATTGAATCGGCGCGACGCGGATCGTAAAGCCGATTTGCTCTTGCAAAAGCTGCCACGGCACGATGTTCGCGTGATGCTCCAACTGGGTCAGCACAATTTCATCGCCCGCCTTCAAAAACGTCCGCCCCCAGCTGGCCGCAACCAGATTGATCGCGTCAGTCGCGCCGCTGGTGAAGACAATTTCATCCTCATGCGCGGCGTTCAAAAAACGCTGCACAGCGCGGCGGCCTTCGTCATAATGCGCGGTGGCGCGCTGCGAGAGCTCATGCACGCCGCGATGGATATTGGCATAATCCGTTTCGTAAAAGCGCGTCATCGCGTCCAAAACGCAGCGCGGCTTTTGCGCCGACGCGCCGCTGTCCAGATAAACAAGCGGATGGCCGTGGATCCGTTGATCAAAAACGGGGAAATCTTTTTTTGCGTCTAAGCCAACCATTGTGCCACCTCTTCCCGAACCGCGCTTGCAAGATCGGGCGACTGAATCGCCTCAACCGCCTCGCCCACAAACGCCTCAACCAGCATCGCCCGCGCCGCCTCTGGGTTGATCCCGCGCGAAAACAAATAAAACAGCGCGTTTTCATCCAAAGCGCCCATCGTCGCGCCGTGGCTGCACTTCACATCATCGGCATAAATCTCTAGCTCTGGCCGCGCTTCCATCTCGGCTTGGTCAGACAGCAGCAACGCACGGCACAACTGATATGCGTCCGTCTTCTGCGCGAGCCGATCGACGAACACCTTTCCGGCAAACAGGCCATGCGCCTTATCCATCAGTACCGTTTTGCATACTTGGCGGCTTATGCCGTTCGGCACAAGATGGCGCACCAGCGTTGTCATGGCACCATGCGCCGCGCCGCCTAAAAGCATCACGCCAGAAAAACGCGCCTCCGCCAGCTCACCCCAAAGCTCAACCGTTTTTTCGCAGCGAACGTCCTGCCCGCCCACCACAAGCCCGAAGTAATCGTAAAACGCGCCCGCCGCGACGCTGACCTGCGCCTGTGCATGATGCTCACCGCTGGACACAATCTTGCCATGCACCAGCTTGGCCTGCGCAGCAAGCGCGATCTCTATGTCAAGCAGATGCGGGGTTGCGGCGCTGTGGAGCCCCCCCCCTTCTGTGTCATGCCCGCGAAGGCGGGCATCCAGGGGACTGGGGGGAGAAATTGTGTTCTTGTGACTCTGGATCCCCGCCTTCGCGGGGATGACAGCGGAAGAAACTTTCACATGCCGCTCAATGAGTGTCAGGCGGCTGTTTTCCCCCAAAGATACTTTTATTTTTGTGGGCGCTTCGCTGACTTCGCCTTGCGCCGTCGTCACAAACAATAGCTCGATGGGGTCAAGAGCCAAACAAATTTGCCCCTGCAAGGTGAGCACATAACCATCGTCTTTTTCCGTGCAAGGGACAAAAAACGCATCGGGTAAATCTTGCTGCGCCGACAACGCATCACAAAACGCGCCATCCACAAACACAAGACGGCTGCGCGTGAGGAGCGGGGGAAGAGGAAGGGAAGGCTCTTGCGTCATCGCGCCCTCACCCCAAAAACTTTTTCAACAATGTCCGGCATTTCGGTGAGCGAGCGGATCATAAAGTCCGGCTTGGCGGCACGAAGACGAGGGAGGGAGCAAACACCATCGGCCAAAGCAACGCCAAGGTAGCCCTGCGCATGCGCGATTTCGACCTCTTCCGCCGTATCGCCCACAACAATCGCTTTTTTTATTGCATGGTCATCGATAAAAGCCTGCAAGCGCGATCCTTTGCTTTGCTTTTCCATAATCGAAGAAAGCTCATGCGGCGCGTTAGCCAGAATGTCATCAAAATGATGCGCGATAGCATGTTGCGTCGTTCTTTTTACAATCTCATCCACAACGTGATTGCTAAGGATTGCGACCTTATGCCCGCGCCCCTTAAGATGGGAGAGCGTCGCCTTCGCGCCGCGTCGCAGCCGCGCCCGAGGCACATGGAGATCATAAAACGCGCTCCACGTTGCCATAAGCTCGCTGCGTCTTTTCTTTAATGCCGCCGCCTCACACCCCAACGAAGCATACATCGCATCAAGGGGGAGGCGATGTTCCCGCCTGTAGGTTTCCAAAGAAATAGGCGCGATTTTGAAAAGGGCGAAACTTTCATTCGTCGCCCGAAGGCATAACGTCGTATCCGCCAGCAGCGTTCCGTTCCAATCAAAAATGACGGCTTGTTGATCGGGACTCATGCTGTCCCCTCACTCGCGTGGCCATAGCCTTTTTCTTCCAGCTCTAGCGCCAATTCCGGCCCACCGCTGCGCTCAATCCGGCCCGCCGCCAAAACATGCACGCGGTCGGGCTTGATGTAATCCAAAAGCCGCTGATAGTGCGTGATGACCAGCATCGAGCGATTGGGATCGCGCAGCGCATTTACGCCATCCGCCACAATACGCAGCGCGTCAATGTCAAGGCCGCTGTCCGTTTCATCCAAAACGCAAAGGCAAGGCTCTAGCACCGCCATCTGCAAAACCTCGCACCGCTTTTTCTCGCCGCCCGAAAAGCCAACATTCACGGGGCGCTTCAGCATGGCTTCGTCCATGCCGATGGCATTGGCCTTGCCGCGCAAAAGCTTGAGCATCTGCATAACGTCCAAGGCTTTCTCGCCCCTTGCCGTACGCACCGCGTTCAGTGCGGTTTTTAAAAAGTTCATCGTCGTCACGCCCGGGATCTCAACCGGATACTGAAACGCCAGAAACACGCCCGCCGCCGCGCGTTCATGCGGTGCCATCGCCAGCAAGTCTTGCCCGTCCAGCATGACGCTGCCGCCCGTGACCGTGTAGCCCGCACGACCCGCCAGAACATAGGACAGCGTGCTTTTTCCCGCGCCGTTCGGCCCCATGATCGCATGCACCTGCCCCTTGGGCAGCGAGAGCGACAGCCCTTTCAGGATTTCTTTGCCGTCAATTTCGGCAGATAGATTTTTTATTTCAAGCATTAACAAGCCTCATTGTTTGCATCCTTTTTTGCCTTCCCCGCAAGGGGGAAGGGAGTTTAGACGCTCTTCAACGCACAAGATGATCCGCTGCACAACGCCCTCGGTATTGTTCACAACATCATTATTGCTGAATCTCAAAATGCTGTAGCCTTGTTTTTGCAAAAAGACCTCTCTTTGATGATCATATGTTTCTGTCGCATTATGGGAATTCCCGTCAATTTCTATAAGCACTCGAGCAGCCATACAGGCAAAATCAGCAACATAGGGATGTATCGCATGCTGGCGACGAAACATAAATCCCTTGGTCTTCGCGTTTTCTCGCAAACGCACCCACAGTTTTCGTTCGATTGGGGACGCGTTACGCCTAAGCTGTCGTGCAAGAACGTAATCCTCAGTTTTGTTTTTGTGCTTGGCTTTTATAAAGCACCAGCGCTTCGTTTCCCTTTTTGCGGGGACTGCCTCCCCCCTTGCGGGGGAGGAAGAAAAATCTTGGGTTTGCATAAGCAAACCCTTAGATTTTTCAGGTGGGGGGTTATCCTCATTGTTGATCATTTATAACCCCTTTCCTGCTTTTTCTAAGGCCTTGCTTCGCAAGCCCAAGAAAAAGCTTCCTTCCCCGCAAGGGGGAAGGGAAGAATAGCCGCTGCCCCTCATCCTACGCTTCCTTCTAAACTGATGCCGATAAGCTTTTGCGCTTCGACGGCGAACTCCATCGGCAATTCTTTCATAACCTCGCGGCAAAAACCGTTGACGATAAGCGCCATCGCCTCTTCAAGGCTCATGCCACGCTGCTGGCAATAAAACAAACGATCCTCGCTAACCCGCGAGGTTGTTGCCTCATGCTCCACCCGCGCCGTCGGATCGCGTGATACAATGACAGGAAACGTGTGCGCCCCGCACAGATCGCCAATCAGCAAGCTATCGCATTGCGTTTTATTCCGCGCCCCATGTGCCGTGCGCGCCATGCGGACAAGACCGCGATAAGTGTTTTGCGCGTGCCCCGCGCTGATGCCCTTTGAGATGATGGTAGAGCGCGTGCCGCGCCCGATATGGATCATCTTCGTGCCCGTGTCGGCCTGTTGATGATGGTTCGTGATCGCCACCGAATAAAAGGCGCCGGACGAATAATCGCCTTGCAAAACGCAGCTGGGGTATTTCCATGTGATGGCGGAGCCTGTTTCTACCTGCGTCCATGAGATTTTAGAAGAAGCGCCCTTGCACAAGCCGCGCTTGGTCACAAAATTATAAATGCCGCCCACACCGTTTTCATCCCCCGGATACCAGTTTTGAACCGTCGCGTATTTGATCTCGGCACGCTCTAGCGCCACCAGCTCTACCACCGCCGCATGAAGTTGGTTTTCATCGCGCTTAGGCGCTGTGCAGCCTTCCAAATAGCTAACGTAAGAATCGTCATCCGCGATGATCAGCGTGCGCTCAAACTGCCCTGTGTTCGCCGCATTAATGCGAAAATAAGTGGACAATTCCATCGGGCAACGCACGCCTTTGGGAATATAAACGAACGAGCCTTCGGTAAACACGGCGGCATTCAGCGCGGCATAAAAGTTATCCGAAGGCGGCACGACTGAACCCAAATAGCGCTTCACCAAATCAGGGTGATTATGAATCGCCTCGGTCAGCGAGCAAAAGATAATGCCTTTGGCTTCCAAAGATTTTTTATAGGTCGTTGCGACGGACACACTATCAAAAACGGCATCCACCGCGACCGCGCCCTCAACGCCCGCCAACATCGCTTGTTCTTTTAAAGGAATGCCCAGCTTTTCGTACGTTTTGAGAAGCTCAGGATCAACCTCATCCAGTGAGGCGGGCGCGGCCTTCTTTTTCGGCGCGGCGTAATAAAAAGCATCCTGATAATCAATCGGCGGGAACGAGACCTTGGCCCATGCGGGCGGTGTCATTTTTTGCCACAAGGCAAAAGCCTTAAGCCGCTGTTCTAAAAGCCACGGGGGTTCCCCTTTTTTGGCCGAGATATAGCGAACGGTTTCCTCGCTCAATCCTTTGGGCGCGGTCTCTGTGTCAATCTCTGTCACAAAGCCGTACTTATACGGCTCTGGCGCATAGGGCGCATCGGAAGAGGGCTGAGGGCACATCTTTTCTATGCCTTCACGCAAAAGTGGGGATCGAGGACGGCGCGACAAGCTCGGACAACGCCACCGATTCCAATGCGCCGCGCAACGCTGTGTTCACACGCCCCCAGCCTTCCTTAACCGGACAAAGCGGCATGGTACAATCGCAAATCTCTTTTCCTCGCGCTGAGCCAGCGCACTCCGTCAGGCCGATGGGGCCATCCACGGCTTCAATAATCTGGGCAATGGAAATCGCCGTGGCGGGACGCGCAAGGGTATACCCCCCCGCCGCGCCACGTTGCGCCATCACAATCGCGCCTTTAGCCAAAAGCTTCATCAGCTTGGCGACCGTCGGCAAGGGCAGCTGCGTTTCAAAAGAAAGGGTCGCCGCCGACCACACCGCCTTTTCCCGCAAAGCCATTTGCGAAAGCAAAATAAAGGCGTAATCGGCCAATTTACTCATACGAAGCATGGGGTTCCCCTAAATCGGATGTTTTTGGTACACTATGAGTATTCTGTCTTGCGCGGCGCGTCAAGAGGGGCGGCGGGGCTTTGCCGTTTTTTTCATCCGTTTGTAGGTCGCAGGCTATATTCCCGCGTTATGCGCGGGCCAAGGCTTGTCATGATTTCATAGGCAATCGTTTGAGCTTCGGCAGCAACGACATCAATAGGGCGATGCGCGCCGATAAGTGTCGCGTCAGCGCCTATAGAAAGAGAGGATTCTGGAACAACCGACACATCAACCGTTATCAAATCCATCGAAATGCGCCCCACAATGGGGGCAAGGTGTCCGCCGATCATCACGCTGCCCTTGTTGCTCAGAGCGCGATGATACCCATCGGCATACCCCATCGCCAGCGTGGCAACCCGACCCAACCGCGGCACGCTATAAGACGCGCCATAGCCCACGGTCATGGCCGCGTCCACGGAACGAACCTGCACGATAGGGGCACGAATTTCTAACACGGGATGCATAGGGTTCAAAAGATGCGGCGTTGGGTTCCCGCCATAAAGAGCCAACCCTGTGCGCGCAAGATCAAAAAGATAATCCGCACCCCAGAAAACCCCTGCTGAATTGCATAAACTGACGGGAGCGGGCGGCAAACGCTTCAAGATGGTCTTCATCTTTTCCAATTGCTGCGGCGTCATGGGGCTGGTCACATCGTCGGCACAGGCCAAATGACTAACCCACGCGGTAACGCGCACCCCTTGCAATAAAGCGGGATTTTCGGCCAAATGGTTTTGTTCTTGCGGCGAAAGACCCAAACGATTCATGCCCGTATCAAGATGGATCATCGCCTCAAGCCGCGTTTCTTTTTCCCGCGCTAACGCAGCCCATGCCGCTAACGACTCTAATGAATTGATCATCGGCGTGATTTGCGAGGCAATGGCTTGCTGAGCCTCAGCCCTCGCAAAGCCATGAAGCGACACAAGGGTGGCCTCTTTTATGGCTTCGCGCAAAGCGACGGCCTCTTCAGCATTCGCCGTGAAGAAAGTCTGGCAGCCCGCTTGACGCAACGCGCGCGCAACAGGGATCATGCCAAGGCCATAGGCGTTCGCTTTCACCGCCGCCCCAACGGCGGCAGGCGCGGCCTTTTGTTGCAGAAAACGATAGTTTCCGATTAAGGCGTCAAGATCAATAACGGCGCGAGGAGTCATGGCCGTCAGCATAAAAGGAAAGGCTCTTTCTTGGCAAGAGAAAGGCCAACGAACGGATTGTACCCAAAACAGATCAACCTATTGCCAAACTTGCTGCCGTGGGTCAAAACGTGCAAGGATGAAAGACCGCTGAACCCCCGTCCAAGGAGGCTTGCCATGACGTTCACCCTTCCACCCTTGCCGTTTGAGCCTGCCGCACTAGAGCCGCACATGTCGGCGCGAACAATTGAATTTCACCATGGCAAACATCATCAGGCTTATGTCACCAATTTGAACGCTTTGATTAAAGAAACGCCGCTGGCGAAGGAACCTTTGGAAGAGATTATTCGGCAGACCGCCAAAGATGACTCCAAAGCAGGGGTTTTCAACAACGCCGCTCAAGTGGCGAACCACACCTTCTTTTGGCAAAGCCTGTCCGCCCAAGGCGGCGGGGAACCACCCGCAGCGTTAGCGGAAAAACTAACGACGGCCTTTGGCAGCGTTGAATCGTTTAAGGAACAGTTTAAGCAAGCAGGCGTATCGCAATTTGGTAGCGGCTGGGTTTGGTTGGTGGCAGATGACGCAGGGACTCTCACGATCATCAAAACAGGCAATGCCATGACGCCCCTTACGATGGGACTCACGCCGCTGGTGACCTGCGATGTATGGGAACATGCCTATTATCTGGACTTCCAAAACCGCCGTCCCGACTTCTTACAAACATTCCTTGATCATTTGATCAACTGGGCCTTTATCGCAGAAAACATCAAGCAGGTGAAGGCGGGCGCCTGATAAAGCGCGCCGCCCTTTTTGGGGAAACCGCCTTAAAATTCTGCCGCAAGAAATTTATGCCGCAACAGCGTTTTTCCGCGAGGCGTTCCCGTGGCGTCAGGCGCGGTCCATTCAGCAACAAGATCGAACTTTTGTTGCCGAAACTTTTTTTGCCCGCACGCATTGTCCTGCGCGACTTGCGCGAATAAATAGGAACAGCCTTTTTGCTTGGCCCAAACCTTGGTCGCGGCAATCAAATCAAGCGCGATCCCGTTGCCTTTTTCCAAAACACAAAGAGCCTGCACCACAGCAACCGAAGAAAAACCGTGAGAAGAACGGATAACCGGCCCCTTATCGGGACACGTTACCAAGCCTTTTTGCTTGGCCATAAACCAATTTGTCGAATACAGAACGGCCGCCATGCCGACAAGATGCTTGCCCTGAAACGCACCATAAAGCACGCCGCTTTTTTGCGCGAGCAAAGTAGCGAAATAGGCGGGGGACCGCGGCAAAAGCATATGCTTTTTGTCGGCGGGTAATTCCTTTTGCGCCTTGGCATGAAGCGCCGTAACGGCGGCAAGCCATTCTTGCGTTATAAGGGGGACGATGGTGATCGGGGCGGCGTCCGCCACCACCGTAAACGGGGTCATTTTTGTCATGAGGGATACTTTCAATAAAAAATTAAATCAGCTAAAGACGCGGGGGTCTTTAGCGGCGGTTCTTTAAAAAGTCTGAAAGAAAAAACGGAAAGAAGAGGCGACCATAAACCTTCTGTCAGACTTATCGCTGACAAAATCGTCGGAGTTGATGCGTGTGAACCGTGGTCATGCCTAAATATCCTCTGTTAAGGGCATTCTAACAGAAAGCGGGGGGCATGACAAATAGTTTCATGCCCCTCGTCATGCCAGCGAAGGCTGGCATCCAATTTCCTTGTTTGTTGAAAGAAACCAAATGGGATCCCCGCCTTCGCGGGGATGACGGAATAGGACTGGGAAAGTCTAACCCCTCATCCCTTCTTTAAAATCTCGCTCGCCAGCGCCTTGCCCAGCTCAACGCCAAACTGATCAAAGGAGTTGATGTCCCACAAAACGCCCTGCACGAACACCTTGTGCTCATACAGCGCCAAAAGAGCGCCGAGGTGATGGGGATCGAGGCGATCCAACCACAAAACGGTGGACGGTTTATTGCCCGCGTTGGTGCGTGCGGGATCGGCAGACTCGCGTCCGCTTTTCAACGCCTCCACCTGCGCCATCATATGCGCATGCAAAACCGAGGCATGATCAGGGCGATTCATATCATCATGCCGCACACCGATGAACTCGGCCACCACGCGCCCCGTTCCTTGATGCAGCCACTGATGAAAACTGTGTTGCCCCACGCTTCCGCACTCACCGAAAATCACGGGGCCGGTTTGATAATCCACCGCCTCGCCGCTGCGCGTCACGCTCTTGCCGTTGCTTTCCATATTGAGCTGTTGCAAGAAACGAGGAAGCTCACGCAACCTCTCGCTATAGGGCAAGACAGCCTCGGCCTCTGCGCCGCAGAAGTTGCGATTCCACAGCCCGACAAGACCGAAGAGAACAGGCATGTTCGCCGCCAATGGCGCGGTGCGGAAATGCGCGTCCATCGCCGCCGCGCCCGCCAACAGTTCCCGAAAAGCGGGCCAACCCACGGCCAGCGCGATGCTAAGCCCCACGGCAGACCACAGGCTGTAACGCCCCCCCACCCAGTCCCACATCGCGAACATCGCGTCCGCCTTGATGCCGAAAAATTCAACGGCCTGCTGGTTGGTTGACACGGCCACAAAATGCCGCGCCACCGCCGCTTCGCCCAAGGCGCTGACAAGCCATGAGCGCGCCGACGTTGCGTTCAAAAGCGTTTCCTGTGTCGTGAAGGTTTTGGACACAACAATGAAAAGGGTTGTTGCGGGGTTGAGCTTTTCCACCACGCTTAACAGATCAAAAGGATCGACATTCGCCACAAAATGAACGCGCGGCCCCGTGGCCTGCGCACGCAAAGCGCTAACGACAAAGCGCGGCCC
Source organism: Micavibrio sp. (assembly GCA_020718105.1). Classification (GTDB taxonomy): domain Bacteria; phylum Pseudomonadota; class Alphaproteobacteria; order UBA9219; family UBA9219; genus UBA8914. Next base: position 40,266 of record DYDA01000011.1, on the reverse strand, counting down.
CAAATCCGATCCGCCAATGCCAATGTTCACAACGTCCGTGATTTTTTGACCCGTCGCGCCCAGCCAGCTGCCATCGCGCACAGCAACAGTAAACTTTTCCATCTTGGCCTGAAGGGCGCGGATTGCGGGCATGATATCGCTGCCCTCTACAACAATCGACGCATCGCTTGACGTTCGTAAGGCCGTGTGGAGAACGGCACGCTTTTCCGTGGCGTTGATCTTTTCGCCTACAAACATTTTCTCGCGCATCGCCTCAACCCCTTGCGCCTTGGCCAAGGCCAACAGGTTGTCCATGACATCGGGCGTGATGGCGCTGCGCGAAAAATCAGCCGATAGCCCACAGGCGTTAAGCGTCATGCGCTGCGTCCGCGCAGGCTCTTGCGCAAAGAGCGCCGCCAGCGTTACATTTCTGTTTTTTTCATAAAGCTTTTGCAGGTCAGCCCAAGCGGCTTGCTGTGTCGGTTTTGTCATCGTGTTATTCCTTTACCAAGTCTTGCGTGATCGTGGGTGAAACGCCCGCCGGAGAACCAACGAGAGAAAAACAAAGTCCCGCCGGATTGAACCAACGGCGAATGACGCGCAGCACATCGCCTTGCGTGACCGCATCAACAAGCGCGTCATAGCGGTTTAAATAATCTATACCTAAAGCGTCCTTTTGCATCGCCAGCACTGTCGCGGCGATCTCATCCGTTGAGGTCAAGGATAACGGCGCTGAACCTTTAAGATACGCTTTGGCCGCCGCAACCTCATCCTTATGCGCGCCGTTGTCGTAATAGTCGCGCCACACGGCTTGCACCAAATCAAGAGCCTCTCCCGCCTTGGCGTTATCAACGTCAAAGCCGCCCATCAACAACGAGGCCTTTTCCATCGGCGCGGGCGTTGTCGCAATGCCATAGGTCAGCCCTTCTTTGGCGCGTACCGCTTTCATCAGGCGAGCATTAAACCCGCCACCGCCCAGAATATAGTTAGCGACTTGCGCGGCATGCCAATCGGGATCGCCGCGAAGCATCATCGGCGCGGCAAAGGCGATGGTGGTTTGCGTGCCCTCGCGCCGCGTTAGAATCGTCGTAGGCTTTTTCTCAAAAACCACAGACGGGATTACGTTCGCCTCTGCCTTAGTGGGCAGCGCGCCAAACACGGCGTCCAAGCGTTGCCGTAAAACAGCGGGCGTGATGTCGCCAACAACGGCGATCCATAAAGAGTCTTGAGCCAAACGGGCGCGAGAAAAAGAAAGCGCGTCCTCTCGCGTCAAGCGCGACAAACCAGCCCGCGTTCCCAATGAGCGATAGCCATAGGGATGCCGCCCAAACAGCTGACTATACAGGGCATACCGCGCCTGCCATGAAGGTTTTGCCAGTTGCATCGTCACGGCGGTTTCTTGTTGCCCCTTGGCTCGCGCCAAAACGGCTTCGTCAAAGCGCGGCTTTGTCAGCGCCAAAGAAAGCAGGCGAAAGGCCTCCTTTTCGTTAACAGAAAGTGTTTTGACACCGCCCACAATCGCATCACGTGTTGCACTGATGTCCATTTCAATAGATAGCGCCGCCAGCTTTTCTTGAAAGGCCTGATCGTCATAAGGCCCCGCCCCTTGCGTTAAAAGGCCTGCCGTTAACACGGCTAAGCCTTGCTTGTCCGCCGGGTCCGTTTCCACGCCGCCGCGAAAAGCAAAGCGCACGCTGATAAGCGGCAACGTGCTGTCTTGCACCAGCCACGCCTTAATCCCTTTGGCGCTGGTCACCTCAACCACGGATGGCGCTGCCGCAAACGCAGAGCAAGAAAAAACAAAAGCACACAACAAAAAGATAAAAGAGGCGACGCGTTTCATTCATCCCCACCTTTCTTGACCAAGAGCGCAGGCTCTAAAATGCCCGTTACCCAACCCTTTTGTTGCATCACGTCGCGAAACGCGGCGTTCACTTGCGCGACGGTTACGGCATGAATGCGCTGAGGCCACGCCTCAACCTCCTCAACCGACAAACCAACGGCCAGAGCCTCGCCCATGATTTGCGCGGGCGTCAGCAAACGATCCCGCGCAAAGACAGCCGCTGACTCTAACCTTTTCTTGGCGCGGGCCACGTCTTGGCCAGAGAATCCTTTTTCCGCTTTTTGCGACAACCACATTTTAATTTGTGACTCCAGCGCCCGCACGTCCCCGTCGCCCGCAGGGATCGCCCCCCATGAAAAAACCGAAGGCCCCCGCGCTATGGGATAATAAGACACGCTGACACCGCTGGCGGCTTTCATCTCAAGCACAAAGCGGCGATACAAAAGGCCAACCTCTCCGCCACCAAGAGCTTCCGCCAAAACCTCTAACGCATACGAACGCGTCGCATCCATGCCGCGTGAGGGAACAAGCGTCTGCGCCGCAACAGAAGGCTTCGTCACGCGCTCATCCTGCATTTCAACGCGCTCGTTTTTAGTTTGTGGCAAGGGGGGAAGAGGGGGCCGCGGGCTGGCGTTGCCGCCCTCAACGCGCCCGAAGGTTGCCGCCGCGCTGGCTAAAACGTCGGCCATCGTGACGTTGCCGCTGATGACCAGAATCGCGTTTTGTGGCGCATAAAAGCGCTGATAAAAAGCCTGCGCGTCGCGCGGCGTAAGCTGCGCGATATCGTCCCGCCACCCGATAATGGGGCGACCATAAGGATGAGCGGGAAACAATGTCGCCCGCCTTTTTTCCGCAAAAAGTCCCTGCGGGTGATTGCCTGTGCGCTGCTGCCTCTCGCTTTTCACGACCGACAATTCCGATGCCGCTTTTTCTGAATCAAAAAGAAGGCCGCGCATCCTGTCCGCTTCCAACTGCATCATAAGGGGAAGCTGCGAGGCCGCCACAATTTCGTGATACGTCGTATAGTCATAAGAGGTGTACGCGTTCTCTTCCCCGCCCTGAGCCGCCACGATTTCGCTCAACGCGCCATCGGGAACGGCCCTCGTGCCCTTAAACATCATATGCTCAAGATAGTGAGCAAGGCCAGAGCGCAAGGCGGGATCATCCGCCGCGCCAACCCGATACCACACCATTTGCGCTACGGCAGGCGAAAGCTTGTTTTGAATAAGAACGACCGCCATGCCGTTGGCCAGCGTCGCCGTTTGCGGAAAAAAAACGGCCGCATGCGTCGGCGTCGAAAAAAACAACAGGCCGCTCAACAAGGAAGCCTTAAGACCCCACGTCCCTTGCGTCCTCACTGCCCCAACCAACCCTTTTGGCTTTTTTCGATAACGGGCGTCGCCCCCGTATTTATGGAAGTTCCCGCCGCTTTCGCTTCCTTAAGGCGCTTGGCTTCCTCATCCGCGTTCACGGTTGTCGCAGAAGACGAAGGGTCGCGCCACCACAGCAAATCATCCACCAGCTTGCGCGAGCCGACAACTTTTTGGGCGGTCTCACGATCCACAATTTCGCGAATGCCTGCCTCGGCCTTCGCCGCGCCAGAAGAAGCAAGGAGCGCCTTTTCGGCATCTGATTTTTCCGTGCCACCAGCAGCAGCAGCAGCACTTTGCATCGAGCCCCCAAACAGCGTTTCATTCGCCCGCGCAGGCATGGCTGTTTCTTGCGGCCGCGGCGCTCCCGGTTGCGGCGGGCGCAGGGAGAATTCGGGGGGCAAAGATAAAGGAGGCCTCTCAACCACGGCAAACTCATCGGGTGGGTTGCGGCCTAAGCCTAAAGATTCCGCCGTGCCCCCACACGCCGATACGCAAAGGGTCATGCCAATAATCGCCATTTTTTGAAAGTGTCGCATAGAAAGGTTCTCCCCTGATCCGATTTATCGTTTATGCCGCTTTACCATGACGTTTTCAAGAAGAAGCAAGCCAACCCCAATACAAATGGCGCTGTCGGCCAGATTGAACGTGTACCAGTGATACCCGCCATAGTGGAGGTCGATGAAATCAACCACCGCGCCAAAACGGGCGCGATCAATCACATTGCCAATCGCGCCACCGATGACAGCCCCAAGCCCGATGGCAGCATACATCGTTTTGACTTGCGCCAGCCAGCGCAGCAAAAGAAGCGTGATCAAAAGGGCCGCCACGACCAACAGCGTCGGCATCCATGCGCCAAAGTTGTTTAAAAGGCCGAATGTCACGCCCCTGTTCCAATTCAAACGCAAGTTTAAAAACGGCGTTAGCCGATAAAACGGGGAAGGGTCTAACGCCGAAGCCAAAAACATGCTTTTGCTGAATTGATCCGCCAACACGATCAAAGCCGCCAAATACACGCCGATGTTAAAATACGTTTTGCCCATGCGTTTTTCCAAAACCCCTTATGCCACAACGGCCGCGCAGCGCGGACAAAGCGCGTCCACATTCACGTCATCGCGCACCTGCCAGCACCGCTCACACTTCTCGCCCTTGGCTTGCGCTATCGTCACCCCAACAGCGGGAGCATCCGGCAAGATAAAGGCGTCAGCCGGAGCCGTCTTTTCGCAAAGCGTGACGGTTGACGCGATGCACAGCTCAGCCAGATCCACGCCATCCAAAAGCGCCGTATGGGCAGGGCCAATAAAGACCGTCGCTGCCGCTTGAAGGCTGGATCCGATTTTTTTCTCGGCGCGGGCGATTTCCATCGCGCCCGTGACAACGCGGCGCACATCGCGCAAGCTTTCCCATTTTTTACCCAACGCTTCGTCACGCCATTCGGTGGGAACGATAGGATAGGACAAAAGGTGGACGCTCTGCACCTTTGCAGACGGGCGAGCAAGATAAGCCTCCTCTGCCGTGAAGCACAAAACAGGGGCAAGCCAGATCACAAGATGATCAAAGAGAGCCTCCATCACCGTACGCACCGCGCGGCGCTTTTCATCCGTAGGCGCATCGCAATAAAGCGAATCCTTGCGCACATCCAAATAAAACGCCGACAAATCAACAGCGCAGAAATGGTGAAGCGTTTGCACCATAGCGGTATAATCATGCCCCTCAATAGCCGCGCGAAGGCTTGCGTCCACCTCGGCAAGGCGATGCAGCACCCAACGCTCCACCTCTGGCAGAGCCTTAAGCGGCACGCGCTCACCCTCGGTCATGCCGTCTAAAGCACCCAATAAATAACGCAGCGTGTTACGGAAACGACGATAGAGATCGCCCGTTTGTTTGAGAATGTTGGGGCCGAACATCACATCTTGCGAATAGTCCGCCGACAAAACCCAAAGCCGCACGATATCCGCGCCGTGTGAGCCCATCAGCTCAACGGGGCTAAGCCCGTTGCCGGATGATTTCGATTGTTTGTAGCCCTTTTCGTCCAGCAAAAAGCCATGCGTCAAAACTTTTTGATACGGTGCGCGGCCACGCGTCCCACACGCTTGCAACAAGGACGAATGGAACCAGCCGCGATGCTGATCCGACCCTTCCAAATACAAATCCGCAGGCCACGTCAGGTTCGGCCATTCCGGATTCGGCAGCGTTTGATCCAGCACAAAGCTGTGCGTTGAACCTGATTCAAACCACACATCCACAATATCAAAAACCTGATCGAAGTCGTCGGCCTTATAGGCCTCGCCCAAAAATTCCTGCGCTGGGTGCACGTACCACGCATCCGCGCCTTCGGCCTCAAACAACGTCGCGATGCGATTCAAAACCGCCGGATCCTTAAGCGGCTCTTTCGTCTTTTTATGCACAAACATGGCGATGGGAACGCCCCACACGCGTTGGCGACTGATACACCAATCCATGCGCGACCCAATCATGCCGCGAATGCGCTTTTCGCCAACGGCAGGATACCACTGCGTATCGCCAATCGCGGCCAGAGCCAGCTCTCGCAGCGTTTTGCCCGTTTGCCCCACTTTGACTTCATCCAAAGCCACAAACCATTGCGGCGTTGTGCGAAAGATCAAAGGCGCTTTTGATCGCCACGAATGAGGATAGCTGTGCGTGATGTTCTTCTTGGCCAAAAGCGCACCTGTATGAGCCAGCGCGCGGATCACAGCGACGTTCGCCTCGCCCGCCTTGCCATCAGGGGTATAGACATAGAGCCCCTCAAACCCCTTAATGTTGGGAAGATAGCGGCCATCCGCATCAACCGTTGGCTCAAACTTCACCTTATATTGGCGGCCAAGGTTGTAATCGTCCTCACCATGGCCGGGGGCAATATGAACAAAGCCCGTGCCTGCCTCTGTCGTGACAAAAGCGCCGTGATAAAGGCACACATCATAATCAAAATAATTTTCACAGCCCAAGCGGCCACGGAAAGGATGCGCACAAACGACGCCTTCCAAATCCGCCCCCTTAAGATCATCGGCCAAAACGGTCTTGGCCGTTATCTTGGCTTCCGCGCAAAAAGCGTTGACCAAATCGGCGGCCACGACCAAACGATCACCCACCTGCGCCGCCGCGCCTTCGTCCGCGCCGTCCACTTGCAACAACGCATAGGCAAAATCACCGTAGGCGATGGCGCGGTTGGCGGGAATGGTCCACGGCGTCGTCGTCCAAATAACGATGCCCGCGCCCTCTAACGCTTTATTTTTCGCAGCAACAACGGGAAAGCGAATCCAAAGCGTCGTTGATTTATGATCGTGGTATTCAATTTCCGCCTCGGCCAACGCCGTCTTTTCCACCACAGACCACATGACGGGACGCTCGCCCTTATACAAAAGGCCGCCTGTCAAAAACTTATGAATCTCACGCACAATCTGCGCCTCGGCGCGAAAGCTCATCGTCGTATAGGGATGCCCCCAATCGCCCATAACGCCAAGACGCTGAAAATCAGCCGATTGCGTGGCCGCCCAATGCGCCGCATAAGCGCGGCATTCAGCGCGAAACTGAGGAACGGGGATCAAGTCCTTGTCCTGCCCCTTCGCGCGGTATTGCTCTTCAATTTTCCATTCGATCGGCAGACCGTGACAATCCCAGCCGGGCACATAAGGCGCATCAAAGCCCAGCATTTGGCGCGTACGGACAACAACATCCTTTAAAACTTTGTTCAGCGCATGCCCCATATGGATATGCCCGTTGGCAAACGGAGGACCATCATGCAAAACAAACTTTTTGTGCCCCTTGGCTTGTTGGCGCAAAAGGGCATAAAGCCCTATCTTTTGCCAATGCACCAAAAGCTCTGGCTCCTTAACGGGCAAGCTGCCACGCATGGGGAAATCCGTTTTCGGAAGAAAAACGCTGTCGCGATAGTCTTTTTTTTCTGTCGTAGCCATGGATACTAACAAGTCCTTATGTTCTATAACGAAAGAGATTACCGCCCTTCCCTCTCGCGGTAAAGCGGCGCTTTTGTGGCACTATCCCCAGCTTTCTTTTCTGCGCCATCCTCTGCGCGAACACAAGAGCAACCTCCCACCCCTGTATGCAGTCGTTAGAGTCTCTTTAAGGCTTTTTCCTGTACAAAAAAGGAGAGTGTCGCAACTGAAAAGCGGTTTTTGCCATGCCTGCTCAATCCAGATTCTTCTTCCTTGCGCTTTTTTGGGGTGGCGCTTTTTTGCCTCTGTGCGCTGCTTTTTATTTTGCGCCTGAGGCCGCCTTTCTTAAAATCATCCCCCTTCTTCTCCTTGTCCTTGCGGGGATAAGCTGGCTGGTTGCTTTGCGAAGCGAAAAAAGCGAGGGTGAAAAAACAACGCGACTTTGCTCTGCCGCTGGACAAGAAACAACCTCAATCCTTTTGGCCAAGGCAGCCCTTGCACAAAAAAGCCTTATGGACAGCGCCAAGAATCTCTCCCGCCTAACAGACGATCACCAAACCCGCGCCACCGAATCCACCTCATCCGCCGCTTTGGCCACGGAAAGCGCCACAGGCATCGCCAGCGCCATTGAGGAAATGAACACCGCCATTGTTGAGATTGGAAGGCAAGCGGACGAAGCCTCCTTCATCGCGAGGGGCACCTCGGACAAAGCCAAAGAGGCCGACAGCGCGGCCAGCGCCCTGTCCGAACAAAGCGATCAAATTCTGTCAATTGTCGAGCTTATTCGCGAGATTGCAGGACGCACCAACCTTCTCGCCCTGAACGCGACGATCGAGGCCGCCCGCGCAGGCGAACACGGCAAGGGCTTTGCCGTTGTGGCCAGCGAGGTCAAAAACCTTGCCCAGCAAACAGCCAACGCCACGACGCAAATCGAAGAGCAAATCAACACCGTTCGCGAATCCTCTCACGCCATGAAGGCGCAAATGAATGCGATTGAAGCCGCTGTTGAACAAATGAACGCGATCACGGGGGCGATCAAATCGGCTCTGCATGAAGAATCCGCCGCCACGCAAGAAATTGCGCGCGGCGCGCTGCAAACCACCACGGCCACCACCGCCGTAACGAACGGCATCTCTCATATGCTGGTGACAACCGAAGAGTTGCGCCGCGCCGCCGCCGCCTTGGGTGACGAGGCCGCCAGCTTAGGCGAAAAACTAACGCCTTAAAGGACGAGGGACGAGGGCAGGCGCGATTACTCGCTGCTTTTTTTCCACCCTTTTTGCCCCCTTTTTCGCCTCAGAAAAAACCCAATAGAATCAACGAATCTTGGGTTTTTTATCGATTCTCAGCCCCTTCAGCGTACAAAGAGGCGGTTTTTTTCCATGAGGACGACGAGAGAGCGTTTTTAACCATAAAACGTCTATAGGTGGTGGTCAGAAGCGTTGGAAAAACACAACATATAGTGGGTCAAAACCTAACTTCCGCCAAAAGCAAAAAGGCGTGACGATGGGGAAGGCTAGGCTATCGTTTCTGGTCTTCTGCGTTTATCCCTGCAATTTTTTCAAAACGCTTTCCAGTTGATCAAGGTCGTTATAATGGACGGCGAGAGTTCCCGTTGTTGACGTCAATACGTGGATCTTGATTTTCAGCCCCAATGAGCGCCCAATATCGCGCTCAAGCGCAAGAATGTTGGGGTCGCCGCTTGTGGAGACGCGATCCTTTTTCGCAAAACGCCCATCGGACATTTTTTTCGCGAGCGCCTCGGATTGCCGCACGCTAAGACCCTTTTGCACGATTTCTTTCGCCAGCGCCTCTGGATCCTTGGCCGTGATGACCACACGCGCATGACCCATGCTTAAATCACCAGCGTTCAGCATCGCTTTAACGCTGTCCGGCAATTTCAAAAGCCGCAAAAAGTTGGCAATATGCGGACGGCTTTTTCCGACGATCTTGGCCAGATTTTCTTGCGTGTGGTTGAACTCTTCCAACAGCCTTCTATACCCCTCGGCCTCTTCTAACGGCGAGAGGTCTTGTCTTTGCACGTTTTCGATAAGACCGATTTCCATGGCCTGCCGATCCGTCATCTCGCGCACAATGACGGGCACTTTGTTGACCCCTGCCCGCCCCGCAGCGCGCCAACGGCGCTCCCCCGCGATAATTTCGTAAAGACGACTCTGCCCCGCTTTTTTCCTAACAATCAACGGCTGCAGAACGCCGCAAGACTGGATGGATTCGGCCAACAGAGACAGGGCCTCTTCGTCAAAATGACGACGCGGCTGAAAGGTGCCTTCACTCAACTGCTCGATCCCAACCTCAAGAAAAGAGTCTCTTTCGGCAAGCGTGCCGCTTTCGTCTTTTGTGGAGCGACGCGGCGTATAAGAGGCATCCGTATCCCCAAAAAGAGCAGAAAGACCACGCCCAAGGGGGGCTGGTTTTAGCTTGGCGGTAGCGTTCATCTCTTTTCCTTTTTTATAACGACGTTTTTATGCGGCATCAACAGCAAGCGCTTTATCTTCTTCACGGCGCAAGACCTCGCCCGCCAACAACATATAGGCGCGGCTGCCTGAACATTTCAAATCATAAAGCAAGACAGGCTTGCCGTGTGAGGGTGCTTCGGACACACGCACATTGCGCGGAATCTCGGTTTCGTAAACTTGGTCACCGAAAAAGGCGCGCACGTCGCTGGCCACGGCATCGGACAAGCTGTTGCGCTTGTCGTACATCGTCAACACAACACCTTGTATCTCTAAGCGCGGATTAAAGCGTGCGCGAACGGCGTCCACGGTCTGCAAAAGGCTGCTCATCCCCTCTAACGCATAAAACTCTACCTGCAAAGGAACCAGCAGCGCGTGCGCCGCGACAAGCGCGTTGAGCGTAATCAGATTGAGGGAAGGGGGGCAATCGATCATGATAAAGTCGTAATCTTTCGCGCTGCGCTCTAACGCCTCGCGCATGCGGGATTCGCGCTGCTCGATATTCACCAACTGGATTTCAGCGCCCGCCAAATCCGCCGAAGACGTGATGATGGACAAATTGGGAATGGGCGTTGCGACGGCAACGTCCTCAACCGCCAACCCATCAAACATAAGCTCATAACAGCCAACGCCGCGCTCACTTCGCGAAAAGCCAAAACCTGTGGACGCGTTGCCTTGCGGATCGGCATCAACAATTAAAACGCGCTTACCCACCGCCGCCATGGCCGTGGCCAGATTGACGGTTGTCGTTGTTTTGCCCACGCCGCCTTTTTGATTGACGACGGCAATAACACGACAAGCGGCGCGATGATCTCTCTCGTTAGGGGCGTTTTGTGTCATGTTTAGAGCGCGCTTTCAGGTCATAAAGACGCAAAATGAGGCCCGTTTTAGACGTCATGCTGCGTGTTTTTTCAGCCTTGAATGTCCAATATTTCTGCGCCTCTGTCAATTCCGCATCGGCCTTTTCACCCTTTAAAAAAAGACAGCAGGTTCCCTTTTTCATAAATGGCGCAGCAAGCCCCAGCAAATCGGGAAGTGCGGCCAGCGCCCGCGCGGTCACAACATCGGCCTTAAGGCCTTTACTTTTCTCAATTCTTTCCTGATGCACCGTAACAGGGAGATCAAGTTCAGTTGTTACCCGCTCTAAAAATCGAGCCTTTTTGCCTGTGCTTTCTATGCAATGAACCTCGCCCACCCCCATGATGGCCAAAACCAGCGCAGGGAATCCAGCCCCAGAGCCAAGATCAACAAGGCGCACCGTTTTGGGCGAGGGGAGGAGAGGAAAAAGCTGCGCCGAATCAAAAATATGCCGCACCCACAAATGGGGAAGGGTGCTGGCCGCCACCAAATTGATTTTTTCGTTTTCTTCGACCAAAAGGGCGGCGTATCGCTCCAGCTTTTCCATCGTTTCACGAGCAACGGGAAGGGCGGCGGTAAAGGCGGCAAGGCCGCCGTCCTGCGTGTTTGTTTCACAAGGAACTTGGGCGGGGTGGGGATGCGCGGTCATCGCTGCCCCCGCTCTTTGCTTTTTTTCGTATAGCGCAAAAGAGCCATAATGGCGGCGGGCGTAACGCCTGGAATACGTCCTGCTGCACCCAGAGTTTCCGGCCTCACCTTTTCCAGCTTTTGGCGGATTTCGGTGGAAAGCCCGCCCAACGCCGCATAGTCCAAGTCAGCAGGCAGCGCCAACGCCTCATCACGGCGGTATGCGCTTATATCCTTTTCTTGCTGCTGAATATAGCCAGCATAGGCGCTCTCGATCTCCATCTGCGCTTTAACGGCGGGGGGAAGCGAGGCCAACACTGGCCAAAAGCGTTCAATCTGTGCGAAGGTGATGTCTTGATAGGCCAAAAGATCGTGCGCTGAGCGCCGAACGCCGTCCTGATTGATTTTAAGCCCCGCCTGCGCAAGTTCTTGCGGGGTGGCGGTAAGGGAGGCCATCTGCGCCCGCGCAGCCGTTAGCGCCTCGTTTTTAGCCACAAAAGCAGCCCGCCGCGCCTCTCCAATGCACCCGATGTCGATGCCACGCGGGGTCAGCCGTTGATCCGCGTTATCCGCCCGCAGAATCAGGCGGTATTCGGCGCGCGAGGTGAACATGCGATAAGGCTCGTTCGTGCCCTTGGTGATCAAATCATCAATCATCACGCCAATATAGGCTTCATCGCGGCCAAGGATAAAGGGCTCGCGCCCCGCAAGCTTCAACGCGGCGTTTAGCCCCGCCATTAAACCTTGTGCCGCCGCTTCCTCATAACCTGTCGTGGCGTTGATTTGCCCCGCAAAGTAAAGCCCCGCCACACGCTTGGTCTCCAACGTCACGCGAAGCTCACGCGGATCGCAATAGTCATATTCAACGGCATAGCCATAACGCAGGATTTCGACGTTTTCGAGGCCACGAATAGAATGGATCATTGCGGCCTGCACATCGCGGGGCAGGGAAGTTGAAATCCCGTTAGGGTAGACGGTGTCGTCCTCAAGGCCTTCTGGCTCTAAGAAAACCTGGTGTCGCTCACGGCTTGCAAACCGAACGACTTTGTCCTCAATCGAGGGGCAATAGCGCGGGCCGATACCTTGAATCTGTCCCGAATAAAGGGGGGCGCGGTGCAAATTGGCATGGATAATGGCGTGCATTTCAGGTGAGGTATGCGTGATGCCACAAGCAATTTGGCGGTTTGTGATGGCAGCTGTCATCATCGAAAAAGGCTCTGGCGGCTCATCGCCCGCCTGCATCTCTAACGCTGCCCAATCAATCGTTTTGCTGGAAAGACGCGCGGGCGTCCCCGTCTTTAGCCGCCCCAAAGGAAACCCAAGCGCACGAAGCGCAGCGGCGAGCCCGACGGAAGGGGGCTCGCCCACACGGCCACCGATGATTTTTTCCTCGCCAATATGCATAAGGCCGTTCAAAAACGTGCCCGTCGTCACGATGACAGCCTTGCCCGTTGCCTGCGCCCCCGTCGCCGAGGTAATGGTGAAAACGCCAGCCTCATCGCGCGTCAACGCTTCAACAGCCATTTCCAAAATGGTCAGGTTTTCTTGGGCAAAAAGCGCCTGCCGCATCGCTTTGCGATACAGCGCACGATCCGCTTGACAACGATGCCCATGAACGGCGGGACCCTTGCTTTTGTTCAAAACGCGAAAGTGTATCCCTGCCGCGTCCGCCACGCGCCCCATCAGACCATCCAGCGCATCAATCTCTCGCACCAGCTGCCCTTTGCCAAGGCCACCGATGGCAGGATTGCACGACATCTCGCCCAACGTCGCGATGGACAGCGTGGCCAAAAGCGTCTTTGCGCCCATCCGCGCGGCGGCAGCAGCAGCCTCGCAGCCCGCATGCCCCCCGCCAATGACGATGATGTCAAAGAGCCCCTTGTCAAAAAGGCAGCCATCGTGTTGCTTATCCATCAATCTTTCTTTCGAAACCAAAACCATGGCCGCTGACCAAGGCTGCTTGTTGACTTTTCGCATGCTCGTGGCGTAGAAAAGAGGCTCGTCATAGCGTTTTCTTGCGCAAAAAGGAAGAGGGTTGCATGAACTCCAACAACGCCAAAGACAGAGCCCTTATGTCCGATTTTTGGAAGATGAGAAACGCGCTGTGTCGTACGCAGCCCTACGGCAAGCGCGAGGAAGATCTAATCAACACCCTTCTTGATGGCGCAGAGAGCGCCTTTGTTATTAATCCCGCCGTGACCTTTGGTGCCATTAATCTTACCTTTCGCTATGCCTTGACTGGCGGCGAGCAAAAGGAAAGAGCGGCACGAACACTCCTTGGTTTTATGACCCAAGAGGCAACGCGACCCCTTTATGAAAGGGAGCCAACGCCAATGATCGACATATTAGGACGAGCTATCGCCTGTGCTGTGGGTGGGTCGCTAGTTGGCGTTGTTGTGACGTTTGAGGACGTTCAAAGAATGGCGGAGAGCGCCCTCAAAGCGCCCCAAAAGCGCCCGATGGTCGCACAAAACGGGGCTGTTTCCCCCTCTCTCGGCTAGGTGTCCTCTCTACTTTCCCACGCAAAAGCTGCTGAAGATAATATCAAGGAGAGCTTCGACGTCCACGCGCCCCGTGATGCGGCCAAGAGCGCGGACGGCCATACGCAGGTCCTCGGCCACCAGCTCTGTTTCACACGCAACCACGGCGCTACAGAAAAAGAGCAGTGATCCTTTATCCTTTTATAAATAACGTTAGCCCATACTGCGTTGTCTTTTTCGCTAAACACAGGGGCGGCTATGTCTGATCAAAGTGAAGAAAATATGGAAGAGTCCTCCACCGATCAATTTACGGAAACAACGACAGCTTCATGGGGCGACCGCATTAAAGGCGCGTTTTTGGGCGTCCTTGTTGGAATCGCGCTCTTTGTTGCGTCTTTCTATCTTTTGACGTGGAATGAGGGCCGTTCAATAGATAGGGCCACCACGCTCGCAGAGGCCAAAAAAATTATTGTTATAGGGGATCCTGCAAAAATCGATCCTCAAAACGAGGGGAAGCTCCTCTATCTATCAGGCCTTCTCGATGCCTCCACCCCCATCAAAGACACCGCCTTTGGCATCACAGAAAAGGCGCTTCAGCTTCAGCGCATCGTTCAAACGTACCAATGGGCTGAATCCCATGAGACAAGGACGACCAAAGCTGCAAACGGGGGAGAAAATCAAGAAACAACCTACAGCTACGACAAGGTTTGGAGAGAAGGCCTTGTTCCCTCTCGCTCCTTTAAACATCCTACAGGCCACCAAAACCCTTCTTTTTCGCCCTATTCTTCTCTTTCCCTTTTTGCCTCACCTGTTTTTCTTGGGCCCTATACCATCGGGCAGGATCTAGCGTCACAGCTTCATGGCCTGACGCCCTATCCACTAACCGAAGAAACCTATCAGGCGCTTGAGGAAAATATGAAAGCGCAGTTTCATCTTGCTAATTCCGAATATGTGACAGGCGATACCCAAAATCCAAAAATTGGCGATATTCGCATTTCGTACAAGGTGCTTATGCCCCAAATAATTTGTTTGCTTGGAAAACAAACGGGAAATCTTATCGGAACATATGCCATGAAAAATGGCACAGTCTCCCTTATTGAGACGGGCGTTGTTGGCCCTGAAATGTTAGTCCGCCATGCTGAAATGGAAAACGGCTTGATGACATGGGGTCTTCGCTTGTTGGGAACGGGCATGATGTGGTTTGGCCTTCTTCTTTTTCTGCGGCCCCTTGTTGTTATCGGAAGTTTTGTTCCCTTCCTTGGAGAGCTTTTGTCTGTAGGCAGCGGCCTTATCGCAACAATGATAGCCCTTCCCGCAAGTTTAGTGACAATCGCTTTAGCTTGGCTGGCCTTTCGTCCGCTGATCGGCGGCGGCCTCCTTGGCCTTGCGGCTCTTCTTTTTCTTTCGTTGCCCTTTATAAGAGCAAAAACAAAAGCGCAGCCCACAATCACGGCCACAGTCGCTTCAAAATAAAAGTGGGCTAGTCAGGGCGTCCCCCCGCCTGCAGCGGGCTGCGTCCCAAACGTGCCTAACCGTCGCGTTTTGTGAACCCCAAGGGGTTCAAGCCGCTTGGATCATTAAATACAAAAGAGGGGAAAGCTTTGCTTTCCCCTCTTTTGTATTTGGTGCCCCAGGAGGGACTTGAACCCCCACACCCTTGCAAGTAACAGATTTTGAGTCTGCCGCGTCTACCAATTCCGCCACTGGGGCTATCATAAGCATGGGGCGGCGAAACCCTTAACACACCCCCGCTACCCTTTTCTACCACGCCCAAACAGGCCGCTCGTGAAAAGGAAATCCCTTGCCATGAAAAGCGAAGGGGATCATAGCGTCCTTCTCGCGTGGGTCAATCACGAAATAGCAATAAAAGGCAAAAAAAGAAAAAGGGGCACAAAAAACATGGAACTTGCCCCATGGAGATTCACGCTTTCTTCTTTTTTATTTTTATATCTTTTTGTATTTTCAGAACAAACACGATCAAGGCGCCAAAAACCGTAATGCT
This sequence comes from Micavibrio sp., assembly GCA_020718105.1. Classification (GTDB taxonomy): domain Bacteria; phylum Pseudomonadota; class Alphaproteobacteria; order UBA9219; family UBA9219; genus UBA8914. The sequence continues at coordinate 24,719 of DYDA01000011.1, read as the reverse complement.
TGCAACAAGCGCCACAACGGGAAAGACGATGGCGGTTGTATAAATCATGGGAGGGGCTCCTTAAGTAACGCCGCGCTGCGCGATGGTTTTATAAAGCGTCCCAGAAAAAATCCGGCCAAAGACGCCCCCAACCCGACAAGGATGGCCGGAATCCCCGCAAACTCGCTCAACTGTACCTGCCAGACAAGGGTCACGCTTCCTCCAAGCAGGATCGACAACCAGCCACTCGCCGGGGTTGCGCGCCAGCCATAAAGCGCCCCAATCAGAGGAACAAGGATCGTTGGCGCCCACAAAGAATAAAGGATCAAAAGCCCATCAATGATAGACGGCGCAAATTGAGCCACATAAATGGATAGGGCGGCAATGCCAAGGGTTGCGCCGTTTCCCAAAAGAATCGCCCTTTTTTCTGTCGGAGGATCCAGCGGAGCGACAATATCTTTGACAAAAGCAACGGCACCCGAATTAAGCGTCGCCTCTTGGCTTGATACGATAACGGCAATGATGGCGGCCAACAAAAGGCCATAGACTCCAGAGGGAAGGAGGCTCTTCCCCATCGCAAGAAAGGCATCGGCAGGCGCTGTGTCAACAGGAAGAAAGGCGTGTGCCAAGATGCCTAAAACACAAACAAGGCCAAGCCAAACGATGGTATACCCCCCCGCAAGAACAAATCCTGTTGAGGCGCTTTTTTCGGATTGAGCGGCAAGGGCGCGATTGGCATAAGGCGGCAACAGCATTTCTCCCAAAAAAAAGGAAACGACAATTCCTAAAAGAGCGGGGGTTGACGTTATGGAAAAGCCCTCGGCTGTTAAGGCCCAAGCCTTGGCAGAAACTTCGGCTACGGGGATTGGGTTTTTCCAAAAAGCCAACAGCACCAGAACAGGAACGATAACACTGAAAAGAGAAAACTGAAAAGCCTCTGTCGCGACTGTTGCACGCACGCCGCCCGTGAAGGTCAACAAGGCCGTGCTTCCTGTAATCAAAGCATAGCACAGCAAGACGGGCCATCCCGTTACGGCGTGCAACATTGTTCCGCCTATTTTTCCCATAATGGCCGTAAAACCGATCAGCAGGCCAACCGATATGATGCCCGTGAGAAACTGGGTAACCTTTCCGTACCTTTTGTTCATGACATCGCCCAGCGTCGTACAATCCCTAAGGCGGGCAAGACGCGGCGCCAGAAACAGACCGCTTATAATGGTTTGAAGAGGGTAAGACAGACAAAGAAAGAAAAAGAGAAACCCCGCCGTATAGCCTTTTTCCGTAAAACCAAGGGAAAAGCCCGGGCCAATAATGGTGGCCGCCAAACTTGCGAAAACCATAAGAGCCGGAAGCGCTTGCCGACCGAGGGCAAATTCAGCAAACGTTTTATTGCGCCGCGTCAAGTAGCCCAACAAAAGAAGGCTGACGAAATACCCTGAAATAGCAAAAAAATCAGAACCCGTGAGACTTGTGTTGCTCATGGCAAAATCCATGGATCCTCCTTTTTGTCGGGTGAAGGGAGCCACATTCTGTCTATAACACATTGATCTAACTGTAGTGATGGCGATGTGGGCTTCAAGCATGCCCCCAATTGTGCCCCCAGACCGTATTAAGCGGCCATTATTCAGTGGGGGCGCAACTCATAAAAGGATGACGCAGACGCCAACAAAGGTCAAGGCGGAACTAAACGGCGTTCTGGGTTTGGAAGACCCTTAACATCTTAAACAACGGCGCATTGGCTCTCAGGACTGAGACTATCTCCCATTACGTTTCTGTCCGCAGCACGCGGCTTTCACAAGAAGCAAGCTGTTCTCACCCCACCTTTCTACAAAGATGCGGGTTTCTCGTTGTCAGCGCCCGTCCAATCCTTTAACAATGACCTGTCTGCCTCTCTTGGGGCAGGCGGGGCTTTCAACCCCTTCCACTGCGGCCAACGAAGCGTCAGGCCGTGACCAATGACGCTGCCTTCTCGACATCTGTCGGGGTGGCGGCGGAATACAATAGCGCGAGCAAATACGTCGCGCCGTTCAGTGGACGGTTGAAACACCCCGGCACCAGAGGAATGTCTCTGGTGCCGTTTCGTTTTTGAAATGGGGTGAACAATGAACCGTCTTGCATCCGCACTTCTTGCGCTGGCCGTAGCAGGCTGCATCAACATGCCGACCTCACCAGCACAAATCACTGGCAGTCCTTCCTCTGGTCTTCAATACGACAACGCCACCTGTTCGCGCTTGGCGACCGAGCTTGCGTCTCTGACACGGCGCGAGAACCAGCTTGTCGTCGCGCAGGAGCAAAGGATCAAATCGAGCCAAGTCCAAGCCTTCATGCTCTGGTACGGCCAAGGCGACGGCGTTGAGGCGTCCGAGCTTTCGACCGTGCGCGGAGAGAAAGAAACTATCCTGAGCGTTATGGCAATCAAAAAATGTGAGTAAGGCAACACAGGGGAACCAGAGCGAAAGCTCTGGCCGCAACTTCTTGGGGAGATAGTTGTGTATGAATGACATACTGATGACGACCGCATACTTGTTTGGGTTCATCTCTCTTCTCGTGTTCATGCGACAAGCATGGTTATTTATCTCAAACCCTAAAAAGTTTGTAGGTTATGACGAGCAGGAACCCATTCTTAATGTCTGGAAACCTAGCTGCACGAGCTTCCTAACCGAAAAGGAACTTCGTAAACGAAAAATAAGGGACATACTCAAGAAGAGTTCCGCAGTCATAGCGATCGGGTTTTTGTTTTTTGTGTTTTTTGTCAGCACTGATGTTTTGTTCTCGTGGATGCCTTGGTATCTCGACGAGGGAGTTCGTGCAAGCCATTATGTTGCAGGCGGGATTTCATTAACACTGATTTGGCATGTCTTGGTTGGAACGACGGATATAGCATGGGAGCGTATAGAAAGCGATTTTGCGCTACGCCGTATACAGAAACTTGTGCGTCACCTTAGAAGGGTGACCAGAGATTGTGATGAAACGGATGAATATTTTGAGCCGCAAATAGAAAAAGTTAAGTCAGAAATAGCTGCATTTATAAACAAGGAAAGAATGGCAGGAGATGGACTAGTCCTATGCGAGGAAATCATCGGCCTAATGCAATGCACCGTTCAGTGTTATCGAAAACAACAACAGAAAGCCATCGAAAAAGAAGAGCGGGATCAAGATCGCAAAATACAAAACGAGGAAAAAGCAAAAAAAGCTCAACTGGATAAAGCGATGGAAGAAGAAAAATGGGTGCTAACTTATAATCAAAAGACGACCCGCCCATCTGTTTCGAAAGAGTTCGATATATCCTCTCTTTCTGTTCAAGAGGAAGTGGTTATCGATGTTTCGTTTATACGACCCTTCTTGCTTGCCAAATATGATGAAGTTTCGAAAATGCTTAAAATCACACATTGGGATGTGACGCTAAGAAACAGAACCACGGACATAACAGCTTTTTTTCTATCATTGCAAGGCACCCACCTTCCGAACAACTCAAGAGTAATTGCAGTGCTAGAGGGAAACGAAGGAGGATGGTCCTACAACTTTATGTGCATTAACGATAATGAGAGACGACCACTTCAAGAGCACGTTTCGTACAACATGACCATAAATGGTCTTCTATCGGCGGTTTTTGTAAATCTCTTCCTTCCAAAGGCAGGTGCGTTCTGGCACGGTCTATATGGGCGAGATAATCATCTCATTTTTGACACTGACGAGCTTGTTAAATGGTTGAGAGCTGACAGTAAGGGGGTTGCTCTATCCAATAAACAACTCGACCCGCTTTTTGATATTCCCGCTGGCATCGCTATCAAAATGAAAGGAAATAGCATCCTTGCACGATTTTTAACAAGAAGTCGTACAAGCGGCCTTTATGAGGAGACATTATTATTGGATGAAACGGGGGTGGCCTCTGTTAACAAGGGGCGATGCTTAATTGGCAGGGCAACCTTATATTAGACATCATAATGCGTTTTTTTCTTGCTTTATTCCTCCTCTTTTTTTCATCTGTCTTCTCTTATGCTGATGAGAAACTGCACAACCACGCCTTCTCTCCACGTCAGGGCGCGACGGAGCTTGTAGTCAAGACGATTGGTGAGGCCGAGCAATCCGTGTGTGTCGCGGCTTATTCCTTCACGTCAGAACCCATCGCACAAGCGTTGATCGACGCGCATGGCAAGGGCGTGGATGTTACGGTTGTTCTGGACAAAAGCCAGCGCAAGCAAAAACGAAGCCTGTACCATCGCCTGAAAGACAGCGGCATCCCGACGCGCATCAACGATAACTATGCCATCATGCACAATAAGTTTATGGTGATCGACGAGAAGGTCTTGCAGCTTGGCAGTTTCAACTACACAAAGGCCGCTGAGAAACGGAATGCCGAAAACGTTCTCGTCGTGCGCCGTAACAAAAAGGTAATCCGCAGCTATGCCGACCAGTGCCGCAAGCTCTGGGACGAGGCCGACCAAGAGGGCGGCGCGACAGAAGCCGCAATGCCATACCCAACAGGGGGAAAATGACAGCGCCTCTCTTGATCGTCCCCGCCGGAGCGTTGGCCAAGGCCTTGCTCCCAGCGATGCCTCGACGCAAGTGCCGGACGCACAGACCCGTGCCAGTGATCCTCGCCTATGAGAGGCTCACCCAGACCCTAATCGTGGCAGAGGCGGCACACAGCCGCTTCCTGAACACAATCAGGCTCGACACGGCTGGACACTGGCCGTTGGAGGTCACGGTGGATGGCGTCCTGTTGGCGCGGCTCTTGGCGACCTTCCTGCCCGACGCCGTGGTCACTCTGGCTTATGATGACAACTCCCTGATCCTCAGGTGCGGTGGGAGCTGTGCGCGGTTCAACAGGAGCGAGGGAGACAAGAAACGGGCTTGCAGGGGCGGCGCTCGTTCCGTACCCTTGGCGGCACAACAGGCATAGGAAAAGCGGCGCGATGCAGGAGAAATATCTTGGTGACAGTCACGATTATGTGAAGTACGCGCTCTCGCGCCACCTACATCGTCAGCTTGGCGTTCGCATCGGGGTCAACTGGTACCTCGCTGCGCCATCGGTCGATCATCCCTCAAACAACGACGGACAGAAACGCCATCATCTGAAAGGTGGCGTTTGGGCGCGATGGGACAGTGAGTTATTCAACCGCTGCAAGGCGTTTGAAAAAGAACCCCAACGCGTCATTCAGTCCGTGCGAACCCACGGCCTCTTGCCCGATAACACATTGTATTTTGAAGAAAATGTTCCTGCCATGCGCCGCGCAGAATGGCATGAACGAGGCCTGAAAACTCTTCATAACGCCGACCTCGTTTTTCTTGACCCCGATAACGGGTTTGAGGTCAAATCTACAAGCGCAAAGACCCTTGCCAAATATGCCTGTTATGAAGAGGCCATCGCGTACCATCGGGCAGGAAAGATCGTGGTGGCCATACAGTTTGCACGGCAATGCAAGCCGGAGGTTCGGGCGCAGGAGGTCAGGCGCACACTCTATGACCGTGCTGGCTATGCCTACGAGCTTCCTGTGATCCGCGCGCGGGTCGCCCCCAACATCCTGTTTCTCTTCCTTGCGCCTCCTGAGCAGATCGAGCCGTTGGTGGCTGCGCTGGCGTCGTTTGCGTCCCTGAGCGAGGGCAAAGCCGAGCTGGTTTGGTAGGCTAGGACACATAATTGTTTAACCGACAAAAGAGCTAACCGTTTGACATTTTGAGCCAAAAATAATGGTCACTTTTTCTTACGCTTTTTTTCCGCCACCCTTAACCTGTTAACTTTACAGGCTTTTCCATCTCGCGTTAACGATCTGTTAAGCAATTGATATGCTTGCATTTTCCTATTACTTTCGCCGTTTTCGGGTTATGATACGGCACAGGATTTGATGCGCCGCGCAGCGGTGAAACTATAGGCAACCACGAAACCATTTGTATAACTCATTGGAGGGCCATATGATTACCTCAGTCGCGTTAAACCGCATTACTAATTTTCTTCCCGCGCTTGATTTTGGGAAACTATGGAGCCTTTTCAAAGTGGCCGAACCTGTTCGCCCTAATAGCGCAGAACAAAGCGCAGTACGGATCGCATGGATACGCGAGTACGGGGATAATATGCCCGAAGGCGTCGTCCACCGCATGCCTGACGGACGGCTTTTTTACACGGACATTGAAGAGGGAACGGGTCGCCTTGAGGTCGAAAAGGCACAGCTCCTAACGGCTCCGCTTCCTGAACTCACACAAGGCGAAGATGTGCGCCCCCCACGAATGCTTGGCCCCAAGGGCAAACAGGCTGATCGTGATGTGCGGAAACTTCTAGTTACGTCGTTTTATGGCAAGAAAGCCCCCGCTGTTCTTGCCGCTCTTTCGCTCGCGTAATCGTTTCTTTTTAATCAGGAGAAACGACCATGAGCGATTGGCTTAAAGCTGACGACCTTACCCGTGTGATTGATGGTATGGTGCTTGATACAAAGCACCCAGCTTTCGCTCATAACGGACATACCCATCTTTATTCCGGCCCCCTTAAATCCATCCGTGAGGCAATCCTCGGAATTGTCGTGGACAATCATGGTCGTGCGTTGATGCGGCGACGCCAGCTTGGAGCCGTCATAATAGATGATACGCTCGTGGGAAAATATCTTATCAACTTTAAGGGTGTTCGCGGCGCAACGATTTTGGGCAAGGGAACCTTTGATTATTTTAGGGTCAATCCAGACATTGATGATAGCGAGCGCATCACCCAAGCCCTTGCGCCGTGGCAGCACGCCTCCCGCTATTTTGCCTTGGCATCATGGGGCTACGTTTCAACAACAGTGTGCGGAGCGTCGATCAACGGCGTTTACTACACGCTTGAAACCCCTTATACGATCAATCCAAATCATAAATGCTCTTTCATGCCGCCGATAGAAGACACGATCCACAATCTTTTTATCCCGCGCAAGAAGCCCATAGAGTTTGTCAATCTGCTCCCCTTCGCGCAGGTTGAAAGAGGATACACACCGAGCGATTGGCGACGCGCACAGAAAATCATTTGCTTGAGTGAACAGCGGATGGCTTTGCATGATGCGCTTGCAGGTATAAACCCCAAGACAATACGCGATGGGATCAAAATTGCAGCGCACGAAGTTTTGTCGCGTCCTGTTGAAACGTATCAGTATTATCTTGAAAGCCGTGAATGCTATAAAAATGATCGCCAGCTCATGTTCACAAGCACCTATGCAAAACCAAGAAAACATCACGTTACGCCACCATCGGTGAACCAAGCGGAAAGACAGCGCAAGCTCGAAACATTCGGGTTAATGGCGTTGCAGCTTGTGAAAACCGAGCTTGACCTCATGACGCCAGCCACACGACCGAGCATTCCCGCATTTTCGTTGGTTGATGGAAAGGTGACGCTTAGCGTGTGAGCTTGCGCGCGCGCCACAATGAAAAGCAGGATCAATATAACATTCTCGCGCGTTCTCCTACGATTGAGAACGAAGGGCATCAAGCCTGATGCGATTTGACATTAAACAAGGAGCGCGTGTCTCAGTCGCCCTACCTATAAAGACAGTGTGCCTAAACAGAGAGAAGGAGATGTCAATTATATAGGGTTGGTTATTTCCACCCGTAATCGAACTCAAATCAGGAGGCGATATAGGTTGGGGTCGCCGGGCGCGCTTCCCCCTTTGTGAACGAGTTCAATACATTTGTTGTTAATTAAAACGGCAATGGCTTGTCTTACAGTCCCGCTATCCCAGCCGGAGCGTGCAGCATATCCCTTGGGACTGATGGCGAAATCTTTTTGGCCCCAATGACAGGCACGTAAGTCCACCAAAAGAGAGAGGGCGCGAGGCTCTTCAAACTGAAATGATCGAATTTTTTTCATGGGCATGAGTATTTTTTGTTCGCCCCCTACAAATAGCCTCCCCCTTTTTTGATAGCTCTGTACGCTTGCGACCGTTTTCAAAACCTCTTGTTCAGATAGAGGGGGGTGACAGCACTCAGCGTTGTGGTCTAACGCAGATGCGATGATTTCCTCGTCGGTAGGGCTATTGGCAGCAACCTTGACAAGGTGATTAAAAAGGGAGGTGTTCCTTTCCCCCAACCTTGCTTGTTGCCGACGAGGGCCCGCCTCGTGTTTTTTTATACACGGGAGGTCTTCCAGAAAGGAAATGTCCCCTTCAAGAAAAACGTACTGTCTGTTCATTTCAGGATTAATAGACGGTGGTGCGATCACGTATCCACCCTCGCTACGCACATCAATTTTTCGTTTGGCAGAGGTACTGTTCTTTTCGTCGACAAATCGGTAATAGAGATGTTTGCCTCCACGCGGGGTGGAAACAACCACAGGGGTTTCTCCAAACTCATCGTAAAGGGCCTCTAGCGGAAGTGCTGGGTCATCAACGTCAACAACAGTGATATTCGATAGCCTTCCTGTGATTAGCCCAATGTTTGCGTTGGAAAATCGCGCTATCATTTTATCAAGCTCAGACCTTGTGGGCTGCCTGTCTTGATATGGTTTCCATTTAACCAGAGGGTGTTTGCCGTCTTCTCCCAAACAAGGAAAAATGGACAAACCCATATCGTAATAGCTCAACGCAAGCTGTTTGAACGGGCTTTGAGCCTTGGACGGCAAAGTAATGGATGAAGAACGAGCCATTTACTTCGCCACTCAATTGCTGGAAGCTTGGCGCGAGGTCGGGATGCGGCTTGTTATCCAAGCATCAATCTGTGAAGAAAGCCAGCCAACAGCCCTCGCGCCAAGGCTGACGGGGCGCGGGAATTGCTCCTTCTCGATGAGGGCGTAGGCCATGCTGCGGCTCAGACCAGTGCGGTCAAGAACCTCACGTAGGCGGATGATTTTTTCGTTCTGGATGTTATCCATCTTCTCTCTCCTTCTTGGGTTGAAACAAGAAGGAGTAAAATGAAAATGGACAAAAAATATCAGGTAGGCGGGACTGTTTAACCCACCATAAACAGGAAGAAAAAGAAGAAAACCCCCATGTGAGTTTGTCTCGAACCCACGGGTTAGTTCTTGCAAACAGGAGGGAGGGTTTCCCCTTCATTAAGCAAAAATGGCGGCATCCCTTACTTTTTTGACGAGGGTGTGTTTTGGGGTACAGGCGTTTTAGCTGCACCCCCTTCGGGCTTCCAATTCGCAACTTTGGATATATCGGAAATGCCCTGCTCGTTGACCTTTCCGTCAGGCTTGAGGAGGCCAAAGTTCGCAGCATTTTTTTTCAACCACGTTTCCATACGTTGCTTCGGCGTTCCTATGGCTCGATTTTCTTCTGCCGTCACTGCCGTCCATGCCGCAACTGCTGCCGCAAGTTTTGGCGCATAACAAGGGTGATCTGGATCAAGATACGGTTCCGCTCGCTGTTCTGCCGCCATAATCGAGCCATCAAAAAAAGGCCCAGAAATATGTTTCTGGGCAAGAAAAGCATCCACATCGGCAAGGCGAACCCGCATGTTTTGCCGTTCATCTGAACCGTCTTTCTCACAAGGGATAGCCCCGTCCATTACTGCTGAGATTAAAAGACCCATTAGATCATCATAACTAGGAGGCCTCTTTTCTTCGTTTGGCGATCTATCGTTTGGGTTGATGTTCATTGTTAGATAGGCGACTTCCCATATGGCCGCTTTCTCACGCGCTCGCCATAACGCTAGGCGTGCTTCATGATCCAGTTTTCTCTGATCATTTATTTCTTGAACTGTCGCCATGCGCTTATTCTCCCTTTGTTTCTATGATTGCGCGATCAACAACCTGATCCAAATAATCTGCCCAGTCCTGCATCATTATTTTGCGCTCTGGGAGAAACTTGGCGCGGTCATAGGCAGCGTCAATCTTGTTGCGTTGCATGTGATCCAGCTGACGATCAACAACCTCGTGGCGATAGCCGAGCTTTTCTTTGATCGTGGACATGGCAAGGGCGCGGAAGCCGTGACCTGTCATTTTCCCCTTGTACCCGAGCCGCTTCAACGCACTTAGAACCGTGTTCTCGCTCATGTGCTTTTTGGGATGAACCTGATTGGGAAAAACAAGCTCCCACTGGCCTGTGAGTTTATGCAACTCACGCAGGACACCAACGGCCTGTTTTGATAAAGGAACGATGTGGGGGCATCGCTTCATCTTTGTGTGCGGGGTTGGGACGACCCATTGCTGGCCATCCAAATCAAACTCATCCCACGTGGCTTTCAGCATTTCGCCAGTGCGAACAAAGGTGAGCATGAGAAAACGAACAGCAAGACGGGTCTGTATAAAGAGACGGGCATCATTGTTTTGAAGTGTCAGGAGGAAGGCCGGAAGTTCGTCCGCGTCGATTGCTGCGTAGTGCCCTGCTGTATGGGGCTGTAAAATGCCGCGTAAGGCAAGCGCAGGATTGTTCTGTGCGCGGTCTGTGAGTATGGCGTAACGGAAAACCTGACTGCAATACTGAATGGCACGACGCGCCATCTCATGAGCCCCGCGCTTTTCGATCTTCTGGATGAGGGTGCGAACGTCAGAACCAACGAGGTCAGCGATGGGACGCGAACCAAGTTCGGGAAAAACGTCCATTTCCAGCCTGTGCAAAATGTCCTTTGCATGCCCTTGCGACCACCGTGCTTTTTGGTGTTCGTGCCATTCACGACCGACAACCTCAAAGGTGTTGTTGGCGTTTAGGGCAGTTTGGCGTTTTCTTTCCTGCTTGGCTTGGCCGGGGTCGGTTCCTTGGGCGAGGAGCTTGCGCGCGGCCTCGCGCCGTTCACGGGCGTCAAGCAGCGAGATTTCGGGGTAGACACCCAAGGCGAGCCGCTTCTCTTTGTTCACGAAGCGATATTTGAGCCGCCAGTACTTGCTCCCGTTTGGCATCACCTCAAGGTACAGCCCTCCACCGTCAGCGAGCTTATATGCCTTCTCACGGGGCTTGGCGTTCTTACAGGCGGTGTTTGTCAGGCGCATGGGGGCATATTTCCTGTGCCCCCAGAGGTTCTGCCCCCACTTATGCCCCCAATTGGGCAGGGTGTAGAAAGGCATCCTTGGACGGCACTGGACAATAATGCCCAGCTTTTGCAGAGAAATTCAAGAGGTATTGGATGATTTGGGATGCTTTGAAATCAGAAGATGGAGCGGGTGAAGGGAATCGAACCCTCGTAAGAAGCTTGGGAAGCTCCTGCTCTACCATTGAGCTACACCCGCAAAATCGTCGCCAACTCTCTCTTTGTCTTTTGCGCCGCCTACGCGGCGCGGGCATTGAGCTACACCCGCAAAATCGTCGCCAACTCTCTCTTTGTCTTTTGCGCCGCCTACGCGGCGCGGGCATTGAGCTACACCCGCAAAATCGTCGCCAACTCTCCTTACTTCTCGCTTGCGGGCAGCACCATAACAGTCTTTTAAGACGGTTTCAACGTCTGAAAAAAGGGCTTTTGTGTCGCCTTGGTGTTGGCTCTATGCAACAGGTTTCTTCTAAAAAACAAAAAAAGCAAAGGGGGGGTTGAGGCCAGAAAGGACAAGGTGCATGGTGTCTTTATCTTTTTCATAACGGAGACTCTCATGCGTCACTTTCTTTTAGCCACAACGGCTCTTGTCGCTTTTGCTGGCGCGGCACAGGCCGCCGAAGCCCCCATTCAGGTCACCCTTGGTGGCAATGTCGATTTTCGCGCAGCCTTGTTTCATGAGTCTGAAAAAGTTATGGCAGAGGGCGAAACGGGGCGTCGCGGCAGCGATTTTTTATCCGCCTTTGAGCTAACGCTTGCGGCAGAGGGCAAAGCGACAAACGGTGTGACGTATGGCGCGTTTGTTCTGTTGGATAATGAACAGTCCCTTATCGGCACAGACGAGCATGGCGTGGCGATGGATCAGGCTTATGTCTGGGTCTCTAGCGCTTATGGTAAAATCATCCTGGGCGATGAACACGGCGCAAGCGATTTGTTCGTGATGGCGCCAACCGTTGGCGAAGGTCAAATCGATGGCACATACACAAACTTTACGGATGCCCAAACACTGGCTGAATTCCAGCCAACCTATCTTAATGCCGCCGAAAACAGCTCAAAAGTGACTTATTATACGCCTAAGGTCGGCACCGCGACGCAAAAGGTTCAAGCAGGGGTCAGCTTCGCGCCAGAAGAAGCGCAAGGCACGGTGGCCTCGCTTTATGACGGCACGACGGGTTATAAAAACCAAATTGAAGGAACGCTTCAATACACGGGCACATTTAATCCCGTTAGCGTCGCTGTTTCCCCCATGATTGCCATAGGCGAAGGCAAGGGAACAAAAACGATCAGCAACTATTCCCGCGATTACACCGCGTGGGGTCTCGGCGCGCAGGCTCTTTATGCTGGCTTCACGTTCGGCGGATCCTATGTTGACGCTGGCCACAAAGGGACAGCCCCCGGACAAGAACTGAACCAAGACGTTTGGACCATTGGCCTTGGGTACGAGTTTGACAAGGTTTCCTTGGCCGCGAATTATATGGACGGCGAGGGCTACTACAACGGCCTTGCTGGTGCGGATAGCGATTATGTTGACTCTTTTGACGCGGTTGGCCTTGGCGCAACCTACACATGGTTCCCCGGCTTGACGACGGCAGCGGACGCGGTCTTTTTTGACCAAGCGCGTAAGGATGCGACAGCGGATAACGAAGGTCACGTCTTGATGCTCTCGCAAAAGATGTCGTTCTAAGCGCCGCGTTTAGCGAACAGCTAAATCCAAAAAAGGGCGGAGAGAAATCTCCGCCCTTTTTGTTGCCCCCCCTGCCCCCTCGTTGTGTTTTTTAGGGGGATCTATGGAGCCCAACATTCTTAAGAGATAAGCTTCTCTTTTTCCCCTGCCCGCCCATGCGAGACCCACGTCGCGCTAAAAAAGGGCGGGGCAAGCGGCTTTCTTGGGCAAGAAAAAGAGGCATCAAAAAGAGCCATTAATTGCGCCGAAGGGGGCCTCTCAAGCAAAGAGCCAAGACCAACGGCCGCACGAACAGCAAGAACGTGGTCTCGCCGCCCCCCTTCCCCCCATCGTTGAAGGATGCTTTCTTTGTCTTGAACAAGCGCGGCAACAAAAGCGCAAGGAAAAGAGGAGGGATCGATGTTCTCGCCTCGTATTTGATAATACGCGACAGCTTTTGAGTGTCCGCATTTATCAATAAAAGCGCGCCCCAAAGCAACAGCGCTATCGTCGCTGTCAAAGCAAGCAACCGGTAGTCCTGTTTTTTGATGCATCAAGAGAGCGCTTATAGGAAGGGGCCCCGCCCCAATAAAGGCGAGGCGCTCCCCCACATTAAGCCTTGGCCATTTCTGAGAAACACCGGCTTGGGCTAACTCTTGCTCAACCAGTTTTACATAGCCTTCAAAAAAGGTGCTTTTGTGCAAATGTTGCCCATCCAGCGTTTTGCTGTACGTGCGCTCCATCGCCGTCTCTGCCTCCATCATCCACGCCCACATAAAGGCGCGACGCGCCCTGACCTCTGGATGGGCGAGAAGTCGCGCTGCCTCAGCGCGGGAAAAATCGTGGGAAAGAGAACGAAGAAGGCGCCTATGCGCAAAGGCAACATCAGGATGAAGCAGCGAAAAAATTTCGTCTCTATCCCTAGGCTGCATGGCGGCCTTTTCGGCCTGCCTTTGAAGAACATCAAACAGAACAACATAAGCATCTATCGCTTTGGCCACAGCGCGAATGTTGAAGGGCGCGTCAAAATCCGCTGCAGTTTTAAGAGCCAGCGTCATGCCTTACTTCCCCACGCAAAAAGAACTGAAGATAATATCAAGAAGGTCTTCGACGTCCACGCGCCCCGTGATGCGGCCAAGAGCGCGGACGGCAAGGCGCAAAGACTCCGCGACCAGCTCGGGTTCACAGGCGGCGGCGGCGCGGCGAAGCAGGGAAAGGCTTTCCTCTACCGCAAGGCGATGGCGCTGGCGCGTAAGGGCGGGAGAGGCGCTGGCCTGAAAACGGCTTTCGATAGCCTCTTGGATTTTGACGAGCAGCACGTCCAGCCCCTCGCCTGTTTTGGTGGAGATAAGGAGGGGGGAAGAGTTCTTCTCAATTTTTTCTTGGCATAACCCCTCACCTGCAAAATCTAAGGCGTTACCTTGTAACGCCAAGATTTTGCTTCCTCTCCCGCAAGGGGAGAGGGAAGCATCCTGACGCGCCCGCGCATCTGCCTTGTTCACAACGATAAGCGCGTCGCCATCGGCCAGCGCCATCGTCGCCGCGTCAAACGGCTGCGCTTCGTTACCATCGAAAAGCAAGATTTTAAGATCGGCTTGCTGGGCGCGGGACAGGGCACGACGCACCCCTTCGCTTTCGATTTCATCCGCGCTTTCGCGAAGGCCCGCCGTGTCAATCAGACAAACAGGATAGCCACCGATATCTATCGCAACCTCTATCACGTCGCGCGTGGTTCCGGCGATGGGGGAGACGATAGCGGCCTCGCGCCGCGCCAACGCGTTAAGCAGGCTGGATTTGCCAGCATTCGGCGCGCCAAGAATCGCAACCGTAAGGCCCTCGCGCAGTCGCTCCCCACGATGATTATCGGCAAGGTGGGCTTCCATCGCCGCGATCACGTCTGAAAGGAGGTTAAGGCGGCCTTGGGTCAGGTCGGCGGGGATATCTTCTTCCGCAAAATCTATTTCGGCTTCGATATAGGCTAGGCTTTGGGTCAAGCTTTCCGCCCAACCATAATAAAGCAGCCCCAAAGCGCCCTCCATTTGCCGCAGGGCTTGGCGACGCTGCGCCGCCGTTTCGGCGTCCACCAAATCGGCAATGCCCTCGGCCTGCGTCAAATCCATTTTGCCGTTGTCAAAGGCGCGGCGGGAAAACGCGCCAGCCCCCGCCACAGCAAAGCCCTCCAGTCGGCAAAGCGCCTCCAGCGTTGCCTCTACTATTGCGCGGCCTCCATGCAAATGAAGCTCCACCACGTCCTCGCCCGTAAAGCTATGCGGCATAGGAAACCACAGAACAAGCGCATGATCGATCAGCTCTTGCGTGGTGGGATCGATGATGTCGCGTAAGGCGGCGCGGCGCGGCGCGGGCAAAAGGACCGGACGACAAAGCGTGGAAAAAACAGAAGCGGCGCGAGGCCCCGACACACGCACAACGGCCACCCCCGCGCGGCCAGAGGCCGAGGCCAACGCGACGATGGTTTCATTTTCGGTAAGCGGCGCTGTTTTCGTTATCAACGTCAAAGGCCCTTATGCCGCTGAGGAATCTTTGTCCTTAACGGAAACCATGGTGTTCGCCGTATTCACAACGCCCGACATCATGTTTTGCACCTGACCCCAAAACATTTTTTGCAGATTCTCCGCGCCTTGCATACCAGCGGGAAGCCACGTCTGCACGGCGGCCTCGGGCGTCATGGCGCGGATGTTGTCGCGCATGCGCTCTTCGATTTCTTTCATCAG
This sequence comes from Micavibrio sp., assembly GCA_020718105.1. Classification (GTDB taxonomy): domain Bacteria; phylum Pseudomonadota; class Alphaproteobacteria; order UBA9219; family UBA9219; genus UBA8914. The sequence continues at coordinate 9,428 of DYDA01000011.1, read as the reverse complement.
CGCCGCTTGCATAGGCTGCACATCGGGCAGGCCTAAAAACGACCGCGCCTCTTCGGGCGTGCATTCAACATTAACGGTGACTTTCATGGACGAGGCCTTTCGTTTGGCGTAAAAGAAGCGTGAAAAATAGTATAGGCTTTTTTCACTTCAAAAGTTGGTTTTTGGCGCGCTGTTTTTGCAAGGACAATTGTGTTCCTCCCCCCTTGCGGGGGAGGCTAGAAGGGGGGGAGAGCGACGGAGGCTAACGAATGGATTTATTCCTAACCCCCCATAGCTTTCAGCCAAGCAGCACCCCCACCCTATCCCTCCCCGCGAGGGGGAGGGGACGCCAGCGCCCTTGCGGATAAAGCAACGCCAACTTCTAAACTGTTTTGAGTATAGAACAGTTTGAGGGCGGCAGCAACGCTTCCTCTTGTTGCGGCGCGAGGGGTTCGGTAAGGTTATCTTTATGTTCTCTCGTGCCGCCCTTCCTTTTTCTTTTCTCCTGCTGGCGCAGGCCGTTTTTGTGTTCCTTTATTTGATCCATGAGACGGCCGTTCCTTTTTGGGATTATGCCATGTATGCCAACATGGCCATAGGACTGTGGACCCAAGGCGGTTGGGCGGACTTCGCCCAAAGTTTTTCGCAAAAATATAACCTTCTTTTCACGCTGCCCTCTCTTCTTTCTTTTTCCCTCTTCGGCGCATCGCGCCTTGTTTTTGTCCTAACCAATTTTTTAATCTATGGCGCGGCCTATCAATTAGCGGCGGGGTTTTTGCTTCAACGGCTTTACGGCTTATCGTGGCGGACGGCGCTTTGGCTGGCAGTGGGGGTTTGCTCTCTTACGCCTTTTTTGTGGTACCCCTTGCTGCAAGGCTACCCCGATCATGGCGCGGCGGCGCTGCTCCTTGTTGCGTTGGCGCTGGCGTGCGGCAAGGGCGGCGGCGGAAAACAAGCCCTTCTTATCGGCCTTCTCATCGGCCTCGCCGTTGTTTTCAGGCGGCATTATGCCTATGCGGGGCTTGCTGTTTTAGCCGCGGGCGGACTGGTGGATATGCCTCAATGGAAAACGAAAAAGTTTTGGCAGGTCCATGCGCTCCGTGGGCTTGCGGCGCTGGCCGCGCTGACAGTGATCGAACCCGCCTATTTACAGGAAATGCTCGTCGCCGATTATACACGGCTCTATCAGTCTTATGGGCGCCCTGCCCCGTACTTTTTCCTGTTCGTCGCCGCGCATGCGGGGGTGATCTTGCTTGCCGCCGCTGGCGCGGGATGGGTTTGGGCGTGGAAGAAAAGGCTCCTTGAAAAACGCGGTGCTTTGGTTGCGCTGCTTGCCGTTTTTCTATGGCTCTTGCTGTGGGGGTTTGGCCCCTCGCAAGCAGGTCAGCATTATTTAATCGCTCTGCTGCCTGTTGTTTTTATCGTGGGGCTGGCAGGCTTTTTTGTTGCGATGAAAAACAGGCGCTTTGTTTTTGGGCTCTCGCTTGGCGCGATGATCGTCAATGCCGCGTTTTGTTTTTGGCTTGCGCCACGCTTTATTCTGCCCAGTGAGCCGCCTTCTTTTGCCGTTTTCGGCACGCCGCGCCTGCCATGGGTGCGCCACGATCTCCCTGAGTTGGCGGCGCTGGCGCAGTATGTGGCGACCACAACAAAAGACAGCGACACCATCGTCGTGAGCGGCTCGTCCTTTCTTTTTAATCAAGATTTGGTGCGGGCGCTTTACACGGATGTATTGCGCACGCCCGCACCAGCCTATCGCTTTATCCCCGCACCCGAAAGCGACGGCGATCAAGAGCCGCCCTTGGATGTTTACGCTGCCGCCAACGTGTATGTCGTCGCCTCGCCCGCGCAGTTTCACCTTGACCCTGCGCGACAAAAAAACGTGGCCGCTCTGGCCTCTCTTTTTCCGCCGCCACCGGCTTTGGCTTCTTTTTTCACAAGGGACGAAAAAAGCTTTTCGCTGGACGGCGGCGTGAGCGTGGCAATCTGGCGTCGCGCCCCGTGGACACCCGCCGCACTGCATGAGGGCCTTAAAAAAAGCCGCACCATCGCGCCCTCCCCCCACCTTTGGGTTTTGGAAAAAGCAGGCGCGGCGTTTGCGCCCCTGCCCGCATCCGCCCCGTTTAGCGCTTTTCAGTTAGTTCTTACGCCACAAAAACCGTTAGCTCGTTTGTTTTTAGATGAGCCGTTGGCTGCTGGCGCCTATCGCCTTGGGCTCACCCTTGAAAAAGGGGTGGCCTGTGGTCCCCTTTCCTTACACGCAGCCTTACGGAATCCCTCTGGCTCTTTGCAAAAAGAGCAAACCGTCACGCCGCCAACAAGCCCTGCTCTTTTCTTTTTCCCCTTCACCGTGGATCGTGATGGTGGGTTTTTATCGCTTGAGATCAAAAGCCCCACGGCAAGCGCGTGTTTTCTGACACTTCAAAATGTTTTTGTGGAAAAAACATTTCGTTAGGATTTGTCTGCTAAGATAGATCCTCTCATGACCCAAATGAACATCCCCTCTTTTGGCGGCAACGTCATCAACGCGATTCTTGCAACCCCTGCGGGCGGTCACGGCGAAGGGCTTATTCTTCTTGCCGAGGCCAATGCTTCGCCTGAACAGAGAGAAGCTTTTTGTGCGTCCTTTGCCGCAAAAGGCTATCTTGCGCTTTGTCCTTTGCTTGCACAAAAACAAGGCGAACGCCCTGATCCAGAGGTCGCTATGGGCGATCTCCTTTCTGTGCTTGCCTTTTTAAGAACGCAGCCCGGTTGCGGCGGGAAAGTTGGCGTCCTTGGCTTTGAGCAAGGTGGGCTTCTGGCTTTTTTGCTTGCCGCACGAAGCGATGTTGATTGCGCCGTGGCCTATACCGGCACAAGCCTAGCCCCACACTTGGGCGAAGTTCACGATCTTCGTATGCCCTTTTTGCTTCACTTGGCTGCACCATCTGATCCCCATAAAGCGGCAGAGACAGCCCGCATTGCACGATCATTAAGCCGCAACAAAGTAATCACCACGCATGTTTATGAAAACACAGAAGAAGCTTTTTTTCACATGAATCGGGGCGCCTCAACCCTCGGTGTGGCGCAAGACGCTCAAGAAAAAACGCTCGCGTTCTTAAGCGACCACCTCAATCATTAGCCTGCGCTTTTCCAAAGTGGGTTTTTTATTTTCTCAAGCCACGCCTCATGCGCTGCGCCTTCTTCCGGCGAAGGCTGGTGTACGCGAGCGCCCCGAAAGCTTCTTTGCGCTGTCGCCTCAACAGGAGCCTCCGTTATGATAACGTCTGCGCTTTTTGTCACGACAAGATCCGGCTGCCGCCCCCCCATCAACTCTAAATAAACATCCGCCAAAAGCCGCGCATCCAACAAAGCCCCGTGAAAATCGCGACTCGACAGATCCACACCAAACCGTTTGCACAGCGCATCCAATGAAGCGGGCGCTCCCGGAAACTTTTTGCGCGCCATGGGCAGCGTATCCACAGCCCGCCCCATGGGCAGGTTGCGAAAACCACAACGCGTCAGCTCGGCATTGACAAACCCCATATCGAAAGGCGCGTTATGGATAACCAGCGGCGCCTCGCCAATAAATTCTAAAAAACCATCGACCTCTGCGGCAAAAACGGGCTTGTCCGCCAAAAAATCATTCGTCAGTCCATGCACGCGGGACGCACCTTCGGGCACATCGCGTTCAGGATTAATATAGCGATGAAAGACGTTTCCTGTCGGAAGAAGGTTGACAATTTCGACGCACCCAATTTCCACCAGCCTATCGCCTTTAAGCGGGCTAAGCCCCGTTGTTTCTGTATCAAGGACGATTTCACGAACGTTCATGGCTGTTCCTTTTTCCACAGAGTCCAAAGTGCGGCAAGCATAGCTCGCGCTTGTTTACGGCTGACGCTCATATCAAGGCTTGCGTCCGCCAAAAGGCGTTTTTTGGCAACAGGCATTTGCCGCGCCTGTATAGCCTTTAATTTTATACCTGTCATGTTTTTGCGCTTAAGAGTCCTCTCTTTTTGCACAGCAGCGCTTGTATAAACGCACACCGTTTTATCACAGCCTCTCTCTGCTCCCGTTTCAAATAAAAGAGGAATGTCTAAAACCACACCTTCTTTGTTTTGTTTTTTCGCCTGCCGCAGAAACGCCTCGCGCTCTTTCCAAACAAGTGGATGAAGTATGGCTTCCAGTTTTTTAAGCGTGTTTTTGTTTTTAAACGCCAGCGCGAAAAGGGTGGGGCGATGGATGCGGCCCCTCACAAAACAGGTGGGGAACGTTTTTTTTATGGCGGCCTCGGCAGCGCCGCCCCTGGTCAAGGCAGCACGCACGCACGCGTCGGCGTCAAAAACGGGAAGACCCAAAACGCCCATCATTTTAGCGGCGGTGCTTTTCCCCATGCCAAGGCCACCCGTTAGGCCAATGATAAGGGGGCGCTTTTTTTTCATGCTCGTCCGTCTCCTAAAACATGGGCGCGAAGAGCGGGCGTTACCGCCGGTTCTTTCCCGAACCAAGCGGCAAAAGCGGGCGCAGCCTGATAAAGGAGCATACCAAGACCGTCAACGGTTGAAAGCCCGCGCTGCTTGGCCGCAGCCAGCAAGGGCGTCTCAAGCGGCGCATAAACAATATCGGTCACAAACGCTTGTTTGGGTAAAGCCCGCAAATCAAGAACAAGCGCTGGCTGGCCGCTCATGCCCAAAGACGTTGTGTTTGTTAACAGGTGCGTTTCTGCCAGCGCTTTTTGAGCCTCCTCCCATGAAAAAACAGAAAACCGGTTTGTTCCCATGGCTCCCTCACAAAGCGCCCGCGCCTTCTCTTGATTACGATTAACAATCCGTATTTCTTGTGCTCCCATTTCTTGCAGCGCCACAACGACAGCACGCGCCGCACCGCCTGCGCCCAACACCGTTGCGACAAACCCCTCTTTTGGCGGTATAAAACCACCCGCCAAAATGTTTTGTGAAAAGCCAGAAACATCCGTGTTGCGCCCTTCAAGCGAGCCGTCTTCACGAACAAGGATGGTGTTGGCCGCCCCCACGCGACGCGCCAAGGGGTCTTTGTGATCAATAATTTTCATCGCCTGTTCTTTGTGGGGGATTGTCAGGTTTACGCCACGAAAACCAAGAACGGGCAATGCGCGCAAGGCGACCTCAAGATTTTCAGGCCGCACGGCTAAAGGAACGTACGTTCCATCAATGCCATAGTGTGAAAGCCAATACCCATGAAGGCGTGGTGATTTTGAGTGATCAATGGGCCACCCCATAACTCCCGCCAGTTTGGCTTTTCCTGATAAGATCACATCCATTTTTTATCTGCCCTTTTTCTACTTATACAGCAGCACACTTGCTTGCGGGGATAACTTAGGCAAGGCGTCTTTCTAAAACAAAACCATTCGACTTCCCCCTCTTTTACCCACATCTTCTGAATTTGGGGATCGTTTTTTTCACGGGGGTGTGAATACGGTGGATAGATTTTTTCTCTTTTACTCCCGTTATCCACAGATCAATCCACGCTTGAATTGTATCGATTTTAATATCTTATTAACACACTTGTTTTGAAATCTCTTTTGGGACGTCTTTATTTGATCGTGGAAAAGAACGTCTTTTTTGTCTATAAAAAAGCATCCCCATTCCTTGCCTCCCCCACTCTCTACTACTACTTAATTATATATTTATATAAAAGGAAGTAAGCCGTGCATAAACCCGAAAAGCCAGTTCTCTCTCTTTTAACCAAAGGGGTGTCGGATAACATCCCTCTTTGGTTAATGAGGCAAGCGGGGCGGTATCTTCCAGAATATCAGGAAATAAGAAAACAGGCGAACGGCTTTATCGATTTTTGCCTAACGCCGTCTTTGGCGGCTGAGGCAACGCTTCAACCGCTTAGGCGGTTTGATGTGGATGCCGCCATTTTATTTGCCGATATTCTGCTGGTTCCCTTTGCCTTGGGAGCCAAGGTTTCTTTTCTTGAAGGCGAAGGCCCGCGCCTCGATCCGATGGAGGACGAAAAAAAGGTCGAAGAGCTGTTTTATACCCAAGAGACAATAGCCCCCGTCTTTGAAACGCTTCGGCGCGTGAAACCGCAATTAAAAGATTATCAAACCCTGATAGGGTTTTGTGGCGGGGTGTGGACGGTGGCGTGCTATATGATCGATGGGCAGGGACGGCAAGATTTTGTCAAGGCCAAGGAGGCGGCTTTTCACCAGCCAGCTTTTTTAAAAGCGCTGATGAAGAAGATAGAGGAAGCGTCTTTGGCCTATCTTTTAGGACAGATTGACGCGGGAGCTGAAGTCATCCAGATTTTCGAAAGCCACGCGGGTCAGCTGGAAGGGCAGGCCTTTGATGATTTTATCATTCAGCCGACCCAAAGGCTGGTAGAGGGCATTCGAAAACAGCACCCGAACTTTCCGATTATCGGCTTTCCGCGTGGTGCTAGCCTTGACGACTATAAAAAGTATTTTCATCAAACGGGGATAAGCGGCTGTGGGTTGGATCAAAACGTTTCTTTGGAAGAAGCAAAAGAGCAGCTGTTGCCGCTGGGCTGTTTGCAAGGCAATCTTGATCCCACCCTTCTTTTGGAAGGCGGCGCAGCGATGGAAAGACAGGCCAAAAAAATACTTGGCGCGCTTGGCTCAAACCTTATTTTTAATCTGGGGCATGGCGTGATGAAAGAAACAAATCCCGATCATATGGCGCGGCTTGTCTCTTTGGTTCATGGATTTCAAAAAGGGGCAGAGGCATGAAGACGGCCGTAATCCTTTTATCCATGGGCGGGCCAGCGTTCTTGGCGGGCGTGAGGCCGTTTCTTTTCAATCTTTTTAAAGATCCCGCCATTATGCGCCTGCCCTTTTTTATCAGGATTCCGTTGGCTTTTTATATAGCGCGGAAAAGGGAGAAAAAGGCTACCGATAATTATAAAAAGCTGGGCGGATGCTCGCCGCTTTTGGAAAACACGATGGCACAAGCCAAGGCGCTTGAAGCCGCCCTATCAAAATATGGCGTGTTTCGGTGTTTTATAGGGATGCGTTATGCAGCGCCGTTTATTGAGGAGACGATGGAGGCTGTCAAAAATTATGCGCCGGATCGTCTTGTTTTTTTGCCGCTGTATCCGCAGTTTTCGACAACGACGACGGAAAGCTCTTTGCAAGAGGCGCGAAAAGAAGCGAAGCGGCAAGGTCTGAAAGAAGGCCTAGAAATAATAGCGTTTCACAAAGAGGCGGGCTTTATTGAAACGATGGCGCGGAACACAGACGCGGTTTTTACAGAAGCGAAGCAACACGGAACGCCTAAGCTTATTTTTACAGCGCATGGGCTGCCCCTCTCCATCGTAGCGGCGGGCGATCCTTATCCGCAGCAATGCGAAGAAACGGTTGCGGCGATTTGTGCCCTTATGGAAAAAGAAAAAACGCAAGACGCTGTCTTGGCCTATCAAAGCCGCGTGGGGCGCAGCGCGTGGCTTTCCCCAGCAACCAAGGATGAAGTCACGCGAGCCGCACAGGAAAAACGGCCCGTTGTCCTTGTGCCCATTGTCTTTGTTTGTGAGCACGTGGAAACGCTGGTGGAATTGGCGCAGGACTATGCGCTGCGTGGGCTTAAGGCGGGCGCGCCGTTTGTCGGTGTTGTCCCAACGGTAGGAACAGCGCCCCGTTTTATAGAAGGACTGGCGGCTCTTATTGTGAAAAACATAAAAAAGACGCGAAAATAAAGGATTAACCATAGTTTTTTTTTGACATCGCGGCGAAGAAAGACTAAAGAAGAAGACGCTGAAGCGGTATTTTTTCTGGAAACAGCAATTCCTATCTCCTTCGGCCACCTCACAACAGCGCAAAAAGATACTCTGCCATAAGCAGAAAAAAAGCCTGTCTCATCACGAAAGCTCTTTGGCTCCCCTTTCTCAACGAAACACGAGAAAACATCCTCAACAAGCTTTTCTAAAACCTACAAGGACACCATGAATTTACGTGAACTTAAAGCCAAAACCCCCGCCGAGCTGCTTGCTTTTGCGGAAGAGCTAGAAATCGAAAACGCCAGCGCCATGCGCAAACAAGAAATGATGTTTGCCATTTTAAAAGCAGAGGCCGAAAAAGGTAATGCCATTTATGGTGAGGGCGTTTTAGAAGTTTTGCCCGATGGCTTTGGCTTTTTGCGCTCGCCTGAATCCAACTATTTGGCGGGCCCCGATGATATTTATGTTTCGCCCAGCCAGGTGCGTAAGTTCAACCTGCGCACAGGCGATACGGTTGAGGGCGAAATCCGCGCTCCTAAAGAATCTGAGCGCTATTTTGCTTTGTTGAAGGTCAACAGCATCAATTTTGAAGAGCCCGACAAAACGCGCCATCGCATCGGCTTTGACAATCTAACGCCGCTTTATCCTGATCGTCGCTTGGTTTTAGAGCTGCAGGACCCCGCGAAAAAAGACTATACGACCCGCGTTATCGATTTGATCTCGCCGCTTGGTATGGGGCAACGCGCTCTGATCGTTGCGCCGCCGCGCACGGGTAAAACCGTTATGCTGCAAAATATCGCGCATGCGATTATCAGGAACAATCCGGGCGTTTATCTGATTGTCCTGTTGATTGACGAACGCCCCGAAGAAGTCACGGATATGGCGCGTTCGGTGAAGGGCGAGGTTATCAGCTCGACCTTTGACGAACCGGCCTCACGTCACGTTCAGGTGGCCGAGATGGTGATCGAAAAAGCCAAACGCCTTGTTGAGCATAAGCGCGATGTTGTTATTCTTTTGGATAGCATCACGCGTCTTGCTCGCGCGTACAACACGGTTGTGCCGTCGTCTGGCAAGGTGTTGACGGGCGGCGTGGATGCCAACGCGTTGCAGCGGCCTAAGCGCTTCTTTGGTGCGGCGCGTAACATCGAAGGTGGCGGCTCGCTGACTATCATCGCGACCGCGCTGGTGGATACAGGTAGCCGTATGGACGAGGTCATTTTTGAAGAGTTCAAGGGCACAGGCAATTCAGAAATCATTTTGGATCGTAAGCTGTCGGATCGCCGTTCGTTCCCCGCTATCGACATCACCAAGTCGGGCACGCGCAAGGAAGAGCTGCTGGTGGATAAGGCCACGATGTCTAAGATGTGGGTGCTGCGCCGCGTGCTGATGCCCATGGGCACGACCGACGCGATGGAGTTCCTTTTGGACAAGTTGAAGTACAGCAAGACCAACACGGACTTCTTTGAATCGATGACCCAGAACACCAACGACATTGCTAAACCAAGGCGTGGTTCTTCGGACTAACGGGGGGGCTTTTTAGCCCTTCTTTTCGCCTCCCTTTTTGAGGCGAAAAAACCCAATAGAATCAACGAATCTTGGGTTTTTCGAGGCCGTACGTCGAGCTGAGCCCTACTGAGAGACGTTTTCGAGTCTGTTTGTACCGGATTAACCATCTATGTTGATGAAATATAACGCTTTTGTCAAAATCGGCATAATGGACAAAATTGTGTGGCTGGAATTAGGATTTTGAGAGC
>DYDA01000010.1 GCA_020718105.1 Micavibrio sp. | reverse complement strand
GCCTTCGGCTCCGCTCGCGATGACGGATTCTATTTGAGAGTCGTTTCATTGGGCGGTTGGTATTAGCCCCTTTCCGTTCCGATTTGGTTGGTGATGATGAAGAAAACAAATCGGATTCCGCATCTTCGGCCTTGGCCTTCGCCAAGGCCTGCGTGCGGACGGCGGGAGGGAGAGTCCCCCACTCCCTAGCCCCAAGTCCCCACTCCCTAGCCCCAAGTCCCAAGTCCCTGCCTCCATCGTCCCGCATTTTTGCTTTTGGCGATCCAAAATCGGGCGACGCTTGCAAAAGCTTTATGAATCAATGGGTTAGGTACTGCCCAAAATCGAGTCAGTTTTCTTATATTTCAATGGGTTACGGCATTAACTTTGAGCGGAAGGCGATCGAGAGGCACAATCCTACGCTCTTCGGGCTGAGAATCGATAAAAAACCCAAGATTCGTTGATTCTATTGGGTTTTTTATGAGCGAAAAAGGGGGCAATTTAGGCGGCAATGGGGACACAATAAAAAGACCGGAATCGACAGTTTACAATGACGCCGTTCAGAAAAGCCTTTTTATTATGCCCACTCACCACCAGCGTGGGGGTTACCAATTTTCCGACCCTTAAACTAATCCGCCTATGAACTAACCCATAAAGAAAAAAGAAAATGGGATGCCCGCCTTCGCGGGCATGACGGGGGTTTTAAGGCAATAGCTTTCCTTTAGCGTCATCCCCGCGCCCTCGTCCCGCCGCTTTTGCGGCGGGCGAAAGGGCAAGGCGGGGATCCCATTTGGTTTCTTTTTCAATGAGTCACTTCATTGACTCGTTGGTATTAAACTGTTTTGAACCTTTTTCGCTTTCGACTAAAAATTAATCTTTAATAACCGATTGCGCTGCTCTTCTTTTAAGGTTATGATCCTGACTGTGCTTAAGAAAACCGAAGTCTTTTCCTGCGTTGGCACGTTATAGCGCCATAACACTCAACACGTTACGCATGAAAAAGGAAGCGGCGACCAAAGCGCTCATAGGCGCCACCGAAACCCTGATTTGGGTCTCCCCCAATCCCCGATGTCAGAAGGCGGCCTGTGATTTTTGGGTAACGAATTTGCCGGACGCTGGCGCGTAAGAAGCTTTTAATAAGCTCTATCGCGACAAGCCGGTAGGAGAAAAAAATGACGAAAAGAATGTTGGTGGATGCCACGCATCCCGAAGAGACTCGTGTAGCGATTGTAGAAAGTTACAGAGATAACAATCGATTAGAAGACCTTGATTTCAGTTTGGCCAGCAAGCCCATCTTGCGAGGCAATATTTATCTGGCCAAGGTGATGCGCATTGAGCCATCCTTGCAGGCCGCTTTTGTTGAGTATGGTGGCAATCGCCACGGCTTTCTTCCCTTCAGCGAAATTCATCCCGATTATTTCCGGATTCCCATGGCGGATCGCCCCCATGATGAAGAGGAAATAGAAGATGATGAATCGATGGAAGAAGAGGATCGTGACGAGCTTGATCTCAATTCCGCCCCTGACGATTCCGACGATGATAAAGATTATACACAAGACAAAGTCCCCACGCCTCCTGTTGAAGAAGCGCCCGTCCCAGAGGACGATTCATCGCAACCCGCGGCTCAAGCGCCCGCCCCTATCAGCAGTTTAGCTCACGCTTTTGGTGAAGAAGATACAAGCGTTGGCCTGATCACCGACTTTGGCAACGCCGCTGTTGGCGAGGGTGGGTCTCTCATCGAAGTCGCGATGCCTGAAGCGCCACCCGAAAGCGTTGGTGGCGAAGTGACCGAGCGCATCGTGCGTCAACATCGCCCTCGTTATAAGATTCAAGAAGTCCTGAAACGCGGGCAAGTCATGCTCATTCAGGTTGTAAAAGAAGAGCGCGGCAACAAAGGCGCGGCACTCACCACCTTTTTATCGTTGGCGGGTCGCTATTGCGTCCTGATGCCCAACACGGATCATGGCGGCGGCGTATCGCGCAAGATCACCAATCATCAAGACCGTCGCCGCATGAAGGAGATTCTGGATCAACTGGAAATCCCCGAAGGCATGGCCGTCATTTTGCGCACAGCGGGCATGGAACAAGACCCTCCCGATATTCAGCGTGATTTGGAATATCTGCTCTCCATGTGGGACAGCATCCGCGAACAAACCTTGGCCTCCAGCGCGCCGACTCTGATTTACGAGGAAGCGAATTTAATCAAGCGCTCGGTGCGCGATCTTTATACGCAAGACATCGCCGAGATTTTGATTGCGGGGCAAGAGGGCTTTGAAAAAGCGCATGAGTTTATCCGCGCCGTCATGCCCGATCAGGCCGACAAAGTTAAAGCGTACACCGATCCAACGCCGCTGTTTATCCGCTATCAAGTGGAAAACCAGATTGATACGCTCAACAGCCCGATTGTCCAGTTGCGCTCTGGCGGCTATCTGGTCATCAACCCGACCGAAGCGCTGGTGTCCATCGACGTAAACTCTGGCCGCGCAACGCGTGAACGCCACATCGAGGAAACGGCGGTTAAAACCAATCTTGAAGCTGCCGAAGAAATCGCAAGGCAACTGCGCCTTCGCGATCTGGCGGGCCTTGTCGTCATCGATTTCATCGATATGGAAGATGGCCGCAACAACGCCGCCGTTGAACGCCGCATCAAAGAATCGATGAAGAACGATCGGGCGCGCCTGCAAATTGGGCGCATCTCACCCTTTGGTTTGCTGGAGCTCTCACGCCAACGTCTGCGCCCCAGTTTGATCGAAATCAACTTTGAAAAATGCCCGCATTGCTCTGGCTCTGGCTATATCCGTTCGCCCGATTCAGCGGCCCTATCCATTCTTCGTGCCATCGAAGAAGAAGCCCTTAAACAACGCACGAACGAAATCACGGTTCAGCTGCCAACCGTCGTGGCCGTTTATATTCTGAATAATAAGCGTGACGCGATTGACTCTTTGGAATCGCGCTATGGCCTTAAAATCGTCATTCAAAACGACGATAGTCTCCCCCCTCCGGGCTATAAGATGGAACGCGCCAAGGGTCGCCCTGCGGCTCGCCGCAACGAACCAGCCGTCAACGCGGATCAAGTCATTGCGGATACCGAACGCGATATGCCCACGTTCCCCCATAACGACTTCCGCGACGAACCCGATGCGACCGAGTCCACCGCTTCATCATCCGAAGAAGGGCAAGCCGAGGGGCAGGCTCGCCGTTCAGGACGCAGCCGTTTCCGCAAGCATGACCGCGCAGGCCGCCCCAGCACAAGCCGCCGTGGTGGTGGCAAGGCGAATGACACCCCACGCGCCTCTATCGAGGATCCGTTTGCCTCCCCCGACATCAACACCTCATCCTTGGATCTTGGCGAAGATTTGCAGTCATCTGGTCGGCCATCGGCTCAAGAACCAGACAATAATGATCCCGATGGCAAAAGCCGTCGCCGCAGAGGGCGTCGTGGTGGCCGTCGCCGCAATGGCAGCAATGAACCTCGCGAAATCAACGAAGGCAGTGCGCCTGTTGAAAACGGAAATAGACCCCGCGCTTCAACCGAGCCTCAACGCGTTGCACCTCGCCCCTATATCCCCACCAGCATTCATGAGCTGGACACAACGCCACGGCCTGCTGGGCAAGGTTCTTCCTCTTATGAAAATGTCAACCCGTCTAACGATGGGCAGCCCAAGGGTGGCTGGTGGAAACGTCTGACAGGGCAATAAGGCGAAAAGCCCTCACGTCCCCGTAAACCGTGGCTCGCGGCCTTCGTTATCGGCGCGGATGACTTGGCGTGTCCGCATAACAAAGCTTGACTTTTATATTATTTATGTCTATATTTAATCATGTTTGTTTGGGATCGAGTCCAAAAACAAGGCCAAACACGGAATTTTCTTTGACGCTATTGAGGCGTTCGACTGGGATGATCCTGTGATTGTTGATCGCACCCGCCGTGAAGACGGGGAGGCGCGACATGCGGCAATCGGAAGCCTTCACGGAAAACTTCATACGGTCATTTTCACATGGAGGGGCGAAGACCTACGGATCATCAGTCTGCGCCGCGCCAACGCCAAAGAGGAGAAAATCTATGCCCAAACAAAATAAAACCGCCGCCTGCGCCGATGATGCGCCCTTGACGGATAAGGAGCTTCGCTCGGCGCGTCGTCTGCATGATGCCGATCCTTCTCTTGTCAAAGCAATCAAGCGCAGTCGCGGTCGTCCTGCTGGGCGCAGCAAGGAAACCATCCATATTAGTCTTGACGCTGATATCGTCGCAACCCTTCGTAAAAACGGCAAAGGCTGGCAAACACGCCTGAACGAAATGCTGCGCGTCGCGATGGGTCTTCTGGCGTAATAGTTGCCTCACGTCCCCGTAAACCGTGGCTCGCGGCCTTCGTTATCGGCGCGGACGGCCTCGCGGAAATCAAAGCTGCGTGAGCTTTGCCCAAAATAGGAATGCTCAAGACCCAAGTGAGTGTTCAAATCTTGCTCAAACGCGCGGCTCGCCAGCTTTTTGATCGCGCCATAGGCCTTGGTCGGCCCTGCGACAAGATGATCCAGCCATACCAACGCTTGCTCTTGCAAATCATCGTTCTCAACGACTTTGTTCACGATGCGAAGCCGCTCTGCGCGTTCGGCGTTGAATTCCTCGCATAACATCATAATCTCAACCGCGCGGCTAATACCCAGCTTACGCGCAAGAAAGAAGGAAACGCCGCCATCGGGGGTCAAGGCATATTCGGCAAAACGCGTGTTAAAGCGCGCGCTTTTCGACGCGATCACCAGATCAGAGGCAAGCATAAAACTAAATCCCGTCCCCGTCACATAACCATCGATCACAGAAAGAACGGGCTTGTCCATCACATGAAGCTCACGGATTGCCGAGTGATAGGGGAGGATGAGCTGGTTTGCTTTATCCAAAGCATCATTCATGTTATCCTTGTAAAAGCTCATATCAAGGCCGTCCATATAATTGCCGCCCGCGCCGCGCAGCATCACAGCGCGAACACTGTGATCCGTCGTCGCATTTTTTAAAATCGTGAAAAGCTGCTGCGCCATGTCCATCGTCAGCGCGTTGGCGTGATCGGGGCGATTGAACGTAATAATCAATGCCTGCCCGCGCCTCTCGGTCAAAACCTCGTTCAGTGCCATAATACCTCTCCTAAACTGTGTGTAAGTCATAGTCTGCCTTGGTTAGAGGGTCATTTCAAGCCATCTTGCAACAAAAGGCGACTGCCCCTATCCTCCCCGCCCATGGAAGTGCTTTTCGAATATATCCAAATCGGCGCGATTATGAAGGTAACGGCTGTTGATGCTCAAAGCGGCACAGAGGTCGTGATCCAAGGCCCCGCCTCCACGCCCCAATCGCTGCTACAACGCACAGCGCTCACCAAGTTGCGCTATGTCTTGGATAAAAAGGGGAAGGAAACGGAGCGTTAACGCTATCGCCGCCGCCCCCCTTCACTCTTTAATTGCCAAGCTTAATGGCTTGATGTAAGAGACTGGCTGCCTAGTCACCCTCCCCTTGCGGGAGGGTCAAAATGGCAAAGCCATTTCGGGGAGGGATCCGATAGGTAACCCCTCACCTAGTTTTTCTAAGGACTTGTTGTCCACCTTCGCGTCTTCGACGCTTCGGCGAGACAAACAAGCCCTAGAAAAACTTTCCTCTCCCGCAAGGGGAGAGGGGTTGAGATAGATCCCCACGCGCGAAGGCGCGTGAAAATGATAAGGTTCAACCGCGATCAACCCCGCTGTTGAATGATGAAGATGGAGAGGTGGCAGAGCGGTTGAATGCGGCGGTCTCGAAAACCGTTGTGCGTGCAAACGTACCGGGGGTTCGAATCCCCCCCTCTCCGCCATTGCCTCGATTTAGGACATCCGATAGCGTCCGAGGTAATGAAGAAAACAGAGTAAAATCAAAGAGATTTGATCCGGCCACTTCCGATAAGGTCTATTGCAAGCCAAGCCGATTGCGAGTAGATTAATGAGTAGATATTAAGAAACTACTCAAGGCGCTTTGCCATGTCTCTGACCGAATTGGCCATAAAAGCCCTCAAACCCAAGAAAAAGCTTTATCGGGTTGCTGATAGCGGCGGCCTGTGCCTAGAGGTGTCACCCGCTGGCGGCAAGCTTTGGCGCTGGCGGTACAATTTCAACGGCAAGGGGCAAATGCTGGCTTTGGGCAAACATCCCGCCGTTTCCTTGGCAGAGGCGCGGAAGCTTCGTGATGGGGCGCGAGACACGCTGGACGCTGGAAAGCACCCCACACGGGAGAAGAAGGCCCAAAAGCTCCGCAATTTTCATGCAGGGGAAAACACTTTTGAGAAGGTGGCGCGGGCTTGGCTGGAATTGAAGCAATCCGGCATGAATGAAAAATACCGTGTCCAATGCCTTGCTCGTATGGAGCAACACGTTTTTCCACAAATAGGAGCCTTGCCTATCACGGAAATCACGATTCCCGATGTAGTACGGGTTATTGAGAAAATAGCCAAGCGCGGCACGGTCGAAACGGCCAAGCGCATGAAACAGCTTATTGGCCAGACTTTCCGTTATGCCTCGCAGCGCGGTCTTTGCCAGCATAACCCAGCGGCGGATTTGCGTGACATTTTGCCAAGCACAGAAGAAAAACACCATCCCTGCATTCCGCCTGCCGAACTGCCTGACCTTCTTAAAGCCATTCGATCCTATGCAGGGGATCGGCTTGTTGTTCTGGCGATGGAAATGCTGGCTCTGACTTTTCCGCGCACGAACGAATTAATCGGCGCGAAGTGGGAAGAAATAAATTGGGAGCGGGAAGAATGGCACATTCCCAAAGAGCGCATGAAAATGAAGCGCCCGCACATGATCCCGCTTTCGCGGCAAGCCTTGGCCCTTTTGAAAGAGATTCACACACTGACGGGGGACAAGCCTTTTCTCTTCTATAGCTCACGCAGCAAGGCGCGGCATTTATCCAACGGCTGCATTCTTATGGCCTTGCGGCGCATGAAATATCAGGGACGCATGACAGGGCACGGATTTCGAAGCCTTGCCAGCACGATCCTAAACGAAAAAAACTTTAACCCCGACGTTATAGAGCGGCAGTTGGCACATGAGGACGGCGACAAAATCCGAAGCGCATACAATCGGGCGGAATACGTTCTTGAACGCAAAAAGATGATGGGGGATTGGGCGGATTTTCTGGATCAAGCGGCTCAACAGCGCAAAAACGTTGTTCAGATGCAAGGGAAGGCAAAAAATGGCTAAAAATGAGAAGAAACCTGTTTTTTCCATTTCTCGGGAGGCCGTGCGATCCCTTGAACTAGAAGAGACGTGGCTTGATAAACGCCCGAAGGATGCAAGAGAAATTTCTCGCTTTATGCACGTTGAAATGGCCAAGCTGGTGGATAGCAGTTTAGATGCCATTCAAAGTTTCACCCAGTTGATCAAGAATGGAATCACGCCGCCGTCAAATGTCCTCTTGATTTTGGCGGAGCGTTTCGCTGACTATTTAGAGCGAGAAACGATAAGTTTGGATGAAGCGTTTTGCCTTAAAAAGAAACAGCGCGTTGGGCATCCGATAAAGCATCAAAAAGCGCAACAGAAAAGAAAGCATCTTCTTTATGCCATATGGTGTTTGAGAAAACAGAATCAAAACAAGGGAGTAGCTCTTTCTATTGAGGATGCAGCTGGCGAGATTATAAATCGGCTCGGGGCAGACGTTGAACAGGAAATGCTTAAAACAGAGTATATTAGGGCAAAAACACAAGATATTTTAGATGGTGCTTATAATGCACTTCCCGACGAAGTGAAAGCCTCTATGGTTCAAAACGTTCCCGATCCTTGTGATGAATTAAAAACCGATTATTGATTATCTGATCATATCAGCCCCTTTCGATAAAAACGCCTTCATAACTTCAAATGGAGGCTAATATGTCCGAACAAGTCTTATTAAGAAAGCCTGCCGTTCTTTCACGGATCGGGATCAAAAACTCAACCTTGTATGACTGGATTGCGAAAGGATTTTTTCCGCGCCCAATCTCTTTAGGCGCAAGGAGCGTCGGCTGGTTATCCAGCGAGGTAGACGCTTTTATCGCCCAACGTATCGCACAGTCGCGAGGGGAATCCGATGCGTGAGGACTTCAAGGCGGCGGCTGGCCGCACGACATGGCGCGATTGCCCATGCTGCGGCTATAAGGCAGCTCTGGCTGTGACCGTGAAGGACGGATGCGAGCTTTTTCATTGTCACGCAGGATGCTCGCAAGTCGATCTGTTGGCGGCCTTGCGGGGCCATGCGCCAACGATGCGGTGCGAGCGGCCTGTGCCAGAAAAAGACACGGCCAGCGTTCGGGTATTTGTCGAAAAGCTATGGCGCGAGAGCCTTCCGGCCAAAGGCTCGCTAGTCGAGGTCTATTTACGCGCTCGCGGGATCGAGATTCTTCCTCTGTCTTTGCGCTTCCTGCCCCGTCACCTTCATAAACCAAGCGGATCATATTTCCCTGTCTTGCTCGCGGGGGCCACGGATTGGACGGGCAAAATTCACGCGCTGCATAGGACTTTCCTTTCGCCCGATGGCAAAGATAAGGCCCCTGTGACCCCTGCCAAAATGACTCTTGGCCCTGTGGGCGGCTTGTCCTGTCACCTTGCCGATGCGGGCGAAGAATTGGCCGTGAGCGAGGGTTTAGAAACGGGTTTGAGCGTGATGCAGGCAACCGGAATCCCGACATGGGCCGCGCTTTCGGCGGGTGGTATTCGCAATCTTATTTTTCCGCCTCTGCCTCTGGCTTCCAGCGTCACGATCTGCGCCGACAATGACCCCGTAGGACTTCGATCCGCACAAGATGCGGCTTTGCTATGGCGTGAGCAAGGTCGGAAGGTGCGCGTTGCGTTGCCGCCGGAAGGAAAAGATTTTAACGACGTTTTGAGGGAGGCGGCAGCATGACACAAGCCGCGATTAAAAACATGGTGCAAAGTGCCGTTTCAGTTTCTGATCTGTGGGAGCCGCCGCAATCGCTTCTTTCGTCTATCGCACCGGAATCTTATCCATTGGATGCTTTGCCGCCTCTCGTGCGCGACGCCGTTGCAGAGGTGCAGGGCTTTACAAAGGCCCCTGCCGTTCTTGTTGCATCCTCGGCGCTGGCGGCTCTGTCGGTGGCGGGACAAGCCCTTGTCGATGTGAAGCGTTCGGAAAAACTTTCCGGCCCTGTCGGGCTGTTTCTTTTGTCTATCGCCGATAGCGGCGAAAGAAAATCAACTTGTGACGGATTCTTCACAGGGGCTATTCGTGATTTTGAACGCGATCAAGCGGAATTGGCAAAGCCTGAACTGGCAAAACATCGCGCTGATTTTTCTGCATGGGAAGCGGAAAAAGCAGGGGTCACGGGAGCCATTAAAAACGCGGCAGCCAAAGACGGCGAAAAGGAAAGCATCGGCAATTTGCGCTCGCGTCTTGAACAACTGGAAAAGGAAAAGCCCGTCCCCCCTCGCATTCCTAAACTGATACGCGGGGACGATACGCCCGAAAGTTTGGCTTGGGCTATGGCGCAAGAATATCCGTCGGCTGGGGTGTTGTCGAGCGAGGCCGGATTGATCCTCGGGGCGCATGCCATGGGGAAAGATACAATCATGCGCAATCTTGGGCTTCTTAACATTTTGTGGGATGGCGGCGATATGCCCATAAGCAGGCGCACGTCCGAATCTTTTACCGTGCGGGGAGCGCGGTTCACGATGGGCCTACTTGTGCAAGAGGTGACGCTTAACAGCTTCTTCGAGCGTTCAGGCGGCTTGGCGCGGGGGACGGGATTCTTTGCTCGTTTTCTTGTTGCTTGGCCGGAATCCACACAAGGGACGCGCTTCTTTTCCGAAGCCCCTTCAACTTGGCCTAATCTGGCCTTGTTCAATAAGCGTATTGCGGACCTGCTTTCTATGCCCGCGTCTTTTGCGGAAGGCGGAGGGCTTGCGCCAACGCTCTTGAGCTTAACGCCGGAGGCCAAAACGCTTTGGGTTGCTTTCCACGATACTATTGAAAAAGAACTTGGCGACAATGGCGAGCTTTATGGCGTGCGGGACGTAGGATCAAAGGCGGCTGATAATGTGGCACGGCTTGCGGCTTTATTTCATGTTTTGGAGCGCGGGCCGTCGGGTTTGATTGAAGCGCACAATCTGGAAGGTGCAAGCCGGATCGTGGCTTGGCATTTGAACGAAGCGCGGCGGTTCTTCGGGGAATTGGCGTTGCCGGAAGAACAGGCCGACGCTGTAAGGCTTGACGCTTGGCTTCTATCCTATTGTGGGAAGTCTCGTGTTTCCAGCGTTTCCCGCCGAGAGATTCAGAGAAACATTACCCCCGTGCGCCTTCGCAAGACCGAAAGGCTTAATCAGGCTTTGCGCGAATTGTGCGAGGCGGATCGTATCAGGGAGATAAGCGGCGGCAGGCAAAAAATGATTGCCGTTAATCCCGCTCTATTGGAAGGGGGGTGCGCATGACGCTCGCGGCTCTGATAAGAAAAGGCGGTTTGGAAGAGTGTGCGACGGCGACACACGCGACACTTGCGACACTTCGGGAACATGTGGCGGCTTGTGTCGCGACTGTCGCAACTGTCGCTGTCGCAAGACCTATAAAATGGGATCAAGAATCCTTTGACGAACGCGCCGGAATTATTCAGGCGAACGGGGTTCCGAAAGAATGGGCCGAAGGCTTTGCTCTTCTTTGCACGATGGAAAGACCTGCCGCTTTTACGCCGGAACGCTGGCGGCAGCTTGTGGACGATGGGGGCTATTTCTTGGACGCATGGGGGCGGCAGGCAGCGGCATTGGGGTGGAAGGCCGAGGATGTGTTTGGCGTGTGCCCCGATGCCCCTGAATGGCGTTATGACGGCATGGGGCTTGTGCCCTGCCTTAAAGGGCGGCGCATTGTTGCTGTTACAAAAGACACCGCACGTCTTGATTGCGGCGACGGGGCTTATTTGACCTTTTACCGCAAAAACCAAAGCTCTGAAACGGCGGCTCTTTGGAGATCAGAGCAACAAATAACAGCAGAAAAATGAAAGGAAAAAATCATGACTCAATTCAAAAAAGGGAAATCAGGCAATCTCGCTGGTCGTCCAAAAGGAAAGCCAAACAAAACTACGCAACAGGCACGAGAAGCAATTTCTTTGTTTGTGGAGGGCAACATTGGCCGATTAAATGAATGGCTGGATGAAATAGCAAAGACAGACCCGAAGGCGGCTTTTTCTGCTTTTTCCTCTGTGATGGAATACTATATTCCTAAGCTTGCCCGAACAGAAATTGTCGATGACGTGCATGAATTGCACCAAATTACCGTTCATTTTGTTGAGCCTACACCGCGCCAAGATTCCTGAAAACAACAGGAAGAAAACAGAAGTTTATTTACCGCCATAATTATTGGGAATAACAGGTTAAATTATTTCCAAAAGTATTACAGTTTGTTGTAATCATTCGTGGCGTTCTATATGAGGGAGTCCAAGGTTGCTGCGCAGCCGCCCCATAAACAGCAGCGGAATTATTGTAAGAATTGCTCATGGAATTCATGCCTTGAGACATAGCCATCCAAGCCATGGTGGCGTTTTGCTTGCGTTCGATCTCCTCTAGCCTTAGTCGGTTAAGCTTCGCGTAAAAAAAGGAAACTGTTTGATCGGCAAGTTCCGCTTTTTGCTTGTTGTATTCCTCTGCCTTTAGTTGTCTCGCATCTAGCTTCTTCGCGAGGCCTTCATTTAAAGAGAAATGTTTCTCTAAAACAAAAATATCGTCAAAGCCGTCTTCAGCTGCAGTTTTTAGTACCAGCTCTTTTGTGCATGAAACTTTATCAGCCTCGGTTTGTTTATCGGTAGAGCAAGAGTTATCTGCTTGTTGAGAGGCAAGGGTTATTTTGTCGAGTGTTGCGCTGTAGGCTTCGGGTTTGCTTGTACAGGCCGAGACGCAGAACAAGGATAATAACAGGCTTATTGTTGTTATTGTTTTGCTCATAACCCCTCCTTTTTTTAGCTGGCCGCTCAAAATATATCTTGAGCATTTTATGATTGCGTGCTTTGACTTTATCCAACACAATCCGATAACGTAAGCCTAAATCCAGACCGATTGTGAGTAGAATTATGAGTATAATTCGGCTTGCGTGAAATAAGTTTGTTGGCAAACAATTGGATGGACGGCTTGTTAGGCAGTCCCCCTCCCATAACAAAAGCCCCCGATTGGGGGCTTTTGTTATGGCGGAAAAGGTGGATCGCTGAAGAGACCACAGGGTTCGACAAAACGCCACAGGCGTTTTGGACGGCGCAGCCCCAACAGGGCGAGCCGCCCCTTGAGGGGCAAAATCACGCTTTGCGTGATTTTGATCAATCCCCTCCATAAACTTCGCACGATTGCCAGCGCGGCCGTCACTGCGAGGAGCCTAAAAGGCGACGTGGCAGTCCATCTCCTGAATTGGCAAACAAGGTCATCGGTGGAAAGAGCAGGTGATGGATCCCCCTACGCTGCTTCGCAGCTTCGGGGGACAAGTTGGTCGCTCGCAATGACGGGGCATTATGGAAATTATCCGATTTGACTATGAGCCAAAACTCTTTAAAAGTTGTGGTTATATTTCGTGTGCCTCCAGAAAAAACCCGTTGGAAGAGAAAATAGATATGGAAGCTATCTTTGAAAAAATCTTACTGGGATCTATTGGCGGGCTAGTCACCTATCTGCTTGCATATAGACAATTCGTATCACAACGTTGGTGGGAAAAACGGTTTAACTTATTTTCCGAAGCACTTGATGTGTTAAAGCAAATTGAGAGGTCGCTCGCTATCTACGAATGGGCTGTTAGCAATGGACAAACAGTCTCTAACTCAGAAAAGGTGAAAGAGGCCGTAACAAAATATGAAGAGGGGCTCAGTTATCTCCATGCCCTTCAATATAAGTTTTTGCTTATTGGAATGGAAGATGCTCACCACAAATTACTTCCTTTGCTTGCTGCATTGCGAATAATTCACCCTAGTTGCCTGTCATCAGAAACAGAGGAGAAGCCTGAAGACCTCTTAGAAATAATACATCAGTCAAAAAACATGGTAGGTGGGTGCAGCGGTGAGCTTGCATTTCACGGAAGAGCCAATTTAAAAATTGAAGACACATGCAAGAACGTGTTTTGCAAATGTTTAGATAAGATCAATCCGTTGAGTCGATAGGCTTTGTCATGCAGGTTACGAGTCTGTCCCATTGATATATAACTTAACTGAGCCCCCCCCAAGGAACACCCTCATGACCTATCGCGGGATCATTATCGAAGAGTCCCTAAGTGACAAAACCGTGATCGACAGCATGACCATCGTTGCGACGAAGGTTGAGGCGGTGACGCCGCAGCACAAAACGCCATGGGTTCAAAACTGGACTCTCCACACGGTTGAGATAGCCAATAATAAGGCCGAAGAAACGGCGGCAAGGCTTAACCAGTCTTTGGATAAAGATCATGCGTGGTATGCCGACTTTAAAAACGAGCGCACTCATTTCGTTATCTTCAAGGATCAATTCTTCAAAATTGATCGTTCCCACCTATCGCATTATGATGAGGCGATAAGGCATGGCCTCTCGCTAGGCATTCCCGACTATCAGCTTGATTTTTCCTCTGCCGTAGAAGAGTGGGCGCGGACGACAAAATAGACTGCGTCAACTTGAAAACGCGCCTACTCGTCATGAATTTCAAATCCTGAATGCTTCTTGAGAATGGGGCGACCGATGGGACTCGATGCCACGGGCAACGCGGACCACAACACCCAAGACATAAGGGTGCTCTACCAACGCTTCGAGCGTGCCATCACCATTTGGGCTAATATGAAAAAGAATGGGGCGACCGATGGGACTCGAACCCACGACAACTCGGACCACAACCGAGGGCTCTACCAACTGAGCTACGGCCGCCACACATAAGTTGAAGAGCGAAACCGCTAAAGCCGCCACTTCCAACAAAAACGCCCGCCCCTTGCGGGAGCAGGCTGTGACAGCACTTCATAACACTGGGTTTATCGAAACCCGTCAAAGTTGTCAAGCGCTTAGATATCGGCTTAGTTCTTGCTCAGCGCAATATAAATCTCGATTCGTTTTTGTTCTTTTTCCAACCGTTCAACAACAGAAGGTTCCCCATGGCAACTGCAAAAACCGTCCTAGACTTCATGAAGAAAAACGACGTTAAATTCGTCGATCTACGCTTTACCGATCTGCGTGGCAAATGGCAGCATTTGACCCACCACGTCAGCACGATCAATGAAAGCACGTTTAAAGAAGGCATCATGTTCGATGGTTCCTCCATCGCCGGATGGAAAGACATCAACGAATCCGACATGACGTTGATCCCCGATGCCTCAACCGCCGTTGTGGATCCCTTTTACACGGAAGCGACGCTGTCGCTTATCTGCGATGTCATCGATCCCGTCACAAATAAGCCTTACAACCGCTGCCCGCGCACCATCGCAAGAAAGGCCGAGAAGTATATGGCGACGTCGGGCGTTGGCGATACGGCCTATTTCGGGCCAGAGGCCGAATTCTTTGTGTTCGATGATGTGAAGTTCAGCAACGACTCGCACAACACGTTCTTTAAACTGGACAGCCGTGAAGCGCCCCACAACACCGCACGCGAATATACGGAAGGCAACCTTGGCCACCGCCCCCGCATCAAGGGCGGCTATTTCCCCGTCAACCCCGTCGACTCGGCGCAAGATTTACGCACCGAGATGCTTCTTATCATGGAGCAAATGGGGCTGAAGGTTGAAAAGCACCATCATGAAGTCGCCGCCTCGCAGCATGAGCTGGGCATCCAATTCGATACGCTTTTGAAATGCGGCGACAACATGCAGATTTACAAATACGTCGTGCATAACGTCGCCCATGCCTATGGCAAAACGGCGACGTTTATGCCCAAGCCGCTGCACAGTGATAACGGATCGGGTATGCACACGCACCAGTCCATCTGGAAAGGCGGCAAGCCCTTGTTTGCAGGCAAAACGTATGAAGGCCTGTCCGATATGGCGCTGCATTACATCGGCGGCATCATCAAACACGCCAAGGCGCTCAACGCCCTGACCAACCCAACGACCAACAGCTATAAGCGGCTGGTTCCCGGATACGAAGCGCCTGTTTTGCTGGCCTATGCCTCGCGCAATCGCTCGGCCAGCTGCCGCATTCCGTTCGGCGCAGGGGCTAAAGCCAAGCGCGTGGAAGTTCGCTTCCCCGATGCGTGCGCCAACCCCTACCTTGCTTTTGCGGGCATGTTGATGGCTGGTCTTGATGGCATCAAGAACAAGATTCATCCAGGTGATGCGATGGAAAAGAATCTTTATGACCTCCCCCCCAAGGAGCTGGCCAAGATTCCAACCGTCTGTGCTTCGCTGGAGGAAGCCATCAAGGCCTTAGAAAAAGACAACGCCTTCCTGCTGAAAGGCGATGTTTTCTCGATGGACATGATTGAAGGCTATCTGGATCTGAAACGCGCAGAGTGGGACACTTATCGCATGGCGCCCCACCCCATCGAATATGATCTGTACTACTCGGCCTAAGAATAGCCTTGATAAGGAAAGCGCCACCAGCATGTGCTGGTGGCTCTTTTTTATGGGGCAATAGAAAAAACCTAAACAGGTTTTGACGCCATCAGCCATTCAAGTTTATTGGGACGGTTTTCAATATAATGCCGCATAGCAAGAAGGACGCGCTCATCATACGCCTTGCCCGCGTCTTTATCCAAAACGGCTAAAGCATCAAGAAAGGAAAGGCTGTCACGATGGGCACGAGGACTCACAAAGGCGACAAACGCATTGGCCACCGCCACAATGCGAGCCGTCATAAGAATCTCGTCGCCCTTAAGCCCATTGGGCACGCCCATACCGTCGTATCGCTCAAGGACTTGCTGCAAGGTAGGAACAACGGGCCCATCAAAGCCTATGATAGCCAAAATGTCTGCTGAAATAAGAATGCTGTCACGCACGCGCTGCAATTCATCAGACGTGAGCGCGGATGTTTTTGTCAGTATCTTCCGCGAAACCAAAACCTTGCCAAAGTTCATCAAGGAACCGGCAATCGCACTAGCCTCACTTTGAAGCGGCTCTAATCCCAATTCATGCGCAATAGCACGCGACAGTTGCCCTACCCGCGAAGAATGCCCCGTCGCATAAGGATCACGACGATCCACAACAGCGACAAGCGTTTCAATCACCTGCCGAAGCATTTGCTCACGGCGTTCGCGTTCAACAATCAAATCGGTTAAATCTTCTTCGCGTAAAAGAACGCAGCCCATCATATCGGGAATATCGCTGATCATCTCATAGTGACGTTTAAGAAAACGTGTGGAACCTTTTTTATCAACGACAGGCTCAACAATTTCAATGGGGTCTTCTGTCGCACGCGCCTCGGCAAGGCGAAGTTCTAACTTCATCGCCTGTTCATTAGGCAAAACTTTGATCGGCGGTTGCCCGACAATCTCCATCACCGCCTTACCAACTTCATGAGCAACAACGTCATTGGCAAAAAAGTAACGGTTATGACGATCAAAAATGGCGATAGCGCCCGTTTGATGATTAGAGATAAGACGGATCATATTCTCGCGGGAATCCAAACGATTTTGCAACTGATCAAGACGCGCTTTATACCCTTCGCCGACATTGATCTTAACCGCGAGCTTTGATTCTTCCATCAAGACAAAAGTAAGAAATAAAAGGGGAAGAACGACAATCCCTACATTGCCGTAAAAGTTTATCCCTGAGGCATCAACCATCAAATCATAATTCGACACAAGCCGCCATAAACCAACCATAGAAAAGATAAGCAGTGAAACGGCCAACGCATTCAGATAAAAACGCTTCTTCTTCTCCGGTATCGTTGTAAGAGGCGCGTTTTGGGCAGAGGGGGAAAGGGGCATATCGGTCATGGCAAGAAAGGATCCCATCATCTGATGAAGTGCAGTAAACCTAAGGATAGCAAGACATCTTATCCTTTAATCCTCAACCAGAGATTAAAAACAAAGTTACTAATAATTAACTAAGCTTAGTCATTTTTAGTGACTTATCCTGTTTCTCCCCCCCCTCGCGCCTCCCTCAATGCCTGAAATTCTCAAAAACCGCGCCCCCTTGCAAGAAGCTATGCTTTTGGATCTGATTCAAAGGCTGGATCGTTTGCGCGCAGGGCGCGTGGCTCTTTGTATGCATTTTTCCAAGCTTTCAAGCGCTTATCATCGTGAAAGCTACATCCGCATCGCCAGTGAATCGTTCACCACCTTAGCCAGCGGCTTTGAAGGACAGATTTTTTATCTCAGCAACAAGGATTTATTTTTTGTTGCCAAAGACGCAACTCTAACAGCGCTTGAAGCCAGCGTCTTACGTATGCGGCTTTTATTCAGTCAAGACCCCCTGATGGATAATCTTACCTCTACAGGCAATGATGCTTTTTGCACATGGTATAACATCGAAAAGGACTATGACGTCCTTTTGACTCACATCGGGCAGGCTCTCAAGGAAGCGGAAAGCCAACGCTTGAAGCAAGAGGCTCTTACCGATTCGCCCACGTTGATTCGCACCCCTATGCGTCCAGAGCTTTTAGAAAAAATCGATAAATCTCTCGATAACGTGGACATCACCAATCTTGTAAGACGCCAAACGGTTTATACACTCGTGGACAACGTCGCGCCGCAGCCCTTGTTCGAAGAGGTTTTTGTTTCCATTGACGATCTGCAAAAAGCCATCGCCCCCACTATCGATATTCTTTCCGACACGTGGCTCTTCAGATACCTGACACAAACGCTGGATCGTCGCCTTATGCTGATGCTCATCCGCGATGGGGCGGCATCGTCGCGTCCCTTTAGCATCAACCTCAACGTGGCGACAATTCTGACACCAGAGTTTGCCCGATTTGAAGCCGTGATTGTTCCCCATTTACGAGGACGTCTTGTGATTGAGTTAAATAAACTGGACGTGCTTTCAGATATGGGGGCGTTTCTTTTCGCTCGCGATTATTTGCATGATCATGGCTTCCGTCTTTGTCTGGACGGGCTGACTCACCATACCCTCCCCTTTTATAATCGGGCTAAAATGGGGTTCGATCTCATGAAGCTCTACTGGACGCCGAATGCTTTGGACGACATGCTTCCCAGCATGATCCCCGAAATTCGCAATATCATCATGGACACGGGGCAAGCCCACACGATTCTATGCCGCTGTGAAGACGAACGCGCCATTAAAACAGGCCAAGAAATAGGCATCGTCATGTTTCAAGGACGGCATATTGACCGCACCCTTGTCTCAAGCCGCACAACCGCGCCCGCCAGATTTTAACAGGCCCCTTTTCACTCCAAGAGTTGGATTCTCGGGGCAAAGAAAAAATCAACCAGCGTTCAAAGTTTTTGCGGCGCCGACTCTTTTTCTAAGGATCGTTCTTGGCGAAGACGGCTTTAAAGAAAAAGCTTTCGTGAATTGCCTTAAATAAAGAGCGCTTACAATCGGCGCATGAACCGTGGCTAAAAGAAAAAGACGCGGATCCCTTTTGTCCAAAACAAAGGCCTTCTCTTGATTCAAATCTTTGACGATGGCCTCACAAGAACGGTCAATTTTTTTCTGCGCCGCGTTGACGTTGAGGGCTATATCAGCAAGACATAGCTGAGCTTCATGCTTGCGAAATTTGGCCGGAGAAAAACCAATCTCTGACACGCCAACTTCCGCAAGATCATGCAAGGAGGCAAGAAGGTTCAATAAACGCGCATTTTTTACAGCACTAACCGGTTTATAAACCACAAGAAGATGATCAACGATAAAATCATAAGCCTTGAGCACGTTTGGCCTTTTGCCCCTATCTTCCATCAAATTCTTTTGATCATAAAGATCGATAAGATAACGTGTCGCCGCCTCTGGATTCATGGCCGTTGTTTTTGTCGCAGAGCGCCAATCGTGTAAAACCATGTTGGTAGCCTTTTCCATCTCAAACTGAGTCGGCGTCAGACCACGCGATAATTCAGTTAAAATCACCGGATCCAAAGACAATGTCATAGCTTTTCTCCTTCAATAGACATCTTCAAGATAAAATCTCATACCATTCTCCTCACGAAACTAATAGTTTCATTTAGCCTTAACACGCCCCTATTTCGCCATCGATATAAAGTGAGGCAAATAGGCAATAATTGCCCACTTTCTTAATAAAAATTTTACTTTCTTACGGTTAAGCCTTGTTAACCTTAAAAAAAGCAAGTACCTCATCTAGGCACGATACTCTATCGTGATTCTACGTTTTCTCGTTCAAGGAGTCGCCGCGACGTGAACGCTTTTATACAAACCTTACGCAATTTGGGTCCCATGCGATTGGGCGCCATCGCGCTTGTGGCCTTTAGCCTTCTTGGCTTTTTTGGGTTTATCACCTCGCGCATTTCCTCCTCGCCCATGGCACTCCTTTATAATGAGTTGGACGCGCAAGATGCGGGCACGATTGCCCAGAAATTAGATGCCCTAAAAATCCCCTATGAGGTGGCCCCCAACGGCGGCATGATCCGCGTCCCCGGTGAGCAAGTGGGCAAGGTTCGCATGTTGATGGCGGCCGAAGGCCTGCCCAAGGGTGGCTCTATCGGTTATGAGATTTTTGACCAAAAAGAAGGCTTTGGAACAACCAGCTTCGTGCAGAACATCAACCATCTGCGCGCTTTGGAAGGCGAATTAGCGCGCACCATAAGCACCATGGGATCCATTCAAAGCGCTCGCGTTCATTTGGTTTTACCCCAACGTGAACTTTTCAGTCACGGCACGCAAACCGCCACCGCCAGCGTTTTTCTTAAAACACGCAGCGGCGCAGCTTTGGCGAGGGAACAAATTGCCTCTATCCAACATCTTATTGCCGCCGCTGTGCCGCAACTGCAACCCACGCAAATTTCTATCGTCGATGATAAGGGCAATTTGTTGGCACGGCCTTCTGATGGAGCCGCTGGTGGCGGCGTAGGAACAGACAATCAAGACGAGCTTCGCGCCCACTATGAACAAACCCAAGCCCGCAAAATTGAGGATCTTTTGGCGCGGACTCTTGGTTTTGGAAAAGTCCGCGCTCAAGTTTCTGCCGATCTGGATTTTGATCGCATCACGACAAGCTCGGAAATTTTTGATCCTGAAAGTCAGGTTGTTCGCTCGCAACAAAGCACGACGGAAGATTCCAGCGCTTCGGATGGCGGCTCTGGCAGCGTCTCGCTTACGAATAATCTACCCGGAGGGCAAGCCGCAGGGGGCGGAGAAGGCGCCAACAAAACAAACCGCGCCGAAGAAACCATCAACTATGAAATCAACAAAACCGTTCGCTCACAAGTGCGTGAATCGGGACAAGTCAAACGCCTGTCTGTCGCTGTCGTCGTGGATGGAACGACGACAACCGCCGCCGATGGAGCCAAAACCTATCAACCCCGCACAACGGCGGAGCTTGACCAAATCAAAGCCTTGGTGCGCTCAGCCGTTAATTATGACGCGACACGCGGCGATACGGTTGAAGTCATCAACATGCCCTTTACGCAAGGTGAAAGCGGAGAAACCGACGCTGCGTCTTCCGATCTTATTATGGGCATGCCCAAATTGGATTTGTTACGCATAGCGGAAACGCTTCTCCTTGCCTTCATTGGTTTGATGGTCGTTTTGCTTGTCGTGCGCCCCATCCTCAAACGCCTCTTCGAGTCAGCGGGCAATTTAGGCGGGGATAACCGCTATCTGGCTTCTGATAACGGGGCAACGGCTCAACTCGCGCCCCCCTCTCAAGGAGCCTATGCTCAAAATCTGCAAAGTGAGCCGGAAGAGGACAGCGAGATTGAGAAAATGATCGATATCTCTCGTGTCGAGGGACGCGTTAAGGCCTCGTCGCTTAGAAAAGTAGGGGAGATTGTGGACAAACACCCTGAAGAGGCCGTGTCTATTTTGCGCAACTGGATTTATCAAGAAAGCCGCTAAGGAAACGAAAAGATGGCAGGCGTTCGCGTTCGTGAAGATGTAAGGAGCCTTTCCGGTGCGGAAAAGGCCGCTATTTTGATCCTTTCGTTGGGGGAGGACTACGCCTCGCGCGTTTTCTCTCATATGAACGATGAAGAGATCAAAGAGCTTTCCCAAGTCATGGCTAACCTTGGCAATGTCAGCTCTAGCCTTGTCGAAAAACTTTTTGTCGAGTTCGTTGAACAAATGTCCTCCACAGGCTCTTTGGTTGGCACGTTTGAATCCACCGAACGCCTTTTGATGAAAGTGTTGGATAAAGGCCGCGTCGATAACATCATGGAAGATATTCGTGGCCCTGCCGGTCGCACCATGTGGGATAAACTGGCCAACGTGAATGAGCTGGTTCTCGCCAACTTCCTGAAAAATGAATACCCGCAAACGGTCGCCGTCGTTGTCTCCAAAATCAAACCCGATCACGCAGCCCGCGTCCTTTCTCAATTGCCGGAAAGTTTTGCAATGGAAGTTGTGATGCGCATGTTGCGCATGGAATCGGTTCAAAAAGACGTTTTAGACGATATTGAGCGCACGCTGCGCAATGAGTTTATGAGCAACCTTGCCCGCACCAACAGGCGCGATCCGCATGAAGCGATGGCAGAGATTTTCAACAACCTTGACCGCACCAGTGAAGCTAAATTTATTGCCTCTTTGGAAGAGCGCAATCGCGACTCGGCTGAAAAAATCAAAAGCCTGATGTTCACCTTTGAGGATCTGCTTAAACTAGACAGCAAGGCCATTCAAAGCGTTTTGCGTACTGTCGATAAAAGCAAACTGCCCATCGCCCTTAAGGGCGCGTCGGACGGGCTTAAAGACCTTTTCTTTTCCAATATGTCCGAACGCGCAGGCAAGTTGGTCAAGGAAGATATTGCCGCGCTGGGGCCCACGCGCCTGCGCGATGTCGAAGAAGCGCAAACAAGCATTGTCACGGCGGCCAAAGATTTGGCCGCACGCGGAGAAATCACAATCGCCAAAGACAATGGCGAGGACGAACTGGTTTACTAAAAGGACTACACCCAAAACAGAGGAAGGGTTGGCAAGCAGTAAAGAACCCAAATGGGATCCCCGCCTTCGCGGGGATGACGAAGATGGGATTAAAATTAAATACTTATCCCGTCATGCCAGCGAAGGCTGGTATCCCATTTCCTTATTTTTTCTGCTGCCAGAAAACCAACGCTTAAAGCGGAAGAGGGATATAAAAGAAATCGATGGAAGCACAAGCAACAGAAACGGCCTGCAGCCAAGCGCGAAAATACCTCTTTGATCTCACTTTTGATAGCGAGGCGGGGCGCAGCACGCCTGAAAGCGAAAAACCTAAACCCACCTTTTCGCAAGAACAGTTAGAAGCCGCCCAAAAAGAGGCCTATGAAAAAGGCCTTGATGACGGGCAAAAAGCGATGATGAAAGAACAGCAGCAACATATGAACGCGCTGCTTTCCAAAATCGATCAAAGCACCCAGCACTTGATTACAGAAAGCCTTGGTGAGTGGCAACGGCAGTTGGCGCAATTGCAAGAAATCGCGCTTGTCATCGCTCGCAAAATCATGCCGTCCTTTATCGCACGCGATGGCCTTGAAGAAGTTGAATCCATTGTTGCCAAAATTGTTACGGAAATGAGCCATGAGCCGCGTCTCGTTTTTCGCGTCAACGAAGCTCAGTTTGATGACGCCAAAACGCGCATCAACGCCATTGCGGAAAGCGCGGCTTATGCTGGCAAGCTTGTCATCCTTGGCGACCCTGAACTTGGCCTCTCCGAATGCCGCATCGAATGGGCCGACGGCGGAATAGAGCGCGACCTTAAAACCCTATGGCAAGATATTGATCGCGTGATGGGCGAGGTTCAAACGATTGAACCGCTTCCAACTGAAAGCGCGCCCCCTATCATCAAAGCAGAACCGCTGCCGATAACGCCTCTTGCTGAAGAAACCAGCCCACAGGAATCCCCTTTACAACAACCATCACAGCCTGACCTTGGAGAACAAAAATGACCGATGAAAGCTTGACCCTCTCGGAACTAGAGCCTTCCGCCGGTGAGGCCCCCAAGGATGGCGCGAACGCCACCATCAACGATCTTGAAGCCGTTTATGGAATCCCTGTCGAAGTCGCCGCCGTTCTTGGCAAAGCCACCATGCCCGTCAGCAGCCTTTTAAAACTGGGACGCGGCGCGGTGATTGAGCTGGATCGCAAAGTCGGCGAAGCCATCGATATCTATGTCAACAATCGCCTTGTCGCTCGCGGCGAGGTCGTCGTTGTCGAAGACCGCCTTGGAATCACCATGACGGAAATCATCAAAGCGGAACGCACGTCATAATTTTCAACAACGGTAGGATGCCATGAGACTTTTGATCGTAGGCCATTTACAAGGACATATTTCAACCGCCGGACGCCTCGCCAGCCAGCGTGGCGCGAAGGTTTCGCATATCGAAAGCGTGGACGGCGCTTTGAACGCCTTGCGCAATGGCCAAGGTGCCGACCTTGTCATGTGCGATGTCGAGATGGAGATTGGCCGCCTGATCGAAAGTTTACGTTCAGAAAGGATCAATGTTCCCGTTGTCGCTTGCGGCATTGGGACCGATGCTGGCGCCGCCGTGAGAGCCATTCGCGCAGGCGCAAAAGAATACATCCCCCTCCCCCCCGATGCCGAGCTGATTGCCGCCGTTTTGCAAGCGGTTGCCGAGGAAGACGCCACGTTTATTGCGCAAGATCCCGTGATGACGCCCCTCCTTCAAATGGCAGAGCGCATCGCGGCCAGCGATGCCTCGGTGTTTATTACGGGCGAATCCGGCACAGGCAAAGAAGTCATGGCGCGTTTTGTCCATCGCAAAAGCCGCCGTGCGAGCGCTTGTTTTGTGTCTCTTAATTGCGCGGCTATTCCTGAAAATCTTTTAGAATCGGAACTGTTCGGCCATGAAAAAGGCGCGTTTACAGGGGCGGTAGCGCGGCGCATCGGCAAGTTTGAAGAAGCCAACGGCGGCACGCTTCTCCTTGATGAAATCAGCGAGATGGATTTGCGCCTGCAAGCCAAACTCCTTCGCGCTATTCAAGAACGTGAGATTGATCGCGTCGGCGGCTCCTCTCCCGTTAAGATCGATATTCGCCTTATCGCCACGTCTAACCGCAATCTTGAAGACGAAGTCCGCGCCAAGCGTTTTCGCGAAGACCTTTACTATCGCCTCAACGTCGTGAATGTGCCGATGCCCGCCTTGCGTGATCGTCCTGCGGATATTATGCCGCTGGCGACCTACTTCGCCAAGAAATACGCCACAGCCAATGGCCTTCCTGATCGCCCGCTCTCGGATGGCGCTTTAGGCCGCCTGCAAGCCCATTCATGGCGCGGCAATGTGCGCGAATTGGAAAACACGATGCATCGCGCCGTTCTTATGGCTCGCAGCTCCCCCATAGAACCAGAGGCAATCATGATCGCGGGACAAGGCCTTGTCCCCGATGCGCCTGCCTCTTCGGCGGCATTAGCGGCGCAAGCGGTTATCGGTAAACCTATGGCTGCCGCCACGGCAAGCAACCCAACTTTAGTCGGCAGGACGGTTGCAGACGTTGAGCGAGACTTGATCATCGATACGCTTCACCATTGCCTTGGCAACCGCACGCATGCGGCCACCATCCTTGGCATTTCAATCCGCACCTTGCGCAACAAGTTAAAACAGTACAATGAATCCGGCATCGTCGTTCCCCCCGCTGTAGGCGAAAACGAACAGGCCGCGACGTGATAAGATTGAGGTGTCTGGAATTAAGAACCGCGCAAATCACCCTCCCCTTGCGGGAGGGTCGAAATGGCACAGCCATTTCGGGGCGGGGTCAAAGTAAGCGAACCCCTCACCTGCGAAAACTAAGGACTTACTTCGTAAATCCAAGTTTTCTCTTCCTCTCCCGCAAGGGGAGAGGGGTTTTAAAGAAGATCACCAAAGTTGGGGACAAAAAGCCCTCGTCTTTTAAAATTGTTAACAGGGCGCGATGAGCGAACAAAGCAGCACAACGACGGACGCGACGGCAGAAGCCGGATCACTTGATTTCCTGAACGGGCTTTTCAGGCGCGGCGAAGTGTGGCTGGCCGCTGGCCTTATGACGATCCTGACGGTTTTGGTTTTGCCCATTCCGCCCTTTGTCGTCGATATTGGTCTTTCTATTTCCATCACTTTTTCTGTCATTATTTTGATGACCGTTTTGTTCATCGGAAAGCCCTTAGACTTCAGCTCTTTTCCAACCGTTCTCCTTCTCTCCACCCTTTTGCGCCTCTCCCTTAATCTGGGAACGACGCGCCTTGTCCTCACCCACGGCAACGAAGGAACAGATGCAGCGGGTCACGTCGTCGGCGCGTTTGCCGATCTTGTCATGGGCGGTGATTTCATTATCGGCGTGATCGTGTTTTCCATTTTGACCATCGTCAACTTTGTGGTCATCACCAAAGGCTCTGGCCGCATCGCCGAAGTCGCGGCGCGGTTTACCTTAGACGCTATGCCCGGCAAGCAAATGGCCATTGACGCCGATCTCTCTTCTGGCTTGATCGATGAAGACTCCGCCCGCAAACGCCGTAAGGAATTAGAGGACGAAGCGGGCTTCTTCGGTTCGATGGACGGCGCGGCCAAATTTGTGCGAGGCGATGCGATTGCGGGTTTGGTCATCACCTTTATCAACGCTATTGGCGGCATCACCATCGGCGCGTTCCGCCATGATATGCCCATCCTTGAAGCCGCCGACACCTATGTCCGCCTGACCATTGGCGACGGTCTTGTGACACAGATTCCCGCGCTTCTGGTTTCCGTTGCGGCGGGTCTTCTGGTTTCCAAAACCACGACCCAAGGCTCTACCGATCAAGCCCTGTTTGCTCAACTCAGCGATTACCCCACGGCGCTGGGGCTTAGCTCTGCCCTGATGGCGGCGCTGGCGGTTGTGCCGGGCATGCCTTTTCTTCCTTTTATCATCCTGTCAGGCATCGCCGGTTTTGGCGCTTATTCGGCGGGGCAACGCAATTTGAATAAAGCGGCGCTTCAAGCCGAAGCCGCTGTTGCCGCCGCAAAGCCCGCGCCTGTTGCCGAGGATCCCATTGGCCGCTCCCTTTCCATTGACATGATCCGCCTTGAGCTAGGCTATGCCCTGCTGGCTCTTATCAACAGCGAGGCCGGACAAAAGCTGACCGATCAAATCAAAGGTCTGCGGCGTCAAATGGCGGGCGATATGGGCTTTATTATGCCCTCTGTTCGCATTCAGGATAATTTGCAACTTCCCCCCAACACCTATGTCCTGCGCATCAAAGAGATTGAGGCGGGACGCGGTGAGTTGCGCCCCGGCATGCTTCTTATCATGGATCCCAAAGGCTCCCCCATTTCCTTGCCCGGTGAAAACACGATGGAGCCAACCTTTGGCCTTCCCGCCATGTGGGTTGATTCAACATACCGCGAGGAAGCGCTGTTTAAGGGATACACCGTTGTTGATCCGCCAACGGTGATCACCACGCACCTGACCGAATTGGTCAAAGACAATATGTCTGAGCTTCTCTCCTATGCCGAAACACAAAAGCTTCTCGACGAACTTGGCAAGGATCAGCAAAAGCTCGTCGCCGATGTCATCCCAAGCCAAGTGACCATCAGTGGCCTTCAACGTGTTTTGCAAAATCTTTTGGCTGAGCGCATATCCATACGCGATTTGCCATCGATCCTTGAAGGCATTGCGGAAGCATCGGGCCTCACGCGCAATCTGGCCTTGATGTCCGAGCATGTCCGCTCTCGCCTTGCGCGTCAGATATCCAGCGCCAACACAAATGAAATGGGCTACATCCCGCTTCTGACTCTCTCGCCGGAATGGGAACAAACTTTTATCGAATCGCTTACGGGCGATGGCGATGATAAACGCCTTGCTATGCCACCGACTAAGCTTCACCAATTTATTCAGGCCGTCCGGCAAGCCTATGACAAGCATGCCATGATGGGGGAATCGCCGATCCTTTTGACAAGCCCCACCATTCGCCCCTATGTTCGTTCTATTATGGAGCGGTTCCGTCCCTCGACGGTTATCGTTTCTCAAAATGAAATCTATGCCAAGGCCAAGATCAAGACGTTGGGACAAATTTAAATGAGACTTAAATCCTTTTACGGCACGACCATGACCGAGGCCATGCGCCTTGTTCGTGAGACGCTGGGCGATAACGCGATCATTGTGGCGACACGCGATGATGAAGGCGGCGGTGTGCGCGTGACGGCGGCCATTGATGATCCGATCATGCCAACCTCGGCCAACGCACAAACGCTTTCATCGCAGACCATCGACTCTGAATCCATTGAAACCATCGCTGAGGCCATGATCGCGCACAATGTGCCCGCTGTTTTGGCCGAAAAAATTGTGGCGGCGGCAACGCAATATGCCAACGATGATCCCCTGTTATCGATTGGCGCAGCCTTTGATACGCATTTCCACTATACGTCCCTTTATGATGAAAAAGAAAACGCGCCGCTTGTCCTGATCGGCCCGCCTGGGGCAGGAAAAACATTGTGCGCGGCCAAGATGGCCACGCTTCTTACGCTGGCAAAAAAAAATCTGGCCGTCATCAGCACCGATATGCAGCGCGCAGGCGCCATGGCTCAATTGAGCGCTTTTACGCGCCTTTTGAAAACCGATTTGATAGAAATCGAAGACTCTCACGCCCTGCATGATGCCATCGCCATGCAAAAAGCGGGAACAACCGTGATTGTGGATACGGCAGGCTGCAATCCGTTTTCCGAGGCGGACAGACAAACCCTCTCCGCCATCATCAAGGCAACGGGAGCCTCTCCCGTTCTTGTCCTTCCCGCCGATATGGCTGTTTTCGAAGCCGCCGAAATGGCCAAAGCCTTTCATGCGATGGGGGCCAGAAGCCTGCTTCCCACGCGCCTTGACATGACGCGGCGGCTGGGCGGCATGCTTTGCGTCGCGCATGAAACGCACCTGCCTCTCTGCGCTTTTAGCGCGTCGTCAAAAGTCACAGACGCGCCGCAACCCCTTAACCCCGTATCCTTGGCGCGATTGATCTTAGCCCCCCCGCAAGAAGCCGTCCCCCAAGCCAGACTTTCTTCATAGGAGAAGACAGCCATGACCGATCCTATCCC
The DNA here is from genome assembly GCA_020718105.1 of Micavibrio sp. Taxonomy (GTDB): domain Bacteria; phylum Pseudomonadota; class Alphaproteobacteria; order UBA9219; family UBA9219; genus UBA8914. The sequence continues at coordinate 36,148 of DYDA01000010.1, read as the reverse complement.
CCTTATGCCAAAATCAGCCGCACAAGCGCCCTTTACCGCGTTGCGTTGCCCCACGATGTACGCCATTGCCAGTGGCAAGGGAGGTGTTGGTAAAACGTGGTTTTCCATCACGCTGTGCCATACGTTGGCCAAAAAAGGAAAGCGCGTTTTGCTGTTTGATGGTGATTTGGGTTTGGCGAACGTTGATATTCAACTGGGCATCGCCCCCGAAAAAGATTTGGGTCACGTTGTCGAAAACAAACTGCCGATGGCGCAAGCGATCACGCGCTATGACGAAGGCGGGTTTGATATTCTGGCGGGGCGCTCTGGCTCTGGCGCGATGGCGACGCTTTCCTCCGAAAAGATAAACGCCATGCGCGGTGAACTTATCGCTTTGGCGCAAAACTATGACTATGTTTTTGTCGATTTGGGCGCGGGCGTGGATCGCGCCGTGCGGCAAATGGCGGGGCCAGCCGCGCAAACCTATGTCATCATCACGGATGAGCCAACCTCTTTGACCGACGCTTATGCGTTTATCAAACTTTCACGCGCAGCAAACCCGCAAGCGCAGATGAAGATCGTGATCAATCTTGCCTCAACGCCGAATGAGGGCCGGAACACCTATGAGACAATCTGCAAAGTCTCGGAAACATTCCTTGGCTACACACCGCCCATGGCGGGAGTCATTCGCCGCGACAGCAAAGTGCGCGATGCGATCCGCGCACAAACGCCGCTTATGACGCGCTCACCGAACTGTGAGGCCGCGCAAGACGTGGACGCCATCGCCACGCAACTTTTATCGGATTAAGAGCATGGGCGGGCCGTCCCTTCTTTCTTTGCCGCCCTCCTTTTTGATGCCGTTGCCTACGCTTGCCTCTCCCGCCTTAGCGCTGGCCGCTCAGGTCACGCAATTACCGCCGTCCTTGCTGGTTCTTGACAAGCCGCTCACCATCAACGGTACGATCCTTTCTCTTTTCGAAAACGGCACTGTAGCGCTTCAAACCAACCAAGGCCCCATCGAACTGACCTTGCTTAAAACGCAAACAGAAACGCTAAGGCTCGTTCAAGATTTTATCGCCACGACAAGCCAAGACTCCACGCAACCCACAAAATCTGTTGACCTTGTTCTTCAAGCCGGAAGCCCGCCCAAGAAAGCCATGCTGCTTTTGCCACAAGGCGAGACGCAGAAAACAGCGCCTAAACCGGAAGGCACACTTCAGCCTTCAGTTATAGAAAAAACAGAAGCGTCCTTTCAAAAAGGGCAATCCCTTACGGTGACCATCCTGCCAGATGACGTTGATCGCGCCCTGATTGCCGTTAAAACCAAAACAGCGGAGCCAACACTCTCCCCCCAAAAAAGCGATGAACGCCCCCATCAAACAGGCGTGATCGAAAATGCGCTTAGCGCCCTTGGTGATAAAACGGCCAAGGTTTCTCAAAAAGAGATTTTCCCTCTTCATGGCACAGAACAAGCGACAAAAGAGGCGCAGGGCGCGCTGCCCCCCCATGCCACGGTGCGCTTGCGGATTGATCAAGTCATCCCGCCGGACAAGCCATGGCCGCCAGAGATTCTTCCCGATCAAATCAAAGCAACGATCCTTAGCAAAAGCCACAGCGGCCACGCCCTTATGGAAAGCGAGGGCAAAACCCTTTTCGTTCATAATGCGGGAGGCCTTTCCGAAGGCACAAAAATCATCGCGACGCGTCAAGCAGGCGGAGCCTTTGGCACAATGCCCCTGCCTCTTTCCCTTGATCAAGATTTTGCGCCGATGCGCGCGTTTGTCTCTGCGCTTATTCAAACGGACCTGCCCGCAGCAGCGCACTTTGTTCAAACGCGCCTGCCTAGTCCCACGCATCACTTGGCGGGCACAGCGCTGTTCTTTCTCTCGGTGCTGCAAAGCGGAAAGATCGATGAATGGCTGGGCGAGCCGCTCATCGTCAAAATGGAAAAAGCAGGCAAGAAACAAGCGACAGGCGATTTGATAAAAGCCTTAGAAGAGCCAAACCTTATCGCCGTGCGCGATGCGCAAGTCGGTGAATGGCGCGCCTATCCCCTCCCCTTGCATTACGGGACGGCGTTTGAAATGCTCCGCCTTTATGTCCATCATGACGCGCAGCAAGAGCAAAACAATAACAGAGCGGCATCGCAAGATAAGCGCACGCGCTTTGTCATCACCATGAATATGTCCAACCTTGGCTCTATGCAGCTGGATGGTCTTTCACAAAACAAAAAACTGGATCTGGTGATACGAAGCGAAACGCCCCTGCCAGACTCGCTAACGTGCGAGCTTCGAGCGACAACCATCAAAACGCTAGAGGCCACGGGCTTGATCGGATCTCTTCTGTTTCAAACGGGACGGCAAAACTGGATGGTGTTTCAAAGCACCGAGTCAAAAGAGTGGATAACGTAATTTTACGCTATCCACTCTCCCCTTTATAACCGTTGGCATGAAAGAACCAAAAAGTAACCATACTTTATGTGGAAAGAGCATCAACGCTAAGCTGGTTTAAATCGCGCTGGAGATGCGCTCTTTTCCTGCGCCACCCCTATAAGGAAAATCTTTTTTAGGCCACTCAGCGCTCACTAGAATGCAAATGCGGGGCATTTAAAATGCACAGTCCGGAATAGGTGTGAAATTCCACCCCAAAAGAGTCCCTTTTCCCACACATCAAGAAGGTGGCGAACAGCCTCACCACCCCCTTCATTTCAATCATCCCGCGCCCCTCCCCGCCTTCCACTGATTGCGTAACCATGTCATCTGCCTCTTGGCATAGTTGCGCGTGGATTGCTGCGCCTTAGCGATGGCTTCATCCAAAGATATCTCACCGCGCAGATGCGCCGCCAATTCCGGCACGCCCAGAATTTTCATGGCAGGAAGCCCCTCCTCCAGCCCTTGCGCCACAAGCGCCCTGACCTCTTCAAGCGCGCCGCCTTCAACCATGCGAAGGAACCGCGCATCGCACGCAGCATAAAGCGCGGCACGATCAGGCATCAAAGCGCGGCGATGAACCGTGAAATCTTTTTCAATGGAGTGCGCCGCGCCTTCCGCCTGCCACTGGATAAGAGAGCGCCCCGTATGAACGGCAACCTCATAAGCGCGAAGGAGTCGTTGGCGATCATGCTGCGCGATCTTTACCGCGCTCACCGCATCACGTTCAGCCAACTTTGCGCGAAACGCATCATGCCCAATAGCCTCATAAAGCGCCGTGGCTTCTGCTCTCACCTCATCGGGGATGGCGGGAATATCGGCAAGGCCACCCAAAAGCGCGGCAAAATACAAACCCGTTCCGCCGACAACGATGGGCGCTTGGCCCTCATGCGCCGCTTGAGCAATAGCCCCCCTCGCCATCGCCAGCCATCGCCCTGCGGAGGAACGCTCGGCAGGAGCCAACACCTCAAAGAGTTTGTGCGGGATTTCGCTCTTTTCCGCCGCGCTGGGCTGCGCGGTCAGCAAGGGCAAGCCGCGATAAACCTGCATCGCATCGGCATTGATGATCACGCCGTCCTTGACCCGCGCAAGCTCAAGCGCGGCAGCGGTTTTCCCCGAAGCCGTAGGCCCACCGATAAGGAAAAGGACAGGCTTGGTCACCGGATAAGCCTGATTTTAATGCCTACCTTCACCTTACCCCAAACGCGATCAGCCGTCACCGCTTCAAGCCCCATAAACTTTGCCGTCGCCAAACAAGCCCTGTCCCCCAAAGAAAGCCCGAAAGCTTTTGTCACCGGCGTTAAAGCGACAGAAAGAACAGCAACTTCTTTTTCAAAAGGAACAACCTTAGGAATAAGGTCTGAAATCACCTCGACAGCCTCATCAACAGGAACGCCGCCCAACACAAGTTTATGGATGACTTCTGAAAAATTGACGGCGGACATAACGGCCTTATCCAACAAAGGCTCGACTTTATCGCCGCCTGCCTCTCCATTGATAAGCGCCAGCACCGCCGAGGCGTCAAGGACATGCTTACTCATCAACGCCTTCTTTTCTACGCTCCAAAAGCAATTCATCAACCAGTTTTCGCCGTGGCATATATTTTTTCACCAGTTGCTTGGCGCGTGTTAAAGCCTGCTTTGCCGGATAAAGCCTTAACTCCCCCTGCTCTATCCGCAAGATAACGTCTTCTCCTGCACCAAGGCCTAAAGCCTGACGACAGGCCAAAGGCACAACCAGCCGTCCGTTATCGTGAATCTTTGTTCTGCACTCAAGCATGTTCGCCCCCCCGTTCTGTCCATTTTTATATTAATAAGAACGAAAGTATGTTCATAAAGAATAACACTATCCTTTAACGTCATCCCCGCGCCCTCGTCCCGCCGCTCTTGCGGCGGGCGAAAGGGAAAGGCGGGAATGACAACGGGATTAAACAATCTTATGTGCCCTTACTTCCGTTCTTATTGATACATTATGCCATTTATTTATTAAAATGACAATAACGCTAGAAAATGGCTATCCCTCTTCGTTTGGCCCTTTTCCCGAAGAAGGCGGGGCGGTTTCATCCAAGGCGCGTGCCATTTGCTCTGGCGACTCGCTGGGGGCAGCATCATTCTTGTCTTCGCTTTTCTTAACTTGCGTTTCTATTTTAGGCTGCTTTTGGTTCTTTTTATCCTCAAGATCCGGCAAATGCCGCGCAATGGCCGCCGCCTTATTCTCCTTGGCATCCGTGGCTGCGCTGGCAAAAGAGCCTGCCTCAACCCCGCCACCGGAATCTTTTTCAGCTCTCGCAAACGCTTTGGCCTGCGCCTGCGCTTTGGCCGTGGCGCGGTGATCAACCTTATCTTGGTGAAGCGTTGGAAAATGCGCCGATTGATCCTTAGGCGCAGCCCCAGAACGCGAAGACGCCCCCTTTGTAGACGCGCCCGCCGAGATCGGGTGCCCTGTCAAATGAGACCACACACCATGAACGCCTTGCATAAAGCCTGCGGGCCCCATGGGATGCGGGGTGCCGTGCGCCGAGGCCTTTTCACTCGCCCCACGCCCACCGCCCGCCATGACAAGCGATTCCGGCATAACGCTTTGCGCCCCAACCCAATCAAACAGCTTGGCGGGAAGCGTTAGGATTCCTCCAAACGACACATTAGCCAAAGCCAACACCAACGCCGCATAAGCCAACGCTAACCCAGCGCGTAAGAACCAAAAGATATCGCTGGACGTCGTCGCAAGCGCAGAGAACCAATCAAAGAAAATCACGTTCAGGAACGCAACGCCCATCACAAACAACGCTAACCCGCCTGCCAACGCCAGCAAAAGCAAACAGGGACGAATAAATAAACCAAGCCACAGCCAATAGGCTCGCCGCGCCAAAGGCCCCACCACGCCATCGCCCGCCGGATATAAATGGCCAAGAGCAACAAGCGGCAAAAACAAAACAGCGCCCAAAACGGACAAGCCCCATGTAACCACAGCCATCGTAAAACGAAAGAACGGCAAGAGCGGAACCAGAAAAAGCAAACAAGCCCCCGCCAACCAGAAAAGGGAGGCCACGAACACCAAACTAAGCGCCGTGCCAATCGTCGCGGGCTCGGACAAGGCGGGGCTGAGCAACCCAAGCGCCCACGCGCCATAGGCAAGGTAGCGGCGACCCGTTTCCGCAATCGTTTGCAAAGGTTGTTTAAGATAGGCATCGCCCGCCACGACAGACTCCAAAACGCCGAACGACATTGCGCCGGTGGTCATCAAACGGCCAAAGGCCGATTGGGCTACCTCAGAATCGGCATAGGGGCTCAATAAATCCCGTAAGTCCTGCTGATCCGGCAAAACGGTTTGCGGCGCCTCAAGCTGCCCCTCGTAAAGCCAGCTTCGCGCCTTCTTCATCGCCTCACTCACGCGATCAAAAAGCATCGCATAACGATCCAGTTGGCCAGCGGAAAGAAAGCGTAGCGAAGTCTTTTCCTCTGCCGCCTTTATCCACGCGCTTTGGGTCAAAACCGCATGACCCAAAAGCGGCGCTTTCACTTTGGGAAAGGACCGTGCAGCAACTTCACCAAGCGCCATTTGCTGCCGCACCCGATCAAAAGGAAAAGCCCCCGCCATAATCCATCCAAGCGGCGCGGCCTTGCTTGCCGCCTGCGCGTCTTGGCTTTCTTTTTGAACTTGCGCTAGCTTAGCTTCGATCAACTGCGTTTGTTCTTTCATAAAGACCGCTAAATAACTTTTCATTTCAGGCGGCGTTGTGGCCTGCGCGCCCGTCAACAAAAACGTCACAGCGACCTTGTCCGCCACGGCGCGGCTTTGCAATGTTAAGCGTTCAGCAACGGTACGCGCCGCTTGCGCCACAATGTCAGCGTTTTGGTTGTCACGGCTCTGCCCCAACGACTCGTGACCAGAAGGCGCCGCAAAACGATACGCGCCACATAAGGACTCTTCTGGAAAGAACGTGTTCGTATAGTGCCATTGTTCATCCCGCAACCTTTGCGCCGGAAGTTTATCAAGATCGAGCATATCCCCCGCCGTCGCCACAACAGAATCCGCTTGAAGAGAGGTGTACACATGGTGATAAAGCCCGCGACAGATTTCCATCTCAACCGATGTCGCGACAACCCGCCCCACATCAGGCAAATGAGGCGTCAACGGCGCAGAAAACTGACTGCCCAAATGATCCAAAGCGCCTCGCCATGCCTCGCTGGCCAAGGACGAGCCACGCAGCGCCACGCCGACGATGATGTTTTGCCCAACATTCAACCCACCGCCGAGTGGCAGAAGAAGAGCCATACCGATGATAAAGCGCACGGGCATCCAAAGCTGATTGGTTCTGCGCCCAAACGGAACGCCCGTCTGCGCCGTTTCCGCGATCATGGTGATAACTTGCCAGCCCAAAAAGAATCCGCCGATGGTCAACATGGAAAGGCCGTAAATCCCCAAAGCCTCTCGCAAAGCCTCTGTCAAAACACGCAGCGCATGGTCACTTCCCGTTGTTTTATCGCTACCGTGGAACAACCAATTCAACCAGCTGCCAGCCAAATCATCGCCCCCCGTCAAAGAAGGAAAAGAATCTTGAACGGCAGCCCAAAGATCACCGCAGTCTATGATTGATAAGACCGCGCCCAATAGAAACAGACGCGCTTTCATGCCGCATTCTTTCCAAAGCTTTTTCATCGCCTGCAGGCTCCTTTTGTCTGATCCACAAACGAGAATAAAGCCATGGCTTAAAAAAGCAATGAAAGAACCCTATGATTGTTAACATTGTCGCCCGCCTGAATGTTTGATAAGGTTCCCTCACCGTTTTAGGAAAAGGAGCTCCCCATGGGACTAAGCATCTGGCATATTCTGGTCGTTCTCATCGTCGTTTTGGTCGTGTTTGGCGCGGGCAAGCTGCCCACCGTCATGGGCGATTTGGGCAAAGGTATCCGTAGCTTTAAAGCTGGCCTGAACGGCGAGGACAAAGACAAGTCCGACGACAAGGGCGACGATCAACCGCGCCTACCGCCTTCGGCCTAAGGCCATGTTGGATGTCGCTTGGCCGGAATTGCTTGTCGTTGGCGCGGTCGCCCTTGTGGCTATAGGCCCCAAGGACCTGCCCAAAGTCCTGCACACCTTAGGCACATGGACAGCCAAAGCGCGTCGCGCTTTTTTGGCCATCCAACATGATATCGAACGTCTTGGCTATGAGGCCGAAAAGGCGGAGCGCAAGAAAACAGCCGACAACAAAACAAAATCGCCGGATACGGAATGACAAAAGACTTTTTCATCGATCCCCCCACCGATGCCGAAGCCTCGCCGCTTTTGGTTCATGCGATGGAGCTTCGCAGGCGGCTGGTGACTTCCATGCTGGCGATCCTTGCGGGCTTTATCGTCTGCTTTATCTTCGCGCAGGAACTCTATGGTTTTCTTGTCAAACCTCTGGCCGAGGCCACAAGCGGCGATGGCCACCGCATGATCTATACGGGACTGACGGAGGCCTTTATCACCTATATCCGCCTTGCGCTGTGGGGGGGCTTCATTCTGGCCATCCCCATAATCGCCGCGCAGGTGTGGCTTTACGTCGCGCCGGGTCTTTATGCGTCCGAGAAAAAAGCCTTTCTACCCTTCCTAATCGCCACGCCCCTGCTCTTCTTCCTTGGCGCAGCAATGGCCTATTACATTGTCTTTCCAGTAGCTTGGAAGTTTTTCCTAAGCTTTGAAATTATGGGCGAAGCAGGCTCTCTCCCCATCCAGATGGAGGCACGGGTCAGCGAATACCTGTCGCTGGCCATGACCATCATCTTCGCCTTTGGCCTGTCGTTTGAAATGCCCGTTGCGCTCATCCTACTGGCTCGCGCAGGGCTAACAAGCGCCGCCAAGCTGGTCCGCTTCCGCCGATTCGCCATCGTTCTTATCTTTGCGGTGGCAGCGGTTTTAACGCCCCCCGATGTCTTTTCGCAAATTGCCTTGGCACTGCCGATGCTGTTGCTTTACGAGATTTCGATCCTTGGCGCGAAGTGGGTTGAAAAAAACCGTGGAACCTAACGGAAACCTTGGGTAAGGTTAGATTCCATAACCCAACCAACACCCTTTGTTTATTTTAGGATCACCTTATGCACGACATTAAATGGATACGCGAAGACGCAGCCGCTTTTGACGCCGCCCTTGCCCGCCGGAGCCTACCCGCCTCTTCACCCCAAATCCTAAAATTGGATGGTGAGCGTCGCGCCGCGCAGACAGCGATGCAGGAAGCTCAAGCCAAGCGCAACGACCTGTCCAAACAAGTGGGTGAGCTTAAGCGCACGGGCGGCGATGCAGGTGCGCTGATGCAGGAAGTCGCGAGCCTAAAAGACCGCATGGCGGAACTGGAAGTGCAAGAAAAGGAACTGGGAACACAGCTAGATACAATTTTATCCAGCCTACCCAACCGCCCTGCCCCCGAAACGCCCGACGGCAAGGACGAGCACGCTAACAAAGAGATTCGCCGCTTTGGCACGCCCGCAGGCCACAACGCGCCGCGCCAGCACTATGAATTAGGCGAAGCCTTGGGACAGATGGACTTTACGAACGCCGCCAAGCTGTCGGGTTCGCGCTTCACGATCCTGTCGGGCGCTTTGGCCAAGATGGAACGCGCCATCGGCAACTTTATGCTGGACTTGCATACGGACACGTTTGGCTATACCGAAGTTTCGCCGCCGCTGATGGTACGTGATGAAATTGCCTATGGCACAGCGCAGCTTCCCAAATTCGCGGACGATCTGTTCCGCACAACGACAGGGCTATGGCTAATCCCCACCGCCGAAGTGCCGCTCACCAATCTTGTCAACGGCGATATTTTAGAGCCTGAGCAACTACCGATGCGCGTGACGGCACGCACACCTTGTTTTCGGTCCGAGGCCGGATCAGCGGGAAAAGACACACGTGGCATGCTCCGCCAACACCAGTTTTACAAAGTTGAGCTGGTCAGCATCACAATGCCCGACCAGTCCAAAGCCGAGCATGAACGCATGACAGAATGCGCGGAAACGGTTCTCAAGCGGTTGGAGATTCCTTTCCGCACCATGGTGCTTTGCACGGGCGACATGGGCTTTGCTGCGCAGAAAACCTATGACCTTGAAGCGTGGTTGCCCGGACAAAACACCTATCGCGAAATATCCAGCTGCTCGAACTGCGGCGATTTTCAAGCACGGCGCATGAACGCCCGCTATCGCCCCGCTGGAGAAAAAGGCACGGCATTCGTCCATACGCTCAACGGCTCTGGCCTTGCCATCGGGCGCTGCCTCATCGCCATCATGGAAAACTTTCAAAACCCCGATGGCTCGATCGCCATCCCCGCCATACTCCGGCCTTATATGGGCGGTATGGAAAAGATCGAGGTCACAGCAAAATTATGATGAATCCCTCCCTCTTTTTCGCAGCGCTTCTTCTGCCTGTCTTGCTGGCAGGCTGCACGGCCTCGCGCCCGCCGAGTTATAATTTACCCGATCAGGCAAGCCTTGTCGCGGGCGAAACCTATACCGTTGGGCGCAACGAAAACATTTATGCCATCGCGCAAAAACAAGGCGTCAAAATGCGCGACATCATCGCGCTTAATGGGCTGCAACCACCCTTCGCTCTACGTTCAGGACAAACCTTGACGCTGCCCTCTAAGGATAAATACGCCGCACCAACGCCTCAGGCGGCACCTCTTGATTACATCGATAAAGGCCCCATGGCGCCAGCCCCTAATGGACTGGCGGGAGCCATTGGCGTGACCGCCGTTCCGCTGGAATCAATCGCGCAACCATCCTCGCCGCCTGCCGCTACGGCGCTGCCGCCCATCACAAACTATAACAAAACGCCTCAACCCATTGCGCAGGAAAGCGCGCCAACGCCTTCGCCAACGCCTGATTTACCGCCTGCGCCTACGGCACAAAAAGCGCCAGCAGAGCAGCCTCCCCCTCCCCCTGCGGCAGCCGCCCTTACAAACCAAACGCCGTCTTTCGGCTGGCCTGTGCGTGGCACGATCATCTCGGCCTTTGGCCCCAAAGGCAAAGGACTGGACAATGACGGCATCAATATAGCGACGCCCAAAGGCTCCCCCGTCAAAGCTGCTGAAGGTGGCATTGTCGCTTATGCTGGCAGTGAAATGAAGGGGTTCGGCAATCTTGTTCTGATCCGACATGAAGGCGGGTGGGTCACCGCCTACGCCCATCTTGAGCGCCTCGTCGTTGCCCGCGATGCCGTTGTGGCCAAAGGCGACATGATCGGCACGGTTGGCACGTCAGGTGGCGTTTCCTCGCCCCAACTGCACTTTGAAGCGCGTCAAGAAGGCAAGCCTGTCGATCCGGAATTAGTGATAAAATAAACTGGTTACAAAAGGCGGATCACCCACGCGCCGCCGCCAGCGGGAACGAACCTGCTGGCTCCTTTTCAGAAAAAAAAGGGGGGGGACTTCAACACCCGCGCCTCATTGAAATTGCCCTTTTGCGTAAAAGCCGGTAGCGCGGCGCCTAGGAATCACTTATGGTGCGGAAGAATTTTTAAATCGGATCCGTAGCTCAGCTGGATAGAGCGTTGCCCTCCGAAGGCAAAGGTCGTGCGTTCGAATCGCATCGGGTCCACCATTCAATCAAAGAAAGCCGTTAAGCGCTCTATCGCCCAATGGACGAATAGGCAAAGTCGGTCTTGGCCATTTCTTCTGGCTTATAGACATTGCGAAGGTCAACCAGAACCGGTGCAGCCATAATTTGTTTGGCGCGGTCAAAGTCAAGCGAACGAAACTCATTCCACTCGGTCAAAATCACAGCTACGCAAGCTCCTTGCAGGGCCTCATAGGTATCCTTCATCCAATGCACGTTTGAAAGAAGTTTTCCCGCCTCCTCCATCGCTACAGGATCAAACGCCTGAACGATGGCTCCGGCCGCTTGCAGCGCAGGGATAACATCAAGCGCCACGCTGTCGCGCATGTCATCTGTGTTGGGTTTGAACGAGACGCCAAGAACGGCAACCTTCTTGCCCTTCACATCGCCGCCAGCAGCGGCAATGACGCGCTCGGCCATATGGGCCTTACGCTTGTTGTTGATGTCCACGACCGTTTCAACGATACGCACGGGCGAGCCTACCTGCGCCGCCGTTTTCACCAAAGCCAACGTATCTTTGGGAAAGCATGAGCCGCCATAACCCGGTCCCGCGTGTAAGAACTTCTTGCCAATACGTCCATCAAGGCCAATGCCTCGCGCAACGTCTTGCACATTTGCGCCTACTTTTTCGCAAAGGTCTGCCATTTCGTTGATAAAGGTAATCTTCGTCGCCAAGAACGCGTTGCCCGCATATTTAGTCAGTTCGGAAGACTCCAGTGTTGTTTGAACAATAGGCGTTTCCAGCAGATAAAGCGGGCGATAAAGCGCCTTCATCACCTCGGCGGCCTTCTCGCTGTTCGTGCCAAACACGACGCGATCGGGGCGCATGAAATCGCCAATGGCCGATCCTTCGCGCAGGAACTCAGGATTCGACGCGACGCCAAAATTGGCCGAGGGATTAGCCTCACGAATAATTTTCTCGACCTCGCGGCCCGTACCAATGGGAACCGTAGATTTCGTGACAACAACAGTGAAATGATCGGGTGTCAGATAGGCAGCGATATCACGCGCCGCTTGGTACACATACGTCAAATCCGCATGGCCATCACCGCGCCGTGTGGGCGTTCCCACAGCGATAAAAAGGGCGTCAACCTGAGGCGCACACTTGGCCAATGCCGTTGAAAAATTAAGCCGCCCCGCCGTCACGTTCTTTTTCACAAGATCATCAAGACCCGGCTCATAAATAGGTATGATCCCATCGTGAAGACGCTGTATCTTACCTTCATCAGGATCGACGCATGTGACGTTCACGCCAAATTCAGAAAAACACGCTCCTGAAACCAAACCAACATAACCGGCGCCAAGCATAATGATATTCATAGGGACAATTCCTCTTTCATGGGTGCATCCATAAGGCGCGTATAATTACATCAAAACATAAGAGAATGCACGAATTTTAAAGTCGTTATTTGCTTTCATACCCCCCCTGCTGTGCAAGGAATTGGTTAATGATTTAAGATGCGCTGTGTTTTTTTATTGTGAAATGTCGCCTTTGGCCTGATCAGCGGCGAACGCGGCGGCAAAAGCGTCCATCGCGCCTGCCTCAATAGCGGCTCGCAAAGCCTTCATCAACATCTGATAATAATGCAAATTATGTTGAGTGAGCAGCATCGGCCCCAGAATTTCCTCGCACCTGAACAGATGGTGCAAATAGGCACGCGAATAGTTTTGACAAGCAGGACAGGTGCAGCGCTCATCAATGGGACGCGCATCCCCCGCATGACGAGCGTTTTTGATATTGATCGTGCCGCGATGCGTATAACCTCGCCCTGTGCGACCCGCACGGGTCGGCATGACGCAATCGAACATATCGATGCCGCGTATGACACTGCCCACAATATCGGATGGTGTGCCGACACCCATCAAATAACGCGGCTTATCCGTGGGAACCAGAGGCATCGTAAAGTCCAAGACGCGGAACATTTCCTCTTGCCCCTCCCCCACAGCAAGGCCCCCAATGCCAAAACCGTCAAAGCCAATGGAAGTCAGCGCCTGAACGGATTCGGCGCGCAGAGCCTCATAGGTGCTGCCTTGCACGATGCCGAACAGGCCATAGCCCTCACGTTTTTGAAAGGCATCGCGGCAACGCTGTGCCCAACGCATGGAACGCCGCATGGACTCTGCGGCAACTTCGTGCGTAGCAGGATGCGGCGTGCATTCGTCCAGCGCCATCGTAATGTTGCTGTCCAAAAGACACTGAATTTCCATCGATCGTTCGGGCGTTAACTCATGTTTGCTGCCATCCACGTGTGAGCGAAAGGTCACGCCTTCCTCGGTTAGTTTGCGAAGGCCGGCCAGCGACATAACCTGAAATCCGCCGCTGTCGGTAACAATCGGCCCGCTCCAATTCATAAACTTGTGCAACCCGCCAAGCGATGCGACGCGCTCTGCCGAGGGACGCAGCATGAGATGATAAGTGTTGCAAATGGCCACCTCTGCGCCCGTGTCTTTGACGGCATCGACGGTCATGGCCTTGACAGTCGCAGCGGTAGCGGTGGCCATAAAGGCAGGCGTTTCGAATGTGCCGTGTGCGGTGGTCACGCGTCCACGCCGCGCCCCGCCATCGGTTTTTTGCAAAGAGAAGGAGAAAGATGTCATGAGCTTTTTTCCAATAAACACGCATCGCCATAGGAATAGAAGCGATAGTTGTTGTCAATCGCATGAGCATAAGCGGCGCGCATGTTATCCAATCCCGCCAGCGCGGCCACAAGCATAAACAGCGTTGATTTCGGCAAATGAAAGTTGGTGAGCATCGCATCCACGGCGCGAAAACGATAACCAGGCGTGATAAAAATAGATGTATCACCGCAGAAAGGCTGGATCGTGCCCTCTTCGTCCGCCGCGCTTTCCAAAAGCCGCAAGGATGTCGTTCCCACCGCCACGATCCGCCGTCCCTCTTTTTTGGCCTTATTGATTGTGGCTGCCGCGTCGGGCGTGATTTCACCCCACTCGGCGTGCATAACGTGATCGGCCACGCGCTCAGCCTTAACGGGCAGGAACGTCCCCGCACCAACGTGCAGCGTGATAGGCTGGCGCGTGATGCCTTTGGCTTCTAACGCAGAGAAAAGTTCTGGCGTGAAGTGAAGGCCAGCAGTCGGCGCAGCCACCGCCCCCTCGCGCTGCGCATAGACGGTTTGATAACGCGTGCGGTCTTCAGGCGTGTCACCCTGTGGGCGTTTGATATAAGGCGGCAATGGCACATGTCCATGCTGATGGAGAAGAACAAAGAGAGACTCGCGCGACACATTAAAGCGGATCAAAATCTCACCGCCTTCGCGCTTGTCAGCAATCGTTGCGGTGAAGTTGTCCTCAAACACAATCTCATCGCCAATCTTCAGTCGCTTTCCAGGGCGGGCAAGAGCTGACCAAACACCACTTAAAGCACATTCTTCCTTATTCAAAAGAACCTCAACCTTGACGCTTTTGCGCCGGCCCCACAAACGTGCAGGGATCACCCGCGTATCATTGAGGACAAGAAGATCGCCTTCGCGCAGCAAGGAAGGCAAGTCAAAGACATGATAATCGGATAATGTTACGCCACAAACATGCAGCAGTTTTGAGGCATCACGCGGGGTGACGGGCTGCGCGGCAATGCTCTCTTCCGGCAGGTGAAAGTCAAAGTCGGCCAAGTGCCAATCGGGAAAAGAGGAGTGTTCCATATAAGAAAACTAGGGCTCGATTTGCCAAGAGCCGTCAGGGCGCAAGCATGCGGTTCCATAACTTTCACGAACTTGGCCATCGACGCGAAATGTTTGCGTAAACTCACGGCAATGGCGATGGCGTTGGGGGTTATGTTGGCGACGCACGGGCGGCGAGGCGCCAACATAGTTGCCTTCAACCAATACCGTTTGGCGTGGAGAATAATACTCAACCGCGCCGGGGCGGACATAAACATAATCCCGAACGTCAGAACGCATCCCCACAGGATAGTCATACGGCGCGACATAATTGGGCGCATAAGAAGGATAGGTTTCGTAAGCCGTGGTGTAAGAGGGATAGTAGGCTCGTGAGGAAGCTCTGGGCGTCGGCCTCATGGATTGGGCCATATTGTTGCCAATCATGCCTCCCAAAAAAACGCCCGCCCCCGTGGCGGCCAGCTGTCCATCCCCTTTGCCAATCTGACTGCCCGCAAAGCCGCCCAAGGCCGCTCCAACACCCGTGCCCAAAAGGCTGGTGTCACTGGCGCGAACGGGGAAGGAAAATCCCGCCAGCCAAGCGGCTACAGCGAAGATGAAGATAGGCGTTTTCATGGGCGCCATTATGCCAGAAAGCTATGTCAAAACTAGGGCAAAAACGAAGAAAAGGGATGCTGTTAAACATATCTTGCGGTACTGTTAGGTAAAAGGCTCAGAAAAAAGGGTTTCCTTTATCCAATAAAACCGTTAAACAATGCGCCTGCCTCGCATCAGGACATGGTTAAAGTTCGACGTGATGGTTTAAAAGTTTGAGTAGCGTAGGCGAGTAAAAGATAACAACTCAATCACGAGTCTCGTTTAATAAGTTGTTACATAATGCGGAGAGGTGGCCGAGTGGTTGAAGGCGATCGCCTGGAAAGCGGTTATGCGGGTCAAACTGCATCGTGAGTTCGAATCTCATCCTCTCCGCCACTATCTAAATAAAAACTTTTTCAGGACGTTTGCGCCTGCCGTCATTTCGGCCTTATTTCGCAGGGTTTTTTGCAAAAAGCTCTGCACATATTTGCGGTTTCCTCTCCCCCCAATTCCCCGTTTTTCTCCTGAAACGGCCTTTCTCCTGAGAAGGCTCTGAACTTTTGGGCGTCATGTGCAGAGCCTTAAGCGCATGATTTTCCACGGTTTCCATTTTTCGCGTTTGTGAGTCCAACTGCCTAGCGGATGAGTCCAGAAAAAACATAAAAATTCAGATCATCCGAGTTGAGGCAGCCGGAACGTGCAGATTATCTTCGAGGCATGAAAAACATCCTCATTGATTCCAAAACTCTGGACGAAATCGCCTCACTTCTCGCACTCGGGATACTGCGGGCAAGAATGCGAGAAAGTGCCGCAAATAAGGCGCTGATGCGCCGGAAAGCTCTGGACTTCAGGGCGGACAAGAGCGTTCCTGCCATGCAGGAGTATGATAATGAATAACGAGATTGTAGCCCAAATTGCCGCCTTGCAGACGATGCCTTTTAGCCAACTCAAGAAGCGGTGGCACGAAGTCTTCGACAACGAGTTCACAGGCCTTAATCGCAAATGGATCGTCAGCCGTCTGGCGTACAGGATTCAGGAATTGGCGCTGGAGAAAGAAACTGGCTCGCTGGAGCGGCGGCTGGATGCCCTTGCCAAAACCCGCCTCGGCAATAATCTGAAAAGTGAACGCAAACGCGCCATCCACCGTCCGCTGGTAGGCACGCGCCTTGTCCGTGAGTATCGCAGTGTCGAATATCAGGTCACGGTTTTGGCTGATGGTTTTGCCTTCGATGGCCGCAAATATAAGAGCCTTTCCCGCATTGCCCAGATCATCACTGGAAAGACGTGGTCCGGCCCCGCCTTCTTCGGATTGGTTGGAAAGGAGGGCAAATGATGAATGCCCCCGTCAGACCCCGCATCCGGTGCGCCATTTACACCCGCAAATCGTCCGAAGATGGACTGGAGCAAGATTACAACAGCCTCGACGCTCAACGGGATGCAGGTGAAGCCTATATCGCATCGCAACGGCATGAAGGCTGGGTTCTAGTTCCCGATCTTTATGACGATGGCGGGTTCTCGGGCGGAAACACAAACCGCCCCGGCCTTAAGCGACTTCTCGCTGACATTGAGGCGCACAGGATCGACATCGTGGTCGTTTATAAGATCGACCGCCTCACGCGCACCCTGATGGATTTTGCGCAGCTAATCGAAATCTTCGAAAAACACAATGTCAGCTTCGTATCCGTCACGCAGCAGTTCAACACAACGACCCCGATGGGACGCTTAATGCTGAACGTCCTTCTGTCCTTTGCCCAGTTCGAGCGTGAACAAACGGGCGAGCGCATCCGTGACAAGGTAGCGGCCAGCAAAAAGAAAGGCATGTGGATGGGTGGCTGCCCGCCGCTCGGCTATGATGTCGTCGAGCGCAAGCTGATCATAAATCCCGCAGAGGCCGAGATCGTCAAAAAGATATTCCAGCGTTTCATCACACTGCGCTCGACAACGTTGCTGGCGCGGGAGCTGCGATTGCAGGGCATCAAAACCAAAACCTACATCACACAGAAAGGCAACCAGCGTTACGGATCGCCGCTCTGTAAAAACCAGCTTTACCGCATCCTCAACAATAAAATCTATCTGGGGATGATTTGTCATAAGGAAAACGCCTATCCCGGTCAGCACGAGGCCATTATCAATCAGGAAACGTGGGACGATGTGCGTGCCGTTATGGTCAAGAGCCCCCACCTTCGTGGCCGCACCTCGGCGGCCAAGGAGCCAGCGCTGCTTAAAGGTCTCGTCTTCTGCGGCCTTTGCGGATCGCCGTACACGCCCGTTCACACGCGCAAGAACGGCAAGAAGTATCGCTATTACAAACCCAGCCACCAGTTGCGCGGCATCAACGAAGAATGCCCCATCGGCAGCGTCAGTGCAGGCGAATTGGAAAACGTGGTCTTGGCCCAACTGCGGGAGATTTTCTTAAGGCCGGAGATTATCGTCAAGACGTGGGAGAAAGCAAAAGCCCAAGACGAAACTTTGTCCGAGAGCGACGTCAAAAAAGCGTTGCGTGATCTCGATCCGATCTGGAACGAGCTTTTCCCCGCCGAGCAGGCGCGCATCGTTAACTTGCTGATCGAGCGCATCACGATCAAAGAAGAAGGCATCGACATCACATTCCGCAGCACAGGACTTGAATCTCTGGCGCGGGAGCTGAGTGGATGCAAACAACGGATGGTGGCATGAGAAAGCAAGCCTCTCTTTCCGTCCATATTCCAGCCAAGCTCGTTCGCAAACACGGGCGCAAGCGGATCCTGCTGCCGGATAGAGAACTTCTGCCGCAGCTTTCGCCTGAGCAAAACGAGCATTTGATCCACGCGCTGCTGTGCGCTCACAAATGGCAAAAACTTATCGGCGACAGCAAAATAGGAAGCTCCGAAGAACTTGCCAAAAAAGTGGGCGTCTCGCCCGGCTACGTTTGCCGCATCTTGCGGCTGAACCAGCTAGCACCGGACATTAGGCAAGCCATTCTCGATGGCAGGCAGCCGAAGGAGCTGCGCGTCATCGACATTCTTCAGCCGTTTCCCTTGTTGTGGGACGAACAAAAAAAGCAGCTTGGCTTCAAATAAACGCTAGCAAAGCCACGATGATGCCTCGTTAAGGTTAACGAGCGTAGGATGGATTCATGACGAGCGCGGGCGAAAATCTTTTCTTCGAAAGCCACGTTTTTATACCGCAGCGCAGCATGCAAATATCGCCTAACCCCTACATTTATATTGATTATTATAGCCTCTAGGCATATTATTCCGCCATCATAATAACACGGTAATAGCCGAGAGCATTACCGTTTTTTGGTTGTAGCCGGACGATATAAATTATGTTGCAGACAGAAAAAGACCATTACTCGTTGATTGAATTAGCCGAGCACTGGAAGCTCCCTTTCAAGGATATCGAGTACCAGACGGAACGAGATCGACTGGAAGTACAGACATGGCTGGGCGATGTTCTGGCCATTCGTTCTGTCTTGATGAAAATGGCTGATGGAGATGAATTTCCTGTTCAGCAGGACATCATCAGCCTCAAGGGTTATTTTATCGTCGCGGGCGACGAACTGCGCAAAATCTACCGTGCGCCAGAGATTCCCGAAATCAGAAGATTCTATTCGCTTGATCGAAGAGAAATCTACACGATCCATTACGATCAGGAGCCCTACAAGATATGCCTCACGTCGCTCGAGGTAAGTCGCGCCGAACAGGGTCGCTTTGAAGCCGATCTGAACACCATCGCGCGCATCGTGCGTAAAAGTAAAACGAATGTTGCTTCCGCCTTGACCGGAAGACCGAGCGTTATGAAACTCATCATTCAGCACTTTAAAGATCGCGCGACGCAGGGCCGATTGAAAAAAACGATCACCGCCGAGTCCAAGTATCTGGAGGGGTGGGCGCAAACGAAGCTTGGATTGTCGCATGCCCCGATTGCAAAGACCATCGCTAACAACATCCGCCCACTGTTCACGCAATACAGGGCTTCCTGATCGCGCTTAAAACTGAGCTGCTCTGAACAAATCAATTGAAAAACGAATCAAAAATGCGCGATTTTGCGCAGAAATCATCATAAGCCTTCACGCCCGAAACGACGCCCGAAAGTCCGGCGAGTTTCGGGCGTTCGTTTTTAATAAGCAAATCAGCCTGTTAAAAAATAGTTTCGGGCGACTTTCAGGCACTTTTTCGAGTCTTTGATCTGTGAACATTAAAGGGTCTCACGCAACATCTCGTGGAGACCAAAAATGGAAGAAGCTCATCTCAACGTTTATCACCTTTCAAAGCGGTGGGGACTCTCCACCGGCACCTTGGATCATTGGCGGCGGTACGGCAAAGGCCCTCGCTTTCTCAAGATCGGTGGTCACGTACTCTACCGCCTGTGCGACATCAGGGCTTACGAGGAACAACAAGTCCGCCAAACCACGGTCAAGGATCGCGGCATTCTCTTAGATGCCCCGATCACCGAAGCCGCGTGATCTGTCATCGTGTCCATTGCGCTAGACATACGATTGGTGACCGAACCCGAGCAGGCACTACGCTTCATCGTGCCGCCTGTTCCCGTTATCGGACGCGACACGTCTTTCTTGCCTCATGGGTGTTCCGCATGACCCATGCCAACCCATGGAGCAAGTTTTTTTGGAACGATTGGGAAAACGATCCAGAACTCCGTCTGTGCTCTTTTGCGGCACAAGGCCTCTGGATGCGGCTTCTCTGCCTCGCGGCAAAATCCAACCCGACCGGCTTCGTAGCCGTGGCAGGACGACCTTGTTCCTCGACGGACATCGCACGCTTAAGCGGTGTTTCCGAACAGGAGGTTGAATCGCTACTCGGCGAGCTTTCTCGGAACGGTGTTTTTTCCCGTGATGCCCAGAGCCGCATTTATTGCCGCCGCATGGTGCGCGACAATCGTACACGTCAAAAACTGTGCCAGAACGGCGCGAAAGGAGGACAGGCCAGCTTCTTGAACAACAAAGGTATTTTTGCGCTTCCTGAGCAAAATGCCGAGCAAGCATCCGAGCAAGGTTCCGAGCCCCAGAAGCCAGAGTCCAGAGTCCATAAGCCAGAATCTATACCCCCCGTAGTCCCCCCAGTGGCCAGCCCAAAGCCGAAAGCCGAGGTCGCACCCCTTGCGCCTGACTGGTCGCCGCCTGAGGTTTGGCGGGAGATCGCGACGACACGCGGCTGGTCTGATGCGGCCATCGATCAGCAGGCTGTGCGTTTCAAGCAGTTTTTCTGTTTTGGGAAAGGCAGCAACATCCGTCGCAGCGACAAAGGCTGGCGGCAGTCGTGGTTGAACTGGCTTGATCGCGAACTCAAGTTTCATCCCGACGCGGCAATTACTGGGCAAGAGGCAACATCGGCAAAGCCAGCGGACTATCCGCCTTTGCCGGAAGAACTGCTTTCAAAACTCAAGAACCACTACGCCTTCAACGCGAGCGTTATTCAGCGGTGGTTGGCTCCCTGCACGTTCGATCTCGATCAGGGGATCATCTTTGCTCCCACCGGTTTTCAGGCGAGCTATCTCGAAAATCACTATAGCGATGCGCTTTTCCGCGCGTTGGGACGGGTGTTCAAGATCGTCGTCAAGCCGAGGGAGGATGCCGATGGCCAAGCGTGAAAACCGTTTTGCCCGCGCAAGAACGTCGCGCAGTGCGCCCCGTGCGAGGGGACCACCATCGTTTTTTGTTTTTCGTCCTTCCCACAAATTCAAAAACAGAGGTTTATCATGTCCGCTTTACCCGCTCTATCCAGAACACTTCCCGTCTGCTCGTCGCCGCTGCGCAAATGTTCGTTGTTGGCTCTCACGCTTGGCCTGCAAACAGGATGGGCCGTCCACGAACGCAACGGCGAGATTAAACTCGGTGTCAACGCCTTTCGCACCAATCCTTACGAAGGCGAAGGCATGAAGTTTTTGCGCTTCCGTTATTGGCTTGATGATATGTCGAAGAAATTCGGCGGCTTCGATGCCGTGATCTATGCCGATGTCCAAATCCACGCAAACACACAAAGCGCGGTGGTCTATGGCGGCTTTCTCGGTCTGCTCTCCGCATCGTGCGACTGGCGACAAATTCCCTACATCGGGGCATCCATGTCCGACGTGCGCAAGCACGTCATCGGAAGCGACCTGACCGACCAGCAAAGCCTGATCGATGCCATACGGCGCAAAGGATTCATCGCGGCGTCGAAAGAAACAGTGAGTGCGTTGGCCATGCTCGATTGGGCGCTGCATTACAAGGCGGAAGACAACGCATGAGATGGCTTCCGCAGTCCTTCGGTGGTGAACGCCGCTCCGCTGAGAAGATCAAACACGATGGATGGCGTGAACAAGGCATCCTCGTCGTTTCGGTCAAAGACAGCCGCCTGACGTGGCCGGAAAAAGAGCTTCTTTGTCGGATTGGCGAAAAGCTCTACGGCAAAATTGAAACCCAAGTTGCACGAGGTAGCCATGAAAAAGATTAAACGTTGGACACAAAGCATGGTCGCCGATCAACTCGAGGAAGCCTTAAAGACGCTCAGAAAGCTCCCTCCGGTAGTTGTGCAGGGATATTTTAACGTGTGGCCGACGATCAAATACACCGAGATGGAAATCCTGCAGCAGGAGAAGCTGCCGCTTAAGCTGCAAGCACGCACGGAAGAGATCACGCGCCTTGAAGAGACGTTTTGCTGGATGGCCTGCCTTGACATCGAGGAGCGGAGACTGGTCTGGAAACGCGCCGCCAATGTGCGATGGAAAGCGATTTGCTACGAATTAGGATGCGACCGGACGACCGCTTGGCGACGTTGGGTGCTTGCGTTGACGAAGATTTCGATCTTCCTCAATGACCGAGGTTCAGGCGCATAAAACCGTGCAACATTTTAGTGCTCAACAAACGCAACATTTTCTGCCATAGTTTGAATCATGATGCGTGATTTGCATCACTGTGTTTCCAAGGCGAGGTTTTATGCCCACTGTTCTCATCACCGGCGCCAATCGCGGCATTGGCCTTGAGTTTGTCAATCAGTACGCCGATGACAAATGTCACGTCATTGCCGCTTGTCGCCAATCGGACAGCGCTGACACGTTGCAGGATCTGGCAAAGCTCAACCCATCCATCCAGATCGAAACGCTGGACGTGACGGATCAGGCCAGCATTGACGCTTTGGCAGGCAAACTGAACGGCCAAGCGATTGACGTGCTGATTAACTGTGCTGGCATCTATTCGGGTGGGTCAAGCACAGGTGTTGAACACGGTGACGACACGCAGACGTTCGGCAAGATTGATCCCGAGGCTTGGGACAAAGTCCTTCGCACAAACACCATTGCGCCGATCATGGTGACACAAGCTTTCACGCCGCACGTTCTCTTGGGCGAAGAGAAGAAGATCGTTATGTTATCCAGCATGATGGGCTCCATCAGCCGCGAAACGACCGACTCCATCGCCTACCGCACCAGCAAGGCCGCTTTGAATATGGCGATGCGTAACGTTGCACAAGCCTTGCGGGAACATCACATCACCGTCATCAGCTTCCATCCCGGATGGGTCAGGACGGATATGGGGGGCTCGCAAGCAGACATATCGACCGACGAAAGTGTGACGGGCATGCGCAAGATCATCGCGGGTCTTACGCTCGAGCAAAGCGGAAGCTTTCTCGGTTATGACGGCGCTGTTTGGCCGTGGTAACTCTCCATGAAACGTGCAATTGAAGTCGGGCAAACATTTCATCGCGGCAACACGCGCGGCAAGCTCTGGCAGGTTGAAGAGATTCTCATCTGGCCTTCGGGAATGCACGTTCGCTTGAACCGCATCGACGACCCGACGACCAAGCACCTCGTCGCGGCGGACGCGCTCGAAGACAACGGTTATCAGCTCGCTAACCAAGCATCCCTTTGAAATCTAAAAGGTACTTCCCGCCGCATAACCTATGCGGGCGGGCGAAGCGCGGGCCTTCGCTAGCGTGAAGGAATGAAAACGGGTTACAGGGCGGTTACAGGTTACATCACGCACAACAGGTTACGGGGCATGGGCTTTGAAAACGGAAACGGCGGCGACGGGAAACATTACTGGTTGACCCCGCCCGACTTGATGGCGCGGCTCAACGAAGAGTTTTGTTTCACGTTCGATCCGTGTCCCTTTCCAAAACCTGCCGACTTCGATGGTCTTGATATCGAATGGGGCGAGTCCAATTACGTAAACCCACCGTTCGGCTCCATCCTTCATAATGGAAAAAAGAAAGGTGCGACGGCTTGGGCAAAAAAAGCCGTTGCGGAATTCAAAAAGGGTAAGCGCGTTGTGATGGTCTATCCCATCGACAAGTGGGTTCTTATGCTGCTTGCTTCTGGCGCTAAAGTCAGAAACCTTGGAGACGTCCGCTGGTGCGCGATTGAAGACGGATCGCAAGGAAAAGGCACGGGACGGCACATCGCCTGTTTCATTCTGAGCAACGATTAAGAAAAAACATGGAGAACAACTCACTTGGTCTGGCTCTATCTGCCGCCAGAGGCGATCACGCATGCCCAAACGAAGGGCGCGCGTTGTTCGGCCTCTCGCTTTGCGCGGGCGCAGGCGGACTCGACCTCGGCCTCCACCTCGCTTTGCCAGACTATCGAACTGTTTGTTACGTTGAGCGGGAAAGCTACGCCGCATCCACTCTCGTGGCGCGGATGGAAGACACGGCCTTGGATCCTGCGCCTGTCTGGGACGATGTTAAAACCTTCCGTGGCAAAGCGTGGCGCGGCGTGGTGGATATCGTCCATGGAGGCTATCCATGCCAGCCGTTCTCGATTGCAGGCCGCCAGCTCGGCGACAAAGACCCGCGCCATCTTTGGCCGGACATTGCGCGGATCGTCCGCGAGATCAAACCGCCGCTCTGCTTCTTTGAAAATGTCGGCGGGCATTTACGATTGGGGTTTGAGCAAGTCCACGATGACCTTTGGCGCATGGGTTACCGCGTTAAGGCAGGCCTGTTTACGGCGCAGGAAGTCGGCGCGCCGCACAAGCGTGAACGCCTCTTCATCTTGGCCTACCGTGAGGGTGTCTTCGGCGAACGGGGCATCACGCAAAGAGATCTCGGCTGGGAACCCGAAGGGGCGGCTGGAAGTGAGTGCGGCCCTATGGTTGACCCCGCGCGCGCAGGAGACCACAGAAAAACAGGACAGCTTCCTCAAGCGCAACGGCGACCGGACGGATCGGTGCTTCGTATCGCTGACGGCGCAGACGACCTTATGGCCGACAGCAACAGCAACGGACTCGCTTGTTCAGCGTGCGCGGCCACCGGAGAAAATGATCCGCAAGGACGGGCGCAATGTTCTTCGCACGCCGAGCCTTGCGGAGACGGTGCTGCAGCCGGAAGGGTTTCCCTACACGAAACAGGATCTGGAGAAGGCCAAGAGCGGCGGTCGCTACCGGATAGCGAAAGCTCAATGGCCGACGCCGCGCGCGCAGGAGCCAGGCAGCACAAGCTCGGATCACGGGCTCAGTTTGACCGAGGCCAGCAAGACGTGGCCGACGCCGCAATCGACGGATTACAGGGATCGGGGGAATCTATCGAACCCCTGCATCCAGAGGCGGATGGCCAAGGGAAAGCAGGTCAATCTTTCCATGATGGCGCATCCGATGGCTTACCAATCTGGCCACCAGCCCCAGCTGACCACAATGGATGGGACGGAATCCCAGCCAGTCTTAAACCCGCGATTTGTCGAATGGCTGATGGGTTGGCCTATCGGGTGGACAGACTCCGCCTTTGCGGGAACGGCGTGGTGCCGTTGGTCGCAGCGTATGCGTTTTGCACTTTGGCAACTGAAGCCATCACAGAAACCGGAACAGAATGACCTCTTCGAACCATAGGATGGCTGAGCGCATCGAGCTTTGGGATGTTGGAAGGCTTGTGCCTTACGACCGCAATCCGCGCACACACGCGCCCGAGCAGATTAGTCAGGTCGCGGCAAGCATCGTCGAGTTTGGGTTTCTCAACCCCATTCTGGTCGATACGGCAGCGGGGATCATTGCAGGGCATGGCCGCCTTCAGGCGGCAAAACAACTAGGCCTGACGCAAGTCCCCGTTGTCGTGCTCGACCATCTGAGCGAGGCGCAGAAACGCGCTTACGTTATTGCCGACAATAAGTTGGCGCTTAATGCAGGTTGGGACGACGATCTTTTGCGCGATGAATTGGCGGCCTTGGAGGGTGATGGATTCGACGTCTCGCTCACAGGCTTTTCGGATGATGAGCTTGCCGATCTTTTGGAGGATGACGGCGCGTCTGGTAATACGGACGACGATGCGGTTCCGGAAGTTCCGGTTGAGCCAAAAACAAAATCAGGCGATCTTTACGTCCTCGGCAATCATCGCTTGCTCTGCGGCGACAGCACGATCCTTGAAAACGTCGAGCGCGTCCTTGACGGCGCACTGGCCGACATGGTGTTTACGGATCCGCCCTACAATGTGGATTATGGCAACACTGCTAAGGACAAAATGCGCGGCAATGATCGCAAGATCATGAACGACAATCTCGGTGAAGGGTTCGAGGCGTTTCTCTACGATGCATGCGTCAACATGATCGCCGTTTGCAAAGGCGCGATTTACATTTGCATGTCATCAAGCGAGCTGCACACGCTGCAGAAGGCTTTCGTCGCGGCGGGCGGCAAATGGTCGACCTTTGTCATTTGGGCAAAGAACACGTTCACGCTGGGGCGGTCGGATTATCAACGCCAGTACGAGCCGATTCTTTATGGCTGGAAACAAGGCACGGATCATTTTTGGTGCGGCGCGCGCGACCAAGGCGACGTGTGGTTCGTAAACAAGGCCGCGAAGAACGATCTGCACCCGACCATGAAACCAGTGGAGCTGGTTGAACGCGCCGTCCGTAACAGCAGCAAGAGCCGCGATATCGTCTTGGATTGCTTTGGCGGCTCCGGCAGTACTCTCATCGCTTGCGAAAAAGCTGGCCGTCAGGCGCGGCTTATTGAACTGGATCCCAAATACTGCGATGTGATCGTCAAGCGGTGGGAAGAGTTTACGGGAAAGAAGGCTGAGTTAGTTCAGGCCGCTTAGGTGCAATCAAACCAGCGCATGCATGTGGCCAGCAGGTGATCATAGTTTCCGGCGGATGCCTCGGCCATAAACTCTTTGATCTGATCGCCCGACACGCCTTCCTTGCGCGCGGCGCGTTGGCATTGTCCCAACACAGCAAATGCGTTGCCGTCTCGGCCTGAAAGCTGAACGCGTACATCGGGGAAACGCAACGCATTGTCCGGGGCTTTAAGACCGACGTAACGCGCGTAATTATAGCCTTCGGGGTTGACGTAAAGCGATTGGCGATCTGGCGCAGTAACCTCAATCACTTGGACACGCCCGTTTGCGCAGCCACCCTTGCCCACGCACCAGTTGCGGTCTGAGAGAAACGATTGAATGAAGGCATCGTACTCTGCTGTGCTTAACTCAGTTGTCTCGGTGATCTTGATGTCTTCGGCGCGGAGCGTTTCGTTTTCCTGCGCCGCTTTGACATCGCCTATGTGGAGCGGCTTGCTGGCGAAACGGACGAAAATATTGTTCATAATAATCTCCTATGCAGCTTTGGTATCGTTGATCGCTTTTCGGAAATACTCTTTCCAACTTCTATCTTTCAGTATGTTGTCGATATGCTCGGCAATTGCTTCGGGGCTTACGGGACCACCTTTGATAAAACTCAATTCGTCGGCAAGATGGCGACCGAAACGCGCGTCGAGAAGATCACGCGCATGTTCGGGAGTAAGATTGAAGCGCTCCGCAAGCAGCTTGCTCATCGCATCCCAGACCATTTGCGCATTGTAGTCGCTGCGGACGCTGGTGCCCCAAAATCCCCATTCGGGGTTGGCAGTAGAAAGTGGATTGTTAGTTTGCATAAGAACCTCCGTTAAATGCGTTTCTCATTACATGGTGATGATCGCTCTTCTTCGCAAGGTTATCCACTCAATTAGGGATCATATAATTGCGAAGATAAGCGCGAGTTGATTGTTTGATAATCAACCCGCGCTCTGGGATCATTTTATTGCTCTGGTTTCGTAATCTTGTAGATACGGTTGCCATCCTTCGGCTTGTCGGTAACGATGTGGTAACCATGTTTCTTGCGAAGCGCGTGCGAGATGGCGGCGCGAGCCGTGTGTTTTTGCCAGCCAGTCAGCTCGATGATTTCATCGAGTGTTGCGCCTTCTGGCCGTTTCAAAAGTTCGCTAATGCGAACAAGTTTGGTGAGTTTGCCTTCGGGCTCCGGCGCTTTTGTCTCCGGCTTCATTGCCGCGACAGCATCAAGACCCGCCTGCATAGGCTTGGAGAGTTTGCTTACGTCGAGGGGTTTGTTGAATTTAGCGGAGCCGTTGGCTTTGGTTTTGACTGCCGCCTTAACGATGATTTTCGGCTTAGGTTTGGCCGATTTGCTAAGTTTTTTGGACATGATTTGTGTCCTCCTTTCATAAGCCATGAACGCTTCATTCGCGGCTACTATCCACTCAATTCTGAGCAATCCGATGGCTTTCTTCGGCCCGATTGGATCATTAAATGACACAAAACCATGGGATTATCAGCATCCGCTTACGCAAGGCACCGAGGCGTCAGCCATGTTGCCGTGCTCAAGGCCATCAAGACAGGCCGCATCGCCAAAGAAACCGACGGAACCATCGACCCCGACAAAGCCGATGCCGCATGGGAAAAGAACACGGATCCCGCGCAGCAGCGCAAGCCTGCGAAGAAGGCCGAGCAAGCACCTGAACGGCCTATTGATCCGCCGCTCGTGGGCAGCGGCCCCAATTACGCGCAAAGCCGCGCAATCAAAGAGGCCTATCTCGCGCGGCTGGCCAAGCTGGAATACGAGGAAAAGTCTGGCGTCGTTGTCCGCGCCGATGCCGTCAAGGTGGCATGGTTCAATACGCTACGCGTCCTGCGTGATCGCCTAACTAATTTGCCGGATCGATTGGCCCCCATCCTTGCCGCAGAGGACGATCCAAAACTTGTGCGTGAAATGCTGGATGCTGAACTGCGCCTGATCCTTACGGATGCTGCGGATACAGTCGCGGCTTTGGATAAGGGTTCTTAAGAAAAAAAGGAATAGGAATGAAAAACCATTTTAAATCGCAACGCGCAAAAGCGTGGCGCAATTTGATCGTTGCGGCGACGAACGCGGCTCTTGAGCAAGGCTTGTTCTCTTTTCGCGTGAACGATAATCGCTGGCCCGGGGCTGGGGCTGAAGAACGTCAAGGCTATGTCTTCCGTTTCAAGTTTTTAGGAATGCCTTGCTCGGGTTATGTCGGGGACATCGGTTGGGGCGAATTGTCCATACATGCCGCTCTTAATCCACCCAAGGATGGGGAAGATCGTGTGCGGGCATGCAATGCGGGCTTTTGGGCGGGGGAGGCCTTCGCTTCAGGATGCCTTGAGCGCGAATTGGGAGCTTATATGCAGACGTGCAGTTCGCTGTATATTCGCAGACACCTTATCCCGATCATTGCTGCCGCAAAGATTGAGCCTGTGGGCTATCGCGATCATCGCTGATTTTAATGAACATCTTGGAAGAATGCCTCGCGCACGCGGCGTTGGCGTTGCGGCCAGATACGCGCCTGACGGTCTCTGAATGGTCGGACGCGCATAGATTCCTTTCGCAAACGGCATCCGGCGAGCCCGGGCCGTGGCGGACGGAGCGTACGCCTTATCTGAAAGAGATTATGGACTGCCTGTCGCCGTCCTCGCCTGTCGAGCGGGTGGTCTTTATGAAAGGCGCACAGATTGGGGGCACAGAGGCAGGCAACAACTGGATCGGTTACGTTATCCATCATGTGCCGGGGCCGATGCTCGCAGTGCAGCCGACGGTCGAGATGGCTAAGCGCTGGTCAAAACAGCGCATTGCGTCCTTGATCGACAGCACGCCAGTTTTACGCGAACGCATTAAAGAGGCACGGTCACGAGATAGTGGCAATACAGTTCAGAGCAAAGAGTTCCCAGGCGGCATTCTGGTCATGACTGGTGCGAACAGCGCGGTAGGGCTGCGCTCCATGCCTGTGCGGTATCTGTTTTTGGACGAGGTCGACGCTTACGATTTTGACGTGGACGGCGAAGGCGACCCGGTCGGTCTTGCAACACAGCGCACGATTACGTTCGCCAACCGGAAAATCTTTCTGGTCTCGACCCCGACGATCCAAGGGTTCAGCCGGATCGAAATCGAATATGAAAAGTCTGACAAGCGACGCTTCTGGGTGCCTTGCCCCGAATGCGGTGAGTATCAGGTTCTGATCGAGGCACGTCTGCAATGGGAGAAAGGCAAACCGGAAACCGCTCTGTACTATTGCGCCCATTGCGGCGGCGGGATTCAGAGCCACAAAAAACGATGGATGAACGGACAAGGTGAATGGCGCGCCGAGGAACCAGGCGCGGGCAAAGCGGCAGGCTTCCATCTGTCCGGTCTTTATAGCCCGTGGCTCACATGGCAACAGATAGCAGAACGCAAGATCGCCGCCCGCGACGATGCAGCCATGAAGGTCTACGTCAATACCATCGAGGCGCGGACATGGACAGAGTCCGGCGAGGCGCCGGAGTGGCAGCGGCTTTATGATCGACGCGAGGATTACAGGCCATGCACGGTTCCAGCCGAAGGCCTATTCCTCACGGCGGGCGTGGACGTGCAGGACAACCGGCTCGAACTTGAGATCGTGGCATGGGGCCGTGAGCGCGAAAGCTGGTCAGTCGATTATCGCGTCTTGCAAGGCAGGCCGTCCGACAAGGATGTGTGGAACGCTTTGGACGCCGTTTTGGAAGAGAGTTTTACGCACGACAGCGGCGCGCGCCTCAGCATCGTCAAAATCGCTATCGACACGGGTGGGCACTACACATCGCAGGTTTATGACTGGGTGCGCGGCAAACAGGGCGACCGCGTTCTAGCCATCAAAGGCGTTCACGGGTTGGGAGCAGCAATCGGCCTGCCGAGTCCTGCTGATGTAACAACGCAAGGCAAGCGCAAGCGGCGCGGACTTTTGATCTGGCCTGTCGGTTCATCCTTCTGCAAATCCGAGCTTTACGGATGGCTGCGCAAAGACAGGCCGACCGACGAGATGATTGAGCAAGGTGAACGTTTTCCTCTAGGTTTCTGCCATTTCCCGAAATATCCCGAGGAGTATTTTAAGCAACTAACGGCAGAACGGCTGGTCACGAAGAAAGACCCGCGCGGTTTTCCGAGGCGCGAGTGGCACAAAATGTACGAACGCAACGAAGTGCTCGACTGCCGCGTCTATGCCCGCGCCGCTGCTGCAGCTTACGGGATCGACAGGTTTTCGGATGCGATTTGGGATCGGCTTGAGGAAGCGTTGGGGCAGAAAAAGCAAGTGCCCACACAAGAGCTAAACAAGACATCTTCACTGCCGCCCGCGCGGCGCGTGATCAGGAGCAGCTATCTATGACCTACACAATTTCTCAACGCGATGCGCTGAAACAGGCGATTGCGAGTGGCGTTTTGCGGATTTCTTATGATGGTAAGTCAGTGGAATACCGCTCGATGGCCGAACTCAAATCTGCGCTGGCTGAGGTCGAGCAATGCCTCGCCAAGGACAATGGCCAGCCGCGAACGCGGCAAATCAAAATTTACGCTGACAAAGACCTTTAGAAGGATTTCCCATGAACCTGTTTTCACGGATTGGCGCGGCGTTTTCCGCCGCGACCGGACGGCTTGCTATGGCCTCTTCGATGGGCGGTTTTGAAGGCGCAATGTCAAAACGGCGGCTTATTGCGTGGAAGGCGACGGAAGAGAACATCAATTCTCTCGTGGCCGAGGGCGGCGATCTTTTGCGCGCGCGGTCACGGCAGATTGTGCGCTCGAATCCTTACGCCGCTAATGCCGCTAATAGTTTTGTGGCGAACGCTATTGGGGATGGCATCCGTCCGTCCAGCCTGATTGAAGACGTGGACTTGAAACAGAACGTGCTTCAACTTTGGAAGGATTGGGCGCTTGAAGCCGATGCCGATGGACTGACGGATTTTTATGGTATGCAAGGGCTCGTGGCAAACGCGTTGTTTGAAGCGGGCGAGTGTTTTGTACGCTTTCGGCCTCGGCGGCTTTCCGATGGGTTGACTGTACCGCTGCAACTTCAGCTTTTGGAAAGCGAGATGCTCCCGCTTTCAAAGACAGAAACAGCCGCCACCGGTAATGCTGTGAGGTGCGGGATCGAGTTCAACGGGATCGGCCAACGTATGGCCTATCACTTCTATCGCAAACACCCAGGCGACAATACGGAAATGGGCAACAAAGGCGAGATTGTCCGCGTGCCGTCATCGGAAGTTCTGCATATTTATCGCCCGCAGCGACCCGGACAAATCCGTGGCGTGCCGTGGATTTCTGCGGCGTTGGTGAAGCTCTTTTTACTCGATCAGTATGACGACGCGGAGCTTGATCGCAAAAAGGTTGCGGCACTGTTTGCGGGTTTTATCACCAAGGATTCGCTCGAAGACAAACTTATGGGCGAAGGCGCGCCGAATGATGCGGGGGCTTCGCTGGCGGGGCTTTCCCCTGGCACGATGCAAGTTCTTTTGCCTGGCGAAAATATAACCTTTTCGACCCCAGCCGATGTCGGGGGTTCTTACGAGCCTTTTCAATACCGCAACCTTCTTGCGGCCTGCGCCGCGATGGGAATGCCTTACACCAATGTCACAGGCGATTTGAAGGCCGCCAATTATTCCAGCATACGGGCGGGAACGGTGGAGTTTCGCCGCCGCCTCAATCAGTTCCAAGAAATGACGATGATCTTCCAGCTTTGCCGCCCCATCTGGGCGCGGTGGCTGGAGGCGGCTGTTCTCTCTGGCGCGCTGCGCTTGCCGGACTTCGCCCGCGATCAGCGTCCTTACAATCGCGTCAAATGGATCAAGCCGAAATGGGAATGGGTCGATCCGCTTAAAGATCGTCAGGCCGAGCAAATCGCTCAGCAAATGAAATGGAAAGCGCCAAGCGACATCATCGAGGCCGAAGGCAACGATGTGGACGAGACGATGCAACGCATCGCAACGGATCAAGCGCGGATGAAAGAGCTTGGCATTCAGGTGGAAGCTCCAAGCGCGGGGACAGCGGCGCAATCGCAGCAAACGCCTGCTGATGAAAACGCTGCAACTGATCCTTCCATTGATCCCGCACAGAAAGACCAAACCTTATGAACCTTTTGCCTCACATCGCAGGGCGGGTCTTTGCGACACCGCTTATGATCTCGCGCGCCAAGCTGGATGTGATTGTCGGGATTATCGCGCCGCGCCTGCAAGGTGAGGCTTTGCCTCCTGCGGCCCCTGCCGCCACCCGTGGCCTCGATATTGGAGCTGGCGGTATCGCCATTATCCCGATTACAGGAACGCTTGTGCGGCGAACTGTGGGACTTGAGGCACAAAGCGGTCTGACCAGTTACGCTGAAATCGCAGAGCAAGTGCAACAGGCCGTTGCCGATCCATCCGTTTGTGCCATCCTTCTCGATCTTGATAGTCCCGGTGGTGAAGCAGGCGGCGTGTTTGATCTGGCCGACCAGATTTATGCGGCGCGGCAGGCCAAGCCCGTCTGGGCGGTGGCAAATGAGGATGCTTTCTCGGCGGCCTATGCGCTGGCCGCGTCCGCCGAGCGTCTTTATGTCACGCGCACAGGCGGGGTCGGATCGATTGGCGTGATTGCCATGCACCTTGATCAAAGCCAAGCCGATACCGACGAAGGCCTCAAATACTCCCCTATCTTCGCGGGGGCGCACAAAAACGATTATTCGCCCCATGAGCCGTTGGCCGATCCCGCGCGCGCGTCTTTGCAAGCCGAAGTGGATCGCGTTTACGGCCTGTTTGTCGAAGGCGTGGCGCGGGGACGCAATATGTCCGCCGAAGCCGTCCGCGCAACCGAAGCGGCCCTGTTCTTTGGCGAGAACGGCGTGGCCGCTGGCCTTGCCGACAAAATAGGCACGTTTGAGGACGCGCTAGCCGATCTTTCAACTTCTCTTTCCTCACAATCCTCAACCTTCATCCTCAACCCAAGCAGAAAGGCAATAAAAATGACGACCCAAGAAAACCAACCGCAAATTGAAGCGGCGAAGGAGCTTCCCGATCTCGACGCTCTAAAGGCGGAGTTTATCGAAAAGGCCAGAGCCGACGCCCGCGTCGAAGCAATGGCCTATGTCGCGGAAGTGTTCGATCTCTGCGCCATCGCTGGCGTTCCCGATAAGGCCAAGGATTTTGTGGCCAAGTCCGTTCCTTCCGCCGAGGTACGCCAAGTCCTCTTGGAAGCCAAGGCCAAGGAAGATGAGGCCACGGCCATCGTCGGCCTGCCCTCGGACAACTCCATCGCTACCGCTGATACCAAGATCGATACGGCGGCGATTTATCAAAACCGCAACAACCAGAAAGGAAACTAACCTATGCCAGAAGTTACAGAAGGCCAACACAAGGCCGAGTTTATTGTGTCGGAAACCGAAGGCACGATCTCGCGTGAAAACGTGACCGTCCTTACGGGACAAAACCTCAAGGCGGGGCATGTTCTCGGTAAAGTGTCGGTCGGCACAGGATCGGGCGCGGCGGCAAGTGGCAACACAGGCAACGGCACGATTTCTGCCGTAACCGTGGGGCAAGGCGCAAAGGCAGGCATCTATACCGTCACTTGCGTTGAACCCGCCGCGAACGCCGGAACCTTCCTTGTCGAAGATCCCGATGGTGTCACGGTGGGCACGGCTCATGTCGGGACACCGTTCGTCGGCCCCGTCAACTTCACGTTGGCCGATGGCGCGACGGACTTTGTCTCCGGCGACCGCTTTTTAATCACGGTCACGGCGGGATCGGGAAAGCACAAGGAATACAATCCCGCCAACAATGACGGCTCTGAAACGGCTGTCGCCCTGTTGCTCGATAATGTCGATGCGACAACGGGGGATAAGGAAGCCGTGATCATTGCCCGTCATGCCGAAGTGAACGCTGCCGAGATCGTCTGGTTCACAGGCGCAACGGAAGAGCAAAAAGCCGTTGGCATCGCTCAACTGAAAGAAAAAGTCATCCTCGCGCGCGTGGCTATCTAAGCCGTTCGCACTCTCCCACCCGACAAAAGCCCTGCACCCAGCAACGGATGCGGGGCTTTTGTCATTCTCACAAAGGAAAACCCAAATGCCTATGCTCGATATTTTTCAAAACAATGCGTTTTCGGTCACATCGCTGACCGATGCGATCAACAAATTGCCCTTTGTTCCCGGCAAGGTCGGGCAACTGGGCATCTTTCAGGAAAGCGGCGTCTCGACCACCTCGATCATGATCGAGGAACGCGAAGGCTCGTTGGCTCTTATCCCGACCAGCCATCGCGGCGGCCCTGCGGCGCAGAATAAGAACGAAAAACGTAAAGCGCGGTCTTTGATCGTGCCGCATATCGCTCTTGAAGACACGATCATGGCCGATGAAGTGCAGGACGTTCGCTCCTTCGGTAGTGAATCCTCGCTTCAAAGCGTTCAATCCGTGGTCAACAACCGCCTTTCGGAAATGACCACCAAGCATGATGCGACGTTGGAGCATTTGCGGATCGGCGCGATTAAAGGCAAGGTTTTGGACGCGGACGGGGTCACGGTGCTTTACGATCTCTTTTCCGAGTTCGGTGTTGCCCCTTATGCTGAGATTGACTTCGATCTCGACGCGGCCTCGCCAGTCAACGGCGCGATCAAAAAAATCTGTCACGGTGTTAAGCGTAAGATGGAGGATGCACTGGGCGCAGCCCCGTACACCTCGATCCACGCTTTCTGCTCGGAAGGATTCTTTGACGCGCTGGTCACGCACCCCGAAGTGACGGCAGCCTATGACCGTTATCAGGAAAGTATCTTCCTGCGGACGGGTCAGGCGCGCGGCCAGTTCGATTATGGTGGTATCGTGTTCGAGGAATATCGCGGCAGCATTGGGGACGTAGATTTTATCCCCGATGGCAAAGCGCATTTCTTCCCTGTGGGAACGCCCGGATTGTTCCGTCAGTACAATGCGCCTGCGGATTTTGTCGAAACCGTCAATACCATCGGCCTGCCGCGTTACGCCAAGCAGGCGATTGACGACGAGTTCGGGCGTTGGGTGAAACTGCACACGCAGGCCAACCCGCTCCCGATCTGCACGCGCCCGCAAGTGTTGATCAAAGGCGCTGCCTAATGGTCTTTGCCACCATGATCGCGGCCTTGTTTGCCGATCCATCACTGGCCAAACCCGCCGAGTATCTCCCGAAAGGAGGGCTCGGCGGCAAGGCCGTGCGCGTGATCACCAAACAGCCGGATACGCTGACGAGCTTTGGCGAGGCGCGGATTCATAGCTCCACCACGCTCTTTGATATTCAGGCTGCCGAGGTAGCAAGCCCGCAAGTGGGCGACCAGCTTACGGTAAATGGCGTGACCTATGTCATTCAGTCCGAGCCGATGGCCGATAGCGAACGGCTGGTCTGGACGCTGGACATGGTGCCCTTATGAGTCTGCGCCTTGTCGCCGCTTTGCAAGGCAGCCTCACCAAGATTGTCGCGCAGGAGGTAAAGGCGGCGGAACATGCGGTCACGCTGGGAGTTCATGCGGCAACCGATGGTCTCAAGCAAGAATTGCGCGATCAAGTAACAGGCGCAGGCCTCGGCCAGCGTCTTGCCAAAACGTGGCGCGGAAAAGTGTTTCCCAAAGGCGAGAGCATGAACGCGGCGGGGTTCGTATTTAGTAAAGCGCCGGAGGTTATTGGCAGCTACGCCCACGGCGCGGTCATCCGCGCCCATAAAAGCGCCTATCTCGCCATTCCTTTGCCAGCCGCTGGAAAGCTTGCAGGCCGCAAGAAACTAACCCCCGAAACATGGGAACAGGTTCATGGGCAGAAATTGATCTTTGTCCCGCGCCGCAAGGGTCTTGCGCTCCTTGTGGTGGAAAACATGCGCGCCCGCAAAGGCAAACGCGGCGGTTTCACAGGTGCCAGCGCGACATCCATCCGCACGGGGCGCGGCCTGACGACCGTGCCGATCTTCATTCTTATCCCACAGGTCA
>DYDA01000031.1 GCA_020718105.1 Micavibrio sp. | reverse complement strand
TCCCAAGTCCCTAGCCCCTAGTCCCTAGCCCCCGCCTCCCAATCGTCCCGCATTTTTGCTTTTGGCGATCCAAAATCGGGCGACGATTGCAAAAGCTTTATGAATCAATGGGTTAGGTACTGCCCAAAACCGAGTCAGTTTTCTTATATTTCAATGGGTTACGGCATTAACTTTGAGCGGAAGGCGATCGAGAGGCACTATTCCACGCTCTTCGGGCTGAGAATCGATAAAAAACCCAAGATTCGTTGATTCTATTGGGTTTTTTCTGGGGCGAAAAAGGGGGTCAAAAATCATTCAGCGTTGGGCTCTAGTGCGTCCATAAAAAGACCCACGGAAGTGGCAAAGAAAGTAGAACGATTCCACTTCATCAACGCAAGAAAATTATCATAGACCAGAAAGCTGCGTCCGCCCACGCCATCGGGTTGTATAAGATAGGCTCTTTCCTGATCCGCTGTCAGTGAACGGCCTGAAATATCACGAACGCCCGCCTTTTCCCATACGGCTCTTTCTTGGGGCGCGGTCAAACCAAGAAGAGAAGCCGCGACGGGGCGAAGCACGATCACCTCTTTGCCCCAGCCGATACCGCGCTGCCATCCCTCGGCCACCAGATAGTTCGCCATCGAAGCAAAAACATCGCTAAGAGAATCCCCAATATCGCGCCGCCCATCGCCATCAAAGTCCACAGCATAGCGCCGATAGGTCGAAGGCATAAATTGGCACTGCCCCATCGCGCCCGCCCATGAACCTTGCTGCAAAAAGGAAGGCTCGCCCCCCTCCTCATCCATGATATGCAAGGCCTCAACCATTTCTTTTTTAAAGAAAGCGGCGCGTCGTCCTTCATAGGCCAACGTCGCTAACGCATTGATTACGGAATCATCGCCGCGATTATCGCCAAAGCTGCTTTCAATCCCCCACAGCGCGACAAGCGTTGAGGCCGGAACGCCATACCGCGCCGCTATAGCGTTCAACAAAATGCGGTGTTCTTCCAAAAGCTCACGCCCCTTGCGAAGACGCGCCTCTGGCAATGTATTTTTAAGATACTGCGTCAATGTTATTTTGTGTTCAGGCTGCTTGCGGTCAAGCTCGATCACGCTTTCATCAAAGGTCAACGTCGGCCAGAC
Source organism: Micavibrio sp. (assembly GCA_020718105.1). GTDB lineage: Bacteria > Pseudomonadota > Alphaproteobacteria > UBA9219 > UBA9219 > UBA8914. Next base: position 23,075 of record DYDA01000031.1, on the reverse strand, counting down.
CTTGTCTATGGTCGCAGGCGCGATGCCCTGCTTGATCATCTCTGGCGCAAGTTGATCCAGCCATGCACGAAAGCCCGCCGCGTCCTCTTGCGCAAAAACAGGCTTCATCAAGAAAGTGAGACAGACAATAAAAGGGAGCGCTTTTAAAAGCTTTGGCATCTTGATAAGCACGGTTTTGGACGCTCCTTTGTGTTGATTAAACTTCCATGCCTAAAGCGGATTTATAAAGATCCAGCAATTCTTCTTCTTCGCGACGCTTTTCAACTTCCATCTTACGAAGGCTAACGATTTTGCGGATAATTTTAACATCAAAGCCTACGCTTTTGGCCTCACCATAAACGTCTTTAATGTCTTCAAGAACGGCAGCCTTCGCTTCCTCAAGTTTTTCAATACGAAGGATAAAAGAACGCAAACGCTCGCTGGAAACTTCGCCAGAAGATTCTTTCGTCATAGTGAACACTCCTGAATGATTGTGGTCAAGAAGAGCCGTTTTTTAATGCCTTCGTATTCAAAAAGAAACCTTTTTCTTTTTTTTCTTATTGTTAAGAACTCGAAAAGGATACTGTTGTTAGGATAATCTGTTTCGACTCGCTTTATTGAGAAAAACCCTATGCCCTTTATCCTCCGCGATGCCTCAGGGAAAGTTGTTCGCGCCTCTGTCCAGTCTCTTCATGGCGCAGAGATGGTTCCTTATGATCATCCGGATCTAACGCTTTTCCTAAAAGAAAATGGACAAGACCCCAAGAAAATCGAGGAAGCTCTTTTTGAATTGCGTAGAACTGACGCCGAGATGTCCCGCGCCGTTGAAGACGTGGTCATGGCGCTCCTGAAAAAAAGCGTTTTGAAAATGTCGGATTTGCCAAAACCGGTCCAAGATCGCATGGCCTTTCGCGTTAAACTGCGCGTCATGATTCAAGACTCTTTTGATCAAGCCTCTGGTCACAACAGCGATATCTTCACCTTCTCATCTCAACAGGAAACATCGCATATCGCCTCTTCCAATCCTTATGAAGTACACTAATGAAAAAAATTGTAAAAGCACCCCTTGTCGTTGGGCTCTTGATCCTTTGGCTGTTTTTTTCGATCGGCGTCGGCATTCTTTTTCTCGCCATCAAAGAATCGTTGGGCTGGAACGTCTTTAGCGATACGGGTTTTCATGCCGTCAAAAACTGCCTACAGCACGAGATTTCCCGCACGATTACGCCTTAATGCCAAAATCGCTTTGGCGTTTTTCTAGGGCTTTTGCCTCAAACCCGTCCGTCATTTCATGAAACAGATTGTGCCAGTTGGCCTCTGCCCCCAAGCGAAGGAAAACGCCACCAAGGCCAACCGAAGCGCGATCAAGCAAAACAAACGGGCGCGGCACAGAAACGCCACCAATCTTTTTCAATTCAGCATAAACCTTGGCCGCCACCGCGCGTCCGGCGGCGGTGCTGTTTGTCTCAGCCATCGAGGTGATGCGATCCACAAGGAACGGCGCATAAACAAACCGTGCCCAATGGCCAAGCGCCTTCACAAGCGCCTTAGACAGATTTTCAAAGCCCCATAGCCGGAAAGCCTCAACCAGCGCGGCGTTATCCTCTTTACGCAAGGCGTCATAGAGCATGATAATCGCCTGCACAAATTCAGGTTTAAAAACGCGAATACATCCGAAATCGAGCAGGTTGAGACTGTTATCGGGGCGCACCGTATAGTTACCCAGATGCGGATCGCCATGAATCACACCACAGGTATAAAAAGGCTTATACCATGCGCGAAAAAGCGTCTCGGCAATCGCATTTCGCTTAGCTTGCGAGCGCGCCTTAAGAACCTCTTCGGTGAGCTTCTCGCCTTCCATCCATGTCATCGTCAGAAGACGCGAGGTGGACAGCGCAGGCACGGACGCAGGCACATGAATGTCCTTCATGCCCTTTAAAATCCGGCCATAAAGCGCCATGTTTTGCGCCTCCAAGCCATAGTCCAGCTCTTCGCGCAGACGCTCTTCGATTTCCTCAAACGCATCGCCCGTCATCACCGCGCCACTTAGGCGCTCAAACAACCTCAACAAAAGCCCCAGCTGCCGCAAGTCAGCCTCCACCACCGAGGTCATGTCGGGGTATTGCAGCTTGCACGCCAACGCGCCCCCATCCTTGCCAGCCGCCTTATGCACCTGCCCTAGAGAGGCGGCAGCAGAGGCCGTTAGATCAAAACTTTTGAAAAGAGATTGCCACCCCGCGCCCAACTCAGCCGCCATACGGCGGCGCACAAACGCCGTGTCCATGGGCGGCGCATCGGCTTGAAGCGTCGCAAGTTCTGCCGCATACTCACGAGGCAAAAGATCCGGGATCACCGCGACAAGTTGCGCGATTTTCATCAACGGGCCTTTCAGCCCACCAAGCGCGATGCGAAGGATAGCCGCCTCGCGCCCGCTATGCCCCTCGCCCCCCAGCGCACGCGAAGCCGCTATGCGCACGCCTGCGCCAGCCGCCCGCGCCGACACGGACGCATAGCGCCGTGACCGTTTAGACAGGTTGTTTTTCTCTTTGTCTTGGAAGGGATCCTTAGACGATTTTTTCATGACCGCGTTATGTTATGTCATCGCCGCGCACAAGAAAAGGGGCTCAACCTTTAAAGATGGTAGTTTGGAAAAACGTTCTTACGACGAGCCTTCATCTTCAATATAGCTTTGGCTTCAATCTGCCTTACCCTCTCACGCGTAATGCCACCATACATCTGCCCAATTTCGTCCAGCGTGTGTTCTTTGGCAGGCGCATCGGGATTCAAAGGATCAGGCAAGCCATTATGCAAAGCGATAACGCGGGCTTCCTTAGCCGTTAAACACTTCATTACCTTAGCCAAGATTTCTTTTTTCTCCTTGGTCTCAAAAACCGCATGAGGACTGGGAATCTTATCACAGGCAAACTCACGCGGACTCGTATCTTCATCGCTTCTCTGCACATAGACGGTCTTAGGCATCCGGCCAAAGATTTCCAACGTAGCCGACGTAATCGCGTGTCCTTCCGCCTTCATTAAAGTGTCCATTTCCTCTGGCGCGGGATAAACACCATGTTTTTTTTCATAGCCAATTCGCAACGCTATATAGTGCTTGTATTTGTTAAGAGCCTGCGTGGGAATACGAAGGGTCGGCGCTTCATCATCTTCAGCGCGCAAGATTCTTTGAACGATCCAGCTTTTGGCGTATGTTAAAAAACCACCGCGTTCAGGCATCCATTTTTCAAGCGCCATCAAAAGACCATCGTTGCCGGATTGAAAACGATCATCCTTATCCCAAATCTTATCTTTTTTCGGGTCCATCTTTGAGGCAATAACACGAACAAAGCCCTTATTGGTGTCGGCAAAATACTCTTCGATTTCTTTTATTTCTGCCCGCGCTTCTTTCAAAGCCTTATAGGCCTGAGCCTGTTTTAAGAGCGATTCTTTTTTATCAAGAGCGTGGTTGAGACGCATCCAATCTTTTTTCTTAAAATAAAGCCCCATCATCTGATCCGCGATTTTTGTTTCCAGTTTATCGACGAAATCTTGCTCTTGCTTTCCGCGGCCATAAACGGACTGATAATCCAAAAGCGTAGCGCAATCGGCGCTGATATCACCACAAAGAAGCCTAACCTCTTGCGGTGGGATAACCTCCCCATGTTTTCTATTTAAATCCCAATAAGTCGCCCCGCGCACGATAATGTGACTGAACAACACGGAACCTTCTGCCTCGCCAGCATACCATTTTTGTAAGGTCTTAAGAGCGTAAGGAATCTGCAACAACGCCCCAACCATTTTCTTTTGAGCCGTCATCAAGCGGTTGAACTGTTCCAAATTATCCAGCCGCCTTTGTTCTGTATCTGAGCGCTCGCTCACCTCGTCCGCAACCGATGAAAGAACCTTTATATCTTTAATCAAAACCCCTGTTACACCAGAGTCCAAAACAAGAGGAGAATCCTGCTCATCGGATTCCTCAAGATCATTAAAGCCATAGTCCTCATCATAAGCCTCTACCAGATCGGTATTGCTCATTGAGACAGAGCTCTCGTCATCGTCAAAGGTGTCAGAGGGAAATGCTGTAAAAGAAAAATCTTGTTCAGGCGATAAAGTTTCGGGCATGAGGCTCTCATACAAAATAAGAAAGGGATTATCATTTTTTCGCGTCCGCCAAGGAATAGGCTTAGCGCCTTGGCGTGGCCGCTTATTACCACACGCCGCCCCTTGAGGCCAAAGGCATTTTGGCTTCTTTTAGTTTCAAGAAAAAAAGGATTATTTCTAAAAGGGTTAGCCCTTACCCGCCAGCCTGTCGCTGGCGGCCTCCAGCTCAGCCTCAAGACGGCGCATCATGGCCGATCGCGACAGGCCCGTTGGAATAGGCGGTAGAAACTCAATCGTCACCACGCCCTTTTTCTTTAAAAAACTGTTCTTAGGCCACAGCAAGCCAGAGTTCAACGCCATCGGCACGATGGGTAATCCCAAATCCTGATAGAGCGCAGCCACACCAACCTTATAAGGCTTATGAACAAGCGGCCTCACGCGTGTGCCTTGCGGGAAGATCACAATTTTGCGTCCCGCCTTGATGGCATCAAGCGCCGCTTTTTTCATAACGACCAGCGCCTTCACGCCCCCCTTGCGGTCAATGGGGATAAGGCCAGACGCCTTAGCAAACCATCCCCAAATGGGAATATAGGTCAGCTCTTTTTTGAGTACGATAGCAGGATCGAGAAACAGCACGTTGAGAAGGCACGTCTCCCACGCTGATTGATGTTTGGCCGCGATGATGCACGCGCCGCTTGGCACGTTCTCCCACCCCTTGACGACGTAATCAATACCAGCGATTTTCTTGGCAAACCACGCAAACGCCGCTTGCCAGAACCGCACAACCTTTGCAACTTGATTTTGCGGCAAAAAAACCAACCAAACGAAAAGGATCGTCGGAACGGTGACCCAGAACAAAAAGACAGCATTAAACGCGATAGATCGCGCCCATAATTCCAGTTTATGCATCAGTAAACCCCAAGCCACAGACAAACCGTGGCAAAAAGATATTTATTGTATTCCCCGAATAAAAGACTGGTCGTTCCCAAGCGCCTCCACCACGAAGGCAAGTCAACGCTATCGGGCGAAACGGGAAAAGGTGTGATTTGTTTGTCAGCCATTGCGCTTTTGAAAAGAAGCAAACTGCGCGGCATATGATAATGCGCCGTTACCAGCGTCATCGTATCATAATGATGCTCCTCCATAAAAGACTTCGTCTCAGCCGCGTTGCCGCGTGTGTTCCCCGCCGTTCGTCCCAAAACAACGCAGCAAGATCGCAGGTCATCCGGCAAAGCGCTGGCGGGCAGCAACGAGGCTTCCTTAACACTGGCATGAACGCCAGAAATAAGAAGCTTCACGCCCTTCCCCGCCTTCAAAAGATCAAGGCCCGCCACCACGCGCTCACTGCCGCCTGTCAGCACGACGATGGCTTGTGTTGGGGACAGTGCCGCATCAACGCTTGGCTGACGATAGGCTTTCACCTGATCGACAAAGAACAAAAAGCCAGCCCCCCAGCAGGTCAGCGCCACGCCGAGAATAAAAAACAAAAGGAGTTTTTTGGCCGCAAGCATCATCCAAGCCGCCTTAGATGTTTAAGCAAAGAGAGCCGCGCCGCCACGATGGCAAGGATAGCGCCGCCCACAGGGATCAAAGTCATCATGCCCCCCACGGTGACCCATGAAAGCGGCGCGATCAAGGATAATCCTCCTAGTGAGCTTAACATAAACGCCAACATCGCAACGGTCAAAACGGCCAAAACAAACCCCATCAGCGAAGCAGGAATGGCTAACGCTTGGATATGTTTTTGAAACTGTTTGGCTATCGCGTGATCGGGGGCGCCCATAAAATACAAAAGCTCAATCGTGTCATGTTGCACCACCAGCGCGGCGCGGCACACCACCGATATAACGGCAACCACAGCAAACGCGGTTAAAACCAACATAACCGCCGCAATAACGCCAAGCCCCGTTAGAAGCCCAAAGAGTTTAGCCATCCAACTGGCATGACTATACACATGCGCTTCCTCAACCTGTTGAGCCAAAGCACGACGCAAAGCCTCAGGCTCTAGCGACGCGCCGACCTTAACCGTCACGTCCAAAAGCTGTGGCAGCGGCAGCGCATTAAGAAGAGCCGCGTCATCAATCCATGATTGAAGCAAACGGCGCGTTTCATCATCCTTGATCAACGTGACTTCTGCGACCTCTGGCATCGCCCGCAGCGCCGCAATCATCTTATCGCGCTTAGTGGCTTTTAAAAGAGCATCTTCCTCAGGAACGAAAGGAATCTCAACCGTCAGGCGGCTTTGCAAGTCATAGCCCCACGTCAGCGCCGTTCGCGCCAACACAGCCTGCGCCGCCATGGCCAGCGTGCCCAAGTAAACCATCAACACCATAATGATGGTGAACATCAAGCCAAGGCGTTGTTGCCTAAACGCTGTCGAAAAAAGATTGGAAGGCATGCCCATTAAGCGGCCTCCTCACGCGCCGTAATCAGTCGCCCGCCTTTTAAACGCAAAACGGGTTTGGCATAACGCCGGACAATATCCTTTTGGTGCGTTGCAAAGATCACGGTCGTGCCCATTTTATTCAGCTCTAGGAAAAGGTGCATCAACCTCTTGGCCGATTCATCATCCACATTGCCCGTTGGTTCATCCGCCAGCAAAAGGCGCGGCTTATTCACAATCGCCCGCGCAATGGACACGCGCTGTTGCTCACCGCCCGATAGCTCAGACGGCAACGCGTGCAAGCGATCACCAAGCCCCACCCATTGCAGCAGTTCCTTGACGTGCTGCTCAACGTCCAGGCGCTCACCGCCCGCAAGGCGCAAAGGCAGCGCGGCGTTTTCCAAGGCCGAAAGGTGCGGCACAAGCCGGAAATCTTGAAACACAATGCCAAGGCGGCGACGCAGCGCTGGATATTCATGCCGGTAAAGCTGCGCGGTATCGCGATCGAACAACGTCACGCGCCCCTCGCTGGGCTTTTCCATCTGATAGATCAAGCGCAGCAATGACGATTTTCCCGCGCCGCTTGCTCCCGTCAGGAAATAAAACGAACTGGGCATCAACGCGAGGTTAATGTCGTCCAGAACCGTTCGTCCGCACGGATAACGCAAGGAAACATGCTCAAAAGAAACAAGCATCACGCGCCGCGATTAAAGTTGATGATCGATGTCCAAAAACGCTCAACCTTACGCAAAAGGCCAATCGTTTTATTGATTTCTTCTAGGTTCAGTCCGGCTTCATCCAACATGCCAACCTGCTTTTCAAAATAAACGCTTAACTGCTTATGCAGAGCAAGCCCCTTCTCCGACAGCTTCACGCGCACCGAACGGCGATCATGGGGCGAGCGCTCTTGCACCAGATAGTCAGCCTCCATCATCTTTTTCAGGTTATAAGAGACGTTTGTGCCAAGGTAATAACCCCGCGCCGTCAGCTCGCCCACTGTCATTTCGTCGGGACCAAGGTTATAGAGAATCAGCGCCTGAACATTGTTAATGTCCTGAACGCCATGACGATCCAAATCGACCTTCACAACCTCAAGAAAATGGCGGTGAACCCGCTCAATCAACAAAATGGCTTCATAATAGGGATGGCTCACATTCTTTCCTTCCGCTACGCATAGGGTTACCCAAAAGGCAATGGACTTAAAACAAATCAAGAGTTGCTTCCCCCCTCCCCTTGCGGAAGGGCGATTTTAGTGTCAACGCTTAAGCTGTTTTGAGCATAGATTTTCGTATGATAAACCTTATAACGCAAGTCTGTTTGATCGCAAACCATCTTTCCAAAGCAAGATTTTAGCGTTTTAACGGGAATAATGAACCGCCCAACACGTTTATCAAGGGGATAAAACGCTCTATCAAGCAGCAAACGCCTTCTTTTACCTTCGCAAGCCCCCTATAGCACGTCACCTTGAAAACCCGAAAAAAAGAAAGCCGCTTTTCTGTATAAAACCGCTTTTGTATAAGGAGCGTAAGGTTCTTAAGGGCTGGTCGGATATTTTTTTCATGTTTTCAAGTGAACGGGATATATTTTAATTCACTTGCGGTTCAAAATACATTATGGTTCGGCCACTTTAGAAGGATACCCCTTCGGCGCGGTGACAGAATGGCTATGTAGCGGATTGCAAATCCGTCAATGCCGGTTCGATTCCGGCCCGTGCCTCCAAGGACTTATCCAGAGACTTCCAGAGTCGTCCATAAATTGGCTCAAAACAAGGCTTACAGAGCCATCGCCAATTTGGTACGATCCAGCAACTTCCAGCAACAAATATCCCTCCTACCGAATTGCCCGACCTTCAAGGATACGATCCACATGCGGCGGCGGGGCAACGTTGCTGTGGTTTATCTGCCTATTTGGCGATTCCGTGGTCATAGCATAAACCGCCGGTAATCTCGATCGTGGTGGCGTCAATAGCGCCATTTTCGATGCAGTGCCCGATTAAGGCGGCAACTTCCTCTGGCTGGACAAGGCGCCCAATTTGCACGTCATGCAAAAGACCCTTGAGAATCTCTTGATTCATACCGGTCAGCATAGGCGTGGCGGTATAGCCCGGCGCAATGCCGACGCAACGGATGTTATGGATGCCTCGCATTTGGAACTCGCCAACAATAATCTTGGGCATCAGCGCATCGGCAACCTTGGTTGATGAGTAATTCAGCTGCCCGATCTGGCCAGCTTTATTCACCGAAGAAATGGGAACCAACAGCCCTTCCCAGCCGCCATTGACCATGGCCTCTGCCCCATCACGTAGGGTTAGAAAAGTTCCCGTCAGGTTGATATCAATAACGGGCTGCCATTTATCCAGCCCCATTTTCCTTGTGACCTTGCCTGTGTCCTTATCAATGGACAGCATGGTGGCGTCACGAATAATGCCTGCGCACGCGACAACAATGTTGAGCTTGCCAAAGGCATCAAGCGTAGCCTTGATAAACTTTGCGGTATCGGCCTCACTGGTGACGTTGGCTTGAACGCCGATGACTTCGCCGCCCATGGCTTTGATTTCACCGACCACGCGATCGATATTCTTTTGCGCCATATCGACGATGGCCACCTTAGCGCCATTTTGAACCAAATACTTGGCCACAGACTCACCAATACCATTACCGCCGCCTGTGATGATGGCCACGCTGTCTTTCATCTTCATGATGTTTTTCCCATTTTTTTAGTTTGTTCACGAGGTTTTTGAAAACGAAGTGCTGTCTTTATCCCAATAAATGAAATTGGGACGCGTGATATCGGGACCGATGATTTTAAGATCACCAATCATGTTCGGGCGACTGATATCGGGGCCGACAACTTTAATGCCTACGGGCTGGATTGATTTAACGAGCGCCTGCGCTTTGGCTTCCGCTTCGCTTGCGGTTAAAGTTGGAAACAAATTGGCGCCAATAAAAGAGGTGGAGCCGTCAGGCATGACCCGACGAATGTTATAGCCCGATGGTTCGACGATGTACTCTGCATCATTGTAGAAAAAAGTGGTCACGTCATTTCTCCGCTTGCTTATATTGGTCAGAGTTTCCTTAAAACGGATACGCAATTGGTGACCGCGCTGCCACCCACGTTAAAGGTAACGCCGATGTCGGCCTTTTTGGCCTTGACGCCAATCGCCTCGCCAATCAGCTGTTTATAAATCAGGGCGTGCATTGACGCGCCCGTAGCGCCAACGGGGTGACCTTTGGCTTTAAGCCCGCCAGAGAGATTGACCGCCACGGCTCTATCATCACGCGTAAAGCGCCCATCAAGATAATCAAAGCCGCCGCGCCCATCGACGGAAAGGCCAAGCGCCTCAACGCTGAGAATCTGATTGATGGTGAAGCAGTCATGCACCTCCGCCAAATCGATATCGCTTGGTTTAATGCCTGCCTCGGCATATGCTTTGGCGGCGGCATCCTTCCCCGCCATAAGTTCGTGCATGTTAGGGCGCACATTTTCCGGCAATCGTTCGCAAGAATGCCCAATGCCTGCAATTTCAACAGCGCGAGCCTTATTGCTGACATTTGACGTTTGCGTGATCACCAAGGCCGCCGCGCCATCGGACACCAAAGAGCAATCGTGAAGGCGAAGCGGAGCGGCGATCACCATGTTCTTACTCTTGCCACGCTCATCAAGCTCATTCAGCTTCTTGATCGCCTCAACGCTCATGGGGCCAGAGCGATTATGCGCCAAAGGATTTTCGGCGCCATTCTTGTAGCCCAGCGCTCCAACGGTCCACAGCATATTTTCCATTTCTTCATCGTGAATATCGTAATGTGCTTGATAGCCTTTGGTATAGGCGGCAAACAGCATGGGGAACGACCAGCCTTGCGCCCCTTCGCTTGGCCAATGAGAGCAGCAAGACAGGACGTGCGTCATCTGAGGCGTTGGCAGCAAATTCATTTTCTCAACGCCGATCACCAAGACATGACGCGCGCGACCAGCCTCAAGAGCATAAATGCCGTCATAAAGCGCCACGGACGACGAGGCGCAGGCGCATTCGCAGCGCGTCATCGGCTTAAAACGCAAAGCAGGATCAATTTCAGCCGCAATAGGCGCCACATGCTCTTGATTGACGAATCCCGCTGGTGAGCAAGACCCCACATAAATCGCATCAATATCTTTGGCCTCAAGGCCGGCATCAGCGATGGCGCCACGCCCCGCTTCGATCAGCAGATCATAATAGGATTTGGTGTCGGTCAACAAACCAGTGACCTTGTCTTTTTTAACGAAAGCGCCAAATTCTGTATTATAAGCGCCAATTATGCTTACTTTGCTCATGATTATTCTCCGAACGCGAAGAGGGGTCGATGGAATCTCTTTGCGTCATAGTTATGGTTAATGATCACTAACATTTAGTAAAACGCGGGGAGGAGATTTGAGGTGTAATAGTGGATCGCCGAGTCGTAGCTTGCGAAGCAAGCGAAGACTGGTGGAGCAAAACGGCCAGACTTCGAACTTTTCAGCCTTCGGAGAACTCGCCCGATGGGGTGTGATCATCGAAAAACGCGAAGTTTCCCAAGCTATTACGGGCTCGTCAGCAAATAGTAATTTGATCTCGAAATTCGGAATCAAACGGAGAATTTTAACAATCGGCCCATCCCGTGACTAAGACTTGATTTCAACTGGAGTGCCATCTTTTACAAGCTGCCATATCTCTTCAATTTCATCATCCGTAACGGCAATGCAGCCAGCGGTCCAATCATAAAGTCTGTGAAATGCCCCGATCCAACCCATGCCGTTTCGGATGCCGTGGATCATGATGTCGCCACCAGGATTTTTTCCCACATTTGCGGCGTTCTTGACGTCTGTAGGATTGGGATAACTTATGTGGAGAGATCGGTGATAACCGCTCTTTTCGTTGCGGTAGTCGATGTGGTAGTTTCCTTCGGGCGTTCGCCTGTCTCCTTGATAACGCTTTGGATCCATTCCTCCACGTCCAAGAGCAACATAATATGTATGCACAACTCGCTCACCAGAATAGAGGGTCATCTGATGACTCTTTTTCTCGACGACTATGTGCGTTGCCATTGCATCAGTTGGAGTGGTGTTGTCAGTGCGTTGAAGGACGAATGACAGAACAACGAAAACCCCTATTAAAAGGGTAATGATAAGAAAAGCGGATGGAGTGGGGCGTAGCTTTTTCAAGATTATCTCGCTCAACAAGAGTCGTTGGTGAATAATATAATTATGCGAAAACAAAATATAGTTAATGGTGGACGAAACAGGAAGAGGCTCGAACCAAAACCCGCTTGATGCGCTTGCCCTCTGGGGACCCACGGCGCAATTCCCCTGAACCGGCTTTCGACGCTAAAAGCTGACGGATGGGGTTCAATGGGCCACAATCTTTTGCTGCTGTTTTTAACTACGGGGTCGTATCCGCTATAATGCGTGATTTTGTTCCATATAAAACGATCACTTTTTGGCCGGTTGAAAAGGCGGAATTGATTCCTTGAACGACGGTTAAAAGCGCGCCGTTTTCGGCTTGCACAACGTACTCTATGCCGCTTTGCCGCGTGCTTGCCTCTTCCGCTACCGAAGCGAGAACCCCTCCCGCTACTGCGCCACCGACCGCACCGATGACATTGACGGCAGCATTGCCTCCTATCATTGAGCCCGCCGCCCCGCCCGCGAGGGCTCCCGCACCGCCGCCAATGCCGGATTGCGAGCCTGAAACATTAACCGGCCTTGCGCTTATCACCACGCCACGAACGGCGCGGTTTACCTGACCTACCGAACCGACGGAATAGGTATCAGGGGATATATTGTTCTGACATCCGCCGAGGAGGAGAGTTAAAAGAAAAAGAGCAAGGAACGATCTCATTTCTTTTCACCTGCTTTAGTTGGAAACATTGGTTTGTTGATATTCACCGTCTCTAATTGCATCAAGAATTTGCTGATGTTGTTTTGTATGGCTCTGTTAAAGGACTCTGTCGCACGGGTGGCTCCCAAAAAAGCATAATCGCCAGGGCAAACGCCTGTGGCGTCAATATCTGTGGTATAGATAATCGAACCGTCGGCGCGACTAATAAGCTCATATCTTGCAGCGACATCGGTTGTCATTGAAAACCCTGCCGATGGCGTATCAATTTTGGTTACTTTAACGGAAATGGAGAGTTTGTTTTTAGAATCGTCTTTAAAAATAGCCATCTTGTTTAAGGCTTCTTCGAGGGCTTCTTTCCATTGAGGCAAAATATTAGTTGTCCACATAGGAAGGTCGCCAGAACTTTCGTCGGGTCTTGCGGAAGAGACCGTAATCGATTTAACTTCTGCGTCTATTTTGGCTTGGCTTGGCCCTACGTTGGGAACGGAGAAATTGACCGGCGGCGGCGTTGCGCAACCAGACAGAAAAAGACCAGAAAGAGCGACAAAAGTGAGAAGTGCCTTTTTCATAAAATACCCCTTGTGTTTTCTTTGATACGATTCCATTGATTGCGCGAAGTTTAGAAAGACTAAGACTATTTGCCCCAGTCGTAAAGTAACCTTAATAAAAAATATGCGTCGTTTTTCAAGCGGCTTTCTGCCCCATTGATCGGTGGTGTAACGGGCAATATCAGAAAGATCGGCTTTTGCTGCAGGTGTGAGGCTAAAAGAACGCGGCATAGTCACTGACCGGATAATCACCCCATCTTTTGGGGGAGAGCTAACGCTTTGCGTTAAAGCAATGGTGGAGCAAAACGGCGCGAGTTCGAACCCCGACGTCTTCGATGAACTCAAAAAATGGGGCGCGGTTATCGAAAATAGGCGTGTCTTTTCATGCAGCTCACCACGCCGAAGCCTGAAAGGCAAAAGCGAAGGCGAATGGGTTAAACGTCTATGGATTTATAGCCACGCTTTTTCGCACAAGCTGAAACTTTCTGTATCTGCTCGTAAACGAAATCAATTTTTTCGCCTAAGAATTTCTTATCTAGAGTCTCATCAAAGTCAAAGTTTTGAATCTTCCCAGCTTTATCCGGCACAGGTTTGTTCAATAATCGAAACGGGGGGAGAGGAGCTAATCCAAAAACCCTTCCATGGGCAAACGCATTTCGAAGACCAATGATATTTTCTTCAACTTTAAATTCCTCTTCTTTTAGAGATAAAGATTTATTGTACTCCCCAATTAACCCATTGATCGTAGTATGCTTCGTGATGGGCGTGACTTCTATGGAAAAATCTCCCTGCTTAGGCAACCTGATTGGAATGCCCATCTTCTCGCACAGGAATAAGCGTATTATAAATTCGAGCGTATGGAAGTTTCCCCAAAGCCCTCCTAGCTGCAACTTATATTCATCATATGTATACGTTGTCATCACAGCCTCTTCTTCGCGAAAGCACGACCCGAATGGGATTTGAGGTATTTTTCAAAAGCGAAGGCTTGGTCAACATCAGAAAAAGCAATATACGTTTTCAAAGTCCATGGCCGATATTTTGATGTATGAGGAACTTCGCCTGCGTTATGTTTCTTGAGGCGTGTCTTAAGATCGTCTGTCACGCCGACATAGAAATGCTCGGCCTCTTGCGAGGAGAGGATGTAAACATACTTCATATTTTTGAGATTATCTGGCTTGCCGAGGCGTAGCAAGCACCAGAAAGATTCTGCTTGTTTTTTTGGAGATGGCTTGCCGAGGCGTAGCTCGCGCAAGCGGCAAGAGCCCGGCTTCGCCTTTCAAGGCTACGCCGCGGCAGTCTTCCCTCGCTGCGCGAGCGAAGACTGGTGGACCCAATCGGGATCGAACCGACGACCTCTACAATGCCATTGTAGCGCTCTCCCAGCTGAGCTATGGGCCCTTTTACCAAAGGGGATGGGCGTTGTTTGTGACCATTGGTATTTGGCCGACGCCCGTTTTTTTATCATCCTTTCAAAAAAGCCTTGTAGCGCCGCCAACCGTTTCCGGCAGCTGAGCTATGGGCCCTTTTATCAAAGGATGCGTAAACTTGCCTAAACGAGGGCAAAAAACAAGCCCTAAATACGCTATAGGAGGATAAAAAATGCACTTTTTTTACATTTTCTAGTCCGTTTACTTAAAAACGCTTTCTATAAAGTCCTTGGCTGCAAATTCAAACATATGCCCTGTGTCCCAAAGGCAAACGCCTGTATCCAGCATTTGATGCGCGAGAATGGCTGCCGTGGGTCCCAGCGAGGCAAAAATAATCGTCGAAGACTTATCTAATTTTTCGTCTTCGATCTTTTTCAGAATCGCAGCTCTAATGGCTTCTTTTTTCTCATAAGCATTTTCAGTGCCGCATTCGATGAAAAAAGTTTTCCGTCCCAGTTTTAAATGCTTCAACTTTTCCACATGCCCCGTCGCGACGATGATGTCTTTATCCGCAAGAAAATCCCTGAACTGAGGCCAATTAAAATCGGGACAGTTAGCTTTGATGAAAAGATGACAATGACCATAGGCAACGCCAGCGCTTAAATACGTCCACAAAAGGCGGCGCGTATCGAGCCACATTTCATATTCAAAGCGTATGGCGTGAACGGAATCACGCGCGGCTAAAAAAGTGGAGGGAGGATCCACCGCCACCATAAGGCGCGGATCGGTTGACCTGAGCGATGCCGCCAAATCTTCGCGTAGCGCCCTCGAGTTTTTCTGGCACCAATCTGAATCCGGCGGGTATTCCCCTGCCCCCACCAACTGCCCAATCTCGCCATCGCTGAACCGCGCAAGGCTTTTTCCATCAGCTATCAAAGACTCCAGTGTTTCTTGCGCCGAGAGAAAATGAAAGGCTTGATAGCGCGGCGCATAGTTCGTTGTGTCGCGTTTATGAATAAAGAGTCTTTCCAGAATCTGAATCAAATACGCTGGATTGTCCCAAAGCTGGATCGCGTAAACGAACGGAAAACGCCCCAAAACGCTACGCTTTCGAAAAAATAAACTCATTGGCTTCTTCCCATGACAGGTTTGGATTTTTCAACATAAAGGCCGTCACTTTAAGGCTTTCAGGAACGACCCAAAACTGGCGCTCCTGCTTCAGCATCAAAAGCAGATTAGCCACCATCCCCACAGCAAACATCAAGCGGCTTTTGGGGGTCTTGGCAACATGCTCACGCCAAAGGATAGCGCGGTAAAGCACGCGCATCCGCAACGTGGCAGGGCTAATCCGCCCACCGCTGGAGGGCGGATCATGGATCACGCGCAACGCAGGTAAAACACGCATGCACGCGCCGAAATTTTTCATCAGCGAAAGACCGAAAAAAACGTCCTCTAAAAACGACCATGCCGCCATGCCTGTCGTAAATTGAGCCTTGGGAAATGCGGAAGCGCGAACAACGCTATTGCAGCCGAAAAGCCACTCCGCTTCCGTGATCTCTTGCGCGTAGCGCCCGCGCACATAATCCGTCCAACCCGATGGCAAAAGACGATTGGCGCGGCCATCGCCATGAATTCCCATAAAACGCGCAATAAGATGAGAGGAATCCGCACGCTGCGGCGCATCCTTATCAACATAAGCGCCACCTACGGCCATAACAGATGGGTGCTCGAACAGATAAGCCAAAGCATCCTCAACGTAGGTGTTGGGCATGATGATATCGTCATCAAGAAAAAAGAGACTGTCGCCTGTCGCCGCTTGCTGCCCCCTGAAGCGCGAAGCAGCCAAGGACTCGCCTTGGGCATAGAATACTTTGAAGGCGTCGCGAAGCTCTGGCGGCACGTCCTCTTTTGACCAAGCGCCGCCTCCGGCTTCGATCACGATCACTTCGTCAGGGCTATGCGTTTGCGCGACAAGGTTAGCCATCAAACGCGCAAGGGTAGCCTTGCGGTTCATACTGGAGACGATCACGGAAGCCTTCATAAGTCAGCCTCCGCCTCATAGGTTTTCTTGAGGCCTTCCTCTAACGTCGTGCGCGGCGACCAGCCCAAAACGGTCTGCGCTTGGTGAATAGAGGCCACAACATCGGGAATCTCTTGCGCCCTCACCTGCTCTTCGGAAATAACGGGAAGCGACGTTCCCACCACGCGTTGAAGAGTGGCGATGAGCTCTTCAACCGAATAGGATTGCCCGCTACCGATATTGTAAACATGGTAGCCAGCCGGACTTTCCGCCGCCATTATCATCGCCTCAACCACGTCATCGATATAAACGTAATCGCGGCGGGGCGCGAGGTCTTTGACGCGAACAGCTGCCCCCTTTTTGATTTGGGCAAGGATCGTGGGAATAAGAAAATCAGAACGCTGCCCCGCACCATAAATGTTAAAAGGCCGAAGAACCGTCACGTTCACGCCGTGATACGCTGCGGCAAAGGCGCACAGCTGCTCCGCCAAATGCTTCGATAACGCATAGGGGTTGTTAGGGCAAACAGGGTGAGCCTCAGCAATCGGCAAAGTTTGCGGCAAGCCGTAAACATAAGCGCTTAAATAAATCAGGAGAGCGTTATGCTGACGGCAATAGGCCAAAGCACGCTCAGTCCCCATCACGTTTGTTTTAATAAAAGCGGCCTCATCCTTCCAACTATCCGGAACATAGGTTCGCGCTGCCAGATGATACACACGCCGCGCAGGGGGAAGCGCCGCCCATGTCGAAATCTCAGCCACATCGCCAGCGGCTCGATCCAAACCCAAAACATCGCGCCCCTCGGCCTTTAACCGCGCGACAAGCGCACGCCCCACAAAGCCCCCCGCGCCTGTGACAAGGGCATCAATCATCCAAGAACCTGCTTTTCATGGCGGCAAATTCATTTTGCGCTTTTTCGTAATCATCCGGTCTGCCAATATCCAGCCAATAGCCATCAAACGGAGCCACCGTGGCGGGCTTTCCTGCTTTGATCATATCGAGCATCAATTGATCAAAGCCGTAAGGTTCTTCGGCAGGGATAAAATCCAAGACCTTTCGGCTAACCATATAAACGCCCATACTGACGTGATAGGTCGTGATTGGTTTTTCACGGAACCCGACAAGATCGCCCTTCTCGCCCACATCCAGAACGCCGTAATCAACGCGTTGCACTCTTTCCATCGCGGAAACGGTGAACAGGCGGTCGGCTTGAACATGCCTGTCATAAAAAGCGCCGTAATCAAGATCAGAAAGGATATCGCCGTTCATCACCAAGAAATGCTCCGGCAAATCGGGGATCAGCTTCAATGGCCCCATGGTGCTGAGTGGTTTATCTTCCAAGGAATAGTCAATCGTGACCCCAAGGCGAGCGCCGTCTTGGAAAAAAGCTTTGATAAGCTCGGCCTGATGATTGACGGCCAGCGTGACGCGATCAAAGCCAGCCTTAGCCAACTGCCGGATCACAATCTCTAGGATCGGGCGATCATCCAGCGGCATAAGGGGCTTGGGCAAAACGGTGGTGTAAGGACGCAGCCGCGTGCCTTTACCGCCTGCAAGGATCACGGCGCGTTTAGACATTATAGATCCCCGCCTTATACGTTTTCAGATTGTCAGGGTTTTTAAACCATTCAATCGTTTTTTGAAGCCCCCTTGCAAAGCCTTCCTCACCGCCATAAGCAGGCGACCAGCCCAAAAGCTTTTTGGCTTTCTCGTTCGACGCCCACAGGCGCTCAACCTCGCTTTTGGCAGGGCGAAGCCTTTCGTCATCGGACAAAATCTCAACTGGCGTTCCCATCGCTTGCGCGATCATCTGCGCCGTTTTCCCGATGCTCACTTCAAAATTACTGCCAAGGTTGATCGTCTCGCCAAGGCAATCTTGTGCCGTCAGGGCGGCGATGAATCCCGCCACTGTATCCTCAACATAGTTGAAATCACGCGTAGGATGCAGCGAGCCTAGCTTAATCTGCCGCTGCCCTGCCGCCAATTGCGTGATAATCGTCGGAATCACGGCACGCGCCGATTGCCGAGGGCCATAGGTATTAAACGGGCGCACCATCACGACAGGCGTGCCAAAGGAAAGGAAAAACGACATCGCCAACTGGTCAGCGGCAATCTTTGTCGCTGAATAAGGTGATTGACCTTGCAGGGGATGCGCTTCGTCAATGGGGACATAACGCGCCGTTCCATAAACCTCGCTGGTGGAGGTATGGATAATCCGCTCCACATCAAGACTGCGCGCAGCCTGCAAAACATTCAGCGTTCCTTTGATGTTTGTATCAACATATGAGTCAGGCGAATGATAAGAAAAAGGGATCGCAATCAACGCGGCAAGATGCATAACGGCATCCATGCCCGTCATCGCGGTTCTCACCCCGTTGGGATCGCGAATGTCGCCGGAAAAAACCTTAAACTTCCCACGAACGTCAGGCGAGCAATGATCCAGCCATCCCCAAGAACCAAAGGAATTATAAAGGACAAACGCGGTCACATCATGCCCTTGGCGGACAAGCTCTTCCGTCAAATGAGATCCAATGAAGCCATCGGCCCCCGTGACAAGTATTTTCTTCGGTTTTGACATGATAAACGCGCTTAAAAGTTGGGAATGAAGTGTTTGACTTTTACCCCACTTCGCCGCCCAAAGTCAAAGGAGACCCCAAAACCCAACAGGCTACCGCTGGACGAGGCTTGCCCAATATGGTTTAGTCAAAAAACCATGCGTATTCTTCACGTTATCATTGGCCTGAACACAGGCGGTGCCGAAATCATGTTGCAACGCCTGATTGAGCAGCATCAAGGCTCACCCGCGTTTCAGCACGAGGTTGTATCGCTGACCAATATCGGCACTATTGGCTTGCGCTTAAAAGAAAAGGGCGTGACCGTTCATGCCTTGGGTCTGCGCTCTCTTATGGATATGCCACGTGTTCTTTTTATGCTCTATCGCCTTATCCGAAAGACAGAACCCTCCATCACGCAAACATGGATGGTTCATGCCGACCTTATCGGCGGGATTGTGGCGCGTTTAGCGGGTTGCCCGCACGTCCTATGGAGTCTGCACGCCTGCAACATTGCGCTTGCGGGAACGTCTTCAGCGCGGCGCATTCTTCCTTTGTGCGCGTTTCTATCGCGCTGGCTGCCCGATAAAATCGTTGCCGTATCGGGATCGTGCGACCGTTTCCACAGGCAGCGCGGCTATAAAGCCGATAAGATCGTCGTGATCCCCAACGGCCTCGCTATCGATAGCATGATAGCCTCGCCGCAAGCCCGTGAACGCATAAGGCAAGAAGCAAGAATTCCCCATGACGCGATGGTCATCGGCTGCGTTGCGCGCTTTAACGGAACCAAGGATATCGAAACGCTTGTCCGCGCAGCGGGCATCGTTTTATCACGCAATAAAGAGGCTCATTTTATGCTGGTGGGGACTGGGATGACAGCCCAAAACGCTCAGCTGAGCGCGTGGATTAAGTGTGAGAAAGCCGAGGCCTCTTTTCACCTTATGGGGGAACGCGCCGATATCCCCGATTGTTTGGCCGCCATGGATATTTTCTGCCTGTCATCCATCACGGAATCATTCGGCCTTGCGGTGGCTGAGGCGATGGCGATGGAAAAGCCCTGCGTCACGACGAACGTGGACGACCTGCCCGCTCTGCTGGGCGAAGGCGGCGTGACCGTGCCGCCCGCCGCGCCAGACGCCTTGGCCACAGCGCTTACAACCATGATGGAAGCGCCGGAATCCTATCGCGCCGCGCTTGGCCGCAAAGGCAGAGAGCGCGTAGAGGCACATTTCTCACTGACGCGCATGATGGCGCTTTATGAGACGCTTTATACCGAGGTTACGACGCGTGACGCAAAGTGACGTTCGCGATAACGCGTGAGCGGCACTTCGATCCCATGATGAAGCGCGATGCTCAATAGAATAGAAGAAAACGCAATCCCCCAGAATTGGCCTATCCCCCAAAAATCAGGAGTCCATTTGCCCACGATCATCACCAAAGGCAGATGAATGATATAAACGCCATAGGATAGCTCCCCCAACCAGCGATCAAACGCGACCCTTCGCATCAGCGCAAAAACGAACGGCAGCGCCGCCATAAAGCCGATGAGAAGAGGCCTTGGAAAAAAGGTTTGGCTCATCAGCATAATCAGGCCGAGAGCAGCCGCGATAAAAGCAACATCAAGCTTCTGCCACAGATTCCTTTTGGACAAATGGTAAAGCGCTGCCCCCATGCCAAAATAGGCCACCGTCGCCGGAAAGATATGATAGGTCAGCCCAAGGCTGGATAAATGAGCGGCGCGTAACAAGACATGGTACGCAAGCCCCGTCAGCGCAAACAAATAGGCCGTCCTTTTGCGCCGAACCACAAACGGCGCGAGCATATAAAAATACATTTCTAAACTGACCGAAAAGACAGGGCCGTTCAAAGCCAGCGCCGCGCCGTTAAAGCCTTCGGCTCCCATCGGGCGCAAAATCAATTCTCCTGCGCGGCTACTCACCAACCACAGAATGTCCTGCCCCAGAATAAAGATATTCGTCAGCCCCGCAAAAACGGCATAGCCAACGGGAAAGGTTTGATAAGACTCGGCAAAGAAACGCCAAACGCCCGATGTCAAGAATCCTATCACCACAAAAATCATCACAACAATATAAGGAACCCACAAACGCAAAGCGCGGCTTTTGTAAAAAGCGGGGATAGACCCTGCGCCCACGTATTTCTCATTCAGGATAAGGCTCATATAAAAGCCAGAGATGATATAGAAAAGGAGGACGGACTCGCGCCCCCCCACAAAGAAAGACGGGCCGCCCGACGTATGCGCCGCGATCACGCCAAGAGCCAAGAAAAGGCGAAGAAGTCCCATGTGGCCCCTTACCGTCCTATCGGAAGAAAGATAAGGGTAAGCCCCGTCAACGTCAGCCCCACCCCAACCCACGCCGTAGGGCTTAACGTCTCGTGCAAAAACGTCACGCCATAGCTAATCAGCACAAGCTGCGTCAGCGACGTGATCACCAAATAGGCAAGGCTAACCGGCAGGCGTTGAAGCGTCAGCGCGTAGAAAAGAAACGCTGTGCCATAAAACATAAGAGCCATGCCACCATAAGCCAAAACGGAAGTCGATAGAAAGGGAAATGCCGCCGAAAGCGTGGCCTGTCCCTGCATCGCTTTTTTCAAGAAAATCGTTGCGCCGCTGTTAGCGGCAATCGCCAGCGCGATCAAGAAAGGCGATGGGATTATGGCAAGAATCATAAGGGTCTTTCCAGAACAAGAAGCTCATGCGCGTAGGCCAGCCGCCGCAAGGACTCGCTGCGCATAACCTTAAGCCCCGCCTCATGCGCCCAAAGCTGGACAATCTCAAACGGGACATAGTGGATGATTTGCCGCGCCAAAATTAAATCGTGCAAACGATTAATCCACGCGCACCACAACGGCCTCATCGCCATATCCTTATAAATAAAACGCCCGCCTTTGGCTACGCGCAAGGCCGCCGCCAGAAACAAGCTCTTTTGATCTTTGACGCTGACGTGATGCAAAACATCGATCATCATCACAAGGCCAAAGGGGCCTTGTGGCACTTGATCGGGGGTCGTCCCTTGAATAAAGGAAAGCGTATTAAAGCCTTGTCCCTGCGCCATTTGACGCGCAATCCCCAAAGTGAGAGGGTTCGCCTCAAACCCGACGCCTGACGCAATCATGTGCCGCCGCGCCAAAAGCCCCAGCAAAAGCCCCTGCCCACATCCGATATCCAGCGCCGAGGCTCTCGCCGGAACTTCTTTTAAAACCTCTTCAAAGGGGCAAATAAAAGGGCGAAGTGTCGCCAGCGCACGAAGCGGCCAAGGCGCGCCCCGAAAGAGAGCGTCAATGTCGCGGCGGATAGAGATAACCTCGCCGTTACACATGCGTCACCGCAAGAAACGAAACAACCCATCCCACAATGGAGAAAATCATAAACTTGTCGCGCAAAACGACTTCGGTCGGTGAGCCGGATCTTTCCTCAACCAACGTGATTTGCAAATAGCGCAAAATGCCAAGAATAACGAGAGGCGCGGTGTAAAAAAGATTCTCCGTTCCAAACCGCTCAATCACGCCTGCATCCGTCGTAAAAATCAAATAGGCCACCAATAACGCGCCCAAAACAACCGAAATTGAGACATCCAAAAAGGACTTGTTATAGCCAACAAGGCTGCGCCGATGGCTGACCTCCATAGCGTGCACAAGATCGTCGCGGCGCTTGGCGAGCCCCTGAAACAAAGCCAAAAGCATGGTCATGATAAGTATCCATGATGTCGGCGTCACATCAATGAGCGCCGCCCCCGCCAGCACGCGCACAACAAAACCAAGGGCAATGGTCATCACATCGATCAGAGCATGATGTTTAAGCCAAAAACAATAAAGAACCTGAAGCGCGCCATAAGAGAGCAGAAAAACAGGAAACAAACCGCCAAGGCCCATCGCTGTTGCCAAAGACCCCATCAACGCAACAAGCATAACGGCATAAGCCACGGTCAAAGAAATCTCGCCGCTTGCGAGAGGCCGCAGCCGTTTTATCGCGTGCTTTTTGTCAGCCTCGCGATCCACCAAGTCGTTGAGAACATAGACGGCGCTGGCCATCAGACAAAACGCCGCCATTCCCAAGGCAACCTGCGCCAGCGTTTGCGCAGACCAAAGAGGGGTATTAAAGAACAGTGGCGCAGCAACAAAAGAGCTTTTAACCCACTGGCGCGGCCTGATAAGACGGAGGAGAGGGTGCATATACCTAAAACAGTCCAAGAGTTGGTAAGGGCAAGCACCATCAATCACCCTCCCCTTGCGGGAGGGTCGAAAAACGCGTGAGCGTTTTTCGG
>DYDA01000030.1 GCA_020718105.1 Micavibrio sp. | reverse complement strand
TTGCTCTCAAAATCCTAATTCCAGCCACACAATTTTGTCCATTATGCCCTTTAGGAAGACTATCTATCTTATCATCGGACAGATGAGCGAGGGCGGTTCGCCCTCGCCAAGAATAAAGCATTTCTCGCTGTGGATGTTCACGCGGCCTTCGGCGATCCAGCGCACGGCGGTGGGATAGACGTTATGCTCTTGCTCTAAGATGCGCTCTGATAAAGAAAGCTCTGTATCATCCGCCATGACGGGGACGGCGGCCTGCACAATGATGGGGCCGTGGTCCATTTCAGCGCGCACAAAGTGAACAGTACAGCCCGAAACTTTCGCGCCGTAATCGATGGCTTTTTGCTGCACATGAAGGCCTGTAAAAGCGGGCAGCAGAGACGGGTGGATATTGACAAGGCGGTCGCGCCACGCGTCGACAAACCACGGCGTTAAAATCCGCATAAAGCCAGCAAGACAGACTAGTTGCACATCGTGTTTTTTAAGCTCTGTGTCCAGCGCGGCTTCGAACCCTTCGCGATCGCTGCCGTAATCTTTATGATTCACGACGGCGGTGGGAATGCCTTCTTTTTGCGCCCAAGCGAGGCCCCCCGCCGTGGGGTCGTTAGAGATAACGCAGGCGATTTTGGCGGGATAACCCGTCTCACGCGTTGCGCGTACCAGCGCTTGCATATTGCTGCCGCGCCCCGAAATAAGGACGGCGACGTTTAGCACGGCCATGTTGACCCCATGCCTTGAATAGAAACGCGCGTGGCCGACAGGTTTTTTTCAACCTCGCCAATGCGGAAAACCGTTTCGCCAGCGTCGGTCAGCAAAGCGCTGATTTCTGCGGCGTTTTCTTTGGCAACGATCACGACCATGCCAATGCCGCAGTTAAACGTCCGCGCCATATCATGGCTGCTCATCGCGCCTTTTTGTGCCAGCCATTTCATGACGGGCGGCACGCTCCAGCTATCGGCGGACAGCCATACGCCAAGCCCGTCCGGCAAGACGCGGGGGATGTTTTCCAAAAGCCCGCCGCCCGTGATATGCGCCATGGCTTTGACGTGGCCTGTCTTGATGGCGGCGAGCATGGGTTTGACGTAAAGGCGCGTTGGCTCCAACAACGCTTCCCCCAAACTGCGCGAGGGATCGAACGGCGCAGGCGCGTCATAGGCGACGCCTTCTTGCGCCACAATTTTGCGCACCAATGAAAAGCCGTTGCTGTGAACGCCGCTGGAGGCCAGCCCCAAAACGACATCCCCCTCGGCAATATCCTCACGCGGCAGGCTTTGGCCGCGCTCCACCGCGCCGACGGCAAAGCCAGCCAGATCGTAATCCTCGCCTTCATACATGCCGGGCATTTCGGCGGTTTCGCCGCCGACAAGGGCGCAGCCCGATTGCTTGCAACCTTCGGCGATTCCCGCGATCACGGCGCGGGCGGTTTCGACCTCAAGGTGGCCAGAGGCAAAATAGTCAAGGAAAAACAAAGGCTCAGCCCCCGCAACGATCAGGTCGTTGACGCACATGGCGACAAGGTCGATCCCGACGGTGTCGTGCTTGCCCGCCTCGATGGCGACGCGCAACTTGGTTCCGACGCCATCCGTGGCGCTGACCAAAATGGGGTCTTGATAGCCTGTCGCTTTCAGGTCAAAAAGAGCGCCAAAACCGCCCAAACCGGCCATAACGCCTGAACGCGCCGTCGCTTTGGCAAGGGGTTTTATGGCTTCAACCAAGGCGTTACCGGCATTGATATCGACGCCAGCCTTGGCATAAGCATCTTTAGGGGTGTCATTTGTGTTGGTCATTATACCGTCATGATTGATGGTTAGCGTAAAACAGGTTATACCCAAAATAGTTCAAGAGTTGGTAAAGGCAAGCGCACTAAAATCACCCTCCCCTTGCGGGAGGGTCGAAAAACGCGTGAGCGTTTTTCGGGGAGGGGTCGTTTTTCATTGTGTTTTGACCCCTCCCCAAGATTTTTTCTCCCTGCGGGATTAAAAATCTTGTGCCCTCCCGCAAGGGGAGGGCGATTTTAGTGCCAACTCTTCATTCACGATGGGTATAAAACAAAAAAGTTAGAGAAATCAAGGATGCTTATTTGACTCTAAATCACATATTTCTTAAAAGCAAGAAAGCTCCCCTAACCCCTTTTGAGCGACTCAAAGCATCCATGACAATTTTCCAAGCCCATCGATCATCCTTTGGATTTACGTTGTGGTTTATCGCTCTTTTAGTCACCGTCCTTATTCCCCCCATCAACGACCTCTTTCGCCTAACCCTTCTTATCGGCGGTTTGCTCCTGCTCCTTTTCTCACAGCAAAAGGCCGATGGGAAACGGATGGCTCTTGTCACCCTTGTCCTTCTCGGCATAGTCCTCCTCCGGCTTAGCCTCCCCATCGCGCAAGTGGAAGAACGCAACCACGTTTTCCTGACCAAAGGCCAACAGCAAAACGAGCCATGGCGAACGAGTCTGCCCGCGCCCATCTTAGCCGATTTTGCGCAAGCGTTTGATCGCGCCTATCCGCCGGATAAGCGCTGCGATCCAAAGACTTATGGCTGCTGGCAGTTTTTTTCTTGGCCAACCGAGCCTGTTGGCTGGTCAGCGGATAATTTCTGGCAACGTAAAAAAGATATCTCGCGTCTTGATCGCTCTATCACTGTCCACGACCTGACAACAGCGCGTCTTGGCGCTTTTAACGACCTGACCTTTAACTGGTATAATACCGGAGCAGATGGGAAACCACTTAGCGACATTCGTAGAGAATCCGCACCCTTCTGGCTTCATTTTAATCTTCCACCTGAAGCGGTGGGCGGCAAACTTTGCTGGCAGGGAGCCTTGTGGCAAAGGAACCAAGAATCCGCTTCCCTCAACCGCCAAGATCATAAGAGCATCGAATGCGAAACGCTCTCGCCTTCCGCCCTTCCCCAAGATGTATGGATGGGCTTTATTGATCCGCAAGATGGCTCAAGCCTGACGCTGGACTGGCCAGCAAGCCAAAAAGCTTGGCGGGGTTTAGATTTTGCGCTGGCGTGTTTGGGCGTGTTTTGCCTTGTTTTCTTTTCCTTGCGGCCAAGGTGGAAAGAGCTTGCCTATGGCGCAAGCCTGACGCTTGCCGCCGCGATTGTCTTTGCCTTTTATAATCCCGCTCTTTTTCTTGGCGTTCTTCCTTATAGCGGCGGTGACGACGGCCTTGTCCATTCCAGTTACGGGCGCGAGATTGTCCGCGCCCTGTTCAATGGCGAATGGATGAAAGCCTTGCGTGGCAGCGAGGACGTTTTCTATTTCATGCCGGGTCTTCGCTATTTCATCGCTCTTGAGAATATCTTGTTCGGTGAGATGCGCTATGGCGAGGCGATGGTCGTTCTTTTTTTCCCGCTGTTGCTCTGGCGGCTTTTCAAACATCTTGACATAGAGATTTGGACTCTCCCTGTTTTAGCCCTTGGCTTTCTTCCCTATGCCGTGAACGTGATCGGCATGACCTATCCCTCCCTCATTGATCTTGCCAGCCGTTCAATGGCCGAGCCTGTTGGCTACAGCCTATGGCTGGCAGGCCTTCTTGTCGCAGTTAAAAATATCAAAGAGCCAACGGAGTCTGCCGCAACGCATTGGTTCTTAGCCGGCCTTCTTTGGGCTCTGGCAACTTTTCTTCGCCCCAACCTTGTTGTGGCGAGTGTGCTGGTCATCGCTTTTTGCGGCATCACGCTTTTGCGGCACAGAAAAAGACTAAGCAGTCTTTTTCTTGGCGCGGGATTTGCCTTGCTGGTTGTCTGCCTCGCCCACAACTTTTTTTTCGGCGGCCGGTTTGTTCTTTTGACCAGCGCAGGTCAGCACGCCGCCAACCTTCTTATGCCCCCCGCCACCTATCTTGAAGCAGCGCGTGCGCTTGGCGAAGGCGCATGGCAAAAACCCTGCGTTTTATCAACGCTCAAGCAATTTGCGCGATGGATGGGAAATAACACTACGGGCAAACTCCAAGATATGGTGTTGATCAGCCTTCCTCACGCCGCTCTTTTTATGACTCTTGGAATACTGTTATTCAAAAACTGGCGTAGAAAACAAAACAACAGAATAACGGGTCTCCTTCTTTCATCAGCCCTAGGCCTTCACCTTCCCTTGTTTTTCTTTCATCCCGACAATCGCTATGCCATGCTGGCATGGTTTGTGACTTTCATTCTCCTTTTAACTCTCCTCAGCCTAAAAAAAGGGCGCGTTGAATGTGCGGATTAGCAGGTTTTATTCAATGGAACGGCATTGGCAGCGAGGGGGAAGCTGTCCTCGCGGCCATGACCGATGCGCTTGCCCATCGCGGCCCCGACGATGCGGGAAAATGGCTTGATCCCTCCGCTGGCATTGCCCTTGGCCACAGACGCCTTGCAATTGTCGATTTATCGCCTGCGGGGCATCAACCTATGCTCTCGTCCAGCGGACGCTATGTGATCGTTTTTAACGGCGAGATTTATAATCACGATGCGCTGCGCGAAGGCATGACGGAAACAGGCCGCGCCCCTGCCGCATGGTGCGGACATTCCGATACGGAAACGCTTGTGGCCGGTTTTGACGCGTGGGGAATTGAGGCAACGATTGGCAAAGCGCGAGGCATGTTCGCTCTCGCCGTTTGGGATCAAAAGAAAAAGGCGTTGACGCTGGCGCGTGATCGCCTTGGCGAAAAACCGCTTTATTATGGCTGGCAAAGACAAGGCGGCGTGGCGAGCTTTCTCTTCGGTTCGCAAGTTGCGGCGCTGCGAACGCATCCTTCCTTTGAAGACAACATTGATCGCGACAGCCTATGCCTTTTGCTAAGGCACAATTGCATCGGTGGCGCGTCCTCTATCTATCGCGGGATTCACAAACTAGAAGCAGGCTGCCTCCTCACGCTAGAACAAGGCGCCACCGCGCCGACGATCACGCGCTATTGGTCGGGCGCTGACGTGGCACGCGAAGGCGCTCAAAATCCTTTTCAAGGATCGCCGCAAGAAGCCGTCGATGCGCTGGATGTTCTTTTAAAAGACGCCGTCACCTCACAGATGATGGCCGATGTGCCGCTGGGCGCCTTTTTATCGGGCGGCATCGATTCCTCAACCATCGTCGCCTTGATGCAAGCCAGCGCGTCCCGCCCCGTCAAAACTTTTTCCATCGGCTTTCAAGACGCGCTTTATGATGAGGCCGCGCACGCCAAAGCTGTCGCCAAACATTTGAGCACGGATCATACCGAGCTTTACGTCACGGCGCAGCAAGCAATGGACGTGATCCCTTCCCTGCCCCGCATCTATGACGAACCGTTTGCCGACTCCTCGCAGATTCCAACTTTTCTTGTTTCGCAACTGGCGCGGCAGCACGTCACTGTTTCCCTGTCGGGCGATGGTGGGGACGAACTGTTTTGCGGCTACAACCGCTATCACATGACCGCTTCGGCGTGGAGCCGCCTTGAGAAAATACCAAGGCCTTTGCGTCGCCTGATGGCGCGGGCCATCACCGCCATCCCGCCGCAAGGCTGGAATCGTGGCGCGGCTCTTATGGCATCGCTCACCTCTCGCGCTGCTGCGTGGTCGCATGTGGGTGATAAAATGCATAAAGGAGCAAAGGCTTTGGCCAGCCCATCGGTGAGTCACCTCTACGGCTCGCTGGTGTCGCATTGGAGCGATCCGGCCTCTATCGTGATAGGGGGGCAAGAGCCACCCACGATGCTCACAAGTCTCTCGCCCGATCTGGAAGGCCTAGACGATGTGCAGCGCATGATGGCGCTTGATATGCTATCCTATATGCCGGACGATATTTTGACCAAGGTGGATCGCGCCGCGATGGCCGTCTCGCTGGAAACGCGCGTGCCGTTTCTTGATCCTCGCGTCGTTGCTTTTGCGTGGAGCCTTCCCCAGTCTATCAAGATGCGGGACGGGCAAACCAAGTGGCCTCTGCGTCAAGTTTTGGATCGTTATGTGCCGCGCGCGCTGATCGAGCGCCCCAAAATGGGCTTTGGCGTGCCGCTGGATGCGTGGCTGCGCGGCCCCCTTAAAACATGGGCGGAAGATTTATTGGATGAAACGCGCCTGAAACGCGAAGGCTTTTTCAATCCCGCGCCGATCCGCAA
This sequence comes from Micavibrio sp., assembly GCA_020718105.1. Classification (GTDB taxonomy): domain Bacteria; phylum Pseudomonadota; class Alphaproteobacteria; order UBA9219; family UBA9219; genus UBA8914. Next base: position 18,945 of record DYDA01000030.1, on the reverse strand, counting down.
AAAGTGGCACGAACATTTATCAGGGCGGAGCAATGAAGCCTATCTTTTGTGGGACATCTTGATGTTCGAAGTCTGGCTGGAGCATCACAACCCATGAAGAAAAAGCTTTTGTATATCGTCAATGTTGATTGGTTTTTCCTCTCTCACCGCCTGCCCATCGCGCTCGAAGCGCAGCGTCAAGGCTATGACGTTCATGTCGCCTGCGCGTTGACAGACAAAAAAGATGTTTTGGAAAGCCACGGCCTGATTGTTCACCCACTTGCGCTAAAGCGCGGCAAGGCAAGCCTTGCCTCCTATCTTGTCAGCTTTTTCGAAATTGTTTTTCTTCTTTTAAAACTGCGCCCCGACATTCTCCACCTTGTGACCATCAAGCCCGTTCTGTTCGGCGGCATGGCGGCGCGGCTGACACGCATCCCCGCTTGCATCGCCGCCGTCGCTGGCCTTGGCTTTGTCTTCTTGGATCAAGGGATCAAAGCGTATCTTCGCCGTGCCGTTGTTTTGGGGCTTTACAGGCTTGCGCTTGGCGGCGAGCGAACAAAAACTATTTTTCAAAACGTCGATGATCACCAATCGCTCGTTCAAGGCGCGGGCATCAACCCCTCGCAAACGGTTCTTATCCGAGGCTCCGGCGTTTCCCTTTCAGCCTATGACGTGAAGCCTGAACCCGAAGGCGATCCCGTCGTGATCCTACCAGCGCGCCTTTTGATCGATAAAGGTGTGCGCGAGTTCGTGGAGGCCGCTCGCCTCCTTCAACGCAAAGGTGTTAAAGCGCGTTTTTGCCTTGTGGGATCAACCGATCCCGCCAATCCGGCAAGCCTGTCGGACGAAGAAATCCAAGCGTGGGTGCGCGATGGCCTTATCGAGGCATGGGGTCATCACGCCGATATGCCCGCCATTTTGCCGCAAGCCAACATCGTCACCCTACCCTCTTACCGTGAGGGGATGCCCAAGGCCTTGCTGGAAGCTGCCGCGTGTGGTCGCGCGGTCGTGACCACCGACGTTGCAGGATGCCGCGATGCGATCACGCCCGATGTAACGGGGCTTCTTGTCACGGTGCGCGATGCCGTCTCTCTCGCAGACGGCCTTGAAAAACTCATCCGTGATCCACAGCGCAGGCAGGCCATGGGTCTTGCGGGTCGCAAGCTGGCCGAGGAAGCCTTTGACATTCGCGAGGTCGTCAAAAAGCATATGGCGCTTTACAATGAGGCGACCAAGGTGGCTCCATGAAAATCCTTGTCACAGGCGCAAGTGGTTTTATCGGCCAAGCCTTCATCGCTGCCGCTCTTGAAAAAGGCTGGGGCGTGCGCTGCGCTCTGCGCTCTCCCTCTTTCTCACCCATGATCGCCTCTTGCGAAAGCATCGTGGTGGGCGAGATGGACGCGGCCACCGACTGGCGCGAGGCTTTGCAAGGCTGCGAGGCCGTGGTGCATCTGGCAGCCCGCGTGCATGTGATGAAGGACGAAGCCGCCGATCCCCTTGCGGCATTCCGCGCCGTCAATGCGCTTGGCACAATCCATCTGGCACAGCAAGCCGCCAAGGCGGGTGTGAAGCGCTTTCTGTTCATGAGCACCATCAAAGTCAATGGCGAAGGGCGCGTCGCGCCCTATACCGAGGCCGATGCACCCGCGCCGGAAGATCCCTATGCCGTATCAAAAGCCGAGGCCGAAGCGGCGCTGATGGCCTTGGCCGAGGCGACGCCAATGGCCGTGACAATCTTGCGCCCGCCTTTGGTGTATGGCGCAGGCGTTCGCGCCAACTTTCATTCTTTAATGCTGGCCGTACGGCGCGGCCTGCCCCTGCCTTTGGGTAGCATCCAGAATAAACGCAGTCTTGTTTATCGGGGTAATCTGATTTCCGCGATGACGACATGCCTCACCAGCGAAGGCGCAAAAAATAAAATCTTTCTTGTAAGCGATGGGCAAGATGTCTCAACGCCCCACCTTATTCGCGCTCTTGCCAAGGCCATGGAGCGTTCCGCTTTTTTACTTCCCATTCCGCTACTGTTCTTGCGTTGGGGAGGCTTTCTGTTCGGCAAGGAAAAACAAGTCAGCCGCCTTCTAGGATCACTCTGCGCGGACTCTACCGCGCTACACAACGCAACAGGCTGGACCCCGCCCTATACCTTAGAGCAAGGCTTGATCGAAACAGTGCGTCCTTTTGAAGGGGAAAATGAGTTCATACGCCCCCTGTTTTAAGGTGGAAAAAACGCCTCAAAATTGCCCCCTTTTTCGCCCCATAAAAAACCCAATAGAATCAACGAATCTTGTGTTTTTGATCGATTCTCAGCCCCTTCAGCGTACAAAGAGACGGTTTTTTTCCACGAGGACGACGAGAGAGCGTTTTTAACCATAAAACGTCCATAGGTGGTGGTTAACGGCATCGAAAAAACACAACATATGGTGGGTCAAAATCTAACTTCCGCCAAAAGCAAAAAGGCGTGACAATTGGGAGTTAGGGACTAGGGGCTAGGGACTGGGGACTGGGGACTGTGGACTGGGGACTGGGGACTGGGGACTGTGGACTAGAAACTAATCTTCTCCCTTTTCCGTCATCCCCGCGCCCCTGCCCCATAACGGCTTGTTAAGTCTTTTGCTGTACCGCTTTAGGGGACAAAATCCTTTGAAAGCGAAGCCATGCGATTATTGTTGTTGGTGCTGCCCGTCCTTCTTTCCTTTTTCACCGCCCTGCCTGCCTTGGCAAGCGAGGCTGCTGCAAGTGCGCCTGACAGCGGGCTTTTAGGCTGGGCGGCGTTGGGGTTGTTCGTATTAGCCTATGGTTTTGTTCTTTTGGAAGAGAAAATCCACCTACGCAAGTCCAAGCCCGTAACCATTGCAGCGGGGCTGATTTGGATTTTGGTGATGGCTGCCTTTGCCCGCGAGGGGCGAGCCGAGGAAGGCGTGACGCTTCTTCGCCATGCGCTGACCGAGTTTGCCGAGTTGATGCTCTTTCTCCTTGCGGCCATGACTTACGTCAACACGATGGAGGAGCGCGGCCTTTTTAATGCTCTTCGCACCAAGCTGGTGAGCCAAGGCCTTTCCTATCGCGCTTTGTTTTGGGCTTGCGGCAGCATTGCCTTTTGCCTCTCGCCCATCGCTGATAATCTAACAACCGCGCTGGTTTTGGGCGCGGTGGCGGCTGCCGTTGGCGGCGACAACAAAAAGTTCATCATCGCCAGCTTTATCAACATCGTTGTCGCAGCGAATGCGGGTGGCGCGTTCAGTCCCTTTGGCGACATTACGACGCTGATGGTTTGGCAAAAAGGCGTTGTGCCTTTTCAAGATTTCTTCGCCCTTTTCATCCCTGCGCTTATCAGCTGGCTGATCCCCGCCTTCGCGCTTTCCCTCTCTGTCGCGAAAACAACGCCGACCGCTTTAGAAGAAAGGGCGCGCATCAAAAAAGGCGGCTACGTGATTACCGCGCTCTTTCTTTTGACGATTGCCACCACCGTCCTTTTGCATCAAACACTCCATATTCCGCCCTTCCTTGGCATGATGACGGGGCTTGGCTTCCTGAAAATCTATGGCTTCTTTATTCGTCGTTATGAGCTGCGCGGTAGGCCTGACCTTTCCCCCGCCGATCAGCAAAAGCCCTTTGACATTTTTGTGAACCTCAGCCGCATCGAGTGGGACACGATGATGTTTTTCTATGGCGTGATGCTGTGCGTTGGTGGACTTGGCGCGATGGGATATCTCAGCGGTCTTTCGCAGGTGCTTTACGGCAGCATGAGCGAAACGGCGGCACACACGGCAATCGGCGTGATTTCTGCCGTGATCGATAACATTCCTGTCATGTTTGCCGTCCTCAACATGGGCTATGAACATTCAAGCGGCCAATGGCTGCTCGTCACGCTCACGGCAGGCATCGGCGGATCGTTGTTGTCCATTGGCTCTGCGGCAGGCGTGGCGCTGATGGGGCAAGCGCGAGGCCTTTACACCTTTGGCAGCCACCTAAAATGGACGTGGGTTATCGCCATCGGATACCTTGCCGGTATCGCCGCGCACCTGCTAATCAACCAAAAGATGTTTTATCTTTAAAAAACAACCATTTGATCACCTCTCGCTCATAATTCGAGTATGGCTGCGCTATGTCCTGATACGTTTGAGTTGATGAAAATAATAGAAGACTTGAACTTTCACGCAAAAAAACGGTATGGATGGAAGCCTCGAGACATTAGGAATGCTTTTATAACAATGATTACCGCTGCTCAATTACGCGCCGCTCGCGGCCTTTTGGATTGGACCAGATCCGAGCTGGCCAAAGCCTCTGGCTTGTCCGCCGAAACGATCAAGAATATCGAGCACGGCGTCTATATGCCTCAAGAGTCCACCATCGCCGCCATTGTCAAAGCCTTCGCCGAACAAAATGTCGAATTTACAGAAGGCGATGGGGTAAGAAAAAATGTCAATATCGTTGTCAATTATGAAGGCACAGCCGATTTTCGACGCTATGCAGATGATATTTATAAAATCCTTTTAAACAACCCACAAGATCGCAGAATTTATATTTTTGGCAATAACGATAAAGAATTTATCGAAGCGCTAGGCGATTATGCCAAAACGCATTTACAAAGAATGGCAAAACTTGAGAAACTTGATTTCAAAGCCCTTATCGTTGAGGGCGTTGATATTATGGTCACGAAATACATACGTTATCGTAAGTTGCCTCAAATGGCTTTTACAATACCGTTTAGCGTTTACGAAAACAGATTTGATTTCATCATTTATGGTGAAGGACCTTCTTATCCGAAGGTTGTCGCGATAAAATCTGAAAGTGTTGCCAATGCTTATCGGGCTCAATTCGAAACGCTTTGGAAGCTTTCACAAGAGATAGAATAATAAGACAAGTTATTAAAGGTAAGAAAAAAGAATGCTTACGGGCGCAGAAACGAAACAGGGTACGTTATACGGCCATCGCCACGCGATGGGGGCTGCGCCGTCTCGTGCGCAAGGCCTTGTTTCTGTCCCGCATGAAGGCACACAGTACGATAAGAAAATAGCAGAATTCTTTGACATTTTTAACGAGGACACAGGACGACCAGAGCTTTATTATGGGTATATGGCCGGTTTTTTAAGACAAGCAGAACCTTCCTTTGATTCAACAACGTGTGCCAAGAAAAAAATTGCCGTTGATTTTGGCTGTGGAACAGGTTGGCTGACGAAGCGCCTTCCCTCTTTAGGGTTTAGCGATGTTCATGGCATTGATACATCCCCTGACATGCTGAAGCTGGCTTTTAGCAAAACACCTAACAATCTTATTTCAAAGGGCATTGTTCGCTATAACAATAAAGTGCCAGCTTCTATTTTAGGGCAATGTGAACTTGTGACTATGGTTCATGTTCATTATCATTTTCAGCCTTTTGAAAATTTACAAAATAATTTATTCGGCGCGGTTTCTTCTATGTTAGCGCCTAACGGTCACGCCATCTTGGTGGGATGCCCATCGGATCATATTGCGGATACGCCTGAACATTATCAAAACTGTATTCATATGGATGACGTGCCTCCGGCCATTCTTGAAACAGCTTCAGATCCTTTTATTTTAGGCGATGAAGATGGTTACATTGCGCTTTCCTGCCTTCCTCGCTTTAAGCTTAAGGAGGGCACGCCCATGAAAGTAACCTTCAATGCGTTAGATAAAAATGGAAAACCCTGCGTTGCCAGCTTAATGGATACCTATTGGAGTGATAAAGCCCTCGTAGAGGCCGCCCAGGGCGCAGGGCTTGAGTTGATTGGACGAGAAAACTTGATGTGGCGTTCTCACCCCAACGCTTACATGATGATGCATTTTAAAAAATCAACCCATGCGCGTTCTCTTCACCTGTAACGCCAGTGCCTCCCCAATCAACCGCGTGCTTTAATCACGAACGGTTGGCCAAGCTGAAGATGTTTTCATTCCTGTAAATAAAGTCCCGATTAAGCGGCGCAATGGTTTTCAAGAAATTCTGCGCGTTTGTTTCCTTGGGCAGCATCCAGTCATGAAGCTCGATAACCAAAAGATCAAAAAGATCGACCCATTCCGTATTCTTTGAAAACAGTTCCTTCTCGAATCCTTCAATATCAATCTTGATAATAAAGGGGGTGGCGTCTTTGTTTTCCTCCAAAAGGCTGGGGACAGAAATCATCTTGATGGGGCCGCCCTCGGCCATCTCAGTGCGATAGCCCCACTCACCGCATTGGGGATCGATAAGGTTGGCCGCGCCCTTTTCCGAGGCGATTCCGGCATGAATAAAATGAACCATGGGCGCATGACAATTTTGAGCCGCCAGCTCGATATTATTTTTATCCGGCTCAATAGCGACAATGCGAGCCTTAGGAAACATTTGAGCAAAATAGTCGGCGGATAATCCTATATTGGCACCACAATCGATGATAAGCGGAACCTGCCCCTTTTGTATCATGGCGTGATAAAGGGTGATGATTTCTTTTTCACGTTCTAAAATGAGGCGGTAGTCTTCCGTATAGAACATTTGCAAGAGGGTACTGTAATCCGCCAAAGACCTAACCTTGTATGTCTTAAAGCGAAAGGTTTGTTTAGAAAAAACGACTTGGTGTGACAGCGCTGGCGGAGAGAGAAGCACATAATTCCGGTTAGGGGAAAGAATACCCTTGATAAGCCTTAAGCTCCATCGGATCGCACTCTCTATCATGTCTCTCATGCGGCGCATTGGATAGTCCCCAAACTTGGCAAATCGAGTGATTATTTAGCAAAAGCCAAAAGAAATAACCAGTTCTTTTGCCGCCCCTTAATCCCCTCATTATAGAAGGCTCATTCCCTTCAAAAAATAAGGCGCTGGAAGAAACCTGTGGTTGTAAGTATGGTTAATTTATGGAACCATGGTTAACGCGCAACGATTCGAGACGCTGCGAAATACGCAAAAAACAAATGGGGGCCTCATGTTTAATAATCTTCGTATCTGGGGTCGCCTTGCCGGCCTTGTCGCTGTTTTGATCGCCCTATTGGCTTATTCAGGTGGCAACAGTTTGCATGACATAGGTTCCGTCAACGCTTCCCTAGAAACGGTTTACAAAGACCGCACCGTCCCTATGAACCAATTAGTCATGATCCTAGATTCGGTTCACAGAACCCGCGCCCGTCTTTTAGAAAGCTTGGTCAGTAACGATGCCGCTGTCGTTTCAAAAAAGATTTCCGATATCGATGGCTTTGATAAAACCATGGCGTCCGAGTGGAGCGACTATATCTCGACGTACCTCACCCCCGAGGAAAAAAAGCTGACGGAGGACTATAAAGCGGCCTTGGTTGTCTATATGGGCTCGCGAGAAAAAACCATCGAAGCGCTACGCGCTGGCGACAAGGAGAAAGCCAAAGCTTTATTAGAAGGAAACTTGGCCGACGAATTCCGCGCGGTTTTAAACGTGCTGCGCAAGCTATCCAAGCTTCAAATTGATATCGCCAAAGAAGAGTATGAAAAAGGACAAGTCATCTATAGCGACTCGCACAGCGAGATGATCTTTATAACCATACTGGGCATTCTTTTGGGCGCAGGCATCGCATGGCTTATCACACGCTCTATCACTGTGCCCGTTTCCGGCATGATCGGCGTTATGGAAAAGCTGGCCAAGGGCAACACAGACGTGGATGTTTTCGGTCGTGATCGCCGCGATGAAGTCGGCGACATCGCCCGAACGGTTGAGGTTTTTAAAGACAACGCCATCGAAAAAATCCGCCTTCAAGAAGAGCAAGAAGGACTTAAACAACGCGCAGAAAAAGAGCGGCGCGACACCATGTTGAGACTGGCTGACGATTTTGAAGCCAGCGTCCTGTCAGTCGTAGAAGGAGTCGCCAGCGCCGCTCATGGCATGGAAGACAATGCGCAGGCGTTAGCCACCATGTCCTCGCAAGCCGACACACAATCCACCGCCGTGGCCGCCGCCTCGGAAGAGGCGGCTGCGAATGTTCAGGCCGTTGCCTCAGCAACAGAAGAGCTTTCCTCTTCCGTTGCCGAAATAGGCCGGCAGGTGACAGAGTCCACAAAAGCCACACAACACGCTGTCACCGATGTTTCTTCGACAGGAACTGTTATCAGTGGGCTGGCCACCGCCGTGACCCGCATCAGCGAAGTCGTCAACCTCATCAATGATATCGCCGCACAAACCAATCTGCTGGCGCTCAATGCGACGATCGAAGCGGCGCGCGCGGGTGAAGCGGGCAAAGGCTTTGCCGTTGTGGCGGGCGAGGTCAAAAATCTGGCCAATCAAACGTCCAAAGCGACCGAAGAAATCGCGCAGCAAATCGGCGCGGTTCAAACGGAAACGAAAAAGGCTGTGAGCGCCATCCAAAGCGTTTCCGAATCCATTGAACACGTCAACGGCATTGCCTCAGCCATTGCCTCGGCCGTTCAAGAACAAAGCGCCGCTACGCAAGAAATCGCCCGCAATGTCGAACAGGCTGCCGCTGGCACGCAAGAAGTCTCATCCAACATCGCGGGCATATCCGGCGCTGTTCGCGATGCCGGTGAAAGCGCCCAAACGGTTCTATCCGGAGCGCAAAGCCTGACACGCGATGCCTCAACCATGCGCAACACCGTCGCCGCCTTTGTTGATAAAGTCCGCAAGGGATAGGCGCGACGCGGCAAGAGCTCCCCTAGGAGTGCAGCAGCGACGCGGGCAGCACTTTTATTAATGAGAACGAAAATAAGTTCATGAAGTATGGCCATATCCTTTTGTGTCATTCCCGCGAAAGCGGGAATCCAGCGCCGAGCATCTGCGAGGCGTATGAGTCAAAAACAGTGTGTTTCTCGCATCTTTTTGACTTATGTGCGCCGCAGACGCGGCGCAGCTGGATCCCCGCCTGCGCGGGGATGACAACGGGATTGTTTATTTTTTTGTGAACCAACTTATGGTCGGATTAATAGTGAATCCACTTACTCAGGATTTGAGTGATTTGATCTTGGCGTAAAGGCTTATTCAGATAATCGTCCATACCGGCGCGAAGGCATTTTTCGCGATCACCGATCATGGCGTCGGCGGTTAAAGCCACAATGGTCGTATGTTGCCCCGATGTTTGTTCGTTTTTGCGAATGGCTTCTGTTGCCTCGAACCCATCCATTTCCGGCATTTGGCAGTCCATAAAGATAATATCGAAATTTTCTTTTAACGTGGCTTCAACGCCCTCACGTCCATTGCCCGCCGTTGTGACAACGCATCCATGTTTTTCCAAAATCTTAGAAATCAGCATAAGGTTAATCTTCATATCCTCAACAACCAGAGTCTTTACATCAGCAAACATATCCGGCCTGATGCCGTGGCGCGTGCGCCCTGTCTGAGCCATGCTGGCGATCAACGCGCGCGTCACAACGGGCATGCGCTCCCCCTCGCCATCGGCTTCCAGCAAAAGCTGCATCATGCCCTTGAGGTGATCGGGATAGAATGGCTTAAGCAGATAGCCTGCAAACCCGTATTGTCCGGCGAACTCGGTGTTCACAACCTGCCCATAGGCCGAGATAAGAATAAAGTGAGGCTTTTTGCCTGTCAGCTCATCGCTTTGCGCCCAACTGGTAAGCTCACGAATTTCACTGCTGCGAATTCTATAATCACTTAGCACAAAGGCATAAGGATCACCGATACGCGCCGCCGTTTCTAAAGCCTCTCTGGCTTCAACAAGACTGCCGACAGCATCAAAACGCATCCCCCAGCCCAACATATATTTTTCAAGAAGGCCGATAACAATGGTGTTTTCATCGACAATCAAAACACGCTTTTCCAACAAACTAATTTCAGAAACAACCGACTCTGGCTGTGGCGCTTTGGGACAATGCCCCAGCAAAACGTCAAAGCTAAAGCGAGAGCCTTTGCCCAGTTGGCTTGTCACAATGATCGCGCCCTCCATCAAATTGACCAGCCCCTTGGAGATAGCCAGACCAAGGCCGCTGCCGCCGAATTTGCGCGTTGTGGCTTCCTCGGCCTGTGAGAACTTGTCAAAGATGTAACTAAGCTTGTCTTCTGATACGCCAATGCCCGTATCCTCCACCGTAAATCTGACGCGGTAACGCTCTGGCGTTTCTTGATGCGTATCCAAACGGATAAGGACATGGCCGACTTCTGTGAACTTGACGGCATTGCCCACCAGATTGAGCAAGACTTGTCTTATACGCCCCGGATCGCCGCAAAAATGACGGTTGTCCCCATCCGGCAAATCCACCAAAAGCTGTATGCCTTTTTCTTGCGTGCGAACGGTCACCATATCAGTGACGTCGCTGATAACCTTGACAATATCAAAATCAATAGACTCCAGTTTGATTTTGCCTGTTTCTATTTTTGAAAAATCGAGAATATCGTTGATGATTTCCAAAAGGTTTTCGCCAGAGCGACGAATAGCCTCAACCCAACCACGTTGATCGTGTGTTAAATCGGTATCCAAAAGTAAATCGGACATCCCCAAAACGCCGTTCATCGGCGTGCGGATTTCATGGCTCATGTTGGCAAGGAAATCGCTTTTGGCAGCGGTTGCGCGTTCAGCCATTTCCTTGGCGGCAAGGAGGGCTTCTTGTGCTTGCGTTCCTTCAACAAGTTTTTGCATCGCCGTTTTTTCGCGCGTTTGATCGGTGGCGATGAGAACGACTTTCGTAAGATCCCCTTCCGTTGAATAAACAGGGCGATAACCCAGCGTGACGTAAAGTCCCTGACTGTGCGTATAAATCTTTGGCGCAAGCGCCATCACCTCATCAAAACTCAACTGGCTTTTTCTGGAAAACATGATGTTGAGAAGCTCAATAAAAACATTTCTGTTTTCAGGGGGAAGACGCAAAATATCGGCGATGTTTTTTCCGGTTGGGTTGGTTTCCAGCAAGGTCATACAGGCTCTGGAAAAAACGCCTGAACAAACGCCCTTGTCATCAAAGAATAAAAGACCCTGCCCTAAACTATCCAACATGGCATTGATCGCGATGTTCAAATCCTCCAACCTATAGTTGGCTTCATTCAACTCGCCAGAGCTAAGCTCAAGATTACGCAGCGCCATTTTCAGGCGCTCCTCATATTGCTGATAAACGGCTTCAATACTGTCAAAAAACGGGGGCATACTGCCCAATAAGGGGCCATAAACTTCGGCCAGAACAGGGCTTTTTTCTTCCAACAACGCCTTAAGCTCAAAAAAACGCTTCTCGCTATCCTCATAACCGAGAAACTTCTTGAGCTGTTTAAGAAGCTTGCGAGATCTAAACATCAATCACCTGATTTTTCGGTAATATAGGTTATCGTCATCGTCTGGTTATGAAGCTCTGTCCGCCCCGTGGCCGTGTAAGAGCATATCTCGCCATAGGAATAATAGCCCGCTAAAGGCGTGTCAGGCAGGAAGGAATCCGATACCGCTTCGATTTCCTCATCGACATCGATGCCCAGAATAATGCGCCGCCCCACAAAGCTGATAACGATGGCGCACCCATTTTCCTCTGACCCCGCATGTGTTCGCAAAGCTTCCGCAGCCGCTTGCGCCGCGCCTTGCACCAACGCATCCGTGTTGGCATGCATAAGGCAGACTTGGCAGCCTTGAGGAACATCGCCCGCTAAGATAAGCGCTTCCTTCTCATGATCAATGGAAAGCGCACTACGGATAACGCCTGACGTCGTCCTATCGTTACGCAAGATGGCAAAAGGATAGGCAAGGCCGCTGGCTGGCAGGTATTTGGCCTTATCCCCCAAATACTGTTTGTAAAGCTGAAGCGCTGGCTTGCCGTCCAACTCATAAAGGATGTTGTTTTCGGCCTTTGTCACGCGCCGCGTGGGGCCAAAAGGACGCCACCCACCTTCAGAGCCACAACTGACGACAATAGAGTCGCCATAAAATCCAACGGCAACGATATGATCTGTTGAAAGAAGCTCATTGCAAAGCGTGAATGTTTCCTTGAAATCCAAATCGTCGGCAGCAAGGCCGCCAACGATCAAAACATTGCGACCCAAAACGCCGTTCATACCGGCGACAAGGCCGCTTCCATTCACATGACTCCCCACGCCCAAAACAAGAACAGCTTTAAGGTCAGGCGCTTTCAGTTGGTCAGCCAAGGCGATCCCAGCCGCAGAAGATTCTTCTGCTTTTTCCAAAGGAGCGTGCGCTAATTTAACCGGCGTTTTATCAAAATGCATGGCCAGCATAGAAAAACTTTTCTGAGCAAGCCCTTCCCTGCCAATTTCTCCAGCCGTTGAGCAGCCTAAAATCATTTTTCCTTTTGTAAGCGTCATAACATTTTGAGAAAACTCTTGATCGCGCCACAATGAAGGCGCAGCAAAAAGCAGGATCAAAGAAGGATCGATAGCAAGAACCTCTGCCAAGGCCTCGGCGAATTTATCTTTCTGTTGAACGACGGAAAGGCTTTTCATGATAAAATCCAGAAGAGGGGGAGCGCTGAGGCGAGAGACACCTTCATGAATAGAGAATCAGTATTACTTTATCGTAAAAATTGCAAAGCTCCAGAATCATCCTTTCCCTCCCCTTCTTCATGAAAACAAGGGGCTAATACCATAGTGTATTATCAAAACTCGCCCCCCTCTTCTCTGTACGCTCAAAATAGTCCTTTTCTTTGCCACAATTTCAGGTCAATTTGCCTTGCATGAAACATAACCGCTCCTTCCTTTTGACCTTGAGTCTCCTCCTTGGCCTTGCCCTTCCCGTTTGGGCTGCCGAGCCAACGCCCCCCTCTTCTGCCGATACACCTATCGCGGCCAAACTAAGCGCCAAGGAAAAGGCCGATGTTGATCGCATTGAAGCCTATCTGAACGATTTAAAGACCGTAGGCGCGCACTTCCTGCAAGTCAGCGATGCGGGCAACTTACGCCATGGCGCCATTTCGATTCAGCGTCCGGGTAAAATGCGCGTCGTTTATGACGATCCGGATAAAGATTTTATCGTCGCCGATGGCTCACGCCTTAATATCTGGGATGATGAAATGGGCCAGCAAACCAGCCTTGACCTTGATGAAGGGATGGCCTCTTTTATTTTGCGCGACAACATCAAGCTATCAGGCGATGTGATGGTAACGCGCTTTGTCCGTTATCCAGCGAAGATTGAAGTGAGCCTTGTCTCTGTGAAAGACCCGCATGAGGGCGAGCTCACCTTAATTTTTGAGGATAAGCCGCTTAAATTGCGGCAGTGGCGCATTTTGGATGCGCAAGGCCACACGACGGGCGTGAACCTTGAAAACGCCCGTGAAGGGATAGATTTCCCCGAAAACACATTCGTTTTTGTCTCACCTAAGCTGGGCAAAAACAAAGACAGCAACGCCCCTTAAAGGCGCGTTAAAGCCGCGACCACGCGTTCATGCCGCCCGTCATATTCTCAACATTCGTATAACCCTGCTGCCGCAAAAAAGCGGTGGCATGCGCGCTGCGACTGCCAGAGCGGCAGACCAGCACAACGGGCTTATCACGCGGAACCTCGGCTAAATGAGAAGCCAAAGAGCCCAACGGGATCAGCTTAGCGCCATCAATATGACGCGCCTCAAACTCATAAGATTCACGCACATCAATCAGCAGTGGCGGCGTCGCGCTTTTCAGCCTCTCCGCCAGCACCGCAACATCAACGGCAGGAATGTCAGAAGAACCCATAGCCATCACCTTAAACCCATAAAAGACCAACACGAAAAAAAGAGCCACAACGGCAAAATCTAAAAGTTTCATATTTGTCCAATCCGGCTAAGAAGGAGCTGCGCGGCAGCTTTTTCGGCTTCGCGTTTAGACGCTCCCGATGCCGAAACGGCCTCATGCCCACGCACTGAGGCTTCAATAATAAAGGACGGCGAGTGAGCGGGGCCGCTGCGTTCCATCACGCGGTAGATTGGCAAAGGCAACCCCTTTCCTTGCGCGTATTCCTGTAAGGCCGATTTGGGATCAACAGGCGTGGCGCTTTCGTGAATTTTTTCACCCCAATGACGCTTAATGAAATTCTCGGCAGGCAGCAAGCCGCCGTCAAGATAAAGAGCGCCGATCACGGCCTCCATCGCATCAGAGAGAACGGCAAGGTTCTGCCGCGAGAAATCCGTATCATCATGAGCCAGATGGATAAAGCGTTCTAAATGAAGCGTTATCGCAATTTCACGCAAAGCATCGCGATTGACCATCGAGGCATGGCGCTTGGCCAACTCGCCTTCGGCCTCTAGCGGATAGAGCGCATAAAGCCATTGCGCGATCACAAGGCCAAGGACGCGATCCCCCAGAAACTCCAATCTTTCATAGGGCGAGGCTTGCGTCGTTTTCTTCACGCCGCGCCCTCCCCCAACAGACGGATGCGTCAGCGCCGCTTGCAGCAAGGCGCTGTCTTGAAACGTGTGCCCAAGCTCGGCAAGGAGCGGTGTCAAATCATAAGGAAAAAGAGTCGTCATCACTTGATTTTCATAAAAAGACGATCCCACCGAACAGAAGTTGGCCAACTCCAAATCTGCCAAAACTTCGCCCCATCATCCAGCGAAAAAAACAGAACCTCGGCACGCCCAACCAGATTATCGGCAGGAATAAGGCCGACATACTTTGTGCGGCTGTCCATGGAGTTATCGCGGTTGTCGCCCATGCCGAAATAATGACCTGCCGGAACCTTAAAAACCTCGGTGTCATCAAGGGCGCGATCATCACCTTCCTCGCGGATAATATGCTCATGCCCATCGGGAAAGGTTTCGCTGTAATCGACGACCGAAGGATTCACCTTAACATAGTTCTGAATGATCGGCTCCGCCAATTTGCTGCGATCCACAGCAACCCCATTGACAAAAAGAAGGCCGTTTTTGACTTGGATCGTATCACCGGGAAGCCCCACAAGACGCTTGATGTAATCAACGCTGGGGGTCACGGGGTTTTTAAAAACAATCACGTCGCCGCGCTTGGGTTCACGGCCAAACAAACGTCCCGACACAGGAAGCAAACCAAACAAAGACGACAGGCTGCTATAGCCATAGGAATACTTGGACACAAAAAGATAGTCTCCGATCAAAAGCCCCGGAACCATCGAGCTTGACGGGATGTTGAAAGGCTCAAACACAAAGGCACGAATGCCCAGCGCAATGAGCGCCGCGAGGAAAAACGTCCGCACCGTATCGTCCATTTTATCGCTGGCCTTGGCCGCGCGAGTCGTCTTGATCTCATCCATTGAAAAGCCCTTTTTTCATTTCTTCATCCCCCTCATCACCCTCCCCTTGCGGGAGGGTCGAAAACGCGTCAGCGTTTTCGGGGAGGGGTCGCCAAACAATGAGTTGTCAATGACCCCTCCCCGAAATTTTCAATCCCTCCGGTCTCGAAAATTTCGTGCCCTCCCGCAAGGGGAGGGCGATTAAGCCTCAACTCTCTTAGCTAACCTTATACCGCCTCAATCACCACAAAGGCCTGTGCCATCGGGTAATCGTCGGTCATGCTGAGGTGAACAACAATCTTTTTATCCTGCGGCGTAAGGAAACTCAACCGCTCCTTTGCCCCACCCGTTAGGACAAGGCTTGGCTGCCCCGACGGCAGGTTGACAACCCCCATATCACGAAAGAAAACGCCGCGATTGATACCCGTTCCCAGCGCCTTGGCGCAAGCCTCCTTGGCCGCAAAACGCTTAGCAAACGTAGATGCGGGCGATCCGCTGCGGGCGGCCTTGGATTTCTCGGTTTCCGTAAAAAGGCGAGCGATAAAGCGCTCTCCATGTTTTTGAAGAGCGCGCTCAATGCGCCGTACATCCACCAAATCGCTGCCAATGCCAATGATCATAGACCCGCCTTTCCGTAAGGTATGGGTCTTACACTAGGGGGCATAGGCGGGCAATGGTTTTAAGCAGATGGGGAGCTATACACGTCGTCTATATAGTAAGGCTCCGCTTTATCCCTTTAAAAATTCGGGTCATAGAAAAACCATCCTTCTTTGGCTTTTCAGGCTCTCTCATGTCGGGGAACGGCGGGCGACAAACAAAATGGCGGTCATTAAAGTTGATAAACTTTGCCCGCGAACGCTGCATAAGCTCGCTCTCGCCATCGCCAGATGAAAGACCTGTGAGAAACACAAGGCGCACGGCTTCTCTGGCTTTTTTAGGATCTTTGGCAAAAAAACGCTCAGCAAAAAAGTCAAACTTCCCGCCTGCTACCTGCGCAAACGGCGTGTCGGGCTTGGCCCGCTGCAAAGCATAGGTGGCCGCCTTAAAGGCAGGCGCAGCGCCGCAAGATTCATAGATTGTTGTGACGATTCTGGCCCAGTCTTTGCTATCCTCAGCGTCAGGATAATCGAATGTCACCAAAAAATCGGAATGGATTTTTTCAAGCGCCGGAAGATAATAACCGTCCTTCTCTTTTCTTTTTCTAGAAAGATAACCATAAAAGCGCGCTGCACTTACACTGCTGTTAAAATCCATGGAGAAAAATCTTTCTTTCAAAAAGGATGCCTATCTATCAATAAAGCTTGGCCTTGCTCCTATATTTGCATAACACGCGTGGACTTGGAACACCCTTTTTTAAAAAATCCTCTTATGTGGTTTTAGCTATACGCCGCGCAAGAAAGATGGCGCGGCTGCGCTTGCGGTGGTGAAGCCATAGGGCGGAAGGCGTGCTCACGCCACGCGCCCAAGACCTCATCGGGCTGAACGCGCAAGGCATCCGCGACATCAAACCCTTTTTTCTGAACCCACGGCTCCACCACATGATCTCCCATTTTAAAGAAAAGAGTCTCCATAGAATCCACATCAACATTATTCTTAGTATCAAGCCCCAACGCCGAAAAAATTTGGGGATAGAGCAATCCAGGACGCCCCAGCTTGCTGGTCATCCAATCATTAAAAGCCAGTTTTGCATCGTCTAGTTGTCGCGTGGTGGGACGCACTTGAGACACAGTGTCCTCAAACCCCAAAGCGGTTACAAACTTTTGCGCAAGACCATAGCTCACAAGTTGATCCCCCAAAACTTTTTCGTCCCCAACATGCTGTGAACGCATCATACGAAAGGACGTTTGAGCCAAAAGGGTATGAAGAGAATCCAACATCGATTCTGTATTGGCGGGAAATAATTCGTGATCAAAGCCAATGATCATGTTGGAGGAATCGAGAACCCTTCCAACAGGGATTTTACCGCAATTCGACCCTTCAATGCCAATCGTCATATCGCAAACCGACAAAGAAGATGGCGCTTCGCGACAATAATCAAATATAGCGTTTTTGATCGCGCGCTGACTGCCATTTGAAAAACGTTTTTTAGCATTGAGAAAGTATACATCGACCATGACACCGGTTCCTTCATACGAAAAAAAACACGTTCACACTTATCGAATCTTACCCTTACGTTTATTCTCTGCTTCTCTTTATTAAAAAAAAATAAAAAAGGAGATCGTTTTGATTTCACAACAGTCATGTTGCCTCATTGTCACAAATTGTCAAAAACAAGGCATGTTTGTTAATTTTACGTTCATCATCGTGAAATTCTCTTAATGAATTAGACGATTCATGGTAAAATGGTTACCAAGGAAAAAGCTTAAGACCCAACTGATTCTGTCGTGTTTTCCATCAACACCGTTCAATTCATGAGGTTCTCGTGGCAACAGTTCAAACAAGTATTTCTAGGGCAATGGTCATGAACCCCATCCCCAAACCCGCCAATACTGACGACGCTATGCCCGCCCTCTCTTCTGATCAAAAGATCGTGGCGTGGTTGTGTCGTATGACGGCGCGCAATGACAATGCGGTCAAGCATAACGTCATCACCGCCACCACCATCAATCCCTTTGAAAAAAACCGCTCCTTTTTAAATGATCGCGCACGCAATCCCGCAGACGATTGGGAGATAGTGGCCAGCCTCACAGGCCATAGCGTTGACGATATTATGTTCGCTGGCATTGATTTGCCCATCAGCGCCGCCGAGATAGATCATTTCCGTCGCAATCACCGTGAGACCGATCGTCTCGTCGGGCGCGATTTTCTTTCAACGCGCAACGACTTGCCCTCGCCCCTTTCTGAACTTTATGGGCTTTACCGCCATCGTGCACGCCTTGATGCAGAATCCACTTTGTTTGTGGCGCAAGCCACAGGCTCAACCCGCGTAGCGCGTATCATGGCCGATCTTTTGGCTATTGGTGCTTTTGCCAGCGGGCACGAATGCATCACGCATGTTTCCATGACTTATTCCGTACCGGCGGCCTTTGATACTTCAGACCTTATCGATAGAACCTCTGATGAGGCCGAGCGCAGACTCGCCATGCCTATTGAAACGCCTTCGCACCTTCTTAAAATGACGCCTGATGAGATCAGCGTTTTGGCGAACAATATCGTAGAGCGCAACACCCTTACGCCTTCCGAATTCCTTGAAAAAGCCAGTCAGTTATCCGAAGCGCGTCAAGATGTTCACCGCCTACCTATCGAAAGACATCTGGCCGCAGCACTTTATGAAGGCGATTTGAACAAGAGCAAGGCGTGGGTGGCTCGCCTCAGTGAAGCCTATCAACGCATTTTTCCCGCTTGGTCGGCAACAAACGAAGAAGACTCCTTCGACTTCGACATGCCAGAGCATGATAATCGTGCCCCTTAAGCAACACCTGCTTTATTCGCATCACTGTTAACGAGATTTCAAACTCTTTCCTCTAAGTTGCCTTTATCAGGTCACGATCTGATGGTATTTTTCACGGCAGCGCTAATGGAGAGAGAACATGACGGATTCACACGAAAAGAAAAGCGAAGCGTGGGCTCTCGCCTCTCAAGTTGCTGGACGTTATGGCCGTCTGGCTTTAACCCGCGCTGCGGGCGAGGCTGCCGCCGCTGAACGCAAAGGCGATATGGAAACCAGCATTCTGTGGTCCAGCGTTGTCGCTTATCTGCGTGAAGCCATCCAACAAGACGCGCCCGTCATCGTTTAAAAAAGGCAGAAACACGCCCCCTTTTTGATGCCTTTTTGCCCTCTTTTTTTGACCTATAAAAAACCCAATAGAATCAACGAATCTTGGGTTTTTTATCGATTCTCAGCCCGAAGAGCGTAGGATTGTGCCTCTCGATCGCCTT
>DYDA01000009.1 GCA_020718105.1 Micavibrio sp. | reverse complement strand
GTCAGCCAGTTGGTGCATGGCTATGTCATGAGCCGCCGCGCGTCGGCACGTGATGCCATTGAGCCGCTTCTTGGAGCCTACTTCATCGATGCTGCGGAAACGGATGGCGTGCTGCGTTTCATCCCTCGCGGGCAGGAGTTGGCAGCGACGATCCCCTACGACGATCTTGGTGCGATGGAGGGAACATCGAACGATAATCCGCTCCGCGTGACAGAAACCCGCACGCAGGAGCTTGAACTTCCCCAACGAATTGATCTGACGCATTACGACCCAGACCGCGATTATCAAAGCAACACGCAAAACGCCGCACGCGCCAGCAACGCCGTCACGACCAAAGACCAACAAACGGTTGAGCTATCCATAGCACTCTCGGCAGATGAAGCGGCGCAGATCGCGGACAAGACCCTCACCAGCGCGTGGATCGGGCGCAACCAGTTCGAGTTTAATCTGCCTCCTAAATGGCTGCGTCTTGATCCCACGGACGTTATCGACGTTTTGTTGCCGGATGCGACCTTGGCTTTGCGCCTGACTCAGGTGGATTTTGGCGGTAACAACATCGTGGCCTGCAAGGCGGTGGCCGAGGATGAGATCGCTTACACATCATTGGCCAAGGGCGCAGGCGTGCCGATTGTCTCCAACCCGATCCCTATCTCTACGCCTATATCGGCCTTGGTCATGGATTTGCCCATGCTGCGCGCCGAAGACGATGGACTGGGACTTTATTACGCGCTGGCACTCAAGAATAACGGCACAGCCAGCCTTTACAAATCGCCGGACGCACTGACGTGGAGCATCATCGGCACAGGCTCAGCCGCTCCGGCCTATGGCTGGGCATCAAGCGTTCTGGCCGCGCCCCTCAGTCCGTGGTCGTGGGACGAGACGAACAATGTGCAGGTCGCGCTCTCGCACGGGACGTTGGACAGCAAGACGGCGCTTGAAGTGCTCAACTGGAACAATGTCGGCCTGCTGGGCGACGAACTGATTCAATGGCGCAACGCCACGCTTCTGGCCGAGAACCTTTACCAGCTTTCAGGTCTCTTGCGTGGTCGGCGCGGCACGGAATGGGCCACAGGCACGCACAAGATTGGCGACCGCTTCGTGGTTTTGGCCACAGATGGCTTCTACCGCATGGCAATGGCGGCAACCGAGATCGGCCAGCTCTCTTATTATAAGGCCATCCCGTCCGGCGGTGATTGGGACGATGCGGCGCAGACGAGCCAGAAGTTCAACGCGGCCAGCCTGCGGTGTCTCTCACCCGTTTACGTTAAAGGAACCCGCGATGGGGTGGGCAATCTGACTCTTACATGGGCGCGTCGGACGCGCTGGCACGGTGAATGGCTGGATGAGATCGACGTGCCGCTCTTTGAGGCTGAGGAATCTTATCAGATTGATGTTTTGAAAAGCGGCGCAGTTGTCCGAACGCTCTCGGCCAGCACCACGATTGCTACCTATAGCGCCGCCGACCAGACAACCGATTTCGGCGCAGCGCAAAGTGTTCTGTCCATAGCCGTTTATCAAATGAACAGCACAATCGGGCGTGGTTACGCCGGAAAGGCCACGGTTTAGACCATGACGACAACACCCAATCTTTTAATCGATCATATCGCCGCTGCCCAAGCCCAGAAGGAAGTCACGGCTAACACAGCTTTTGACGCGCTGGATAAGGCTCTGTGCCAGTTCACAAGTCTTGCATTGGCCGATGCCGCGCTCACGCTGACCGACACTCAAATGCTGGGCAACATGGCGCTGAAATTCACGGGTGCGCTGACGGCAGCACGGATCATCACCGTTCCCGCGCGTGCGAAGTTGCTCCTTGTTGAAAATGGCACGAGCGGAGGGTTCTCTCTATCGATCAAAACGCCATCTGGTACAACCGTGCCGTTGGGGAGCGGTGAGAGAAAACTGCTTTACTGCAACGGCACGGATTTCTCGGTCGTGGCTGAAGCTGGTGTTGCCGCGCCCTATGACGTTGGAGGGTCTTTTGTCGGCAAGCCAAGCGCGGGCAGCATCATCCTTCGCTACCCCATGCCCCGCGCCGTCCGGTTCATGGCGGGCCTATCTTCCAGCAAGGGCGTAGCGGCAACGGCAGCGACGGCGGCGGTTTCCTTTTTGCTCCGCAAGAACGGAGCGCAATTTGCCTCAATGGATTTTGCGGCGGCGGCCACAACCGCAACTTTCACTTGCGCCAGCAACACAGACTTTGCGGCGGGCGATGTTCTGACGCTGGTCGCCCCATCCACGCCCGACGACACACTGGCCGACATTGGCTTTGCGCTTGCTGGCCTTCGCATTTAAGGGAGAAAACACCATGACCTTACGCTTTATCGATGGGTTCGATCATTTTACGACCATCGCCCAGCTTCTCTATAAGTACAACGAGATTGCTGTAAACAGCTATGTCGCTTTGGATGTGGGTCGGCGGTCGGGCAGCAATGCTGTGCGTCTTTACACATCTTCCGGCTATGTCACCAAAACGCTGGATGAACAAGCAACATGGATCGTCGGCGCGGCGATCAAGATCGAGACCTTGCCGTCCGGCAACGTGGCTCTTATGCAATTCCGTGACAACACGGGCAACGCGCAGGCCTGTCTATGCATCACAACCTCTGGCGCGTTGATGCTCACACGCGGCTCGACCAGCGGCACTGTGCTAGCAACTTCTGCAAATGCCCTATTGGCCAACGCATGGAACTATATCGAGGCTAAGCTAACCATC
The DNA here is from genome assembly GCA_020718105.1 of Micavibrio sp. Taxonomy (GTDB): domain Bacteria; phylum Pseudomonadota; class Alphaproteobacteria; order UBA9219; family UBA9219; genus UBA8914. The sequence continues at coordinate 66,118 of DYDA01000009.1, read as the reverse complement.
GCCGATAGCGGCGGGATTTTTGAAGCGCGCGTCAACGGCCAGACATGGGTCAGCTATACAGGCGACACGAAGTATTCATCCTCTCTCGCTACGGCAAACTCGATTAGATTCTCCGGCCTGTCTCCCGCTTATTACGCATGGTACGACGATTTATACATTTGCGACGGCACGGGAAGCGTGAATAAGGACTTTCTTGGCGACGTGCGCGTGGACACGATATTTCCCTCCGGCGCAGGCGCATCGGCGCAATTCACCCCGACCGGAAGCGTGAACAATTCTGAAAATGTGGACGACGCCTCGCCGGACGATGATGCGACCTACAATGCCAGTAACACGGCTGGAAACATCGATAGTTTCGTCTTCACCGATGTCACGGCTTTGAATGCAACGGTCATGGGCGTTCAAGCAAACATGATAGCCCGCAAGGACGATGCGGGATCGCGGACGCTGCGAGGCATTGCGCGTGTCGGCGCAGTCAATTACGAAGGCGGTGATCTAGCGCTCTCGGATTCTTACATCGATCATCGCACGATCTGGAATCAAAATCCCGCCACAGCCGCAGCGTGGACAGAAGCCGAGATCAACGCCGCTGAGTTCGGCTATAAGGTGCAAGCGTAATGTTGCGTGTTACACAAGCCGCTGTCGAGATCGTTCGTAAGCCGACGAACGCGAGCTTGCGCGTGTCGCAAGCAGCCATCGAAGTTTTGCGCCGTCCGGCTTCGCGCTACGCTCGAACAAGCCAGATCGTTGTTGAAGTGTTGAGGGCGAACGCCGCGCCGCCTTCTGGCAGCGCGCAACAGCCTCTCGTTATCATCGTCGCGGGATAACCCATCATGCCTCAACCCCAAACGCAACTCGTTCCATCCGAACGGGAACAGGAGAACACGCCCATGAGCCCGAACGATCAAATCGAATACTTCCGCAGCATCGGGCGGCTTGAAGCACAAGTTGCTAGCCTTATCGCCGCTGTGTCCGAACTTAAAACAAAAGTGGACGGCATCGACACGCGCCTCGACCAGCTCGACCGCTTGGCGAACCGATGGAAAGGCGGCTTCGCCGTCATCCTGACCCTTGGAGCCATCGCCGGATTCGTCCTCGATAACGTCCTTCGCTGGTGGACGAGCAAGGGGTCTTAAAAGTGTTTCCAAATGTTGAAGAACGGCCTTCTTTATTCGCACTTAATGCCGATTATCTAGTTGATAATAAAGGAAGAAAGAGCGTTAATGGTCATGTGGTTAGGCGATGAAAAAGCTCGAAAAAGGAGGGCCAAATGTACAGCAAATTGGAGAAAAAGCAGTTTTGGAAACCGAGCGTGGACGACATCCAGAACGAGGGGTGCGATGAGGACGAACTCGAACTGCTTTGCGACTATTTTGAGCATTGCATGCGCGAGATGGCCTGCACGAAATGCCGGAAAGGGTTTTATGACCTGAGCGATTTTGAAACGGCTGTCGAGCGCGAACTCGGCGGGTTCAAATTGACGATGGAGAAATATCCGCACGCAGGCGTCGAGCAATGGATTGGCATCTTCGAGGCCGAAGGCAAGAAGCTGCGGCTTTTTGGAATGCTTGATCCGAACGGATAACGAGGGAGGGCAAGATGAGCAAGCAATTTAAATGCCTCGGCATCACTGACGAGACGGCAGATTCCGAAATTTATATCGAAGAGCAAATGGATGCTTTTCTGAGGATCGCAGAAATTGCTTCGGAAGGATGCGACAGGCTTGGCCGTGAGAACGCTTATTTCAAACTGACCGATTTTGGCCAGATGGCGATAGAGGGGCTAGAAAGTTTCGAGATGCATGTCTGGAAAACGCTCGAAAACCAACAAATCGTCTGGCTCAGTCTTTTTCAGAAAGGCACCAAGAAGATATGGATCCGATCCTGCTTTGAAGGTTAGCCCTTCATAAGAGGACGAAAGACTTTGTTGATGTCACTCAGCCTTTCAGAAAACCAGACAAAGCCTTCTTTCCAAGATGCCTCATTGGAGAGATCAAGCGTTTTCTCGACTTTGATAACGGCAGTTTGCTTGCTTGGATCGTTTTCCCATATCAGAGAATAGCCCAACATAGATTCCATTTCTGTTTTGTGCTGGGTGAGGTCTTCAAAAAACGGTTTCATGTTGTCGTAAAGATAAACGCCAGCCGCAAGTTTTCGAGCCTGTGTGCTGATCGAAAGACGCAACAGCGTATTTGTTTTCCCAAGGCTGAAATCCGCCCATCCTTGCGGACGCGGAGAGCGCAGTTGGAAAGCTGTGTTCTCGGCAAGATATTCGGACAAACCCGACCAGAACCCCAGCTGAAGCTTTTGAGTGTCGTTCATTTCGCCCGATTGAGAACGGCGGGCGGTGGCAGAGACATTGCGGCTCCAGTCATTCGGGTTGGCAACGACCATGAATTGAGGCGCGGGCAAAGACGATCCAATTTTCAGGATTTCAATTTCAACCCCAAAGAACTGGATGTTGTCGGTCGTGTTTTTGTTCAGCCAATCGATGGCGGCGCGGTGTTCATCCGTAAAACGGGCAGCAATCCAAATGACTGTAGAAGCGTCAAGACCCGCCGCATAGGTCAGCACTTGTCCAAGGTGAGTGTGATCGGTTTTTTCGATTTGATTTTCGATCACCACCCATGAGTCGTCGAGCGTGTTTTTACACAAAATATCTGCGCTGAAAGGGCCGACCCCTTTCTCGATCTGATCCGTCACTAGATCCATACCGATGGTGTTTCCAAGACGTTCGAGATTTTCAGTCTTGGCCAGCCAAGGCGTGAAGTCATGGGGTTCGCTTGCCCAAACGGAGCGCAATTCCAAGCGCTCAACATGTCCCAGTTCCAGCATCTTAAATCCTTGAAAGGAGGTTTACTTATGTCGACTCAAGAAAAACTATCACGAGGTGTCCGTAATAACAATCCGGGCAATCTTCGCCGGACGGATACCGCATGGCAAGGGTTGGCTGAACAGCAGACGGATCCTGATTTTTTCATGTTTAAGAGCCAGATTTATGGCATCCGAGCGATGGCGCGCGTCTTAATCGTCTATCAGGTCAAACACGGGTTGCGAACAATACGGCAGATCATCGAGCGCTGGGCTCCCCCGAATGAAAACGACACGGCGGCGTACACCAAGGCTGTTTCGGACGAGACGGGTTTTGCACCAGACCAAACGCTTGACATGCACGCCCACGCCGACCTGAAGCCCCTTGTCGAAGCCATTATCCAGCACGAGAACGGCCAGCAGCCTTACACGGGCGCACAAATCGACAAAGCCTTGGTGCTGGCAGGTGTGGAGCCTCCGGCCAAAAATCTGCAACACACGCGCACCGTAAGGGGAGGTAAGGCCGCTACGGCGGCAACCGTTGGCCTTGGGGCGCTGCAGGCGGTACAAGACGGCCTTGATCCAGCCCGTGACGCGCTTCAAACACTCGTGCCTTATCTCGACATTGCCAAATGGCTGCTTTTGGCAATCACGCTGATCGGCATCGGGGTGATGATCTGGGCGCGTATCGACGACAATCGGAAAGGGCTGCGCTGATGTGGACGATTATAACGGGCTGGTTTTCCAGCAACCTCATAAAAATCATCGGCTGGGGCGCGATTGCCGCATCTGTGGCCGCTGTGCTTCTCGGCGCGAAGCAATCAGGCCGCACCGCAGAACGCTATGACCAACTCAAGAAAATCGTGGAGATCAAAGATGCTCAACTCCGTGCAACGATGGATGCTCCTCGCACTCGTGCTGATCTCGTTAAGCGCCTGCGAAACGGCAAGTTCTAACCCCGCCTGCGTTTGCCCACCGATCAAGGAATATAGCCGCGAGTTTCAGGACAAGCTGGCTGCTGAGGTCGAAAATGCTCCGAAAGATGCTGCGTTTACTGAAGTGCTTATAGATTATAGTGTTTTTCGCAAGCTGTTGCTTCCGTGCCGATGAAATCTTCTTGCCTTGCAACCAGTGTAGAACGCATTTGGTTGACTTCATTGCTGAAAATAAGTAAAATGACCTCGTTAACTATATGGAGCCGTAGGTTCATGTTTCTCTGTTGTTGTCCTTGTAACTAATTTTTCTCGCGGTTGCCGCGAGGTTAGAGGCGCTTGCGCCACAAGGAACAACAAGCCTGATTTTCAGGCGAACCACAGAGACCTCAAATGAACATTTTCGCTTTACGAGCGCTCAGCTCATCAAAACAATCCGCCTCTTTTTTGCTAAAGGCAGGTTCCTCGCCTTTAGAGGGGCTTTGGCTCAAACTTCGCCTAGCTGCCGAAAACAGGCTTCGACACGGCTCTTTATCGGCAACCCTGATCCAGACGATCATTTTGGACAGTGAGAGTCTACCCCAAAGCCTAAGCCGAACACTTTCGCACCAACAAACGGACGCGCTGCTTGCGCCGAGCGTCTTGGAAAAAAGGCTGTCTGGTCTTTATGAAAGACACCCCGATCTTGTTTTGGCGGCCTCCCGCGACTTGGAGGCCGTTGTCGCACGAGATCCCGCCGTCACGGACGCTTTGACGCCGTTTCTGTATTTTAAGGGCTTCCATGCCCTTCAGATTCATCGTCTGGCTCATGTGCTTTGGCTGAATGGAGAAACAGACGATGCGTTGCTCCTTCAGAACCGCAGTTCTCTTTTGTACGACGTAGACATTCACCCCGCCGCAAAGATTGGCAGCGGCATTATGCTTGACCATGCGACGGGCCTCGTCATCGGAGAAACGGCAATTGTTGAAGATCACGTTTCCATCCTTCACAATGTCACGCTCGGTGGAACGGGCAAGGAGCAAGGCGACCGTCACCCCAAAGTGCGCTCGGGCGTTATGATCGGTGCGGGCGCGTCGATCCTTGGCAATGTCGAAATAGGTGCCGGAGCATGCATAGCTGCAGGAAGCGTAGTGCTTCGGGACGTACCTCCCCACACTACGGTTGCTGGCATCCCCGCAAAAATCGTCGGTGCGCCAAGAAGTGCACGACCGGCAGACGAAATGGATCAAGCCGTTATTCCCGAAAATCATTGAAACGAGGAGAAAATCCATGTCGAATCTATCACCCGCACGCGGTATCACTTATCAAAATATCATTGAGACCATTGGCGGAACACCGCTTGTCCGCTTAAACAGGATGCCTCAAGAGGCTGGAAGCGTTGCCACCGTTCTGGCGAAACTGGAATACTTCAACCCGCTTTCATCGGTTAAAGACAGGACCGCATTGGGCATGATCGAAGCTGCCGAACGGGACGGCACGCTGGTTTCCGGTGGCGTTCTTGTTGAAGCGACATCTGGAAATACAGGCATCGGTCTTGCGTTTATCGCCGCCGTGAAGGGTTATGGTCTTGTCTTGACCATGCCGGACAATATGTCTATTGAGCGACGCAAGCTTCTGTCCTTCTTGGGCGCTGAAATTATCCTGACGCCCGCAGAAGAAGGCATGGCGGGCGCGCTCCGCAAGGCTGAAGAGGTCGTCAAAACGCGCCTGAATGCGATTATGCCGCGTCAATTTTCCAATCCAGCCAATCCCGCCATTCACACGCGCACCACAGCAGAAGAAATTTGGGCGGACACAAACGGGCAAGTCGATGTCTTTGTGGCCGGTGTCGGAACGGGAGGAACTGTGCAAGGCGTGTCTGAAGGCTTGCGCAAGCACAAACCCGATATCAGGATAGTCGCAGCTCAACCTGCCAACAGCCCCGTCCTGACAGGTGGAAAACCCGGCGTTCACAAGATCCAAGGTATCGGGGCCAATTTTGTCCCTGACATTTTGAACGTCAGCGGAATTAATGAAATTTTGAATATCACCAACGAGGATGCCTTGTCTCACGCGCGGGATCTGGCGCGCAAGGAAGGCATCCTTGCTGGTATATCATCCGGAGCAGCGGTGGCGGCAGCGATCCAGCTTGCCAAGCGCCCCGAAATGGCCGGAAAGACCATCGTCACGCTTTTGCCAGACAGTGCCGAGCGTTACCTTTCCACCGAGCTATTTACAGATAACACATAATCGGCGCACTTTTCGGCACAGGCCGGAAAGAGAGCCGTGTTCCATCTTGCTTGCTCGTAGCGAGGCTAACGTGGCTCCCGATGGGCATCGTCGAGAGATACGAACCGTGCCCACAGGGAAAGTTCCAAACGACCGGAACGCGGGGCGATATTTCTTTCATGGCCTTGGCGATAATGCCTTGAACATCACGGCCATAAGTTCGTTCTCCCTTTCGCGCCAAGCTGGTCTCCCCATCTTGTACGCCCAGCATTTCCCCGACAATAAGCCCCCGCACGGTCTGCAACTTTCCGGCCAAACGGAACTGGCTTAAAATGTTGTCGATTTCAAGCCGGGTTGTGTCCACAGTCTCAATAAACAGAACGACGCCATCGACCAGCGATCTTTGAGGAAGGCAGTCATACGGCGTCCCCATGAGAAGCTGCATGCGGTTCATGTGCCCGCCAACAAGCCATCCTTCGGCTTTTCCCTCACGCAAACAACTGACTTCAGGATACGTCATTTCGTACTCTTCATTTCCGGCATTGATCGCCGTGATTAGGTCATCGCAGGTGCGCTGGTCATTCGCCGGATCGGCGAAGTGACAGCCCATAGGTCCATAGAATGTCACAACGCCGCTTTTCTTTGTTATCGCGTGAAGCAGCGTCGTTGTATCGGAAGAACCAATGATAGGTTTTGGATTGGCCTTAATGGCATCATAATCGAGCATGTCGAGAATATGGATGGAACCCGTACATCCGCGCGCAAACATGATTGCGCCAATTTCGGGATTCTTGACCATGTCCATAAACGCTTTGGCTCTGGCCGCGTCGGAACCAGCAAGCACGCCGTCCTTGTAGTAATTCTGCGGATGGATGCAGACATCAAAACCCTTCTTTTCCCAAAACGCCCTAAGCGCATCGAGAAACCCATAATTGGGCGAATCGTCCCAGCTTCCGGGTGACACGATGCCAATTTTTGTGCCCGCCTGAAGCGAAGGGCGAGCTTTGTAAATGAAGTTTCCGTTTTCGTCGTTCATATCTCTTCTCCTATATGTTGCTGGGTGAATATTGACGCAAAGGACGACGGCATGTCGGTCTTTGGACAAAGGTTTCAAAGGACATGCCGTCGACTGCCAGTTCGACATTTGGCGGCAGTTTCTTGCTTGTTGTAACGTAGTCTACGGTCTCGCTGAGATGCGTCAGGATGGCGCGTTCAGGCTTTATCTCCTCAATCCACGCGAGAGCCTGATCGAGGTGATTGTGGACAGGGCTGACCTCTATGCCGTTGCAATCGAGCACCCATATTTTCAGATCTTTGAGAAAGGCTTTGTTGGCTTCGTCGATCTTTTTCACGTCCGTCGAATAGGCTATGTCGCCGACGCGAAACCCTGTGCTGGACATAAAGCCATGATCTTGTTGAAAAGGAAGGATTGGCATGTCGCCAACGACCATTTCTTGGCCATATTCGATTTCATGCCAAAGAATTCTTCCGCCGCCGTAGTGATAGACCGTGATGTTCGGATCAAACAGGTAATGAAATCTTTTTTGGATGCCCACCAAGGTTTCAGGTGTCGCAAAACAATGGATGTCACCCCTTTGCCATTGCGTAAACATTGGCAGCTCAAATATCCCGGTGATGTGGTCAGCGTGGGAATGCGTAAACAAAACGCCGGATATCTCTCGTACATTGTGCGTGCATGTCTGCTGGCGGAAGTCAGGCCCAAGATCGATGATGATCGTGTCGGTTTCCGAACGCAGAACAACGGACGAGGCCAGTCTCCTGTTCGCCGGATGATTGGGATCGCAGATACCCCATCCGTTTCCTGCCGTCGGCACGCCATAAGCCGAACCGCATCCCATGATCGTAAAAATAATTTTTTGTTTATCTTTCATTTTGTTCCCCAATTATAATTGACAGCAGGACACAACAGCTCTTTTGTCGTTTGCCAGAAATGTTGGCGGCTTCGGCTGGGCTGTAGCTTCAAGGCCAAGCTCAGACATGGTGGTGTTGCCGCCGCACAAGAGCACCAGCACCTTCTTTCCTTGAATGTTGGGTATCTTCTCGGCTTGCAGGGCGGCCACGCAGCAGGATGCCGCAAGCTCGACGAGCTGTTTGTCGTAATTCAGGATCGTCGTCTGGGCGACCGCAGCAGCGTAATCGCTGACAGCGACAAGGCCATTCAAGTTCTTTTTCGCAAAACTGAACGTCTCGTCCACGGGCGCGCGCACGCCGATGGCGGATGCCTTCGATGTGATTTCAGGAATCGTCATAACGCGATTGTGCTGAAAACTCGTCAGCATGGACTCTGCGCCATAGGTTTCGACGCCATAGCAACGCAGATTGGGGAGCTTTCTTTTTAGATAGCCCAAAAATCCGTGTGCAATGCCGCCACCGCCGATGGAACAAATAGCGATATCAACCGAGGGCATATCCTGAAGACACTCCAGCGCAGCCGTCGAGTGTCCCAAGATGATGGTCGGATCGGCAAAGGCATGGATAAATTCGGCTCCGGTCTCTTTTCCGTAGGCGAAGGCGGCGTCGTTCGCATCGTCCCATGAGGTTCCGGTTATGCCCAAGTCGACGCCCAAGGCTTTGACTTTCTGAATTTTCGATTCAGGTGTTGTTTCGGGCATGAACAGTTTCAGCTTTACGCCAGCCTGCTGAGAAGCCATTGCAATGCTCAGACCGTGGTTGCCGCTTGATGCTGTCACATAACCCTTTGGATTTGTCCGTTCGGCGGAAAAAACTTTCAGGAAAGAACCTCTAGCCTTCACGGATCCCGCCACCTGCAGGTGCTCATATTTGAAGTAGAGTTCGCAGCCGAGTTTTTTGCTTAAATCCTTAGATTTGAGCAAAGGCGTCTTGACGATATAAGGCGCAATCACTTTAAGTGCTTTTTCTGTCTTATCCATTTGAAAATCTCCTTTGGTTTATAAATTTGCGAGTTTCTGAATAAGGTTTTTGTTCGCCATAAAGCCGAAAATTGCAGCTCCGGACTCTCTTTTGCAGGCGGCGCATTCGAGGTCGCACTCGACGGCATCATCCCTCAGAACAGACCCAATCAAAAAATGCTTCCGCAAGGCTTTCACCATGCAAGGGTCTTGTACTTCGTACTGAATGACCGTATCGCGTGCGTCCTCGACAGCCGCCGTCAGTGACAGGTTTGCACCACGTTTCTGAAGGCTTTTGCTCATCTTGATTGACGAGTTTTGCTTGCTCGGCACAAGGGGACTAAAAAGACCGGCAATGGGCTTCAGGCCTACATCAATAGCAATCTGATTAATCGCCCGGATGTGGGGTGCTTCATCGATGCCATAAACGGCAATCGTGTGTTTGATGCCTTCTGTTTGAGGCCGAAGCAGGTCAGCTGCCATAAAAGTCAGTGAAAAAATCTCCGGCCCAGAAAGTGCGCGGCCATAGAGTTTTTCCATCTTATCAGGAGCTGTGCCACGAGAAACGACCGCCATCATGTCCAGAATTCGTGGAACTGTGGATCGGATGTAAACACTTTCGGATTTAAATCCCAACTGAACAAGATTGGGAATCATGGTCGAATTCGCGCGATCCTCAGAGGTTTTGCTGTCTTCACCGCGCGCGGCAATGGCCTCAAGATCGGCAAGCGGAATCCTGACTTGGCATCCTTTCTGTCCAAGGATCATGAGCTGCTTGAGGACAAGAAGATTGCCAAAGTGCAGATCTCCTGCCGTATCGAAACCAGAAATAGCAACCACGGAAGACGGCTTGTTTTGAAGGAAACCAATGACATCGTCTGTAATGCCAATGCCGGAGACCGCAGATTTAGCAAGCGGCCTCAGCTTCTCGTTGTCGAGGAGCCCCTGAATTTCATCAGTGGTCTGCAATCCGTGGAATTGAATGAACGGCGCTAAATCTTCTTGAACTACATTGTTCCAAGGATCGATGGCCGGTGCCGTTGCCTCTTTTGCCGTCAGGGCATAAATTTCCCCTGTGCTCATTTTAGCCTCCCAAAATAAGTTGTTGTAAAATCAGTCTTTTTTGTCTTGTAGAACTAGGGTGTCAGGCTAGTTTTGTTTTTTTTTACGAACCAATCCGTTCCATTGGGTCTATCCTTTATAAGAATGCCTTGATCTTCCAGCTTGCCTCTAAGCTCATCGGCTCGCTTCCAATCCTTCTGGCCACGTGCCGCTTCTCGATCTTTGATGAGCTGTTCCAATTCAGGAGCCAACTTCATTTCTTCTTCCGGCTTTGTGATGCCGAGAACCTCATTCACCGTCCCAAAAAGAGCTTGTTTCGCCGTCGTTGACATCCGGTCGTCACGAAGTCCCGTCCAAAGCGCGGACAACGCTAGGGGCGCATTGAGGTCATCGGTCATCGCGCTCCAAAATTGCCCTTCGTAATCGGCGACCAACTTTTTGTCTTGAGCCGACAGGGGCGATTCTGGTTCTGCCGCCCAATCCGCCTGCTTGTGCTGGAGCGTTTCATAGGCGTTGCGCGCACCATCCAAGGAGTCGTAGCTGAACTTAAGCTGGCTTCGGTAATGTGCATTCAAGCAGAGATAGCGGAAGTGCATCGGGTCATAGCCAAGTTCTTTCAAGGTAGCGACCGTCAGCGTACCTCCTTTGGACTTCGACATTTTTCCTTTGTCCAAGACGAGAAACTCGCCATGCATCCAATGATTGACCCACCGGTGTCCGAAACGGCCTTCGCTTTGCGCGATTTCGTTCGTGTGGTGAACGGGAATGTGGTCGATGCCGCCGCAATGAATGTCGAATTGCTCGCCAAGATATTTTGAGGCCATCGCCGAGCATTCGATATGCCATCCCGGAAAACCGACGCCCCAAGGAGAATCCCATTTCATGATCTGGTTCGGATATTTCGATTGAGAGAACCAGAGCACAAAGTCTTGGGGATTGCGTTTGCGCGAATCCTGCTCGACGCGCCCAAATTCTTGCATTTGAGAGAAATCAAGCCGTGCAAAATCAGCGTAGCTAGAAAACTTGGACGTATCGTAATAGACGTTGCCGTCGACGGCATAAGCGATGCCTTTTTCCTCAAGAGCTTTCACGAATTCGATCATTTCCGGAATATGCTCTGTAGCGCGGCAAACGACATGTGGGCGCTGGACATTCAAATCCGCGCAATCGCTGAAAAAGGTGGATTCGAAAAACTTAGCGATTTCCCAAGGTGACTTCTTTTCGCGCCGGGCCGCCACTTCCATCTTGTCTTCGCCTTCATCAGCATCGGATTGCAGATGGCCAACATCGGTGATGTTCATCACATGCTTGACGCTATAGCCAGATTTTTCAAGAACGCGGCGCAAGATATCCTCGAAAATATATGTGCGCAGGTTGCCGATATGGGCGTAGCTGTAAACAGTTGGGCCGCATGTGTACAACCCTATCTCGTTCGCATTAATCGGGGCAAGAGGCTGCGCCTCGCGCGTCAATGTATTGAAGAATTTCATCTGATTTTTCATGTTTTTCTCACTTTTAGATTTGTCGGACATTTTTATCCTCCCAGTTTCGGGTTGAAGGTTGCGGGGTGAGCCAAAGCGTCTTCTCTCGATGGCACAGTAAGTGTATGGGCGGACGCCTCTTTCGCGGCAGCCTTGTAAATCATCAGGGGGACGAGCATCTCGTCTCTGCTTACGGATCCGTGTTCATATATGAAGCCGTCACCGTGCAGGGCCAACGGAAAGTCCTCGGTCAGACCGAGAACCACAATCTCTCCAATCTGGCTCTTAAGATTTTCTCCTAATGAAAGGATGCCGAGCTTCTCAAGATCGGCGCGCCATATGACGGCGGCGGTATCGCCCAAAAGACCTTCGATTTGCTCTTTAAGGGCTTGTTCGTGCCCCGGACGCGGATAACTCCACCGGACTCTTCCAGCTCCGCCGGATGGCCTACGGCAATTCTCATCGCTGTGGATATTGTCCCAGCCTTCGGTAAAGGTACTGACGACTTGAGGAACCTGCCCATGATCCGCAAAGGCGATTACAAGGTGGCCATTATTAGCCAATTCGCGGAAAAACCCGTCTAATTCGTCTAGCGCTGTTTTTAAATTGTCTGAATATCCATGTTCATGCACGTAACAATCGATATCTGATAGCGTCCAGACAAGCGCATTTTGCCCTTTGTTCATTGATGTCAAGGCTTCAGAAACGTCTTCCCGAATGGAAGCGACAATTAGGTCGGGTTGCATCGTGATATTGCGCCAATCGTACTTTGACGTCACATAGCGTCCGGCATTCTCTTGCATGGCCTGAGACCAGCGACTCTTTTTATGAGCATAGAACCCGTTGATGCAGACGGTTTGGAAACCAAGAACATTTAGGTCACTGAAAAGATTGTCCTTGCTACCTATGGGGTGCTGGTCGGTTACTTTGGGATCGACAACAAACGACTCTTGAACCCGATAGGAGTCATCCAGCGCATTGTACAGCGCGTCGATTTCCTTGGCATAGAAAACGGGGCCAACGGAACCAAACGTCTCGGGGCTATATCCCGTCAGGGCCGTTGGCCACACACGAATCGACGTCGAAGGAAAAACGCTTGTCATGCAAACCAAGTGATCTGGCTTGAAAACTTTCTCCGCGAAACTGTGTTTGATCGAGTCGAGGCCAATAAGAACGATACTTTTTTTCTCGCCGACAGAAATTTGCGGATGCGAGCCTGCGGCAACGGCGCGGACGAACGGTCTAATGTTCGTAACGGACTGATGCGCATCTGGACGCACGCCCCGACCTGAAAAGATGGAGTTGGCGTGAATGAGAGCGTTTCTCGTTCTAACTTTCTCAAGATCAAAACTAAATGTTTCAGTCATTATTGCTGCCTCAACACATTGTAGAAGGTTTGGAAATTCTGCATCCGTGTCCCACAGATCGGACAGCGGGTTCCAACAGAAATCTCACGATATCTTGCGGCGTCTTGGCCAGCCGTTGCGCCCCCGCCGCTTTCAACTCGCCTGGCTCGCCATAGCCCCATAGTGCGCCAATGCTGGCCACACCGTTTGCTAGTGCTCCCAAAATGTCATGTTTGCGGTCGCCGATCATAACGGCGGATTGGGGGGCTATCTGCTCACGACCGAGAACGTAGGAGATTAGCTTCACTTTATCACTCCGCGTTTCGTCCTGTTCGGCTCCATATACACAAAGAAAGTACGAATCCAATCCAAAGTGGCGGACGATTTTTTCAGCAATGGTCTTTGGCTTCGCCGTAACTACGAACAACCTCTTGCCGTGTTGACGAAGCAAGTTGAGCACACTCGGTATTTCTGGATAAAGCGCGTTTTCCGTCAGGCACTTTCCTTCAAAATCGTAATGCTGTACAAAATTCTTCATCGCGGTCTTGGCTTTTTCCTCGTCCAGCTCCCGCTCAAAGTAATCCCGTAAAGGAGGCCCGATCAGATTGTTGAGGTCTTTCTGCGTTGGGATGGCATGTCCGACTTGTTCCAAAGCAAAAACGATGCTGTTGACGATCCCTTCCTTGGGATCAGTCAATGTTCCGTCCAGATCGAAAAATATGTTGGTAGCAGTATGCATTGTGTTCTCGATTCTCTTCATTTGTGCGCGGGTTCGGCAAGCAAAGCGGCGGGGCGGCGAGACGGTCGCCGTGAGTATATAAAACCCGCTTCGCTGAGCTTCCGCAATAAATCATTGGCCGCCGTCTTAGGGTGGCGATAGACAAAATAGTCCCCCCCTTGGGTGCTGATCCGCTTCTTATTTTCGTCTGACCTCAATTGACTGTTTTTAGGGTCATCGATCACGACGAAGGGCTTGTCCTGTGCGAGCAAATTCTCGACCTCGATTTGTGTCCACGTCCCATGTGGCCTGAAGACAAAGGCAGCATCGCAGGTTGCGGCCAGCACGGCAGAGTCATCGCCCCATTCCTGTCCGCAGAACACTTCGAGTGTTGGGTTTTCATGCCGGTCATAAGCCCCAACACGCGGCATTGTCGTCAAAATCAATTGGTTAGTCGAAACAGCATGCAGGTAACCAATGCGGGGAATGCCCAACGATCCTTCTTTTGTCCCAGCCCAACCGCCCGTTCCAATGATAACGTTGTTACCAAAGGCACTCTCCAACGTATCAAAAATGGCGTTGACGGCCTTGACTTGTCCTTTGATAGCGGAGGCTTGCTCCCCTCCATCGGGAAAGCGCCGTGCCGCACCAAGGAAGTAGATGATGGGACGCCCTTCCATACGGCAGCCTTTCTTCAGGCTGTCCAGTGTGGGGAACTCTCTGGCCAAATCAACATCCGCCCGTATGCGGCTTGTTGCAAATCCGACTTGGCAGAGGTTTCCAGCTATTTTAAGTTGTTGCTGGCACTTATAGCCCTTAAGCAGGGTGTCCTGCCTCTTGATGATAAGTGCGTGATAGTTTCCGCTGGTTCCGCTGACTTGGATTGTGGGAACGGTCGATCCTTTTTGAGGATCGATGTTGTGTTCAAGAACAAAGCTGAACTTTCCCTTTGATGCCTTTTCTGCCGGAACGAGGCGGCTTAGAATATAGGCTTTCTGCTCGGCAACAGAGCCAATGGCATGGCTTGCCGCAAGATATTCTAGCGCACGGTCTAGGAACGTCTCCAAAGCGCCCCCTTCATTGGGCAGTTCAATATTTGACTGCCCAAGAAGGTTCATAATTGTGGCGATAGCCGGTTTAAATTGTTCGTTCATAGAATAATCCTCAAAAAATATATGCCCTAAAACTGAATTATTTTCGGTTAGAGGGAAACGACACCGAACAACTTGTCTGTACAGGATGTGCCGGACCATGCGTCTTCAGATGATCCGAAAACTCATGAATGGCGTGCGCCGCTGCTTCGACGTCCTTGTCTGTTGTGTACCAGCCGAGGCTAAGGCGCAGCGTTCCGTACTGCGTCAAACCAAGCTGTTCATGCAGGCACGGGGAACAATGCAGCCCACCGCGAGCGATGATATTTTTCGACTGCAAGAACGGAACCCAATCTCCTTCCGGCGTGCCCATCTTAGTGCGGAAGGCCATAATAGAGACGTGGTCGAACTTGGGGTTGACTGGCAGCGGTTCTAGCCCATAAACCCCGTCAAGCGCCGACCGTAGCTTTGTGTAGAGGGCGCGTTCGTGTGTCTGGTGCTTAAGAAGATTGTCCGACGCGATGCCGAAAGCAACGGCGGTGGCGTAAATGGCAGCGTGGTTCTGCGTCCCGACTTCGAGCAGATGCGGGTCGCCTTCCTGACCCGTTAAAGTTTGGCCGCCTCCAAAAATGACGGGGCGAACGTGCCGCTTGGCCACCACGACTGCCGCGCCATGTGGGGCATGAAGGTGTTTGTGCCCTTGAAATACCACATAATCCGCTTTGAGCGCGTCCTTCAGATCAATGGCGCCAGCTGATTGAGCGGCATCGACTAAGACAACTGATTGGGGAGCTTTCTCTCTGACGGCGGAAATAACCGTTTTTATGTCATAGACCGTGCCCGTCACGTTGCTGGCGTGAACCAAGCAGACAAGTTTTGTAGTCGTGTTAAGGCGCGATGTCAGAGCGTCAAGATCAAGGGTTTCATCCTCTCGATAAAGCGGGCACATTTCCGCATCGATGGAAGAAGGCAGCTCGTGCATAGGGCGCACAACCGAGTTGTGTGAGCGATTATCGAAAAGGCAATGGTCGCCCGAATTTACAGAACCCAAAATGATTTCGTTGAGAGCTTGCGTCGATCCGCTAGAAAAGTAGATGTTTTCTTTACCGACATTAAGGCCTGTTGCAAGCATTTCTCGCGCTTCGTCGACGAGGCCTCCTTTGCCGATGCCTTGACGATTTCCGCCTGGAAGCAGCGCAAGCGCTTCGTTGTAGACATTCACAACATCTGGGTTTTTGGGAAACGATGTTGCTGCATAGTTGAGATAAACGACTTTTGAGGCGTTTGATTGCATTGTATCTTGATTGTTCTTGCTCATTAAATTCTCCATTTATAAGAGGGATTGGCTGTTGTATTTTTCACGTCCGCTCAGGATCGTCTGATCGTGGTCTTCCCTGATCTCCTCGGAGACCAGAGCCTTGAAAGCAGCATCGACTAATGTGCGCACAAGATCGTTTCGAGAGCCTGTCGCCACTAAAAACGCCTCCTTGCTTACAAATTGATGCTTCTGTTTTTGATTAGGCGCAGCTTGCTCCTTGCCAGACATGCGCCCGACGAACACCATCGTTTTTGTAATCTGTTTGTTGTGATCTTTGATTCTCACGAGGGTTACGAGGGTCACCAGACCGAGGGTGATGTTCGCCGTTTCAAAAACCTCGCGCCGCGCCGCAGCCTCGTCATCGTCGTCATCCCATTCCACACGCCCACCGGGCAGGACGAAGCGGGTCTTGCTTTTGACCGTCAGCACGCGGTTTTGATCATCAAAAACGACGATTTTGACATGCTTAGGTTCGCTTTCGTTCTGCGCTTGAATCTGCAACATTTCAGCCAGCGGTTTGGCTGCCAACTGCAATTTGACTTTAGGCATAGCGCACCTCCCGTTTATAAGAGGAACCGATGCCGTTCGTACGGCACTTAAGCTCGATGATGGCCAGCGCGTTGGCGAAGTGCCAAAGTGCAGTTATGTCCTGATGTGTGAAGCCCTTGGCGTGGAGGTCTTGCGGCAAGCAATCTCCGCTTTCCAATCTCGTATCGATGATGGCATCGGCCATGCGCGCGACAGGCTCGTATTTCTTGTCTGTCGCAGTCGTAATTTGATCGACGATACGGTGGGGGTGGGTAGCTTTAGTCATGGCCTATCTCCCTGATTTCGGAGACAGAGAGCTCCATACGGAATATCCCAATATGAGAAAAAACCAGAGTGCTTTCCTCTTGCCCGCAACTGGCAGGAATGGAAACGACAGCTTCATTTTGAACAAACTGGATGCCTCGACGCGCGAAGACCTCAACCAAGGTTTTGATTGTTTCTTCCTTTGGCGAATAAACGCTGTGTTCGATATTCTTGATTGTTTCCGCCGATAGTCTTGCTTCCTTGGCAAGCTCGCCACGAGACCAGCCAAGCATGCCGCGCGCTGCGCGTAGCTGCGATGGGCCGATGGCGCAATCTTTGAGGTGTATCTGCGTATTTTCATTGTTGGTCATTGATACCCTCCCGTTTTTCTGTCTTCGATTTCCTCGTCGAGATATTTCAAGACCAGATCGGCTAATTGTCCCGTTGAGGCTTCCGCATAGAACACCCATTGTTTCCGACGCACCTTGCGCTGCTGAAGGCGGTCATAAAATTGGATGAGGGTTTCTCGATCTTCGGGCAACTGTGTCTGTTCACGCTTTTGCAGCTCTTCAATATGCATGTTGAGCGTGGCGTCGATCTTTGTTGCCCATTTGTCTTCGGCAAGCTCGATGGTCTTTTCAGGGAATGTTTGCTTGAGGTGCAGATCGCAAAACTCATTCATGAGCTTTGCAAGCACGATGATCTTTTGATCGGCATCTTTTGACTTGGCAGTTTCGCCTTGTGAAATCAGGCTCTGAAATGCCAGCATGAGGCAGAGGCGCATTTGCTCGTTGTTATTCATGGCAGCCTCCAATAACCAATGCCTGCGGCCAGAAACGTGACAACAAACGCGCCAGTCTCTGAATCGTGTTCAAGTCACGCGAAGAAGGCTGTGGAAGTGGAAAATTGGCGAGATATAGGAAAGTAACCCCATGCATCTTGACGGCTTGCGTAAACTCACCGCGCTCGGCATCCGATGCAAAATTGTCTTGGATGATCTCAACCGCAACAGCTTCCCGTGATAACGGATGCGCGTTTGACTTCGGCGTTCCGATGAGTGGTAATGCGATTGCTGTGTTGTCGTTTGTCATGTAATGCTCATCGATACGGGTTCAATCAATGAGGTGAGTATCGATATTGGCCGCGCGTGATTCCACAGGAGAATTTGGCCTATTTGCTCGTTTTTAGGCCGTCAATTTGGCCGAATTTGCATTTTGGCCTTTTCGGCTAGAATTCTGACCTTTATTGCAATTCTGATTGAGGCCGTTTTGGCAGAGGTCGTGTGGGAAAAGTTTTGGCGTGACAAGTGTTTTTGTGTTGTCTGCCTCTTTGAATCGCGCCAGAATGCGACGATGTTGAATCAGGTCATCTTATCTTTTGTGAAGTCTCTCCCCGATACGATCAGGAAAGACCTCTGCGGTATTCTCATTGCCTATGCGGGGCGGGATGAGGATTTTCCTATGCTTCCGGATGAAGTGGAGGAATCCACCTGGCGCTTTCTCTCCCCCGATAGGTTCGCGGAGCAGGTAAGCGTGATTTATGTATGCTCGGCTATTCTCGACCATATGCTTGAGCATTTTGCGTCTCCTGCCAGTGACGTCAATCTTGGTGAGATGAAAGAGCGTGCCGCCAAAACGGGCAACGTCACGACAATGAAAATCGTTGCAGGACATGGCTTGAGAAAAAAGCACTTCCAGCAAGCCTATGATACATGGGTTTCGCTTCGGGAAACTGTATTGTCTCCCGATGCCATTTTTCATTTTGTGGAGCATCGAGAGCTATTTCCCACGATGGTCGTGATCAAAGACATGGATTGATAAACGTCGGACAGAACTCCGACGATGGGAAGTGCCTAATAACAGGAGACAAGCTGTTCTGGCGTCTCAATGTCTTCTGGCAGAACTATCCGATGACCAAAGCTTGAAGCCGACCTTTTGGTGGTCGATGTTTTATAGGGCTTGGCTGCCTGCCAGCGTTTGTCGAAATATCCTAACGTCTTTTCTACAAACTTGGCCGACTCGATTACCATATAAACTGGTTGGCGGAAATGGAAGCGGATATCCTGCTCGATGGCGAACGTGACTTCATCGCCATAAGCAAAGTCGGATAAAATCAAGTTGATGGGGGGCTCCGGATATACCCTGACCTCAAAAGAAGGAGGCCCCGGCAGATATATGTTCTGATCCGTCAGCAGGCATCTCACCGGTGCGACCTTGCTTAGGTTCTGCAGCCGGTCAAAATTTGTTAGGCCATTCCGTCCCGTAACGTTTGACAACATGTCTTGGCTGCCGATCCTGCACACCAAGCCAGAGGCTTTGTCTTTCAGTATCTTTTCAATGTTAGCAAAAAAACGGTCACAGCCACCAAGCCCACGGAAATCCTTGATGCCGTCTGAACGCGGCCTCACACTGCCATCCGGATGGCATTCGACGCCATGAGCATCAAGGACGCTGTGTATATCAAGGATGTTGGATTCACGAATAGGCTGATCGTCTTCAAAAATACGAATGGTGCCGCGAGAGACATTTGCTTCATCAGCCAGCTTTTCACGAGACCATTTCAACAATGATCGCGCCATTCTGCTTTGCGCACCTGTTATAAGATATAAGTCTGTCATGGCTCTCGCGCCTTAATAAATCAGTTAATGAATTGTTTGATATTCAAGTCTTTTAAAAACTGTACCAGCTCGTCGTAATGACCGTCGCGCAACTCGCTAATGTCAGAGAATTCAAAATGACGTTCGACCTGCGCTCGAACGACCTCTTCGTTGATCCCGAGATCACAGGCGGCATAGGCGATCAGTGCGCGAACGGACTTGTGTTCTTCCTGCTCCGTGCCTTCTTCTTCCCCATCTGCCTCGCGTAGGGCAGCAAGCCCTTCGTGCAACAGCTGCAATTCAGACAGAGAAAGATCGTTCGTGGCAGGCGACTTCTCGGCTTCGAGGGTTTCCTCGTTGTCCGTGGAGGGTTTTAGCAAGGTCTGTTTCGGTGCGCTGCTCATGGCAAGTCCTATTCTTCAAATTCAGTTTATAACCTTGTTCATTTTCAAATCGACAAGATACTCGATGGCGGCTTGATATAGACGTGAGGGCAATGCCGTTACAGTTTCAACCCCAAAATGAGAAGCCGTCACTTCACAGACGGTGTCCGCTCTCACATTCTGTTCATAGGCAACGTAAGCGATCATGCCAGAGACGGCCCGAATCTCGACTTCATTCAGGGGCTTCTCGTGAGCCTTGCGAAGGGCTACTAGATCGGAAGTCATAAGGTGAAGGCTGCCGGTGGAAAGGTCTTTGCCTTCTGTAGTCTCGTTGAAGGCCTCTTCGGCGGTTTTCATGGTTTGGGGCTTGGTCATTTGGGTTGCTCCTTAATTGGTGGCCGTAGGGGCGGCGGTGGAGCAAGCACTGACTTGATAGTCGTTGGTGGCACCAATGAAGTGCGCCCAGCGGTCTTCGAGCATCATTGGACGCTCATGGCGGACATTGTTATAACGCTCCCAAGTTTCGACGATTTGCTGAACTAGGCTTTCACTGTGTTTCTTCGTAATCGTGTCAAAATCGAGCATTTTAAATACCTTTCCGTGTTAATGTGTTAATATAACCAACCATTGCCACCTAGAATACCAACCGTTCACCAGTAGTACCATTGACAGAGGTGGTTGTCAATGATATTTTAAATGCTTTCGTGCTATGAAATGATTGACAAAACGAAAGAAACGCCTTATAAATGCGAATGGCTACCCAATTTAGGCAGATTCTTACCTATTTTTGGTAGTTCCCCGTAAAGGAGAGAAAATGATTGATGCAATTCAGCTTAGAGCAGCCCGAGCCATGCTTGATTGGAAGACGTCCGATCTTGCCGAAATGTCAGGAGTTGCTCTCAATGCGATTAACAAAATCGAGCGGGGTAAGGTTCTTGGCCGCCGCGATACAATGGAAAAGCTGCAGAAGGTATTTGAGGGAGCTGGCCTTGAGTTCCTTCCAGATTCAGGCGTTAGGCTGAAAAATCGTGTCGTTATTACCTATACTGGCGAAGATTGCTTCAAAAACTTGATGGTCGACGTATACGAGACCCTTAGAGGTACTGGCGGCGAATTGTTGGTTGCCCACCTTGAGGAAGGGCTGGCCAAGCAAAGCCTCAATGAAGAGTTTATGCGCGAGCAAATTCAAAAAAGGAATGAAGCCAATATTTCTTGCAGAATGCTGGTGAGAGCGGACGATCCCAATTTGGTGCCGCCTTACGACACTTATAGAGCCATACCGGACGAACTCTTCTCTCCATATCCGTTTTGCATGTATGGGTCGAAGTTGGCTTTGGTTTCTTGGAAACCGTCGCCGCAGGTTATCATTATTGATGATGCGCGCTTTGTCGAAAGTGCACGAAAATTATTCGAAATTGCATGGCTTTCAGGTGGAAAGATTTTAAGGAAAGACGAATGAGCATTTTTTTCGCAAATATGGAAGAGATTAATTATGAAGCTCTGCTAGACCAAGAGCATGGCGTACAGCATATTTTTGATTATGATTTAGGGAAACTGTCCGATCTGTTGGCGAAGGAAAATGACACGGACAGTTACCTGTCCTCCGTTGTGTACTACGCCTTTACAGGACGGCGCGGGCTTTGGTTGTATCAATATGGTCAAACTTTTGTTCCGTTTTGCTGGCACCCCAATCTCGATGGCCAGATTCTGGTTTTCCCACCGCGAGGTGAGAAGGACTTCGCCGCGATAGTCTCCTTGGTTCAAAATCTCCCGACACCCCCTCGCGGATTTCTTTTAGCTAGGTTTAAGGAAGACGACATTAAATCCCTTCAAACGCAAGACGGTTCCTTTTATCAAAAAGCCTGTGCCGTTGTTGAGGAAAGTGTTCTTGATTGGAAATATCCGATTAGAATTTTGTCGACGGCTCACCTTGCAAACGCTGAGGGCGGAAAATTTCGTAGAATTCGCAACCGTGTTCGTCACATAGAGAATCTTGTTGTTCATACGGAAGATTTGGAGCCAAAGCACGTTCCTTGTCTTCGTAAACTGGCCGAAGAGTGGGCAAGTTTTAAATCCTCCGAAGGAGAAGATCTTCTTGATCTTACCGACCCGTATTTACGTCTCCTAGGCCTTGTGGGTTGCAAGGGCGCAAACTTGAAGGGCTTGATTTTTCGAATGAACCGCCGTGTGCAGGCGGTGACCTTGTGGGAGGTTACGGGCGACGAAACAGCGAATATGTACGTCAACTTGTGCAGCAACGAATTGTGCGTTGGCCTCTCTGACTACGCAATCAAAATGACCGCCGATAAACTTTTTCAAGAGGGCGTCTCATTGATGAATCTTGGTGGATCTGAATCCGCCGAGCTGGATTATTTCAAAATGAAATTCGACCCCGTTTCCAGCATCAACATTTATTCATTGGCAGCCCGCTCTACAGTTGCCAAAGATAGTTGGAAAATCCGTCAAGCGCCTGCCCAAGACCATAGGATTGCGGTATGAAATCGTCTTTCAAAGCTTCTTTAAAGGTTGGAAATCTCATCGAGCCAAAGGGCTTTCCGAAGGGAGAGGTGGTTTCGCTTGAATATTGCACATTAGAGCCTGTCACAGATGGCCGGAAGAAGAAGCGATGGCCCTGTTGGACTGTGAAAACATCTCCTCAGAAATCCCCGCGCAAGTATCTTATTGTTGATTGGGGCAAAGATGGCCTTTTCCTCTGGAAAGAAACAAAACTTAAAGCACCTCCCAAGAAGGCACAGCTCTGGTTGGAACGCAGCGGTCTTGAAGAAATGGAAAACATCACCGGTGAAGGCCCAGACAGCTACATCTATTCCATGCTGGTGTTCAAGCTTGATGCTAAAGCGAAAAAGCTCCTAGGCATAGAACGCCTTCGCAATCATCGTGTGTTTCGTTACGAAGGCTTCCGGATAACCCTATAACGAGTCAATTTTTAGCCGCTGTGCTTGATCCCGCAATGCCGATAAGAAAATTCAAGACGGTTTCAAGGTCTTTGGCCGGAAGATGACTCAAATCACAAACGCCGAAGACTCTTTGGGTTATCTCAAAGATTTCCGCTTCCTCGGTTTTTATCTCGTGGGCGACGTGACGGATAAGTGCAGAGAGTGTATGCGTCTCTTTGAAGTCAATCGTTCTGGAAAGCTCGCAGCCCTTGTTGGAAACGCCCTTCGCTTTAAAGGAGAGTACGTTTGATGCAGCATCCTCGCACATGGTCAAAATCCTTCTCTAAAAAGTCCTTAAAGCAACAAACTCATTATATCGTTAACGCGGCCTGAAATCAAAAGAATGCAGCAGCAAAAACCAAGCAAAACATGATAAATGACACGATTTTATGCTTGACTTGCTGCAAGCAGATGCTGGGCACCATCGTTAACCATCCTGCGGTGCCAATCATTAATGGGGGAGCCCTTTCGCGCACCCCTTGTATTCGATGCCGTATGCAGTACATAATTGGATGCAGGGGCATAAAGATGATTCAACCTGTCGGTGGCCGGAAAGAATTGGCCAGCAAGTTTTTACTTGTGCCACGACTCCACCGCCAATTTAAAAAGCAAAAAGGAGAGAAAATGATGAATGCCCCGCATCCGGTGCGCCATTTACACCCGCAAATCCTCTGAAGACGGGCTGGAGCAAGATTACGGGCCGCCCCCCTTTTTTCGCATGCCGCGATCATGCTACGCTTTCCCCGTCTTTTAACTCTCTTAGGAAATCTTTATGCCAAACGTCATCGTTGCCATCACCACCTTGCCCCATGCGCAGGGGCTTGACCTTCCCGCCTATGCCACCGAGCATGCCGCTGGCATGGATCTGTGCGCCGCCATTGGCGAGGAAGCCCCCATCACATTACAAGCGGGGGAGCGCAAGCTTATCCCCACGGGTCTTGCCATCGCTCTGCCAGAAGGGTTTGAGGCGCAGATAAGGCCACGCTCTGGCCTCGCCCTTAAAAACGGGCTAAGCGTTCTCAACAGTCCGGGAACCATTGATGCCGATTACAGAGGCGAAGTGCAGGTGATCTTGGCCAACTTGGGCAGTGAGCCCTTTACCGTCACACGCGGCATGCGCATCGCGCAAATGGTCATCGCCCCCTACACCCGCATCACATGGGAGGCCGCCGCCAGCCTTCCCCCGACCAATCGAGGTTCAGGCGGCTTTGGCTCAACCGGCGTTGGGTGAGGCGTCTATTCTTCGCTTATGCAGGCAAGGAAGGCGGCGCGAAGTTCTTTTTCCTTAAGCTGCCGCCCAATCAAAACAAGACGGCTAACGCGGCGCCCCGTCTTAGGCCACGGCGCAAGCGCGCCACCCTCTAGCGTCATGCGAACACCTTGGATCACGATTTTGTTTTCTTCGCCCGCGAAATGGAAAATGCCTTTATAGCGCAAGAGATCAGCTCCTTGTTTTTGCGCCAAGGCCACAAGCCAGTTTTGAATCTTGTCCGCCCCCATCGGTTTATCGCTGACCAAAGAAACGCTGCTGATTGTCGTATCATGATGAAAAGCAGGTACAGGCGCTGCCGCTGCCATGCAACACCCGCACGCGCAATCACCCTCGTCATGATGAGCGTGAGGAGGGGGCTCTTCCTGCGCTTCTTGTTCGTCACACGCGGCCAGTTTCTCGGCCACCGCCCCCAAATCAAACCCGCCCTGCCCCATGATTTTATCAAGAGGCAGAACGCCGCGTGAGGCAACATGAACCGTCGCAAAGGGATTCAGCGTTTTAAGAAGCGCTGTGATGCTGGCGATGTCGGCCTCGCTCACAATATCCGTTTTGTTCAGAATAAGGCTATCGGCAAACGCGATTTGCGTCTCAACCTCTGGATCGGTCTTAAGCTGCTCCACGACATGCGCGGCATCAACAAGCGCGATGATGCTATCCAGCACAGTGCGCGAGGCTAAATCTGGATCGGTCAAAAACGTCTGCGCCACGGGGGCGGGATCGGCAAGCCCTGTCGTTTCGATCAAAATACCATCAAAGGCATGAGCGCGACGCATCAACCCACCGATCACGCGGATCAAATCGCCGCGAAGGGTGCAGCAAACGCACCCGTTGCTCATTTCAAAAATCTCTTCATCCGAGGCAACAATAAGGTCATTATCGATCCCAATCTCGCCAAACTCGTTGACCACGACGGCGTAACGCTTACCATGCGAGGCTGTTAGAATGTGATTAAGAAGGGTCGTTTTCCCAGAGCCAAGAAACCCCGTCAGAACCGTCACTGGCATTTTTGTTGTCATCGTCATTCCTTTCGCGCAGGCTCTTACTGAAAACAAAGAGATATTAATCAGTCCATAAATAATAGGGCATAACTTCTCAAAAAAACTGCGTCATTCCCGCGAAAGCGGGAATCCAGCTGCGCCGTGTCCACGGCGCACATAAATCAAAAAGATACGAGAAACACGCTGTTTTTGACTCATACGCCTCGCGGACGCTCGGCGCTGGATTCCCGCTTTCGCGGGAATGACACAAGACGGGTAATGTCTGGTTACTTACGTTCTTATTAATAGAGCCTCTGTTTCTTTTGCACAATAGGTTCTATTTCCATCTTGGACAAAAAAGGGTTAGGATGGATTGATGGGTATAATCTAAAAAGAATCGCCCCAAAGATCAAAGCGACAACGAGGTTTGAGGATCATGACGCGCATCACTGTTTTTTTAGTCGGGGCGGCTTTGCTTTTCACCTGCGAGGCAACGCAAGCCCAAGTTATGCCCCCACCCAAAAAAGCGCCACGCACACCCGTCAACAGCGAGGTTCTTGTCAATAAAACCGCCATGCCGCCTTCGCGCAGGCTGGACGGGCAAGCCGAAGTATTGGACGCCGAGCGCTTGCGCCTTAACGGTTATGAAGTTCGCCTGTACGGCGTTGTGCCGCCGCAGATGAGCGCCACCAACGGGCCGCAAGCCCGCGCTGTTGTGGATGCTCTTGCCCAAGGCCCCGTGACTTGCCAGATTAAAGACCGCGACCGCGATGGCCGTTTGCTGGCGCTTTGTCGTAACGCATCCAACACTGATTTCGGCCTTGAGCTTTTGCGGCGCGGCTTGGCCGTCAGCGCACGCGGAACGCTGCAATCGTCGGACTATGCCGAAGCCTATCTGGCCGCTGAACAAGCGGCGCAAAGCCAGCGCCTTGGCCTGTGGTCAACGGGGACGCCACCCGCCGCTTCGGATAAAAGCTTAAGCGAAGCCGCCGCCAAGGCCGCCGCGACCAAAGCCGAAATCGCGCGCCTTAAAGGAGAAGAGGCCAAGGCCAAGCTTGAGCTAGAGGCGCTAACCGCCGCGCAAGCCGCCGCCTTTAAAAACAAGGGAGCCGTTGCCGCCGCGCCTGCCGTGACTGAAGATAAAACAGAAGGCCAAAACGATGCGCAACCGATAAGCGTTTCCCTGACGGACTCCGCCTCGGTTGATGCGTTTAAGCTCTCGGATAAAGACCTTGGGCTTTCCCCAGCCGATCTTCTTCCTGCGCCCTTCACGCAGGAGCAAAGCTTTTTAGAGCGATATCAGCTTCTTATGACGGGGATTCTTTTCCTTTTCACGACGCTGTGCGTGACGGGCGCGGTGACCCTCTATCGCCTTCGCCAAAAACGCGACGACATCAAGGCTATCGCCGCCGCGTTGCGCGGCGAACTGATGGCGGCGCGATCAATTTGTCAGGCGCGGCTTGCCAAAATTGCCCAAGACAACAACGAAAAAACAACAAGCTGGCCACGGATCCGCACCTTGGTCTTTCAGGCCTATGTGGGACGCCTTGGCCTTTTAGGCGCGGATTTATCACGCCAGATTGCCTCTATTTATGGGCAGTCCAGCGACTATGCTTCGTACTATAACGCCCATGATGGCCAAGGCGAAGGCGCGTCAAAGCGTCAAGCCATGGAATCCCTTGTGCGCCATATTGAAGAAGTCACGCCGCGCCTATCGCAAATTGAGCAAAAGGGTTCTTTGCCCACCACGCTTAAATCCATGGCTTCCGCTCCCTTGCCGCAAATTGAATCTCCCTCTGACAAGGAGGCGACTCTTTCCCTAACGCAAAAAGCCTCTGCTTCGCCGCCACCGGATGGCCCATCGGGAACGCCTGCGCCCTCCCCTATCTTCGCCACGGAAGAAAAGAAAATTTCGCCTGAAATTGCGGCTTGTTTATCGGAAACAAAAACGGAAGTGTTGGATGGAACGCGCGCTTCAAAAGAGGCTCTTAAAAAAGAAAACGACTCTCAAGAAACGCCGCCCCTAACCCAAACAAAAAATAAGGCGCCTACACAAAAGGCCAGAATATCTAAACCCCATGATGCGTCAAAGCATGAAGGAAAAACGGAAGAAACCAAACCCGCTGAACCGGCGCGTCCCCCGCTGGCCGAGCGCGCCATCACAAAACCCACAGCCAACGCGCCTCCCTCGCGCATCAATTTTGCCGCGCCGCTTATTGAGAAACTTTCAAAAATCAAACCACCCTCTGCCCCGTTGCCAAGCACCGTTGATCATCAGGACTTGATCAATTTCTCGATCCCCGATTATGAAAACCTAACCGAAGAAGAGCTAGAGGCGCTGCTTTATGCCGAGGAAGAATTTCTGACGGCCTCGCCTGTCGGCAAATCACAAAAAACGGGCTGATAGATACCCAAAACAGGGCAAGAGTTGGCCTTATACCAACCGCCCAATGAAACGACTCTCAAATAGAATCCGTCATCGCGAGCGGAGCCGAAGGCGGAGCGTGGCGATCCATCACCTGAAGTGGCGAATAGGGGCTTTTGTGGAAAGTGTGGGAGATGGATTGCCGCGCTCGCATGCGCTCGCTCGCAATGACGATAGGGGTGGGTTCATAGGGCGGTTGGCCTTACATCCCTTACGGCGCGATCATGGCTATCAGATCGTTCACAATGGATTCAACCAAAGCAGGGTCATCACCTTCGGCCATCACGCGCACCAGATTTTCCGTACCGGATTTGCGCACAAGCAAACGCCCGCCGCCGTTAAGCTTTCCTTCAGCCACCTTAATCGCGTCCAAAAAGGCCGGATCGTTCATCACATCGCGGGAGACCTTCACGCTTTTCAAAAGCTGAGGCACAGGCTCAAACAAGCGGCACACTTGACTGGCGGGCTTTCCCGCCTCGCCTATCACGGCCAACACTTGCAGCGCCGTCAAAAGCCCATCGCCCGTTGTTGAATAATCGGAAAGAACCATATGGCCTGATTGCTCACCGCCTAAGTTACAGCCTTGCTCGCGCATCGCCTCAACAACATAACGATCGCCTACGTTCGCACGGATCATGCCAAGGCCTATCGTTTTTAAAAACCGCTCTAGCCCCAGATTGGACATAACCGTCGTCGCCAACTTGCCCCCCTTAAGGCGGCCTTGCGCTGCCCACGCCTTGGCAATGAGCGCCATCAACTGATCACCATCGATGACTTGTCCTTTTTCATCGGCCATGATCAAACGGTCGGCATCACCATCCAAAGAAATCCCGACATCCGCGCCATGAAGCAAAACAGTCTCGCGCATTAAATCGGTATGCGTCGCGCCGCAATGATCATTGATGTTGCGCCCGTTGGGCGTGATGGCAACGGGGATCACCTCGGCGCCCAACTCCCACAAAACCGTCGGCGCAACTTTGTACGCCGCGCCATTGGCACAATCGATCACAATTTTAAGGCCATCAAGACGCTGCCCCACCGGAAACGTCGCCTTGACAAACTCGACATAACGGCCTTGCGCATCCTCAAGCCGCGAGGCCTTGCCCAAGACGTCCGAAGCCGCCAAGTCCTTTTCGGGATCATCCATCAGAGCCTCAATTTGCTCTTCCAACTCGTCCGACAACTTTTGTCCATCCGGTGCAAACAACTTGATGCCGTTGTCAGCATAAGGGTTATGCGAGGCCGAGATCATCACGCCCAAATCAGCGCGTAGACTTTTCGTCAACATCGCGACGGCAGGCGTCGGCAAGGGACCCAGCAAAATAACATCCATGCCCTGCGCGATAAACCCCGCCGTCAGCGCAGGCTCTAACAAATAGCCAGACAGGCGCGTGTCCTTACCAATCACGACGCGATGACGATGCGCCCCGCGACGAAACAGCCGCGCAGCGGCCATCGCGACGGACAGCGCCGTCGTGGCCGTCATTGGCTCTTGATTGGCGCGGCCACGGATACCATCGGTTCCAAAAAGTTTACGGGGCATCAAAAAACCTTCTTTCTTTCAACAAGCCTAAAGCATGGGAAAGGACATAACAAAAACCAGAGAGAAAAGAAAGAAAAGGCCACCGCGCCGCCACCCACGCCTGCGAAGGCCGAAAGCAAAACAAGAATGTAGCCCTAAACTTAATTTTTCAGAAACCAATTAAGGTTTTATTAAGCTAACACCATGAAAGTATTGTATATTTTTCCTGACATCCCGCACAATACCTTTTACACTGCTTCTCATGATAACGCTCTAATTCTTTTTGAAAGGAAACGATAATGTTTTATACTGCGCCATACTCTCCTCAAGGAATGGTGACGGATATGTCAAAACATAGTCTTTCTGCAAAACAAATCGGCGCTGCCGCAGGAACATCTTTGGCAGAACATCCCATTGCCCCCCCCTCTGGCTTAACGAAGCTCCAAAAAGATTGGTGGATCATTTCATCTCAGCCAGTTCCCGCCAAGGTGGGAATAGCCATTGGAAATGCAATTCTCGATATCGCTTCCGAATACGCCAACCGCCCCAATGGGCACAATCACCATCATTCGCAAAAGACCTGCGATAACGATTGATGGTTTCCGGTAGAAATTCGACACGCCTTTATTAATACATTTTGATAATTTCTTGCCTGAAAAATGGGAGAAAAATTATGAGTAGAAATAAGAAGCAATCCCTTCCGTCATCGAAAAATGCCATACGGCTAAAAGCCCAGGACGTTTTTCTTCAAGCTTATGCAAAATCTGGAAGAATATCATCTTTGATGGCATTTGCTACGTTCTCCCAGTATCTGGATGATGACTCCCTGCCTATTCCAACGGCACATAGGATTTTAAACAGCGAAGAACAGACGGACAAAATTTTAAAAGCTGCAGAGGAAACATTTCTAAAAAGCGAACAAGGAAAAATATCAGAAATTCACAACAGAACTGCTTTCGTCCCCACCCTGACTTCCGGCCTGATCTCTGGCGCTATCTCCAGCCTTGTTATTAGCGCGCTTTTTTATTTTCTTCCTGCTACCCAGCGGCCAACGGTAGAGGGCGCGTTTAAAGCCGTCGCCAAAGAGATCAGCGAGATTAAAGCTTCCGTGCAACGGCTGGAGCCCGCGTCAGCAAAAACCAACGTCTATAACTTTAACTTTGGCCATAGAGAAGACCCCCAGCCTGAACCTATCGATAAAAAGGCGCAGCAACGTCTCCAAAACAGTCCTTATATTTAACCCTTCCTTAAGCGGCTTGGGGGGCATCTCCCGCCCCCTCGTTTGACCCACAAAAAAATACAATAGAATCAACGAATCTCCCCTTTTTTGAGGCCGTACGTCGAGCAGAAGGCTACTGAGAGACGCTTTTGAGTCTGTTTGTACCGGATTAACCATTTATGTCCATGAAATATAACGATTTTGTCAAAATCGAAGACCCCATGTATCCCATTGAAAACAAACGCTTTTCTGAATCATCTTTTTGCGGAAGCTAAATTTCATGTGTTTTGAATAAAAGAGGCACGACGCCCCTCCCTCCAATGTTGCAAAGCAACATAACCTAACGACTCTGTTGCGCGAAAGTAACGCTCTTCTTGCAATAGAGGGGGGGATGGGTCTAGTCCTACTGCCTTACGCCCTGAAAGTGATATGAAAGAGATTCCATGCCGTTCACAGCCCCTTTGTTGCGCTGTTGTCTGCGCCGTTCAACATTGGAGTTGTCAACCTATCCGTATCAAAAACAAGGGGGGGCAAAAGGGGACAAAAATGAGTGTTGTAAAAACGAAAAAGCGCGATATCGAGAAAACCTATCCGACAAATCAGTTTGTCGAAAAACTTCGCAGGCTTGCTGATTGCCTTGAGAAAGGAGAGCGGTTTGATATCCAAATTGCTGGTGAACGGCTTCATGTTCCCACTCATGCCCTTTTCAACATAGAGCATGAACGCGCCGCCGACCAAGAAGAAATAGAATTTCAGATCACGTGGAAACGCGAATCTTGAATTCATCAATCCCTTATTCGATAGTAATAATTCAGGAGAACCGTTGTGTCGCTCACCCAAAAAAATAAGAAACCCTTGCACGCCCTATGTCCCGACGAAGGATGCGTTGTTGAGGCAGGCGATGTGCCCTCATTCAATGGTCGCCCTGCCACGCCGCTTCTTGATACGGTCAAAGTGCCTTATGACCTGCGAAAGCTGACGCCCGAACAGTTGCCGCAACTGGCGGATGAGCTTCGCGCCGAAGTGATCGATACCGTCTCGTCCACAGGTGGGCATTTCGGCTCTGGCCTTGGTGTGGTTGAACTAACCGTTGCGCTGCATTACGTCTTTAACACGCCTGACGACACGTTGATTTGGGATGTTGGGCATCAGGTTTATCCTCACAAGATTCTTACGGGTCGCAGGGATCGCATCCGCACGCTGCGTCAAGGCGGCGGGCTATCAGGTTTTACAAAGCGCGAGGAAAGCGAATACGATCCGTTCGGCGCGGGGCACAGCTCTACATCCATTTCGGCAGCGGTAGGCTTTGCGGTAGGGCGTGATTTCGCACAAAAGAAAAACCAAGTGATTGCCGTGATCGGCGATGGCTCGATCAGCGCAGGCATGGCCTATGAGGCGTTGAACAACGCGGGCGCGATGGATTCGCGCCTTATCGTCATTCTCAATGACAATGATATGTCGATTGCGCCGCCAACAGGGGCGATTAGCTCATACCTTTCACGCATCGCATCGTCTAAGGAATACCGCAAGCTCCGCCATATCGGCAAAGAGTTTGCCAACATTTTCCCCCGCCCTTTAAAGGAAGCGGCGCGTAAGGCTGAGCATTACGCCCGTGGGCTTGTGACAGGCGGCACGCTGTTTGAGGAAATGGGATTCTATTATGTTGGCCCCATCGATGGTCATAACTTTGACCATTTGATTCCTGTTTTGGAAAACGTGCGCGATAATCAAGAGGGCGGCCCCGTTTTGATCCATATCGTGACAGAAAAAGGGCATGGCTATGCGCCCGCCGTCTGCGCGCCCGACAAAATGCATGGCGTCGCCAAATTCAACATCGTCACAGGCGCACAAGAAAGCGCCAAGAACGCGCCCCCATCCTTCACGCGTGTGTTTGCCGATGCTCTGGTCAAAGAGGCCGAACATGACGACAAGATCGTCGCCATTACCGCCGCCATGCCCGCCGGAACGGGCCTTGATATCTTTGGTCGCCGTTTTGAAGGCCGCCTGTTCGATGTTGGTATTGCCGAGCAGCACGCGGTCACCTTTGCCGCAGGCTTGGCTTGCGAAGGGCTTAAACCTTTCTGCGCCATCTACTCTTCATTCATGCAACGCGCCTATGACCAAGTCATGCACGATGTCGTTTTGCAAAAGCTGCCTGTTCGTTTGATGATGGATCGCGCCGGTTTGGTGGGCGCGGATGGCGCGACACATGCCGGATCGTTCGATTTGGCTTTGATGGGCTGCCTTCCCGATATCATCGTTATGGCGCCCTCGGACGAGGTTGAAATGACCCACATGGTCGCAACCGCCGCCGCCATCAACGATCGCCCTACGGCAGTGCGGTATCCTCGCGCCGATAGCTCTGGCATGGAGCTGCCCGACCGTGGCGAAGTCCTGACCATCGGACGTGGCCGCATCGTCAAGGAAGGAAGCAAGATTGCGCTGCTCAACCTTGGCACGCGCCTTGGCGAATGCCGTAAAGCGGCGGAGGAATTAGATTCGCGTGGCCTTTCCACCACCATCGCCGATCTGCGCTTTGCCAAGCCGCTTGATCTGGAAATGATCCAACGCCTCGCCAAAAACCATGAGGTTCTGATCACGATTGAGGAAGGCTCTATCGGCGGGTTCGGCAGCCATGTTGTGCATCATCTGGCCAATCTGGGAGCGATGGATCACGGGATGAAAATCCGCTGCATGACTCTGCCCGATCGCTTCCAATTGCAAGACACGCAAGTCAAGCAGTACGAGGAAGCAGGCTTAACCGCCAAGCATATCGTCGCAACCGCCCTTGAGGCTCTTGGGGTTGAGGCCGCCAAAACGGTGATCGCCAGCGCTTGACAAACTGAATAAATATAGCTATATTTATTAGAAACACGTGTTCACGATGTATGAGTGGGATGAGAATAAAGCCAGAATGAACTTGATCCGGCATGGCGTCGATTTCGACCATGCGGAGGTGTTCGATTGGGAAACAGCTCAAGCCGTAGAAGACACGCGCAAGGACTATGGCGAAGCTCGTTTTGTTGCCTATGGCACAATTTGGGGTCGTTTGCATGTCATGGTTTATACGCTACGCAAAAATAAAATACGGATTATTGGACTCCGTAAGGCCAATAATCGGGAAAGGCGTTTTTATGACGACAACACGTAAACCATCTAAGATTTCGAAAGCCGATTGGGATTCTGCTGCACTGCCGCCGCTCCCCCTTTCCCTTATGAGAAAGATGCGTCCCGCCAGCGAAGTCGCGCCGGAAATCGTCGCGGCTTATAAGCGGGGGCGTGGGAGACCCGCCGGACGCAGCAAAACCGTCGTGAGCCTAAGCCTTGATACGGAAGTTCTGACCGCCCTGAAAGCCAGCGGCAAAGGCTGGCAAACGCGCGTCAACGACCTTTTAAAAGCAGCGGTTCAAATCAGGGACGCTTCATAAGCCATACTTTCGCCTTGAACGGGGGGCATATTCCGCTATGGTGTGGGGCGTTGAAAAAAGCGCCCCTTGCTTGTTCCTATTCCCTTGATCTTTTTCGGTGGTTTTTGATGAAACGCGTTGCGACCTTTCTTGCCCTTCCCTTTTTTCTTACGACTCTCTTTTTGGCCGCGCCCGCGCAAGCCGAAACGCCTGCCGCCGCCATCGTTCAGAAATTCTACGATGCTCTTCAAACAACCATGCAAGAGGGCCCAGAGCTTGGTTTTGAGGGACGTTATAAAAAGCTGGAGCCTGCCGTCTCGGCCACGTTCAACCTGCCTCTTATGGCGCGTTATGCTGTCGGCGCCGCTTGGGTGAAAGCCAGCCACGAGGAACAAGAAAAACTGGTAGGCTCTTTTTCCGCTTTTTCCATCGCAACTTACGCCAGCCGCTTTACAAAATACGATGGCGAAGTCTTCAAAGTCGGCGGCGAGAAACCAGCAGCGGGTGGCGGCATCATGGTTGAAACGACATTAACGCCCAAGGGCAGCACTCCCGTCATTCTCAACTATCTTCTTCGGCCTGATGAAGCGGGCGCTTTGCGCATCGTTGATGTTTATCTTGATGCCTCAATCAGTGAACTCGCTACGCGCCGCGCCGATTTTACGTCAATCATCAAGCGCGAAGGCATGCCGACCCTTTTGCGTTCCTTAGACGAAAAGACCGAAAAAATGAGGCAAAGCAAGAAAATCTAAAACGCCATGAGAACAATTCAACACACGCTTCTTGTTCTTCTTATTGTCCTGACAGGCAATCTGTCTGTTTGGGCACTTGTCAACCAGGGGGCATGGCAAAAACCGTGGGGCGGCAAAATCAACAGCCTGTCCTATAGCGCTTGGCAAGCAGGCAACGACTCCAGCCGCCTCAGCGATGAGCAAATCATCACAGACATGAGCCTTATTGCAGGTCAAGCCGAAGCCATTCGCCTTTATGGCCTTAGTGATGGCCTTGACCGCATCATCCCTCTGGCAAAAAAAAATAAACTGAGTGTTTTTGCGGGCGCGTGGATATCGCCTAACGATAAAGATAACGTGGCGGAAATCGAACGCCTGATCCGGCTGGCCAAAGAACACAGCAACATCAAACGCGCCATCGTCGGCAATGAAACGATCTTGCGCGCCGACACAACTGTTGAGGCGCTCGTGGCCTATATCGAGCGCGTCAAACGCGAGATTGATATTCCCGTTACAACGGCTGAACCTTGGCATGTTTGGCTGGATCATCCGGAACTGGCCCGCGCTGTGGACTTCATCACGGTTCACATCCTTCCTTATTGGGAAGGCGTCGATATTTTGGGTGCCCTGCCCTATGTCAAGTATCGCATGGATCAACTGCAAGCCGCTTTTCCTGATAAGCACATCCTTCTGGGCGAAGTCGGTTGGCCCAGCGAAGGGCAATGGATCAAAGGCGCAGAACCCTCACAAATCAACCAAGCAAAATTCATCCGTGAATTTTTAATCTATGCGAGTGAAGCGCGGCTTGATTATTCCATCGTTGAATCCATCGATGCGCCGTGGAAGCGCGGGATCGAAGGAACCGTCGGCGCGCATTGGGGACTTTGGGACGCTGATCGCAACGTCAAATTTACGATGAGCGGCATTGTTCGCGAATCCATTCACTGGTTTTGGGGCTGCCTTGTCGCTTCGCTTTTGGCTCTGTTCCCCATCCAATGGTTTGTGCGCAAACGGCAAGATTTAAAATTTGCAGGCCAAGTGTTTTATGCCGCCCTTATCCAAGCCGTCGCCTCTCTTTTAATTTGGGCGATCATGGTCGCAATGGCTGAGAAAATCATCAACGCCAACACCATCGCGTGGATTGTCTTGATCGGTTTTCAAATTGTCTTGCTGGCGCTTTTGCTGGTGGACGGGCTAGAGCTGACCGAGGTCATGTGGGCCAACCGCAAACGCGCCTTCCCACCGATTGACCAAGAGCCCGCCAAGAACGCGCCCAAAGTATCCATCCATGTGCCGTGTTATAACGAGCCGCCGCAAATGGTCATTGAAACGCTGAATGCTCTGGCTGATCTGGCCTATCCTAATTTTGAAGTTCTTGTCATAGACAACAACACCAAAGACGAAGAAGTTTGGAAACCTTTGCAAGACCACTGTGCCAAACTGGGGCCTCGTTTTCGCTTTTTCCATCTTCCCCAATGGCCGGGCTTTAAGGCGGGGGCGCTCAACTTCGCCCTTACCCAAACGGCCAAGGATGCCGCCATCGTCGGCGTCATCGATAGCGATTACATCGTCTCTGCCGACTGGCTTCGGGCAACCATCCCCTACTTTGACAAACCCGAAGTCGCCATTGTGCAAGCGCCACAAGATTACCGCGACGCCAGCGAAAGCCTCTTTAAACGGCTTTGCTATTGGGAGTACGCAGGCTTTTTCCACATCGGCATGGTTCAACGCAATGAACGCAATGCGATCATCCAACACGGCACGATGACACTGATCCGCCGCGATCTGCTCAGCAGCGTTAAAGGCTGGGCGGAGTGGTGCATTTGTGAGGATGCCGAACTTGGCTTACGCCTCTTCGAAAAAGGCTATGAGGCCGTGTATCTTGAACACTCGCTTGGACGCGGCCTGATCCCTGACAGTTTCGGCGGCTATAAAACGCAACGCTTCCGCTGGGCCTATGGCGCGGTGCAAATTCTCAAGCGCCACTGGCGCGCGCTCAGCGAAGAAAAAGGGCTGGACGGCGCAAGGCTGACATCGGGGCAACGCTATCATTTTGTATCGGGCTGGCTTCCATGGTTTGCCGATGCCGCGCATATGGTCTTTGTCGCGGCGGCCGTTTTCTGGTCGATTCTTCTCCTCCTGAAATGGGTGGAGTTTCCCCCCGCCGTTTTTCTGATTCCAACGCTTAGCGTCTTTGTCTTCAAAGTCGTCGCAGGCTTGTGGCTTTATCATGTGCGCGTCAAGTGCGGCTGGCGGGATCGCCTTGGCGCGGCACTGGCGGGCATGGCCCTCACCCACGCCGTGGGACGCGCGGTCTGGCAAGGCTTGTTCACATCAGGCAAGCCCTTTATCCGCACCCCCAAATGCGATGATAAGCCAGCCGCTACGCAAGCCTTTCTAATGGCACAAGAAGAAATCGGCCTTTTGCTCGCCCTCTTAATCGCGGCCTTCTCGATTCTTTATAAGTTCGAGACGTCCAATCAAAACGCCGTTCTTTGGTCGGGAATGTTGCTGGTTCAAACCCTGCCCTATTGGGCGGCGCTCATCACTTCGCTGATTAATGCCATGGGCAAGAAAACAAGTACGCTTTAAGGTCAAAACAGCCTCAGAACGCACGAAAAAGAACCTTTTTAGAGCACCTTTTTTTGTTTTAAAACACAAAAAAGCGCGGTATACACAACCCTTCTCGCTACAGAGCGGGAAAAGCTCGCCGTAGGCGAGCAAAACAATACCGCTCGCGTAGGCGAGCAAAACAATAAGACCTTCAGCCTTAGCCCCTGAAGGACACGAGATGCGGAGACATGGCCGAGAGGCTGAAGGCGACGGTTTGCTAAACCGTTATACGGGGTATACCTGTATCGAGGGTTCGAATCCCTCTGTCTCCGCCAATTTTCAATATGAACCCTCTTCTTCTGCCTTCAACCCAATTTTGATGCAAGAAGCTGTGTCCGCATGATTTTCTCATGCAACGTTTGCCCCGGATCAAACAGCAACTCATAGGCATTTGCATTATCTAAAACAAGCTTGATGGTTTTTGCCGCTTCTCCCACCTTGTGGTTATCAACATAAACATCCGCCTGCCGAAAGACAGGATCAAGAACCTGCACTTCAACAGGACGCGGCCTGAGAACGCAGGGGCGACTATTTTCCGGACTCTGTGGATTGTTGGGCGTAAGGACAAACAAATCGTCATCAAGGGGCAACACGGGGCCATGCGCAGACTTATTGTAGCCTGTGCTTCCCACCGTTGTGGAAACAATCAACCCATCGCCAGACAGTTTAGAAAAAAACTCTTTTTCATCCAAAAGAACACGCAAATGGGTCGTGGCCGTGCGGCTATGATTGCAAATAAAGGCTTCATTCACGGCAAAATCATTCCGTATGGAACCATTCATAAACGAAACCTCGATACGCAAAGGACACAGAACAAGGGTTACCGCCGCGTTGATACGCTCTATCAATCCATCATATTCTTTGTGAAGGTTTTGCAAATGCCCCATATGGCCAAAGTTGATGCCAAAGACAGGCTTCTTAAAACGAATGGCGTCTTGAAGTGAGATGAGCGTCTGTCCATCCCCCCCCAAGGACACAACAATATCCGCCTCCAAAGGAGACATGGCTTGGCCATAACGACGCGTAAACTCTTTAAAAGCGATTTGAGCGCTGAGGGAGTCTGATGCTTGAAAATAGGGTTTCATCATGCGCCTCCTTCATTAGGTTTAAAAACGATAGCCTTCAAAGCGCTCTTGTTTTTCAAAGGGCGGTTCGGTGCGACATGGCACAAAACCGATTGGTTCCTTTTCTCAAAGACCTTCCATAAGGCTGGTTGCATCAATTCATCCAAAGACAGCGTGCACAGCGCTTTCTTAAAGTCAGGATTAATCATAGCGGCGACTTTGGCCTGCGCCAGAGACATACCATATTTATCACGAAACGCGGTCTGATGATTGGTTTTATCAGCCATAAGATCAAGCGTCATATGCGCCACACCCGTACGAAAATGGTCGCCCAGAACTGTTGTGCGCACAGCTTGATGCGGATCCACATTGCTGCCCACATGCGGTGCTAAAGGCGCCATAATCCGCTTAAACTGACCGGACTCCCAACGACGCACAAAACCCAGCACAATACCGCGAGAAGCGGCAAGATCATCGCCGAACAAAGGATGCCCCCGCATTTGACTTAAAACAACGGCAGGCGTTTGCCGTTCGACAATCAACTTTTCTTCAATGAAGTGCGATTGTTCATAAGTAAACCCCAAGTCGGCTTCATCCGTTTGTTGTGGCGCTCCCGCCACCCTTCGGCGCAATTCGGCAGTAGGCTGCTGCTCATTAATCCAATGCAAGGCAGAAACAGGGGCGAAGCCAACCATTCCGCGCTGCTCAAAATACTTTAAGGACTCCACAATCACATGTTTGGGCACACCCCCGATGGGATTCGAGCCCCCCATATGCATGTCGCCTCCCGCCGTTGTATAGCTATGCACAGCTTCGGATTCATTAGAGGTTGCAAGCGCCATCTTACGTTCTTGATTGGCTATCGCCCACGGAATGGGAAGGCGCACACGCGCTTGAACATTTTGAAGCGTAATATCATCGGCCGCCCGAGCCCACGTCGTCAACGGATTAACACAAGCGCGATGGATATAATCCGGCAACGCGGGAACGGTGCATGGCACAGCTTCAACATAAGCCTTGATTTGCCGAAGCCCTTTGGCACGCGCAAGATCAAAACGTTCCAGATCCGTCAATCCGACATATTTCCGATCGCCCAAAATCTCTTCAAGATTTTCACGAACAACATGATCCAGATTGAGGCCAGAAAAAGCCATGGTTGTTTCATTCAACGCAGCCTGCGCAGACACAACGAAAAACTTGCCGCCAAGCCCTTGCGCCAAGCGTCCGTCCGACAGCCTCCCGCCCTCAGCCAAAAAACGCGCAGCATACAAGGTTTCCTGTGAACTGTTGTCCACCTTGATATAAACGCAAGTGAGCAGGTTCTTTTTTATAGAACGAACGGCCTCAGCCTCTCCCTTTTCGGCATAGATTTTCAGCACTTCGTCTTTATACGCAAGATGCGCAAACCGCTTAAAAAAACCATCAACCCCATTTTCCTGAACATCCAAATCGACCATCATCGAGACAGCTAACGCTCCGTAACCAGAATCTTTACCACCCGACAATGACACAACATACCCTTGAGCCCCATGGTTTTGTTTCGCTAAATAGTCACGCAGCCAAAGCGCGATAGAGCGCATATATTCTTCATAGACAAGCTGCTCACCATCAATCTTGCCATCGGCATAAGCGGCATCGAAGGGAGCTTCCTGCCCTGCCCGCATGGGCATAGGACAATCGGCAAAATCATGCGCGATAACAGCATCGGGCTGCCCCCGCATCGCCACGGGAAGAGTCACGACCGCGCTGCTGTATGAAACATCCTGAAACGAGTAACGATAACCATGGTGAATGATTTTTTCGCCTTGCACAAAAAGTTGGCTACCTTCCGCCGCATAAGTCCCTGACGCCGAACCCAGATAATTGGTGTAAACATAAGCCCCACAATAGCGAGAACCGGAAACACACACCCCTTCCCCCCTAATCTTTTCTTTATTAATCGCTGGCTCTGGCTTGCTAGCGCTGGGATTAAGCACAACAGAAATGTCATGCGTTAAGGCAAGCCGTACAAGAGTCCTCGCTTCGTTCTGTTCACGCTGATTGATGCTTAAATCATTACGCAGCCCAAGCCAACCTTCTGCGCATATTTCATAAGCAAGCGTGAGGAAATTTTGCCCTGTTCCCAACGCTATGACAGGCTTGCCAAAAGGTATGATAGAATCATCAGGCAGTGTTATCTGAACCGTTCCCTTGAATGCAGGCCAATTCGTAAATTGCCGAGGCTCGTATTCTGCGGCGCCATCGGCTAAAATAGATTTGGCCGCCATGGCCACAACGCGCCCCCCCGTTAAAACGGCATGCACGTTAAAAGGGCGATTATCGATATTGTATTCGGGATCACAGGTTAGCTTTCTTTTATCGGCGTAATGCCACGGAGCCCCAACCGTCACGACAAGGTTAGGGGCTTTTTCTGCCGCATAAGCGGCAAGATAGGCTAACGCATCCCACGTCAGATCATTATTTTTGTTCCACTGATGATAATCATCGGCGGGATAGCCCACAAGGGAAAGCTCTTCCGTTGATAAAATATCCGCTTGATCTGCGGCAGCCCGATCAATGGCGCTTAGGATATGACGCACGTTTCTGGCCCAATCATAGACCGTCTGATTAAGACTAACTGAAGCAATTTTAATCCGTTGCACCCTTTTCTCTGGCATTCCTCAGCCCTTTAAAAGGGGGGGGAGTGCCCCCCCTTCCCTTTCACAACTGCAATTCATTTCTTTTGTATCGCCTTTGAGCGCCGCACACCATCGAGCGAATGACGTCCTTCGTTGTCGTTTTCTCGGTGCCATAGGTCGCCATGCGCATGAGCGAATGAGCAGCATCCGGAAACGAACCATCAGGAATCGTGATAGGAATGTTCGGGCTAATGTCCGTCATAAAGGCGACGTTCGTTTTGATGCCTTTCTCTTGAAGAAGAGGAACGAGATAATGGCACACATCATTGTGAGATAGTTCAGCACAGATGTTCCCCGCCAACCCGCCAAGACTAATGTTCACCTGCGTCACGCCACGCTGGTGAAGCGTCTTGGCAATGGCCTTAAAATCATCCAGCGCCGAGGTAAACGACTTGTGATTGTTCTCAACCGCAATCGCGTTGCTATCAACATCACGACGCATCCCTTTACGAATAACATAAAAAGTGTTTTGACTCTTCTCATCAACATGAACGAGTGTAGGCGCAAGATCATGCCGATAGATGCGATCGGCAAGCGCTTTCGGTAACGCGTTCATAATTTCCGAAACATACAAAGCACTTTGCGTGCCCCGCACACAGTGCTTCGTCCACAATGTCTGCGCCATGTCCGTTGACAAGAGAGGTTCTTCATCGTCACGCACCTTAACCACATAACCCTCTTGATCGGTTTCTACAGCCAAAACCTTATCGTCCACAATAACGCCAACGGCTTTGTATTGGCCATTTGCCCCTTCTCTCAGATAAACATTTGTGAACGGCAAGGTGGCTTCTTCGACGCCAAGGGTTAAGGCCTGCTGTTGCCTGAGCGCCATCACGCCAGAATGATTGGTCATATCGCTGATGATGTTATTGGGGTGGAAATCAGCGCTTAACACGATGATGGCATCACGCGCCAAGGTTATGACACGAGCGGCAGGAGCGCCTGCCTTTTCTCCCTCCGGCACATAAAGACTACCACCTTGTTCATGATTCAAATTGTTCTTCGCAAACCCGTTTTGGATATCGATCAGAAAGATGATGTTGGCTGTGGTCATGAGAGAACCCTCCTTTTCTTTTGTTTTCTTATTGTAAATCAAAACGCCGTTTTTGCCTTTCCAGATTTCTATCGGCCGCGATGTGCATGACAAGTTGCCTTCTTGCGTTGGAAAGCTCTTCGGCCAAACCGACGCCATAGGAATGCGGCATATAAGGCGGGATCAACAGATGATCACGATCAAACATCGAAAGCGCCTTGGCGCACGTAGCACGACTCTGACACAAAATGGCAGCGGCATCCTGTCTTTTATAGCTCTCATCCACCATCTTGCCCGCCTTCATCCACGGCTTTAGCAAACGCTCAAAACGAGCGCCAGCAGGAAAGGCAACAACACGACCTGTTTGCATCGACTCGGAATACACGGTGCGCGCCAGTCTGCCTGTGCCAAGAGCAAGATCAGCTGGAATAATCGTATCCCCCGCCCACTTGCCATCCTTATCAACATAACGGATCACGTCTATCATGCCCGGAAGAGTTGTTTTCTTTTCGTTTTCCGATAGCTTGATCAAAGCGCGGATCATTTCCTCTTTACCATCGGGAATGTCATGACGCGCTGCTAATTTCAACACAAAATCGTGCAGTGGATTATCGCGATTAACAGCAACCGTTGAGCCTATACCAAAAACGTCAACATAGCTGTCGCGTTGAGTGACTTCTGTAGCAACCTGCCCGAAGAGACTCGCCGCCGCCTTAACCGAAATACTGTCAGTCGCAAGGATCTTGGCCTCCCCAAAACCAGCTTCTTTCAAAAGCACATGCGCCTCACGCGACAAATAAGCCAAATTGCCAGAATCCAAACGAATGCCCTTCAGTTTCAACCCATGTTTTTTGCAAACGCGAATGGCTGTTTTGACACCCTCAACAGTATTATAGGTGTCTGCTAGAAAGATGGTTGCGCCTGGAAAAACCTTTGCCCAGTTTTCAAAAGCCTCTTCTTCAGTATCGTGCAGCATCACCCACGCATGGGCAAACGTGCCCATCGCCGGAATACCGTAACACTTCGAGGCATAATCGTTTGACGTGCTGTTCCAGCCAGCAATAGCCGCCGCGCGTGCCGACTGAAGGGCGCCGATACTGGGCGAGCGTCGAAGAGCCATTTCGGCCAGCGTCGCCGACTCCTTGGCCGAGACCTCAACCAACGAGGTTCCTTCGTTACGTGCTTCGCGTTGTGCAGCAAGACGCACCTGCGTTGCCACGGTCGCCAGATTGGTGCTGGAAGAAATCAGCTCTAGCGTCGAAGCCTCCACCAGCATTTGCTGCCACCAAGGCCCTGTAAGACGCATAGACGGCTCTTGTGGAAAAAGCAATTGCCCTTCAGGAATTGCGTTTATATCCAGCGTCAATTTCTGCTTGGACAACCAATATAAAAATTCATTAGGGAAAAGGCGGATAGCGTTGCCACGCCCATCATCAACACTCTGCTGCGCTAAATGGTGAAGATCATCACGCTTCCACGTCCACCCACTATACCATTCGGCAACCAAGCCAAGCCCCGCATTAATCAGATACGGGATCTTGACCTGCTTCACATCATCCGATTCCCCGTCTTTATAGGTTTCGCCGTTATTCAAAAGGCTTCGGCAAAAGACGTTGGATGTTGTCTTTCTTTCCTCAACAAAGCCAAGCTTCCATGCGGCATAGGTCATGGTCAAGGCATAGCGGTCACACGCAAGAGGGCCGATGTTTTTGATGTAGGATTGATATCCTTTGCGAACGATATCGTTTTCATAAGCGGGAATTAAGGTTTGTTTCATGCTCTTGTATCCCTTTCTCTTGATTGTTGTTTGTTGAATCTCAGATTGGTGTCCTTGTTTTTCTATAAAGAGCCCTGGAAAGAGCATAACGCACGACGGCAGGCCGCATAGAAAGTGGTTCTTTTTCAGCGCGCAGCTCTTTGCGACAAGCCGTCGCATTAATGCCGCTGGGCTCCATTTTCAACAAAAACCACCCCAAAGACATTTGCGTTTTATCGATATGATGCAACGCTACCATTTCTTTTGCCGAGGGGCAGTCCTCAATCTTTCCATCATAACCTTCGCGAGGAACAACGATGACAGGATGTTTTGCTATAATATCCCGATAACCAGACCACGTGTGCATCTGAACAAAATTATCGGCGCCCACAACCCATAAGAAACGATGATCTGGAAAATCTCGCACAAGGCAACGCAACGATATTGAGGAATTGATCGCAACCTGCCCGCACTCTTGCGCATAACGAGCCTCAATTGTTTGCACGACAAATCGAGGCTCATCTTCCACATTCAGACGCAACATAGCTACGCGATCCTCAAAACGGGCCATGCCTTGCGTTGATTTAAATGGATTTTGAGGAGAAACCAGATACCACACCTGCTCAATCGGCAATTGCTCAAGCAAACGCTGCCCAATGGCGCGATGACGGCGCGTAGCGGGGTTAAAAGAACCACCAAAAAGAGCGATGAGTTTGTTTGCCTTTATCATACATTGATTGCAACACAACAAGTCTTGTTGCTTCAATAAGGAAGGCTCCCTTAAAATTGAAACGCAGCACTTTTTTGCTGATTTCTATGACATGGATCACAGGTTAAGGAAGAACCTGTGATTTATATCACTTAGGAGGCAGCCCGTCAGTCACTAACCACCACGCAGCACATCTTTTTAAGTCTCTCTATATCGGTGATTACAATTTCTCCACCTTCTAAAGCAATCAATCCTTGCTCGGCAAATATCTTCATTTGGCGATTGATGCTCTCGCGAGAGCTGGCGATTTGTTGGCTTAAATCTGTTTGGCTAAGATTAATAGACAAGGACAACCTGCCCTTTTCTTCACGACCATATTTTTGCCCAAGAAAGACGAGAAAATTGGCTAAACGCGTGGGCATACTCTGCATCGCGTATAACTCCATCGTGTTCAAATAACGCACGACGCGATTGCTGAGAATCCTGATAACGTACATCATCGTTTCAGGGCAAGAATACATGGCTGGCAACAAGTCTTCGCGTTTAAAGATAAGGCACGTTGTATCTTCCTCTGCAAAGGCATCCCCTGAACGCGGTCTGCCATCAAAAACAGAACGCTCCCCGCATAATTCATTACGCTCCACCATACTAATCAGCATTTCCCGTCCATCAAATGAGTTGAGACTAATACGCACACGCCCCGT
Source organism: Micavibrio sp. (assembly GCA_020718105.1). Taxonomy (GTDB): domain Bacteria; phylum Pseudomonadota; class Alphaproteobacteria; order UBA9219; family UBA9219; genus UBA8914. The sequence continues at coordinate 21,421 of DYDA01000009.1, read as the reverse complement.
GTTAACCACGGCAAGCCATGCACCGTCCTCCCCTTTTTGAAAAAGAGGATCCCCAGCTTTGTAGGTGCGCACCTCAGCCTTGCTGTTAAGTTGCATGCGGATATGGTAAGGAAACAACCCAAACCATTCATCATAGATGAGGCGATCAAATTGATTATCTGGCTCAAGCACAGGGGTACCCTCCTAACAGGAGGCCAGAATATACATAAATCCTTTCTTTGCAAAGCGTCTAAACGTGGTGACATGGCTAACGGCAAAGTATCTTATCTCACCACGAGATCATCCTTGACCGAGACAACCCCTTTGACTTGACGCGCTATAGAGATGGCCTTGCCCGCGCTTTGCTTGGAATCCACGAAGCCGCTAAGCTGCACGACGCCTTTCATCGTTTCAACATTCACCTGAAGAACCTTAAGGGCTGGGTCATCAAAGATTTGCGCTTTAACTTTCGTTGTAATCGTTGTGTCATCAACATATTGACCCGTTGTTTCGCGACCAGAAAACATCGCGCATGCGCCAAGTGAAAGCCCTAGAATACCGATGACTAAAAAGGAGGAGAAAGAGCGTAGGTTTTTCATGGCGATCATCCTTGTGTTGGGTTTTAAAGCTTAAGAACCGGCAGCGTTATCCTGAAACCCACCTAAATCTTCATACGCGCTCCACGTTGATATCTCAGGGCAAGCCTGAACCATTTTCTTGATATGACTTTGGATCGATAGAATGGAGCTTTTATCGCAAACGACGGTGATGGGGTGACCCTTGTCTGTCAGGATGTTCATTTCAACGTATTGATCATCCAGATGAGCTGTAAACTCCATGGAAAAGGCTCGATAACGGACAGAAGCAAAGGGAACATTCATCGCTGTGGTTTCCTTTTCAAAGTTATATGTTGTGATGCTCAATCAAAAAACATGAAAACTCACATCGTTCCTCGCATCCACCCGATAGCCACAACAATAAAGGATACGGCAAATGGAATAACGATGGAGGGTATGAACAATGCTTTCATGGTGCCGTCCCTCTCTTTTGTTTTATGGGTTGCTTCTTTCTTTAATGTCATCGCCAACATCCTTAACGGCGTCCCCTATTTTTTCACCTGGCGTGCGATTTTCTAATTGTCGGCCAGCCTTATCGACGCCATCACCGATAGCATCAACGGCGTCGCCTATTTTTTCGTTTGTTGTTCGCTTATCTGGCATAGTCAAGGCCCTATACCCAACAAGAGCGATTGCGATGACGATAAGAAAAACCAATATGGTTTTGATGCTTCTTTGAATCATTTTTTTCTCCACTAAAGCATGTTTGACAAAAGCAGCGCTTCTACACAGCTTTCTTATTTGACCGTCGTTGTATGCGTGACCGTCGTCGTCTCTGTTGTGCTTTCTGACAAGTCATCATACTCATCCTTATAAACCACTGGATTGGTCGCGTACCCACCCGGCACCAAGTAAGCGTTCGGCATAATAGCTTGTGGTACATAAGAAGAAGTTATCGGTGAGCGATAGGTTGTGACTGTCTTTTCCATCATACCAGCAGGCATGGCAACAAAGGGCGCTGTGCGAAATGGCATCATTTCCTGATTGCTAGCGATGACACCATCAATACGATAGAGGCTAATCTTGCTTCCTTTAATGTGGGTGCTATCGTTGCTTTCGTTTTGATAGAGCACACGATACCCTTCAACGGTGTACTGCCCTTTATAGATTTCCTCAACGTCAATGCGGCGCTGGCCAAGCGTTACAATGCCGCCCCCCCAATTAGAAAAACGATTAATGCTCTCGTTTCTCGGCACGATGTGATTGCGCAAAATAGCGGCGACTTGCGGACGACATTGCACATCATAGAAGCAAGGATAGGCGCGGGGTTTGATTTGAGCAAAAGCAGCATTGGTTGGCGCAAAGATGGTATATTCTGTGTTGTTGTTAAGCTCTTTTGCTACGCCCGTCGCAAGCAGCGATTGATAAAACATCGATAAATCCGCTTGGTCAGCAAGCACATCGTCAATATAGCTGTTGGGGGTGCCAGATGAGGCGGTGAAGTTTCGATTTTCTTGACCGGAAGAACAAGCCGCCATCACAAGGGTGAGGGTTGAGACCGTCAACAACCATGCAAGTTTTTTTGTATAAGTGTGTGTCATGAATATTTCCTTTCGATTTGCCTGTTGAACTCAACCTCATTCTGGCAAGCGGCCAGTTTTGTTTTACAACGGCGGCAGATTTACCCTGCGCCCTGTTATGATTTGGTATCCAAGCGTTGCAAGGAACAAGATGATGAATAACACGGCGAGAATCTTCGCTATACCCGCGAAATCAGAAGCGAGTCCACCAAAGCCGAAGAAGGAGGCAAGAACAGCAAGAATAAAAAAGATAACCATATATCTAAGCATAGCATTCTCCTCCAGTTGATCCGATGCCTTTAACGCCATACAGGTTCGCCAAGATCAATGTCGCTTTGCTTGGTTAAACCGCCAGCCGCTGCGCCAACAGCGCCCCCAACAATCGCACCTGTTGCAGGACTTCCCATAAGAGCACCGCTGACGGCGCCAACACCGGCGCCAATACCAGCACCACTTAGAGCGCGATCACTCGTCTTACTGCCACAGGCAGAAAGGAGAAATAAAAGGGCAATTGAAAGTGTTGCATAGTTTGCTTTTTTCATTATAGCCTCCATTAGGTTTGGTTTCATGTCTCTGTATGCTCTGCATCGCAACGAAGCATAATCACTTCGCGTAGAATACCTTCAACACCATTTTTTATATCGAAGGAATCAAACTCATCGTCGATCATAAAGAAATCTGTTGGATAGCTTGGTGACGGACTTGTTAGATAAGTGTTCATTTTTATTCTCCCTTTATGATGGAGCTGTTTTTTGAACGTCACGATCTTGCCCATTTCTCAGGGGCTGTATAGCTCCCACAATCAAAAGACTAAGCTTTACCTTGTAATGAATCGATATTGAAAATGGCGCAGCCTATTTTCTTTGCATAAGGATTTTCACAAATCTTATTGATGGCGTGAGGCCTTACTGCATCCTTATGGGACGGTTCTACATTTCACATCGCTTCTTGATGCGAAGCTGGGCAAACTAAAGCAAGAAAAAAATGCACGCAGGTCTCCTGCAAAACAAGCCGAAAGAAAAAGGTCATGGAACCCAAAGCCGAGGAAACCACAAAAACAATTAAAGACATTATGAGTAAAAATGTTGAAATTGTTCTTCCGAGCGCCCTTTTGCCCGAAGTGGCGCAGAAGATGCAGAATCGTGATTGTGGCTGCGTTCTTGTTATTAAGGAGGATCGAATTGTCGGGATTATCACAGATCGTGATCTCGCCTTACGCTGCATAGCAAAGTCGCATGATCCAGCAGAAACAAATGCCGAAACAGTTATGAGTTCCGAGATTCTTTATTGCCGCGATACAGACAGCGCCGATGCGGTCACCAAAAACATGGGCGAGAATAAAGTGCGCAGACTTGCGGTTCTCGATTCAAACAAACGGCTGGTTGGCATTGTAACACTTGGCGATCTGGCCTCTCATACAAATTACAAGCTCTGTGGCCAAGTGCTTGGAGAAATTTGTCGCGCTCCGCCCCTTGATGGCGAAAAAATAAACCGCGACGCACCGAACGACTGCATCAGCAGCGTTACTTAACCCCAACAAAGGAGAGTCCTCATGAATAAAGAACAAGTCGAAGGAAAATTTGATCAGATTAAAGGCGAGATCAAGAAAACTTGGGGCAAGTTAACCGATAACGACATCATGCTCTATAACGGCAAACAAGAAGAATTCTTTGGCGTTCTAAAAGAGAAGTATGGTGTTGCCAAGGAAGTTGCCGAAAAACGCATCAAAGAGTTTGAAAAGGACTGTCCAACTTGCGCGGGCACCAGAACGCCAACGAAAGCAGCCTAACTTAACATGCACAAAACCAAGGGACGTTGTGAGCCAGTGCACACACGACGCCTCTTGGTTTATGCCGATCAAGCCCATCAACCAGCAATAAAGGAATACAAAATGAAAACACGAACGCTTCTTATCACAACGATGCTGGGCACTGGCTTCATGCTCGCGCAACCGCCTGCTGTGAATGCTGCCAACACAATTATCGGCAAAACCATGACCACATCCGATGCCCCCATCAGCAACGAATCCATTTCTGATCCTCGCGTCGCGGCGCAAAACTTTGTGGCTCATGTCAATTATGCCCGCGTGGCTTTAGCGATGAAAAACGCGGAGTTAGCCCAGCAGCACATCGGCCAGGCACGCAATATGGTTGTTCTTATCACCAGCGCGACAACGGATCAACGACGCGTTCAAAACGTAACGGCTGGCCGCGTCAATTATACTTTCGATACCATACATAAGTATAATTATTTCCCGCTTGAAGCCGGCCCCATGAAGATCAAGGAAGTCAGTGATGGGCCAATATGGGCGAGAAACAGCCTCGCCGTTAGCGATGCTGAGATCGTTATGCTGACGCTAGACTTAAGCAATGATAAAGCGGAAACCTATCTTACAGAAGCCGAAGCCTATGTTAGGGAAGGAAAGCTTGTCGAAGCGCAAACAAAGCTGGGCGAGTTGACCGATGCTGTCGTAAGTGTTGATAATAAGGTCTCTATTCCTGTTGATAAGGCTCATGACAATATCAGCATCGCTCAAAACTTTCTAAGAGGTCAAAACTATGATGGCGCACGCTATGCTTTAGGTCATGCCGATGACGCGCTTGATGAAATGCAAAAGGATGATGCCTATAAAGCCCACCAAGCAGGCATTGTGAAGATGCGTAAAGAGGTGAAAGACATGCGCGCTGTGATCACAAAAAAAGATCCAACAGTTATGCAACAATCCAGCGCAAGTTTAGATAAATGGATGACGGATCTAAAAGCTTGGGCACGCAAGCAATAATTTTTCAGCTTGCTTATTGTTAGCCTTCTCAATGCGCCGCTTTTGAAAAAGAGCGGCGCATTGTTTATGCGCGGCGCTCTATCCCTGTATGAACGCCAACTATTCCAATATTTTCTGCCAATTCCATTCGATACCCCACCCCCGGTTCCGTCGTAATAAGGGGAGGAAGGATGGAATCCTTCTCAATCTTTGCTCGTATCTGCCCGATAAAGACGCGCAAATACTGCGTGTCGTCACCATGCGCAGGCCCCCAGACCTCTTTCAAAATCTCTTTATGGGTGAGCATCCTTCCGCGATTGACGATAAAATAGCGGAGCAGATTATATTCCTTGGGCGTAAAACCAAGTCTTTCATCGTTAAGAAAAACTTGATGCTTGACGAGATCAATGCGTAAGGGACCGTTTGTGATTTCTGGCTCCCCCGCTTCATTAACCACCTTGCTTCGCAAGGCAACATTAATTTTGGCCATAAGAACATCGGCGTTAAAGGGACGGATAACATAATCGTTTGCGCCACAATCCAAGGCCATAATAACATCATCATCATCGGTGCGTTCGGTTAGAACAATAATGGGAACCTGTGACCATTCGCGAATGGAGATAATAACGTCTTTCCCTTCCATATCCGACAGCGTGAGGGAAAGAAGAATTAAATCAGGCTTTGTGGAGAGGCATAGGCGCGAAGCCTGCTTGCCCGCTAAACATTCAATAATTTTATAGTCTTCTGAATTCAAAAGAATAAACATCATCTTTTGAAGTTGAGAATCAGCAGTAACGATCAAAACCTTTTGTTTGTTTTTTTTCATTCTGATCCTTTCAAGAAGATGCTGGGAAGGAAAAGAGGACTTTTTCAGTACTAAATTAATAGCGCTTACAATATCACACAAGACAACACATAGCAAACAACTTGGGTTCAACCCCTTTTTTAAAGAGATTGACGCATTTAAACTATATTTATGCTGTTCAGTCCTTACGTGTTTCTTATTCGAAACCCACGACCGCACATCGTATTTTTATCTCATAGCTGTCACATACAGCCCACGGTGTTTTCCTGATGGATGAGGAAAACACCGACCATCTTTTTAATCACCCGTTTAAAGGATAAGGAAGACTGCATGTCGTTTATTTATAAATCCTTTGGCTCGCTTGCCCTTGCTTTTTGTTTTCTTTCTTTCCCCAACAATGTTTTGGGAGCAGAAGATCAAGAAACAAACGCGCGGGTTGAGGATAACAACTATGGACGCATCAAGCTTATCAACGAAAATGACTGGTATGTTTCAGATGATGACCGCCACTATACACAAGGAGGACGACTTTCCTATTTATCGGGGGCCGTGACACCGAATGGTTTTTGGGATCAATCTTTTATTGGGCTAGGTAATGTTCTTCCGATTTTTACCAGTGAATCTTATAAACGAAAATACAGCCTTATGTTCGGGCAAAATCTTTATACACCACAAAATACGTCGCGCATCAATCCTTCAACCAAAGACCGTCCCTATGGTGCTTGGTTTTATACAGGGGCGAGCTTGCTTCAAGAAAACGTGCGATCCAGCCATAACACCCTTGAAAATTTTGAAGTGCAGGCGGGCGTGGTGGGGCGATGGGCGTTGGGCGGTTTAACGCAAAATGATTTCCACCAATTTGTTAATGTTACGCCATCAATGGGATGGGAAAATCAACTGCATAACGAGCCGGGCGTGATATTGACGTATGAACGTAAATAGCGGTTTCAACAGCCTCTTTATAGCAATCTCGCTGTCGATATTATTCCAGAACTGGGCGCAAGCGCAGGCAATATCATGACCTATGGTGAAGGAAGCGTCCTTATCCGTTTGGGGCAAAACCTTGGCGTCGATTACGGACCCAGCCGTATTCGTCCAGGACCATCAGGAACAGATTGGTTTGACGCACAGCAACTGAATGGACGGCTCGGCTGGTATCTCTTCGCCGGAGCGCAAGGCCGCGCCGTAGGACGCAATATCTTTCTTGATGGCAATACCTTTGAATCAAGTCCAAGCGTCAACAAAAAACCATTCGTTGCGGACTTTACACTAGGGGCTTCTCTCTTCTGGTCTGATGCGGCCAGACTCGACGTCGCGCTTGTTGAGCGCACAAAAGAATTTGACGGACAGGTTGGCCACCTTGATCGCTTCGGCGGCATTAACCTGACAATTTTGTTCTGGTGATAGGGCTCGTTGGTATCACTCCACACGAAAACCTAAAGTATTTTGCACGTAAGAGAACGTACCCTGCTCACTTCGCGTGACAATCCATGGCAGATTATAAAATCCGCTGCGCAAGGGCTTAATCATGATCATCGTTTGCCAATGATGAGATGGATTCAGCACAAAGCTGACCCCTGTTGAGCTTTTCATCACCGAAGAAAGCGCCGCAGCCTCGCCCTCTAACCACGGGGCAAGCCCCTTGATAAGGGCGGGATCCCCCGATAACGGTGCAAACACCTCAAACGAGGAGCCCATAGGTAGCGTCAACCTGATAGGCACTTCCAATTCCTTTTTACCGCTTCCTTGCAGCAAGAGCCCATAAACCTCGCCCACACGCAAAGGCAGTCCTTCTTCTATCTTTTCGCCATCCATCCGATAAACACTTCGCTTAATCGATCCCATGGATTCCCTTTTTATTTTGTTCTTTTTTTCCTGAGGTAATAGAACAAGTCCGTACAAAGGGCGCGCCGAAATGTTTTTGACTTCACTATCCTTTTTTCCATCTGGCAAAACCGGAAGGACAGAGAAGCCATAATGCTTTTCATCCTGTCCCTTTATCAAGGCTCGCCATGAACCTAGGCGCAGCGCCGAAAGAGCCACCCCCGTCAGGAAGGAGGCGCGTTCTTCAAAAGAAGCCTGCGCGTTTAAAACAGGCATAAGGGATAGTTTTTCCTTTAACACATCAAAATTATTTTTTTCATCCAACGCAAGTAAACGAAACGCCGGGGTCAAGATGGCTTCCTTCTTTTGCAAAGATTCGCCAAAAGCTTTTTGAGCGCGATCCGTCCAACGCTGCGCCTCAGCTTCATCGCCACCAAGCCTGAGCGCCAGCGCCAACGCCGCCGCGCTCACAGCGTTGAGCGCCTTGTCTTGGCTTGTTTCCGCAAAGTAGCGAAGCGCCGAGATGTCCACGCGCCGCGCCTGCGCCAAAGATTCAAACGCCAGCGCGTGAGCCGCGCGATCCCCTTCATCAAACCATGTGTTTTTAACCTTGCCTTCCAACCATCCAGCCGCAAGGTTCTTGTTTCTTTCGCTGCGTTCAGGAAGCGCTTTAAGCGCGGCAGCCGTACTGGCCAAATCGCTGGGCTCTCCCCAACGCGTAGCGGCAAAACCGCCATCCCCATTTTGCCTGCGCAACAACGCGTCTTCACGCTTGGACACCAACCCGCCCAAAGAAGCCTCACTCAACAATCCCAAACCGACTAACGGCTGGCTCCAAAGCCGCGCCGTCTCTAACCACAAAGCTATTTCCGTTGTCGTTTGAGGCTCATCGTGAACAAAGCCAGCCAAAGACTCGATCAACGATTCTGAAAACGGCAAAGGCGATAACATCAACGCCCGCGCCTTTTGATCGCTTAAAAAAAGCTTGTCCGGCTCCACCGAAAAAGGCTCAACGGACAGAAGGGGGGCACCTTCTTGGATAACGCGCAAAGGCCACGTTTGTTCCTGTGTTTTCCCATGGGGAGACGTCAGTTTAAAATGAACAAGGCCATCCGTTTTCCCCTGTGCCAAAAGAGTTAAGCGCAGCGTCTGCTTTTTGATTTTTCGAAAATCAATTTTACCCTTTGACGCTCCCGTCAAGGTCACGTTAGGGGGCGTTTTAATTTCATAGGTATAGAGTCCCTTTTCATCAGCGTGATTAGCCACGACAAAAGAAAAAGGCGCACGATCCCCTTGCCATAAAACAGAAGGCAAATCGCCAGAGATTTGCAAGGGCGTCACCACTTCCGCTGCCACCGCTACCTTCCCCCACTGTTTGTCATTCCACACGATTACCGTAAGCGTCATGGCTCCGGCAACTTTGGGCGTCGCATGAAACGTGACTTTGCCTTCGCCATCAACAACGGCGGGCTTTGTCACAATCATTTCATCAGGCTGATCCGAAGCAAGGATCGCCATGGCCATCGTTGGTTTTTCCTTTGTCATGGCACTGATTTGCGCTTTCATCACAAAAGGCGCCCCAACCATCATGACAGGCAGCGCCAAGGCCTTAACGCCAAGCGTTTGCGCGGCAGGCAAAACAGCCTTCGTTTCTCCGCCTGTTTTCTGCGCCAAGGACGCATCAGCAACTTGTTCGCTGCGTGAGCTTGCCTCAAAACCGCGCCGCGCCAAAACATCACCACGGGCATTCGTGATTTCCAAAAAATACCGCCCCGTAGCCACAGGCCAAGAGACGCGGGTTTCGCCGGACGCCGTCAGGGCAAGCGCGCCGCCGCCAACGCGGCGATGTTGAGGAAGCATTTTATAATCCCAGTTTCCTTCGGAAGGGAACCATTCAAAGTTTCGCCCCTCTTCATAGACGATGTAATACAAATCATTTTGCGCCACGCGTTTTTTGGAAGGGTCAACGGCGATCACACCAAACTGCGCTAACCCATTTTGAAACAAAGGCCGCTCATCAGGCAAAGCGCGAAGACCAATAAAGGGTGATGTGCGCCAAAGCGGTAGGACAACAGACGCCGACTCCGCCCCCTCGTCCAAAACGACCTTAAACGAAAGCGCATCAAAAGCAGGATCAAGAGACGCCGTGTCTAAAGATAAAAGCGACATCCCCTCTCCGTTCGTTATGAACGGGATTTTACGGATTATTTTATCGTTTTGCGCAGAGGTCATCGCGCCAAAACGATAGGCCTCCCACCCTTCAAGAGAGGGCCGCGCGGGCGAAACGCTTAAGAAACCCTCGCGATAAGGCAAGGGGTTTCCTTTTTCATCATTCGCCTGAACGCTTACACTTATGGGTAAAGAAGCCTCAGCCCCCATGCGACTGGCAATGATGCTAACACGCGTCGCTTGATCCGAAAGAGAAAGAGGAAACGCTTTTTGGGCAAGAACTTGCCCGTCTTTTTTCTGCCATGACAAGAGCCACAAACCCGCTTTTCCATGCGACGGTAAGGAAACAGAAGCCGCATGAACGCTTTCTTGACCAAAAGGCGCGATCATCTGTTCACGATCAAGGCGATGATCAGGATCAAGCAATTTAAGGACGGTTTCTTCCTTGCCCGCGCCTTGAGCGTTGGGGGTCAAAGGGCGTAAGAAAGCAAGCGCGGTTTTTGAAAAAACGTACCGCTCACGATCCAGAAAAAGCGCCGCGCTTTTTTCTTTATCTTCATCGCGCAAGGCGCGAGAAGGCATTATCTCAACAATATCCAAAGCCCCCTCTTCGCTTTGGGCAGAAAGTAAAAAACCCGCATCTTTATTTTTAACGGGCAGGAAAGCCAAGCCGTCTTCTTTCGTCTTAGCCTCAGCCACAAGCTTACCATCCCGCGCCCACAGGGCTACGGTCACGTCTTTTATCGAATCTTGCGCCGAGCTAGAAGAGACGACAGCCTTCACGCCTTCGTTTTCCATCATGGTTGCAACACGCAAATCCGACACCAAAAACCATTGTCCCGCAAAGAGCGATGGCGCGATGCCACCTTTCCCGCGAGGCGTTGCCGCCAGATAATAAAGACCTGCCCTCAAGGCTTCATCTAACGGTAGAGGTGCTATAAGCGTTTGTTCTTCATTCGGGCGATCGCCAAAAACCAGATCGCTTTCGAAAACCACTTTTCCTTTTTCACGCGCAAACGTCTGACTTTCCGAAGGCGACAAATGGGCTTGCTTAAACTGCTGCCACGCGCCTGCAAAAACGGCACGATCATCAAAACGATAGAGCGTTAAATGCGTGGCCAAAATGTTGACGGAACGCAAAACGTGCGCCATGCCGTCCACCTTGTTGGCCTGCCCCTTTTCTTCGACCGCTGTTTGGCCTTTTTTCACATGACGAGGCAGAGCGAACAAGGCGCCGTCCTCAACAAAAGACAAAGAGGCCTTACGATCAGGAACGGCAAACGACACTGTATAGGCCGAGGCCATCGGCTCGCCCGCCTTCGATGCCAACCCACGCAAAACAAGCTGATAAGTCGCACGATGCTGCAATCCCTGAACACATAGATCCCGTGGCGTGAGGCTTAAGTCTTCCACCGCGCTTTTTTGAATCTTGCCATTTTTTTTGACAGAAAGCCCCGCCACAATCTTGGCGCGATCCTTTTCGTCAAAGGGCTGCGAAAACGATAAACACACCTCAGCTTGCGGCGCTTCAACATGAAGACTATGTCCCGTTACCTTAAAGGAAACAGGGGGCGTTCCTTTTTTCGTGATCAAGGGTTCAGCTTGAACAAAGCTGCTTGACAACAAAAAGAAAAGGGAAACAGCCGTCACGCGTTTTAAAACAAGCTTTTTCATGCCGCTAACGATTTTTCTGCTCCAAGAAATTTAGATCTTGATGCCTTTTGTTCTTACCAGTTCTTTTAAATCATGCTGGGGACGAGGACCGTAATGACCGATAACCTCAGCCGCGGCAATAGAACCAATGCGACCACTGGTCGGCAGATCATGCCCATGCGTGAAGCCATACAAAAAGCCCGCCGCAAATAAATCTCCCGCGCCTGTTGAATCAAGAAGAACGGGAACATTTTCCGCATCGATTTTATAGGTCTCGGCCCCGGCTGTGATGACGGCACCCTTTTCACTACGCGTGCAAACCACAATGCTGCACAAGGTGCGCGCTATAGCGATGGCCTCTTCAAACGTCGCCACTTGATAGAGAGACATAAGCTCAAACTCATTCGTGAGCAAGCAATCCACTTCATCACGCACTAATTCTTGAAAGCCATCACGATGACGATCCACGCAAAACGTATCGGAAAGAGACAGCGCCAATTGCCGTCCCGCGTCATGCGAAACTTTTGCCGCCACGCGAAAGGCTTCCTGCGCCTTGGGCTTATCAAACAAATAGCCCTCTAGCAGCGTCACACTTGCATTGGCCACTTGCTGCGCATCGATATCTTCAACCGATAAATCAACGCAAGCGCCCAAATAAGTATTCATGCTGCGCTGCGCATCCGATGTCACAAGGATCAAACACCGCGCCGTCGCAGGCCCCGTTGTCGAAGGCGCCGTCGGATAATGAACGCCGGAAGAACGCATATCGTGGCGGAAAATCCCCCCCAACTGATCATCTTTGACCTTACCAATATACGTTGGCATGCCCCCAAGCGCAGCAATGCCCGCCGCCGAATTAGCGATAGAACCGCCCGACATTTCAATGCCAGGGCCCATCGTTTTATAAAGAAAATCAGCGCGTACCTCGTCGATCAAAGTCATCGAGCCTTTGACAATGCCATGCTGCTCCAAAAAAGAGTCATCACAATCGGCGATAACGTCAACGATGGCATTACCCACCGCGCAAACGTCATAAATAGCAGGAACAGAATGGGGGGGGACTGTGCGGATAACCATGAATAAAGACCTCTTGAAGGAAAAATTAAGGATAACGCTATCTTCTACCTTACCTTTTGCCTTACCGCTAGCCCTTAACCGCTCAATCAAGAACAAGAAGCTACTCTTTTGATTTGCCAAACGGATTCATGTTATCCCCATAATACACTGAAAATAGGGCTCCAAATATCTTGCCTGCCCAACCTTTTTCATGCTACTGCCAAGACATAAGAGCGAGGGAGGCCATACGCCCCTAGCGGCTCTATAAATAAGCTTATAGCTTGATCGTTTCGAAGGGGGAATCAAGAATGTTTGGACGCAAAGATATCAACGAAGAGACTGAACCAATGCAAGAACAGCAGGATACGTCCATGCAAAGCCCCGCTACACCACGCGCCATGCCCGATGCGCCTCGCTCTATGAGCCCCGCGACAGCCCCCCATTTGCGCCGCTCTCCCGAACCCTCTCACAGCCGCCGTGCGGCAACGCCCGTTGATCGTGGCGGCGATACGGGCGAGCGTAAACTGACGGTAGGTAAGGGTCTATCCCTCGCCGGTGAAATCACCGCGTGCGATGTTCTGGTCGTCGAAGGCAAGGTCGAGGCAAAGCTTTCCGATGGAAAATTGCTGGAGATCACCGAGACAGGCCAATTTCGCGGCAGCGTTGAAATTGAGAACGCCGATATTGCGGGTCGCTATGACGGTGATTTGACCGTTCATGGACGCCTAACCCTTCGTGGCACAGGACGCATCACTGGCATCATCAAGTATGGTGAATTAGAAGTGAATGCAGGCGGCCAGATCATCGGAGAGATGTCTGTCGTCGGTGGCGGCGCAGCGTCGTCCAACACGCAGCCCAATAAGCCAAGCTTTAAAAGCGCAGCCAAGTTCACCGCCACGCAAGACGGGGACGAAGATCCCGCCCTCTTCTCTCGCAAAACAGCCGTCGGCGGTTAGTTTTCGCCTTCGCAAACAACCGATAAAAAAGGCGGCCTCTGAAAAAGAGACCGCCTTTTTTCTTTTCCATGCCTACAAGTAATTTTTTATCTTGCTTTTTCACCATTGATCTAGCACAGTGCTCATCATGATGATGTTCGCACACTCAACCTTTCTTTCTTCATTGCGACGCGGCTAACGCCGCCTCATCACGCTTGTCTGCTGCGCAGACCTTTCCCCAAAACACCGCCAACCACCACTCTTTTACCCCAATAAGAGGCTAAGTTTTTATGCTCTATAAATCCCTTTTCTTTCTTGTTTTATGCCGACGACGTTGATCCCCCCTCGCGCAAGACGATTCCTTGCGCTGCGAAATAGGCTTTCTTCAACGGCACAATCAAAAAGAAAAAGGAGACACGATCATGTCTATTATTACTCCCTGCACGCAGACTTATATTCTTAAACAGCTCTCTCCAAGCGATCTTCCGCAAATCATGGCGCTTCAAAAAAAGGTCATCGATCACCTCTCCCCACTCAACAAGAATTTCATTGTTCCCAAAACAGCTGAACAGTTTCATCAAAGAATGACACAATGGGGAACAATGATAGGTCATGCTGCTCAAGACGGAACACTTGTAAGCTATGGCGGCATTGTTTTTCCTACAAAGAGCTGGCCAACGGCCGATATGCTCATCAAGCCCCAAACCTTGCCGTGCTGTCCCACGTTACTAAGTGTTATTCAAAACAGCGTCGTTGACCCCGATCACAGAAAAAAAGGCCTTCATGGTGAGCTGATTGCCACAAGGGAACAGCTCTGCAAAACACAAGGGAGAACCCATGCGATGGGAGAAGTTGCGGCCGCCAATCCCGCAAGCCTTAAGGGCTTTTTAAAGATGGGCTACCATGTAACACATGCCTCCATCGATCCCGATGACGGATGCCTCCTTCTGTTCGTCCATAAAGCGCTTGACGCTGCGCCGTCAAGTTTAAAGCCGCTCACAACACTCTCGCTTGATCCCGTCAAAGCGTTTACCACGGCGAAAGAGTTATTCAATAAAGGCCATCGGGGGCACGCTTTATCCAGAACAGATGATAAGAACGGGTATGTCTTACATTTCTGCGCTTTAGATATTAAGTAAACGGGAGGAAACCATGAAGCCATCTTTTTACCACATGCATGAAGTTCACACTTTCTCTTCCCTTAAGAACGGCCCTAACCTTCTTGTTTTCAGCGCGATTCACGGCAATGAGATTTGTGGGCCTGCCGCTATTCAAAAAATTATTTTCCGTTTAAAAAAAGGGCTCATACCCCTTGACAAGGGCAGCGTAACATTTGTGCCCATCTGCAATCCACTGGCCTATAAAAAGGGAAAACGGTATATTGAAAAAAACCTCAATCGCGTCATTGCGCAGCAACCCATACCAAAATTATATGAAGAGAAACTAGCCAGCCACTTAATCCCTTGGATCGATACTTGCGATTACCTTCTGGATATTCATTCTTATGAAGCAGAAGGTCCCGCTTTTGTCTTTCAAGACACAGTGGACAAGAAGACAAAAGCGTTTGCCCAATGCCTTGGTTCCCACACTATTGTGACGGGCTGGCTTGAGATGTATACAGCCCCCAATGCCGCCGTTATCAATGAGGGTGACACGGTATCCTATGCCCACAGTCAAGGAAAAACAGGAGTCGTCATCGAATGTGGGCAACACAACGATCCCAACGCCATCCTTATCGCGGAAAAAGCCATCTTATCTGCCATGAGTTTTCTTGGGCTAACGGCTCCAATAAAAAAGAAGACGAAAATGACCTCAACGCCACTTACCGTAAAAGGATATAAGGTCTTTTCAAAACACCAAAAAGGACGGTTTGTCAAAAAATGGAAACACCTTGACCCTATTAAAAAAGGGGAAGTGATCGCCATCTATCACGATGGAACGCAAGAAACGGCAGATCACGACGCCTTTATCATGCTCCCCAACAGCAAAGTCAGCTTAGGAGAGGAATGGTTCTATTTAGGGAAACGCACATCGTAAAAAACGCTGTTACGGAGCTGGTGTGGTGGCAGGAGCAGAGGCCGCGCCAGCTTTTTCTTGTAGCTTTTCTTGAATCTTTGTTTTGCGTTGTTCGCGGTGTGCTTGACGAGATTCTTTGGCTTGTTCCCGCAGCGACTTCATCTTCTCACGGTTGGCCTTAAGGCGATCAGCGCTGGGCTTGACCTTTTCCTTAATCGCCTTAATTTCGCCTTGCGCGGCCTTAAGTGTTTCCGCATCACCCTTCATCGAATTTTTTAGCGTTTGCATTTCCTGTTTTAGCGCATCATTGCCAGCAACAGGTGCCGCATTTTGCGCCTGCGCGCCAACTGTCACAGTGAAAGACAACGCAAGCAGAGCAAGATAAAACGTCACAGAATGTTTCATAGGAAAACTCCTAATAAGAGGTGAAAAACAAAGAGGATAATACTCTTATCCATTTTCTTCTTTCTTTCAAGGCCGTCTTTTCGCTGTTTTTTGATCTGCCAACGGATGATGTTCAGCCACTGTTTGAGCAAGGCGTTCGCTGGCAACATGCGTGTATATTTGCGTCGTCGCGATATCGGCATGGCCGAGCATCGTCTGCACACTGCGTAAATCCGCGCCATGTTCGATTAAATGCGTCGCAAAAGCATGACGTAAAACGTGAGGGCTAAGCCTCTCTGGCGCAAGCCCTGCCTCAAGGCCAACCTGTTTTAGCTTTTGAAAAAAGCGCTGGCGCGTAAGGTAGCCTGTCTTGGACTGCGCCGAGGGAAAAAGAAACGCGGATTTCATGCCGCGCTCTTTTTGAAAACGGGCGCGATAATCGATCCACGCTTTCACCGCTTCAACCGCAGGATCACCCAACGGAACAACGCGCTCTTTGCCCCCCTTACCGCGCACCTGCACAACGCCACGATCAAATAGAACGGCTCCCAGCGGCAAACTCACCAGTTCGCTGACGCGCAGCCCCGACGCATAGAGAAGCTCTAACAGCGCACGAAGCCGCGCCCCCTCGCGCCCCTGCATCTTGCTGACAACTTTGATCAGCGAGAGCACTTCTTTTTCGCTGAGATACTTGGGCAAAGAGCGCCCTAAACGAGGCGCATCAATATGACGCGTTGGATCATCATCGCGCATTTTCTCTGAAGCCAAAAAACGGAAAAACTGGCGAAGCGCGGATAATCGGCGGCCTTGTGTGCGCGGCGCTGCGGCACGAAGCTCCTGTACGATATAGGCACGAATATCCTCTTCATTCGCTTGCTCTAAATTGACTTTGCGCTTGACCGTCATAAAGGTTGCCGCAAAAGCCAGATCGCTAGCATACGCGGCGCGGGTATTGGTCGACGCGCCACGCTCGGCCAACATCATGTCCAAGAAAGGCTCTATTAAAAGGCAAGGGGAAGACATACGCGCCACCCTTAATCAGGCAACGCCACGATCACTTCACGCGCCAAAGCCTGCGCCTCAGCGGTCAGCCCCAAAAGGCGCAAGGCGCGGATAATTTCCACCTTCACCCCCAACGACGCATCACCCGCGTTGCTGCCCATAAGGATAAGGCCAAGCAAAACGGCCTCGCCCTTTCGATTGGCCGAAGCGGCCTGCCTTAAACGATCAAGAAGAAGGGGCGAGGGCGTCATTTGCTTGGTCGGCGGCGATATGCTGATCACGCGCTGCCATACTTCTTCCGGCACGGCATAGCCAAGCGCCGCAAGCACCAGCAAGGTTTGCCCCGCCTTTTCGCGCTGCGCATGAAGGCGATTGCCGTCCTCTGTTTCCATAAGGCGGGCATCAAGCCATGAGCGCAACCCTGCGGCATACTGGCCATCTGGCACAAGCCCTGCAGTGACAAAGAGCGGCCAAGAGGAGGCGAGGCTTTGCGCCACAACAGGCGATTTTGCCGCGTTATCCTGTGCCAAAGTCAGCCAAGCCATCGCCTGATCCGGCTTTCCCACCAACACGAAAAGCCGCGCCGCCACATAAGCAAAAGATTGAGCCTCTGCCGTCACAGGAATCGTGCCGACAATCTCGGCCAGCAAGGGGCCTTGCCCCCCGCATAAAACCGTAGGATCGATGTCCTCTAGATATTTTTGAACAAGCTCAATCTTCTTCGTCGCAGATTGTTCATTTTTCATCGCCTGATAAAGAACAGCATGAGCGCGAGGCCCTTTTTCAACACTGCCGTTCATGGCGGCCACTTCTTCAGGCGTCAAGGTAACGCTTTGATAGACCGCCGCCAAAGCGCGCGCGGCAATCACGCCTTTCGCTGCCGCCCTCTCCGCCAAAGAAAGGCGAGCCTTATCATCAACCGCTTTGGTCAAAAGAAGTTCAGGAATCAACGCAGCATCGGGATGCGCGTAAAGCTCAGGCGGCAAGGGAACTTCTATCTGCCGCAAGGCGGCCAGCACCATGGGACGCAGCGGCGTCAGTTGGCGCGGCAGCTGCTTACTTCCCCCTATCACATTGCGATTCATAAGCGATAGGAAGATATCGTCCTTGACTTGCTGTTCGCGCATCAAATCAAGTCCCAACTGAACAGCCTTATCGTCTTTGGCGCGAAGCTGGCAAATCAAAAGAGCCTTCTGCCATTCGTCTTTGGCTTCTTCTGTTTTTCCATGAGCCTCCATCATGGCCGGTATTTTCTTACACACGTCTTCGCTGTGTTGACCGATAATAGCAGCCTCAGTCAATTGTCGAAGCGTCACGGCATCCACCCATTTCGCCTCAGCCAAAGACGCCAGCGCCCAAGCCTCACTCACCGCGCCCAAAGCCATCAACCCCTCAATTCGCTGCGCGATAAGATTGCGCTGAGGTTTCTCGCCGTTCGCTGCGGGCAAGGGCGCGGCCGCCGTACTCATGAACAGACGACGCGCCAGATCGTTAAGCGCCGCCGAGTCTGTTGGTAAGCTCACGACCGGCATTAAAAGATCAACAACAGGCCTTGCCGTATGGCTCCACAAAGACGTTCCAAGACCGCCATTATCCGAAGACAACAAACCCACTGTTTCAGGATCAACATCGGCCAACGGCGCTGACGCGACAGGCTCGGCCAAAACAACCGGCTCTGACATTGACGGGGGCGCGGAAGGAGGCGCGGCGGGAACCGCCGCCGTTGTCGAAACGATGGGCGCTGGCTCCTTTTGCTCATTAACTTGCTCTTTAAAAGGAGGGGGAACGGTTAAATCTTTTTCCTCTGGGGCAGCCTCTTCCGGCTCCTTAATTTTAGAGCCCCCTTCCGTTTTGGCTTTTTCTGTAGGCAAGAGAGAAACGGGCGGCGGAAGGAAACTGGCTTCGCGATCATCAACAGCGTCTTGCGCATGGACAAAGCCTGTTGTCCCACCATAAAGAAAGGCCAACAACGAAGCTGTCAAGGTTAAAAACGCGCGATGATTCATAAAGCCCCCTTTATCTTGCCCTTTTCAAAGCATACAGATAATATGCCCGTTATGGCTCAGGATGTATACCCCTTCCACTTCAAGCGTTGGTAAGATAAGCCACATCAATCACCCTCCCCTTGCGGGAGGGTCGAAAAACGCTCGAGCGTTTTTCGGGGAGGGGTCGTTTTTCATCAGGGTCTGACCCCTCCCCAAGATTTTTCTCCCTGCGGGATTAAAAATCTTGTGCCAGCCAAGGGGCCTCGACGCCCTTCGGCGTCAAGCCCGCAAGGGGAGGGCGATTTTAGTGCCAACCCTTGAACTATTTGGGATGTCTACATGAGACTTTTTTTAAGCGCTTATTCAAAATCCAAGGCTTCCTTATGAACTTTTCTCCCACCCTTCCCCGCAGCCTCGTTTTGATCGGCATGCCCGGATCCGGCAAAAGCACAATTGGCCGCAAAATCGCCGCAGCACTGGGGCTGCCCTTTGTCGATTCAGATAAGGAAATCGAAGCGGCGGCAGGCATGACGGTTCCACAGATTTTTGCCCAACTGGGCGAGCCAACCTTCCGCGATGGCGAGCGCAAAGTTATCGCACGCTTGCTGGAGGGCGAGCGCTGCGTTCTCTCAACAGGTGGCGGCGCGTTTATGGATGAAACGACGCGAGCCTTGATCAAACAAAAGGGCCTATCCTTATGGCTAAAAGCCGATTTGGCCATTCTGGTTGAGAGAACATCGCGTACCCATGACCGCCCCCTCCTTCAAGGCGGCAATCCGGCAGAGATTTTACAGCGTTTGATGGCACAACGCGAACCCATCTTTGCAGAGGCCGACGTGACCGTTATAACGAAAGAAAACCCCATCAACGTCACCGTGGCCGCCGCCCTCAACGCTTTAGAAAGCCATCTTTTAAAATCATGAACCACGCTCTTGTCCCCATCGCGTTGAAAACGCCGGATCGCGCCTACACCATTCTGATCGGGGAAGCCCTTATCGCGCAGGCGGGCGCTTTGATCGCACAAGAATGCGGTCCCAAAAGACTGCTTATCGTCACAGATGAAAACGTGGCGGGTTTTTATCTTGCGCCGCTTGAATCTTCACTGAAAGAAGCGGGGCATACGCTCCTTCCTTCCATCGTTTTACCAGCGGGCGAGAAAATCAAAAGCTTTGATTTTCTGCAAGAGCTTATGGCGCGTTTGTTCGATCGCGCCGTGGATCGCGGCGTCACGCTTATCGCGCTGGGCGGTGGCGTGATCGGTGATCTCACAGGCTTTGCGGCGTCCATCACGCTGCGCGGTATCGATTTCATTCAAATACCGACGACGTTGCTGGCGCAAGTGGATAGCTCGGTCGGCGGCAAGACGGGGATCAACAGCGCCTTTGGCAAAAACACCATTGGGACATTTTATCAACCGCGCCTTGTGCTGGCCGATACCAAAGCGCTTGAAACTCTGCCTCGCCGCCAATTGCTTGCAGGCTATGCCGAGGTCGTGAAATACGGTCTAATTCAAGATGCCGCCTTTTTCGCGTGGTGCAGCGAAAACGCCCACGCCCTGCTGGCAGGGGAAGGCGCGGCAAGGATCACGGCCATCCAGAAAAGCTGCGCCTATAAGGCCGCGCTTGTCGCGCAAGATGAACGAGAGGCAGGAAGCCGCGCCCTCCTCAACCTTGGCCACACCTTTGGTCACGCGCTAGAGGCCGAGGCAGGCTATGACAACGAGGCCCTCCTCCATGGCGAGGCCGTAGCCATCGGCACGATTATGGCCTTTGATCTTTCTGTTGCGATGGGGCTTTCCCCCGCTGCCGAGGCGCATGCTGTGCGCGAACATTTCATGCAGGCGGGGCTTCCCACCGCGCCTGCCGCCAAAACTTATGATGTTGATCAATTGATGGCCTTCATGGCGCAAGACAAAAAGGCCAAAGCGGGTCAGCTCACCCTTATCCTGACACGCGGTATCGGCAAGGCTTTTGTCACCGCCAACGTTGACCCCGCCCCCGTCCGCGCCCTGTGGGAACAAGTCGTGAAGTCCTAAAATTAAGCATAACGATCAATGAAAATGCGAATTGTTTTGAAATCGTTATTTTTAATCTAGCCAGACTTCTTGGAAGCGGATAAGGTTATCCCACGCTCTTTTGAAAGGAAACGCATATGACCATCAAAAATAAAGCTACGCCGCTCAAAACTGAAACAAAATACTTTGAGCCTCATTTTAACTTAGCCTTTGCCGTCGAATGCGGCGTTGAGCTTCGCTCTTCGGCTACTTATGGCGCAGGCCCTTCCGATGCGTTGATCCTTCAACACTTCACACGCTCAAAATTTGATGTTTGCCAAAAAATATCGCATGGGCAAAACACGCTCCTTTTTACGCAAGAAGATTTCGATCAAACATCCACCGATGATCATATCGTGCTTTATGTACCAAACGGCATGAAGGTTAAGGCCTTTCTTTCTGGAAAAAGAGCCTATTTGACCGCCAATTGTGACGCCGCGTTAGATGTAACGCTGACCAACACGTCCCTTGTATCGAAAATATATGCCCACCAGCCCCTAACCCTTCATATGGATAAGGCGAAGGCCGACTTAGACGTATGGAATCACGTCAACCTTCATCTTGGCCGAGGGAAAAACAGTGCCGATATTCACTTCTTTGGAGTCTTGGCATAATGGACAAAATTGTGTGGCTGGAATTAGGATTTTGAGAGCAAAAAGTGG
>DYDA01000029.1 GCA_020718105.1 Micavibrio sp. | reverse complement strand
ATCATATGCTTACACAATTTCCAGCCACACAATTTTGTCCATTATGCCTCCTAAAGCAATTAGGGCTGCAATGAATTAACATTGCAGCCCTTTTTTTGCTTTCGCTAGATTTTATGCTAAGAGGCAGCCTTCTACTTCGCTGCCATCATCGCAATCGCGGTGTCGGACATGCGGTTTGAGAAACCCCATTCGTTGTCGTACCAGCTGAGCACGCGCACAAAGGTTCCCTCAATCACACGCACTTCGTTCAACGCAAAGATGGAAGACCGCGCATCATGGTTGAAGTCTGTGGACACCAACGGCTCGTCATACACGCCCAAGATGCCTTTCAACTCGCCCGCTGCCGCGGCCTTCATCGCCGCCTGAATCTCTTCCGCCGTCGTGGGGCGCTTGGCAACAAACTTGAAATCGATGACCGATACGTTGGGGGTCGGCACACGAATGGCCGTACCATCCAGCTTACCTTTCAGCGCGGGCAGAACCTTGCCCACCGCCTTGGCAGCGCCTGTCGAGGTCGGGATCATGTTCATCGCCGCCGCGCGGGCGCGGTGAAGATCGCTGTGCGCCGTGTCCACCACGCGCTGATCGCCCGTATAGGAATGGATCGTCGTCATAAAGCCATGCGAAATGCCAACGGTTTTATCAAGAACAGAAGCCACAGGCGCAAGGCAGTTCGTCGTGCAGGACGCGTTCGAGACGATGGCATGCTCGGCTTTCAGCTCGCTGTGATTGACTCCATAAACAACCGTGAGGTCCTCATCCGTCGCGGGGGCGGAGATCAAAACCTTTTTCGCACCCGCCTCAAGATGCTTGGCAGCGTCAGCACGTTTGGTGAAGCGGCCAGAGCATTCCATGACCACATCAACGCCCATCTCACCCCAGCCAAGCTTGGTGGGATCCGCGCCTTGCAGGCCACGGACACGCATGCCGTTGATGATAAGGTCGTTACCATCCACCGCAACCTCGCCGTTAAAGCGGCCATGAACGGAATCATATTTCAACAAATGGGCATTCGTCTGCGCGTTCGCCAGATCGTTCAGCGCGACAAACTCGATATCTTTGCGACCCGAATCCATCGCTGCCCGCAAAACCAAGCGGCCAATGCGGCCAAAACCATTAATCGCTACGCGTGTTGTCATTGTATCCCCCTGTTAGATAGTGTTTTTAGCATTTAGCATCTGGCATTTAGCATTTAGGGCAAATCAAGAACTCATCCCTAAATGCCAAATGCTGAATGCTAAATGCTTTCTTTGCAAAGTCTTTTTGCTGCCTCAACGACATCTTCGATCGTGATGCCACAATTCCCTCCCTAACCTCCAACCTCTAACCTCTAGCCTCTTGCTCTTCAGCACTCCTCCAAAATTTTGAAGCTTTCGGCGATATCGTCCCGAACGCCTGCGATAAAGTCATAGGAGTCAAGATCGCTTTCTTGAACCCACGCGTACGCGGTGTGCTCTTTGGGATCAAGGACAACGTCCTTCCCCCCATCGACCGAGCAAACAAACTTCAGCCCCGGAATGCCGCCGTCTTCGGTTTCGATAAAATAGTCGCCGTAAGGAAAAAGAATGTCGGCCTCAAGGCCTGTCTCTTCCTTAATCTGGCGCAAGGCCGCGTCTTGAAAAGACTCGCCCGCCTTCATCTGCCCGCCACCACATTCCCAAAGATTGGGATAAAGGGAGCGGGTGGCTGTACGCTTGAGGATAAGGCAGCGCGTCTCGTCTTCGCTTTCAAGATCAAAGCAAAGGGCGGCGACATGAACCTCAATTTTATGAAGACCTTCTTCTCTTGGCATAGGAAATCCTTTCTTGGATTAAGCACAAACCTTTTTCGCCGCAGCAACCAGCGCTTCGACCGTGATGCCGAAATGCTTGTACAAGACTTCAGCGGGAGCCGACGCGCCAAAGCCATCCATGCCGACAAACGCACCCTTATCGCCAAGATACTTGTCCCAGCCCATGCGGATGCCCGCTTCAATCGCGACGCGAGGGGCGGTTCCCAGCACAGAAGAGCGATACGCGGCGTCCTGCTTGTCAAACAGGTTCATACACGGAACCGAGACAACGGCGGCGTCGATACCTTGCTCCTTCAAAAGCTTTTGCGCTTGCATGGCCAACATGACTTCCGATCCGGTCGCGAGCAGCGTCACGGCGCGAGGCGCAGCCGCTTCGGAAAGCACATACGCGCCCTTGGCTGATTTGTTTTCAGCACCGCCGTCACGCAGCGTGGGCAATCCCTGACGCGAGAGCGCAAGAAGGCTTGGCGCGTCTTTGCTTTGCAAGGCAATCTGCCAGCACTCCGCCGTTTCAATGCCATCACAAGGCCGCATGGTCAGCAAATTGGGGATCGCACGAAGCGCGGCTAAATGTTCAACAGGTTGATGGGTGGGGCCATCCTCGCCAAGGCCGATGCTGTCATGCGTCATCACAAACACGACGCGCTGTTTCATCAGCGCGGCAAGGCGGATCGATGGGCGGCAATAATCGGCAAACTGCATAAACGTGCCGCCATAAGGAATGATACCACCATGAAGGGCCATGCCGTTCATGGCCGCCGCCATACCATGCTCGCGCACGCCAAAATGGATATACTGCCCCGCATAGTTTGAGGCCGCGCTGATCGCGCCCTCGCCCTTCACTTGTGTGTTGTTCGAAGGGCTAAGGTCAGCCGACCCGCCGATAAGTTCGGGCATCGCGGGCACAAGCGCCGCGAGCGTCGCACCGGACGATTGGCGCGTCGCATGCTTGGGCGCTTCGGTGGCAATCTTTTGCTTAAAGGCCGCAAAGACAACGTCCAACGATTCCGGCAAAACACCCGCCATCATGCGTGTAAACTCGGCCTTGGCGGGCGCGGCGGCCAAACGAGCCTCCCACGCCTTCCGGCTTTCCGCGCTGCGCGTGCCAGCTTCGCGCCACGCGCTTAAAATATCGGCGGGAATCTCAAAAGCCGGATGATTCCATCCCAGCGCTTGCCGCGCCGCGGCAACCTCGGCCTCGCCAAGGGGAGAGCCATGACAGCCCGACGTGCCCTGTTTATTCGGCGCGCCAAAGCCAATGATCGTGCGACAGGCAATCAAAGAAGGCTTATCCGTAACGCCCAGCGCCGCATCGGTCGCCAAGGCAATGGCGGTAGGATCATGGCCATCAACAGCCTGTACATGCCAGCCATAAGCGCGGAAACGCGCCTGCACGTCTTCGGTAAAGGAAAGCTCTGTCCCACCATCGATGGATATTTTGTTATCATCATAAAAGACGACAAGGCGACCCAGCCCCAAGTGCCCCGCCAAAGAAGCAGCCTCGTGACTGATGCCTTCCATCAAATCGCCGTCCGAGGCGATGACAAAGGTGCGGTGATCCACCAGCGTGTCGCCAAAGCGGGCGCTTAAGATTCTCTCGGCCAAGGCAAAGCCAACCGAAGTCGCGATGCCCTGCCCCAAGGGTCCCGTCGTCATTTCAACGCCGATGTCAAGGTCGCGCTCGGGGTGACCCGCCGTCAGGCTGCCCAATTGGCGAAAGTTCTTGATTTGCTCCATTGTCATCAAGGGATAACCCGTCAGATGAGCCAGAGCATAAAGCAGCATCGAGCCATGCCCCGCCGACAAAATAAAGCGGTCGCGGTCATGCCATGTGGGGGCGAGGGGATCAAAGCGCATAAAATGACGGAACAGCACCGTAGCCACATCGGCCATACCCATCGGCATACCGGGATGCCCCGACTTGGCGCGTTCAACAGCGTCCATGGCCAAGGCGCGAACGGCACCCGCCATCGGTTTATGAAGGGAATCAGAGGCGAACGAATGGGGCATAAGAAATCTCTTTTACTTAAAGGAAGGAATGGCGCAAAATGCCGGAAAAGAAGCGGTAATGCAAGGCCGTTCATGCCCTAACGGCAGAAGATATCCTGTTGACGGCATAACCTGTTCTCTTTTAATCTGACTGGATTAATACGGAATCGAGACGATTCGAAAGGATTTAGAATGAAGCGCCTCAAAACCGCTCTTGAAAAGCTTGATGAAACGATCTCTGATCTTGAGGATGTCGTGGGCGGCGATGCGGCTGTGCGCGCCGAATCCCAAAAGAAGCTGAACGATATTTTAAAGCAAAGCAAATCGCGTGAAGCCAGCGTCCTTGCCGTTACGCAAAAAGTGGCCTTGCGCCTTGATCAAACCATCGATCACGTCGAAAAGATTTTAAAAAGATAAAAGGACAAAACCATCATGGCCAAAACGCCCGCAAAAAGCGAACAGCCCGCTCCCGCCACCGCACCGACAACCAAAGTCGGCGTCACGCTGCATGGCCGCGAATACATAGTCGCTTGCGATGCAGGGGAAGAGCGCAAGCTGGTCGAACTTGTTAAGTTGGTGGACAGCAAGCTTAACGAAGTCGCGGGCAACAGCACGAACGCCAGCGAAACGCGTCTGTTTATGTTGACCTGCCTTTTGTTGGCCGATGAGCTGATTGAAACGCGCAAGCTGGCAACGACGGGACGCAAAGCCGATGAAGACCTGCTGGTTGCCGCCGTCAATCACTTGCAAGGCCGCGTCGCCTCTATCGCCGCGCTGGTCGGAAAAGCCCATTAACCAACAGCCCAAATTCTCTATCCCATCAAGCCCGAAAAATAATTGTTACGTTAACGATAATATCGTGGGTTTTATTCAATTTATTTTAAGTTTTTAGGCGAATAATAGAGGTATTAGAGGCGAGTTTAGGTTTAATTTTTTGACAAAGGGGGTTGCTATGATGCTCTCGAAAAATACGGCGTCCGTTTTGATCGATATGATCGAAAACCGATTGGCCATGATCCAGATCAGTGACCGAGAAGAACTCCGCGAAGTGATGACCTTGCAACGCTGCCTTTCCGAGATCAACGGGCTAATGACGACAAGCCGCGAGCCCCATGCGCATGAGGATGAAGGCATCCCCACCCGTGGCCGCCGCCGCAAGTTTGAATCCCTGTTGGACGATTTCGCGCACCAGAATCAGGAAATGAGACAACAAGCTTAAAAAAGAAACGAGACAACACCAAACCCCCAGAGAAAAACGCCACGGCGAAAGTCGTGGCGTTTTTTGTTTTCCATTGACCTTGCTGCCTCTTTGCCCCTATCCTTTCTTCTGAAGGTTAGGAGATGTCCTAGCCTTTGGGGTGTGATGACCTCTTACGAAGCGGTTTGTCGTGTGTGGCCTGTCCGAAAACAGAGCGTGTTTTTCAGGACAGGATGAACATGACGTATGGCGTTGACTTTTGTCAGCGGCATAGGCGTTGCCGACACAAACGCTGCCTCCGGCCCCTTATGGCTGGGAGGCAGTGGCGTATGTCCAAGCCTCACGGCCAAAGGCCTCTGCAGTTGTCTTCGTACGACTCATCAACTCCCAGCCACCAGAGGGATTCCCTTCTGGTGAGCTTTTGAAAAAATCGCTGGGGGCTGGCGTCATGACGTATGCGCGTTTCTTTTTTTCTTTGGCTTTCCTTTTCCTGCTTTTTGCCGCCAACACTCCCCTTGAAGCCGCAGAGCCTCCGCGTCAAGAAGTCGCCCTTACCCTTTCCTGCTTTTCGATCACGCCACCTCAACAAAAAGCGGGGTCGGATTCCAAAACATGGCCAAGCTGCGATAACCTGTGCGCTGAAAAAGGCGCGGCCTGTACCGCTGTGCAAAGCAGCCTTGCTCCCCCAGTGACCTGCGACGATAAACTGTCAAGTCACCATGGCGTGTGCCGTTGCTGCGTGGTGCGGCCATGAAGGGGATTCAGCATTTGGCATTCAGCATTCAGGGTATTAGGCTCTCCCTTGCTGTCATTCCGGAGAAACTTTCTCTTCGACGCGTCAAGCAGCCTCAGTCGCGCCGTAACCTCTGGCGTAGGGGGAAGGCGGGGCTCCCGTTTGTTTTCTTTAAGGCTTGCCAACTCTTGAACTGTTTTGAGTCTGTATTCAAAATAATCCAAGAGTTGGCACGTCAAGCACACTCAATCACCCTCCCCTTGCGGGAGGGTCGAAAACACGAAGTGTTTTCGGGGAGGGGTCGTTTTCCATCGTGTTTTGACCCCTCCCCAAGATTTTTTCTCCCTGCGGGATTAAAAATCTTGTGCCCTCCCGCAAGGGGAGGGCGATTGGAGCGCCAATCCTTCATTCACGATGGAGCTATTGTTTCTTTTCTATCTTTATTTTTTCTGCTGCCCACCCCCTCCTTCGCGCAAACCACGCCGACATTTGGGGAGAAAGCGGTGGGGGACGTAACCTGTTCGAATGCAGGCTCCGCCGCCGATTTTGACACGCTGGCCCAATGCACCAGTACCAGCGCCGCGACAGGCACAATGCAAAAAGCGCCGCTGTTTGTCGGCGCGGTGACAGCCCCACCCTATGCCGCTACAACGTGCGATGCGAATAAGGCAGGCATGATTCAGTGGACGGGCGCGGCGTTTCAGGCCTGCGATGGGACGGGCTGGCGGCAGTTTGTCGCCAACGCGACGCCCGATGCTTTTTCATTCACCAACCAAACCAATGTGGCAACCAGCACGACGATCAGCAGCAACGCCGCCACGCTGACCAATTTCTCTGGCACGGTGTCGGCCACGTGCGGCAGCGGCTGCACCGCCATTGCGCGAAATGGCGCATGGGGCGGGACAACGGTGGCGGGCTTTCAAAACGGCGATACCATCGCGATTCGCCAGACTTCATCGGCGACAGCCAGCACAGCGACCAACGCAACGGTGACGGTGGGCACAACCGTTTCCGGCACATGGTCCGTGACAACAACAGCCGATACCCCCGCCGCGTTTAGCTTTGCAGATCAAACAGGGGTTTATACAAGTTTTACAGTAAGCAGTGACGCTATAGCATTGTCAGGGTTTACTGGTTCAATGACAGCACAATGCAATACAGGCTGCACAGCCATTGCGCGCAATGGCATCTGGGGCGGCACAACGTTAACAGGATTTGTGTCAGGGGATACCATAAAAATCAAGCAAACGGCCTCATCTACTGCCAATACGTCGACAACAACCTCTGTCACTGTTGGCTCTACCATATCCTCAACTTGGACGGTAACCACAGCGAATGATCCGTGCCCAGGCGTTACAACAGCAGGAACGGCATGCCCCGATGGAACGATCTATGCGGGCATAACGCCTGATGAAAATCAGAAAATGTACACCACGCGCTGTGATGTAGGAATGACATGGGATGGAAGCGCGTGCACAGGAACAAGGACACGATATCCATGGGCCGCTGGCAGCATCATGGTGGACACGGGATACACAAGCCTTACCACAGGAAGGTATAATTCATCAGGGCTTGCATCCCTTATTGATTCAGGTGCGCCATACAGTGCTGTTGATTATTGTGAGAGCCTTTCCGAAAACGGGTATAGCGATTGGTTTCTTCCCGCAAGAAATGAATTGACTGGCGTTCTTTGTCTCAATCGAACGGCTATAGGAAATTTTGATACGGCTTATCTCTATCCCTATTGGTCTTCTTCAGAAGTAAGTCTAAGTTATGCGGGAATGGCAAGATTTTCTGACTGCAACCCCTTATATTCTGGTACAGCACAAGGAAAATCCGGTAACTATAATATCCGTTGTGTTCGTCGACAGTAGGCGTTTTGTCTAAACTTATAAGAGCCATGGGGGCGCCATAGGGACACAATAACCATTGTGTCCCCAATTTATTTTTCTCACCCTTTCAGTTTTTCTTTGAGCGTATCATTCAGCATCGCGGGGTTGAGCTTGCCGCCCGTGGCCTTCATCACTTGGCCGACGAAAAAGCCAAAGAGCTTATCCTTGCCTGCGCGATATTCCGCCACCTTGTCGGCATTCGCGGCCAAAATCTTATCGATCTCTGCGCCAATCGCGCCCATGTCGGTGACTTGGCGCAAGCCTTTTTCTTCCACGATCTGCGCGGCGGGTTTGCCACTGGCCAGCATCTCGGCAAACACGTCCTTGGCGATGCGTCCCGAAATTGTGTCATTGCTGATAAGCTCAATCAAGCCGCCCAGCGCCGCGCCGCTGATGGGGCTTTCCTCAATCGACTTGCCCATTTTGTTAAGAGCGCCGAACAGCTCACTCGTCAGCCAGTTGGCGGCCAGCTTGCCATCACGACCCTTGGCCACCGTTTCAAAGAAATCGGCGCTCGCCTTTTCCGCGACCAGAACCGAGGCATCATAGTCGGTCAAGCCGTACTGACTGATAAAGCGCTGCTTCTTTTCATCGGGCAGTTCCGGCAGTGTCTTTTTGATGTCTTCCACCCACGCCGCATCCAAAACGAGCGGCAGCAAATCGGGATCGGGGAAATAGCGGTAATCGTGCGCCTCTTCCTTTGAGCGCATGGCGCGGGTGATCCCTTTGCCCGTATCCCACAAGCGCGTTTCCTGCTTGATCTCGCCGCCACCTTCAAGGATTTCCACCTGACGCTGCGCTTCATAATCAATCGCCTGCATCACAAAGCGGATGGAGTTCACATTTTTAATCTCACAGCGCGTGCCGAGCGTCTCCACGCCCACGCGGCGCATAGAGATGTTCACGTCGCAACGCATGGAGCCTTCCTCCATATTACCATCGCAACTGCCCAGATAACGCACGATAGCGCGCAGTTTCTTCAGGTAGGCGGCGGCTTCCTCGCCGCTGCGCATGTCCGGCTCTGACACCACCTCCATCAGCGCCACGCCTGCGCGGTTCAAGTCCACAAAGGTTTCCGTGGGGCTTTGGTCATGCATGCTTTTGCCCGCGTCTTGCTCAAGGTGCAGGCGCGTGATCCCGACCGTGCGCGACTTGCCGCCCTCTAGGTCAAGGATAATCTCCCCCTTGCCGACGATGGGCTGCGTGAACTGGCTGATCTGATAGCCATTCGGTAAATCGGCATAGAAATAATTTTTGCGATCAAAAACGGATGTCAGGTTGATTTGCGCCTTCAGGCCAAGGCCTGTGCGCACCGCTTGCTCAACGCAGTACTTGTTGATAACGGGCAGCATGCCCGGAAAGCCCGCATCGACCAGCGAGACGTGCGCGTTGGGCGCACCGCCGAAAGCTGCCGAAGCGCCTGAAAACAATTTAGCCTGAGACGTGACTTGGGCATGAACCTCAAGCCCGATGACCATCTCCCACTCGCCTGTCTGCCCTTGAACGTATGCCATCATCACTCCAAAAGATAAAAAACCAAAGACGCGCTAATTTGCGTTTCTAATAAGCTATTGTCAAACGCTCATGGCATCTTTATTTTGGTGGGCATGACCCCCTTTGCCAAAAATCTGGCTTTCATTTCCCAAAAAATCGAAGAATCCTGCCAAAAGGCTGGCCGCGCCCCTGACTCTGTCACCCTTGTGGCGGTCAGTAAAACGCAGTCCGTAGAGGCGGTCGAGGCGGCTTTAGCAGCGGGGCAGCGCGTTTTTGGCGAAAACAGGGTGCTGGAGGCCGCCGCCAAGTTTCCCGCGCTGAAGGCGCTCTATCCCGATTTAACGCTGCACCTGATTGGCCCCCTGCAGACCAACAAAGTCCCTGAAGCCGTTGGCCTTTTTGACGTGATTGAGACGCTTGACCGCCCCAAACTGGCACAAGCTTTGGCAAAAGAGATCAAGAAACAGGGGCGCACGCCCCGCTTGTTGATCGAGGTCAATATCGGGGCAGAGCCGCAAAAAGCGGGTGTCCCGCCAAAGAACGTGGCGACGTTTTTGGCCGCCTGCCAAGCGCTTGGCCTTAAAATTGACGGATTGATGGCGCTTCCTCCTGTGGGTCAGGATCCCGCGCCCCATTTTGCCACCCTGAAAAAGCTGGCCGACCAGCTTGGCCTTACGCAAAGCAGCATGGGCATGAGCGCGGATTTTGAGGAAGCCATCGCCCACGGCGCAAGCCATGTGCGGCTCGGCACGGCGCTTTTCGGTCAAAGACAGCCTTAAACCTCAAGGTTGGCTTTCTGGATAGCCGCGCTATGATGAAAAAAGACACTGATTCGATTGGGAACCCCGCCATGATCAAACACCCCTTCCTCGCTTCGTCCGCCCTTATGATCGCCCTTATGATCGCTGCGCCACCGCTCTGCGCCGCGCAAGACGAAGACGGCCCCTATGCGGGACGCACCGCTGCCGCCAGCACAGGCACAGAAATGCGCCTGTCCGCTGTTGAAGATCAAATGCGCGCCTTAACGGGCAAGGTGGAGCAAATCGATTATGCCTTGCGCCGCATCGATACAGCCTTGCAGAAAATGCAGGCCGATAACGATATGCGCCTGACGAAATTGGAAAGCGCACCGCCGCCCGCCATCCCCGCTGCGGCTCCGCCGCCACCTCCGACCGCTTCAAGTGCGCCATCGCCTTATCGCGATGAGGATGAGCCCACGGCGACGGGCGTTCCTGAACCTGACGCGCAGCCTGTGTCAGGCACGCTGGGCGGCGTTAAAGTGCGAGGTGATAAGGTGACAGGCGCGGTGGCGGGCGCAAAAACCCCGCCGCTGCCCGCCAAACCTGCTGATTACGGCCTGACGGCGCAAGAGCTGTATGAACGCGCCTTTGGCCTGTTGCGCCAAGCCAATTATGACGATGCCGAAAAATCTTTTAGCACCTTCATCAAAAAATACCCGCAGGATAAGTTGATCGACAATGCCAAATATTGGCATGCTGAAACGTATTACGTTCGCGCTAAGTTTGGCGATGCCGCCGTCGCCTTTGCCGAGGCGTATCAGCAAAACCCCAAAGGAACCAAGGCTCCCGATTCTCTGCTCAAGATGGCGATGTCTTTGGGCGCGATTGAAAAAATCGAGGATGCGTGCAGCGCCTTGGCTGCCCTTAAAAGCAAATACCCTAACGCAGCGCCAACGATCCGCGCCCGCGCCGATCAAGAACGCGCCAAGCTGAAGTGCAAATAGGAATCGAACCCATGGTTTTTCGGCCGGTTCTTTCTTTCGCCTCAAGAGGGCGATGGCGGCGAGACTAAACAGTCCAAGCCCGCAAGGGCTTTTGCGTGCGTTTTTCGCGCCCTGCCACGTCCTTCAAGAAAGAGTCCTTTCATGATCAATCTTTTGACCACCGACCAACCGTTTGCTTTGATCCGTCGCCAAGCACAAGACGCTGTTTTGTGCTTGTCCGGTTCTGTTGCTGCGTTGGATAAGCTTGCCGCTATTCCGCGCCGTAAGGGCACGCAGCCACAAGAAGCCTTCGATACGCTTAGCATTCTGCCTTTTCGCCAAGTGGAGGAGCTTGGCTTTCAAGCAAGGCACGCGGGCGAAAAAATCCTGTGCTTGACGGTTGAGAGCCAAGAACACATCGCGCTAGACCAACTCCTCTCACTTCTTCCCGATGAAACGCTGACCATGGACGGCGAGGGCGCATTCACGCCCGACGACGCAGGCTTTGCCGCGATGGTGCGTCGGATTATTGACGACGAGATCGGCAACGGCGAAGGCTGCAACTTTGTTGTGCCGCGCACGTATCGTGGGAGCATCGTCGCCTTTGATCACGCCAAGGCTCTGTCCGTCTATCGCCGCTTGCTTGAAAACGAATATGGCACGTATTGGACCTTTTTGTATTTTACGGGCGACCGTTATTTTATCGGCGCGACGCCAGAGCGCCACCTGTCGGTGCAAGGGGGGCGCGTTAAGATGAATCCCATCAGCGGCACGTTCCGCAAGATGGAACACGACCGCGCCGAATCCCTGCCCGCGTTGCAGGAGTTTCTTGGTGATCAAAAAGAAATCTTTGAGCTGCTTATGGTCGTTGATGAAGAACTGAAGATGATGGCCGAGGTTTGCACCGCAGGTGGCCAAGTCGTCGGTCCAATGATTAAAGAAATGTCCAAGCTTATCCACACGGAATATGTGCTGGTGGGGCAATCGGATCGGGACGTGGTCGATATGCTGCGAAGCAGCATGTTCGCGGCCACCGTGGTGGGCAGCCCCATTGAGAACGCTTGCCGCATCAACTATCGCTATAACGAACAATCGCGAGGTTATTACGGCAGCGCTCTTGCGCTTTTGGGGCGTGATGCGAGCGGCGACACGTTGGATTCTCCCATCACGATTCGCATGGCAGAAATCGCGCTGGATGGCAGATTTTCCATCAGCGCGGGCGCGACGATTGTCAAGGACAGCAACCCCGAAAGCGAAACCGCCGAAACGACGGCGAAGGCGCGTGGGATGTTGGCGGCGTTGGGCTTTCGCGCAGGATCGAATGAACCGTCCTATCGTTTGGGTGAGAACGTATACGGCGAGGACATGATGATCAAGCTGTCCTCGCGCAATGCCAAGCTCTCTCGCTTTTGGATCGAGGATCAAAGCGATGCGCGTCATCCCGATCCGCGCCTGATTGGTAAGAAGGTGACGATCATCGATAACGAGGATCACTTCACCCGCATGTTGGCGCACATGATCCAACCGCTTGGTATGATCCCCACAATCGTGATGAACGCGGCTTATGATGCGGCCACCGACGATGCCGATTTGATCGTTCTGGGGCCGGGGCCTGGTGATCCGCGTGATATGTCCGATGCCCGTATGGCCAAAGCGACCGCGCTGTGCCGCGCTTTTGTGGCGCAAAAAAAGCCGCTTTTGTGCATTTGCCTTGGGCATCAGATTTTGTGCAACGTCCTTGGCCTGCCGCTTGTGAAAAAGCAAAGGCCGTTTCAAGGTGCGCAAGAGCTGATTGATTTGTGGGGAGAGCCTGAGCGCGTCGGGTTTTACAACACGTTTGCGGGAAAGGTGGACGCAAGTTCTCTTTCGTCATTGCGAGGAGCGAACGTAAGTGAGCAACGTGGCAATCCATCACTTGACGTGGCGGGCAGGGATGTGGGTGGAAAATTTAGGAGATGGATTGCCACGCTCCCTGCGGTCGCTCGCAATGACGGGAATGGAGAT
Source organism: Micavibrio sp. (assembly GCA_020718105.1). Taxonomy (GTDB): domain Bacteria; phylum Pseudomonadota; class Alphaproteobacteria; order UBA9219; family UBA9219; genus UBA8914. The sequence continues at coordinate 13,199 of DYDA01000029.1, read as the reverse complement.
ATAGAATATTCGTTCGATGAACCCACGGGCGAGATTCACGCGCTGCGCGGCGATGGCTTTATAGGCTTGCAGTTCCATCCCGAATCCATTCTTACAACCAATGGTGTGAGGATCATCCGCGACGCGATGATGCGGCTGATGGGTTCTTATTTGGTTTGAGCAGAGCGCGTTGGCCTTAGCCCTGTTTTTTGGGATCGTTTGGAAAGAATCCCCATGACATCCTTTAGCGAAAAGGAACAGGCGCGCAATAAAACCAGCAGGTGAAAGATTAAATCGGCGGCTTCCTCCGGCAACTTATCGGGCGCGGTTGTAGCGGCCAAGGCTACCTCGACCCCTTCTTCCCCCACCTTTTGCGCCATGCGGGGAAGGCCTGCGGCGAAGAGCGAGGCGGTATAGCTTTGCTCTTCGCTGCCGTTTTGTTGTCGTTGCTTGATGGTGTTTTCCAAATCGGCCAAAATGGAAAACGGCGGCAGTGCTTCTTCGCCAAAACAACTCACACAGCCCGTGTGGCAGGTGGGGCCTTGCGGATCGGCCAGAATAAGAAGCGCATCGCTGTCGCAATCGGTTTTGATGGCCTTCACGCGCAAAGAATGGCCGGACGTTTCGCCCTTTTGCCACAGGCGTTTTTTGCTGCGGCTGTAAAACGTGACAAGGCCGCTGGCTTTTGTCGCGGCAAGAGCCTCTTCGTTCATGTAGCCCAGCATCAACACGCGCCAATTCGCGGCGTCTTGCACGATCACGGGGATAAGCCCATCGCCTTTTGCAAAATCAAGAGAGGTGTTGCTCATGTTTTATAACCTCACGGGAATATGGCACTCGCGCAGCGCTTGTTTGATGTTTTGGATCGCGACGATTTTCTTGTGGAAGATCGAAGCCGCCAAGGCGCCATCGACATTCGCTTGCTCAAACACGTCCGTGAAATGACTGATAGCGCCCGCCCCGCCCGATGCGATCAGGGGGACAGAGACAACGTCGCGCACGGCCTTGAGCTGCGCGATGTCATAGCCTTCGCGCATGCCGTCTTGGCTCATGCAATTCAAGACGATTTCACCAGCGCCACGCTCTGCCACTTCTTGCGCCCAATCCAGTGTGTGGCGGCGCGTTTTGATCGTGCGTTTATCGTCGCCTGTGTATTGATGCACAAAATAATCACCATCCTCTGCGCGGCTATCGATACCGACCACCACGCATTGCTTGCCGAACTCACGCGCCAGCGTATCAATCAGCGCGGGGTTTTCCAAAGCGGGCGAGTTGATCGATATTTTATCCGCGCCTTGCGCCAGAGTCTCGCGCACATCATCTTCGGTGCGAAGGCCACCTGCGACGCAAAAGGGAATATCAAGCAGGGTGGCGATGCGTTTGACCCAGCTGCGATCCACGCTGCGCCCCATGGGACTGGCCGAAATATCATAAAACACCAGCTCATCCGCCCCTTCGTCGCGGTAACGCGCTGCCAAATCCAAAATGTCCCCGACGACTTCGTGATTCTTAAATTGCACGCCTTTGACGACTTGGCCGTCTTTAACATCAAGGCAAGGGATAATCCGTTTGGCCAGCATGCCTTAAGCCCCCCGCGTGGCGGCAAGTGCAGCCTTGAGATCAATCGCGCCTTCATAAAGAGCCTTGCCGATAATCACGCCGCCAAGGCCTTGAGCCTCCAGCGCCAGAACATCATCCAGCGAGCAAGCGCCGCCAGAGGCCAGAAGAGAAAGCCCTGCGTGTTTTTGCTGGATTTTAGCATAAAGAGAACGATTGCTGCCCGTCATCATGCCGTCCCGCGAGACATCGGTGCATAAAATAGTTTGAAGGCCGCTGCCGCGATAAGCGTCAAGGGCGTTCCAAAGCGAGTGCGCCGAGCCTTCTTGCCACCCTTCCGTGAGGACTTCGGGAAGGCCTGTTGCGCTCAGGCGCACATCAAAGGCCAACACAATTTTATCGCCGCCAAAATGTCTTAGCCACGTGCGAACAAGGTCGGGGTTTTTGATGGCCAAGCTCCCGATGATGACACGCGCAGCGCCCGCCCCAAGAAGCGCGGTGATGTCCGTTTCGTGGCGAACGCCGCCACCTGCTTGAACCTTCAGCGTTGTTTTTTGGGCTATGGCGGCAATCAGGGCAAGCTGCTGCACGCTGCCTGCCTTCGCGCCATCCAAATCGACAACATGAAGCCACGCCGCGCCCGCGTCCTCAAAAATCTTGGCTTGAGCCACAGGATCAGAAGCATAGCGCGTTGCGGCATTAAAATCGCCTTGTGTCAGACGAACGCACGCGCCGTCTTTCAAATCAATGGCGGGAAAAAGGATCATGCGGTCTCCAGATCGATAAAATTGCGAAGGATTTGGCTCCCCACCGCGCCAGAGCGCTCTGGATGAAACTGGCAGCCCATAAAGTTGCCTTGCGCCGCGATGGCCGTGAACGGTTGGCCATAGGTCGTTTGTGCCAGCGTATAGACACCGACGGGCGCGGCGAAACTATGCACAAAATAAACAAACGCGCCCTCTTGAATATTAAGCAAAAGAGGATGCTTGCTTTTAGAAAGCTCCAGCTGGTTCCACCCCATGTGCGGGAAGGGTAAGTCTTGTGCGGCGGAGAGCTGCTTAACATCGCCATCAATGATGCCAAGGCAGTCTGCGCCTTCTTCGGAACGCGTGAATAACAACTGCATACCCAGACAGATACCTAAAACAGGCTGTGTGAGCGAGCGGATCACGTCGTCCAGCCTCTTGGCGCGAAGGGCTTTCATGGCCGCGCCCGCTGTGCCAACACCGGGTAAAATCACGCGTTCAGCTGCCCGTAAAACCTTGGGATCATCCGTGATAACATTATCTGCGCCCAAACGATTCAGCGCCGCTTGCACCGATGTTAAGTTGGCCACACCGCTGTCAAGAATGGCGATCATAGGCTGCCTTTGGTAGAGGGAATCTGGTCACCTTCTTGTGCTAAAGCTTGACGCAAGGCGCGGCCCATCGCTTTAAAGCCTGCTTCAATCTTGTGATGATCGTTCTCGCCGTTGAGTGTGATATGGATCGCTGCGCCAAGCGCCTCGGCAAAGGAGTGGAAGAAATGCTGCACCATTTCGGTGGGCATTTCACCTGCGCTTGGGTTTTTAAACGTGCCCATAAACACGCAGGCGCCGCGTCCCGATAGGTCAAGCGTCACGCTGGCCAGCGCTTCGTCCAGCGGCGTGGAAAAGCCATAACGCTCGATGCCGCGCTTATCACCCAAGGCTTTCTTAATCGCCTCGCCAAGGGTTAGGGCGCAATCCTCAATCGTGTGGTGGGCGTCAATGCGTAGATCGCCCTTGCAGGTAAGGGCAAGGCCAAAGCCGCCATGCTGCGCGACTTGCTCCAGCATATGATCGAAAAAGCCGATGCCCGTGTCAATGTGCGAGAAAGACGGCGCATCCAGATTAACGGTCACGTCAACCTGCGTTTCCTTGGTCTTGCGCGAAACATTGGTAAGGCGCAGCGGTTTTTTGCTGGCGGTCAAGGTGATGCCCAGCGCTCTAAGAAGAATATCATTTTCCTCTGGCGTGCCCAGTGAAAAGCGCAAGGTGTTGGGAATGGCGCAGACGTTGGGACGCACGCGAATGCCATAACGCGCCAGCATCGTTGTTACGTCGCTTGCCGAGGTGACCTGAATCAAAAAGAAGTTCGTCACACTGTCAAAAACACGCGTGACAAATGGCGATTGAGGCAAAAGTGCTGCAACGCGGGCGCGCTCTCTTTTCAAAAGGACAAGGCGCTCTTGCGCCAGCAAAAGCCCGCTGGGGGATAGAGCCTCTAGTCCCGCTTGCGCCGCGCTGTGCGCGATGGGGTAGGGCGCGGTGATCCGCTGGATCATCTCGATAGTCTCATCGCTCGCGATCATAAAGCCGATGCGCTCGCCCGCCAGCGCATAAGCCTTCGAAAGCGTGCGCAAAAGGACAAGATTTGGGGTGTTTTGAAGCTCATCTTGTAAGCCCCGTGGCTCATCCGTAAAGGCAACATAGGCTTCATCTGCGACGATGACCGAGCTTTCCGCTCGCGCCTTGCACAGCGCCAGAATATCGGCCTTATTCACAGCGTGACCCATCGGCGCGTTGGGCGTGGGAATGAAAATAAGCTTGGTGTTAGGCGTGCAGGCGGCCAAAATCGCGGGAACGTCCAGCTGGCCATTGTCCAGCAAAGGCACAGACAGCGTGGCCGCGCCTTGCGTGGCGGCAAAGACCTGATACATCGCGAACGTCGGCGGGCAGATCAGGATTTCATCCTGCCCTGCGCGGCAAAAAAGGCGAATCAAAAGATCAATGCACTCGCTGCTGCCGCGCCCCATGGCCATTTTTTGGGCTGGCATATCGTTGATTTGCGCGATTCTCTCTTGCAGCGCGTCCATCGCCTCACCGATATAGCGGTTGACGGGGCACAGCGCGGCGAGCGGCCCCGCAGGCGGCCACGGATTTTCGTTGGCGTCCAGCCCAATGGCGGCGGTCGTGTTGCCTGAGAGAGTCCTTGCGGAAACATAGGGTTTTAAGGAAAACAGTTCGGGGCGCATCAGGTTTTTCATAGGAGAGTTTCCGTAAAGAAGGGGAAGAGAACTTGTTTTATAATCCGTTTTGTTGTTAGCAGAAAAGTCTTTCACCTTTTGAGCCTCTTTTTTAGAAGAGGGGCTGTAATAGCATGCTATTACACCACAACACACAAAGCAAGCCTTTTTCTTAAAAACAGCCTTGCCATGGCGGAGAAACAGTGCGATGTCGTTTTTTTTTGCAGCTAGACCCTTGTTATTGAGTGGAAAAAAAAGGCAGTGATATCTTGCTTTTCAAAGACTTCGTCCCCATATAAAACGTCATGGGCGTCTTGTTCAGCAAGAGGCCTGATTCGTAATGGGCGGGCGCTCATTATAGGACACTTCCGTTGAGGTTTTTTGATGATTACAGCGTTGGCGCGTAAGCTTTTTGGCTCCCATAATGACAGGATTTTAAGGACGCAAGATTCTCTTGTTGCGGCGATTAATGCGCTGGAGCCTGATTTTCTTAAGCTAGACGATGCTCAGCTTCGCGCCAAGACGCTTGAGTTTAAGAGCCGTCTGGAAAAAGGCGAAACGCTGGATGACATTTTGCCCGAAGCTTTTGCGACGGTTCGTGAGGCGGCACGGCGTGTTTTGGGCCAGCGCCATTTTGATGTTCAGCTGCGTGGCGGCATGGTTCTTCACACGGGCAAAATTGCCGAGATGAAGACGGGTGAAGGCAAAACGCTGGTCGCGACGCTCGCCGTTTATTTGAACGCCATCGAAGGCAAGGGCGTGCATGTCGTGACGGTCAACGACTATCTGGCCAAGCGCGACAGCGCGTGGATGGGGCGCGTCTATGGCTTTTTGGGTCTGACGACGGGGTGCATCGTGCATGGCTTGACGGACGAAGAGCGTCAGGTCGCCTATAACGCCGATATTACTTATGGCACGAACAACGAGTTCGGCTTTGACTATTTGCGCGATAACATGAAATTTGAGGCCAAGGAGCTTTGCCAGCGCCCCTTTAACTACGCCATCGTGGATGAGGTGGACAGCATCTTGATCGATGAGGCGCGCACGCCGCTCATTATCTCTGGCCCTGCCGAGGATTCGTCGGATCTTTATTTAAAGGTTGATGCGTTGATTCCGCAGCTTGTCGAAGTTGACTATGAGCTGGACGAAAAGGCCAAGACGGCCACGCTGACCGAAGAAGGCAACGTGCATATCGAAGAATTGCTGGGCGAAAGCGGCCTTTTGACGCCAGGTGGCGGGCTTTATGACGCGCAGAACATCACGGTTGTGCATCACGTCAACCAAGCTTTGCGGGCGCACAAAATGTTTGCGCGCGACGTGGACTATATCGTCAAGGGTGGCAAGGTCATCATCATCGATGAGTTTACGGGGCGCATGATGGACGGTCGTCGTTACTCGGACGGGCTGCATCAAGCGCTTGAGGCTAAGGAGCATGTGGCCATTCAGCGCGAAAACCAGACGCTCGCCTCTATCACGTTCCAAAACTATTTCCGTCTTTATCCCAAATTGGCGGGTATGACGGGTACGGCGATGACGGAAGCGGCGGAGTTTGCCGAGATTTACAATTTGGAGACGGTGGAGATTCCCACAAACGTCCCCGCCGCCCGCATCGATAGCGAAGACGAAGTCTATGGTACGATGGCCGAGAAATATCAGGCCATCGCTCTTAAGATCAAAGAATGCCAAGACCATGGCCAACCCGTTTTGGTCGGCACGGTGTCGATTGAAAAGTCGGAAGTCTTGTCCGATCTTTTGAAGAAAAACGGCATCAAGCACAGCGTTTTGAACGCCCGTTACCATGAGCAAGAAGCGACCATTATCGCGCAGGCGGGACGCAGTGGCACGGTCACGATTGCCACCAACATGGCGGGTCGCGGCACGGACATCCAAATGGGCGGCAATCTGGATATGCGCCTTGAACAAGAACTGGGCGGCATCACAGATAAAGCGGAATATGATCGCCGTGCGCAGGCTATTCGCGACGATATTGCTACGGATGCGTTGAAGGCGCGAGGCGCGGGCGGCCTGTTCGTGATCGGTACAGAGCGGCATGAATCGCGCCGCATTGATAATCAGTTGCGTGGCCGCGCGGGTCGTCAGGGCGATCCCGGCTCATCGATGTTCTATCTGTCGCTTGAAGATGATCTGATGCGCATTTTTGGCTCGGACAGGATGGAAGCCGTTTTGGCCAAGCTGGGCTTGCGCGGCGGCGAGAAAATCGCGCACCCGTGGATCAGTACGGCGCTGGAAAAGGCGCAACAAAAGGTGGAAGCGCGCAACTTTGACGTTCGTAAAAACCTGCTTAAGTTTGACAATGTCATGAACGATCAGCGCAAAGTTATTTACGAACAGCGCAAAGATATCATGCACGCGGAGTCGGTCAGCGAGACGATTGTGGATTTGCGCCATGACATCATTCACGCGATGGTGGTGCATGCCATTCCGCCCCATTCTTACCCTGAACAATGGGATTTATCGGGACTGAATGAGCGCGCATCCGATTTGTTGGCGATGGACTTGCCCATTATGGAGTGGGGCAAGGAAGAAGGCATTGCGGAAGAGGAAATGGAAGAGCGCATCCGCAAGGCCGCCGATGAAGCCATGGCGGACAAAATTAAAGTTGTTGGCGCAGAACGTATGGCGCAGGCGGAAAAGGCCGCGCTCCTTGGCCTTTTGGATGTCGCGTGGAAGGATCATTTGCTGGCGCTCGATCAATTGCGGCAGGGCATCCATTTGCGTGGCTATGGCCAGCGCGACCCGTTTAACGAATACAGCCGCGAGGCGTTTGGCTTGTTCCAGATGATGTTGGACAGCGTTCGCGAAACGGTGACCAAATCGCTGATGCATGCCAAGGTACGCATGCCATCGCTAGAGGAATATGCGGCGGCGCGTCAAGCACAAGAGCTGCGCGAATTGCACGGCCTAGCGCCAGAGGAAATGACGTTAGAGCAGTTGCAGGCCGCGCACGCACAGGCGGCGGGACATCGCTTGGCGACCCTTCCCATGCATCATTCGTTTGATTCGCAGAATCCGGACACATGGCACAACACGCCGCGCAATGCGCTGTGCCCTTGCGGCAGCGGAAAAAAGTATAAGCATTGCCACGGCGCGGCGGGGTGAGGGTGTGGGGCTGACACTAAAGGCACGTGATGCTACAAAAAAAAGTGTCATGCCCGCGTAGGCTGGCATCCCATATTCCTTCTATGTGGTGCAGGGAGCGAGGCGCCTTTTCATTATGTCCCCTTTTCATCCGTCATTGCGAGCGACCGCAGGGAGCGCGGCAATCCATCACCTGAACTTTCAACCAGAATTTCCCTTCGCCATTTCAGGAGATGGATCGCCACGTCGTCGCTGCGCTCCTCCTCGCGATGACGGTTTATTTTTGTATGAGTCAGTTCATGGGATCGTTAGTATAAGGGCGTGAAAGGGCGGGATGGCCTAATCAAACAACGCGGCGAGTTGCTCGGTCATTGTGCCGCCAAGCTCTTCGACGTTTGAAATCGTGACGGCGCGGCGATAATAGCGCGTCACGTCGTGGCCGATTCCAATCGCGGCCAGTTGAATGGGGGAGCGCGTTTCGATCCAGTCAATCGCGGCTTTTAAGTGCAAATCAAGATAATTGTTGGGATTGACGGCCAGCGTGGAATCATCCACGGGCGCACCGTCTGAAATCACCATCAGAATGCGGCGGTTTTCAGGTCTTGCGCGAAGGCGATTATGAGCCCACAGCAACGCCTCGCCATCGATGTTTTCTTTCAAAAGCCCTTCACGCAACATGAGGCCAAGGTTGACCCGCGCCCGCCGCCACGGCGCATCCGCTTTTTTATAGATGATATGACGTACCTCGTTCAAGCGTCCCGGCTGGGGCGGCTTGCCCGCCTCCAGCCAAGCCTCACGCGCTCGCCCGCCTTTCCAACTGCGTGTGGTGAAGCCCAGAATCTCGGTCTTGACGCCGCAGCGCTCTAAGGTTCTTGCCAGAATATCGGCGCTGGTGGCGGCCAGCGTGATGGGCCTTCCGCGCATGGAGCCGGAGTTATCGATCAAAATCGTGACGATGGTGTCGCGAAAGGGGGTTTCCTTTTCCATTTTAAAAGACAGCGGCAACGTCGGGTTCGCCACGACCCGCGCAAGACGCCCCGCATCCAAAACGCCTTCCTCAAGATCGAAATCCCATGCGCGAACCTGCTGCGCCATCAAGCGGCGTTGCAACTTGTGGGCAAGGCGGATGATCATGTTTTGCGCGTGGCGCACCTGATAATCCAACAGGCGGCGAAGACGCTGCAATTCGGCGGGCGGGCACAAATCCTGTGCCTCCACCGTTTCATCAAACGATGTTGTGAAAACGCGATAGGTCGTGACGGGGCCTTGGGTTGGATCGTCGGACGCAGAGGATGGGGCGCTGCCTTCTTCCTCGTCATCACTTGCCGCTTCACCTGCCGCAAAGGCTTCTTGCTGCGCGTGATCTTGCGTGTCGTTTTGCTCGTCGCCTTGCGCGGCGGGGGCTTGTTTTTCTTCCGGCGCTTCTTCCTTTTGCGGCGGCGGCTCGTCCTGTGGCGGCGCGGGGTTTTCTGTGGGATTATCCGGTGCGGCCTTGGCGGGCTCCTTTTCAATTAAATCTATCGAGAGCAACAACGCGCCCACTTCGCTTGCAAATGCTTTTTGATCATGCAGAGCGGCGCGAAGCTTGGGCCAGTGTGGCGCAAGGCGCGTTTCCAACAGGGGCTTCCATACCGCGACGGCTTTTTGTGCGATGGGCGGTATGGGCTGGCCGGAAAGAGCCTCATGCGCCAATAAATGCAAGACCTCTGGCAACGGTGCATCGGCTGTTGACTTGGCGGCGAGCAACCCTTTCTGTTGGCATTGTGAAGCCAGATACGCGCCGATATTGCCGCCAATCCCTGCCATATGGCGCGCGCCCAAAGCCTCGCAACGCGCTTGCTCTAGCGCGGCGGCCGCGCTGGCGGCTTGCGCGGAAAGACGGGCGCTTCCTGTCAAAGCGGGATCGTGGTAACGCAGCCGAACGGCAGTAGCATCGGCCACGCCGCGCACCAACGTCCGGTCGGCTTTGTTTAAGGCGGCGGGAGGTTCTTGGATTTTGACGCGCTCGCCCTCAAGACCGTTTCCGTTTTGCACAAAGGCGACCTCGATTGCCGCGCAATGGCCGATGGCTTTAAGCGCCGCCGCCGTGGCGCGTTTAAAGTGAAGGGCTGTTTGAGGGTCGGACGTTGTCAAGGCATCGTTACTTTCATTCGTTTTGTTCTTTTTCTCTTTTTTATACGTCATGGCTTCTCGTGAAAGAAGTGTTGGTGCAGGCAACAAATAAAAATCACCCTCCCGCAAGGGGAGGGTGATTTAAAAACCCATGCTTAAACCGTTTTTAGAAGAAATCTAATCCCGAACCTCATGGCAGGTGGAAAACATCAGCTCTTCCCCCATGCAGCGTTGATAGAACTCGGCGATCGCGGCGCGTTCGGCCTCGTCGCATTTGTTCAAAAAGCTAAGGCGAAAGGCCGTGGCGCTGTCTTTGAAAATCACGCAATTCTCAGCCCATGTGATGACGGTGCGCGGCGACATGACCGTGGCGATATCGCCGTTCATAAAACTTTGGCGCGTCAGGTTGGCCAGCGCCACCATCGCCGCGACTTCCTTTTTCTTGGTCTCGCCTGCAAAGGCGGGCACCTTGGCTTGCACAATCGCGATCTCTTCCTCTTCGGGCAAATAGTTGAGCGTCGCCACGATGTTCCAACGATCCATCTGCCCTTGGTTGATTTGTTGCGTGCCGTGGTACAGACCTGTCGTGTCGCCAAGGCCGACCGTATTAGCCGTCGCGAACAAGCGAAACGCGGGATGAGGATGGAGAACACGATTTTGATCAAGGAGCGTGAGCTTGCCGTCCGCTTCCAACACGCGCTGGATCACGAACATCACGTCGGGTCGCCCCGCGTCGTATTCGTCAAACACCAGAGCCGCAGGATTTTGCAACGCCCACGGCAAAAGGCCTTCGCGAAACTCGGTGACTTGCTTGCCTTCGCGCAGCGCGATGGCATCCTTGCCGATCAAATCGATGCGGCTGACGTGGCTGTCCAAATTGATACGAATGCATGGCCAGTTGAGCCTAGCCGCGACCTGTTCTATGTGTGTTGACTTGCCCGTGCCGTGATAGCCTTGAATCATCACGCGGCGGTTGAAGGCAAAGCCTGCCAGAATCGCCATGGTTGTGTCATGGTCAAAGCGATAGGCGGGGTCGATGGCGGGGACATGCTCATCGGTTTTTGAAAAAGCAGGAATCTGCCAATCCGTCTCAAGGCCAAAGGTTTTTTGGGCGGAAACAGTTCTATCGGGAAGATTTTTTTCGAGTGTTGCCATGATGTGATCAATTTCATTTTCTATAAGGATATTTTTCCTTAGCATACTTGTGTGGCCTTGTCGCGAAGGCTCAAGCGGATGGCAGGATGCTGGAACAAAAAGAAGATAAAAACAACCCAAGGTTGCTTGCGTTGAAATATAATAACGCGAACACAATAAAGGTAAATGAGATAACGCATTGATATCAAACAGGCCGACAATGGTTAATAGCCCTTGATTATGTATACAATTACGTGTATATATACACGTATTCACATACAGGAAGTGTGTATGTTGATGTTTCTCGACGAACCTTAATGAAGGAGAACGTGATGTCATCAATGTTTGATATGAACGTCATTTCGGAGAAATCAAGCCAAAGAAACGCTTCTGATAACCTTCCTGATCCAAAAGAAAAAAGCGGATTGGTGAGTCGTAACGTCACAATCGGCACGCATCGCACAAGTGTGCGGTTGGAGCCTGAGATGTGGACGGGACTGCGAGAGATTTGCCGTCGTGAGCATGTTTCTATTCATGATGTTGCTACGGTTGTTGCCGTGAGGAAGGCGTCAGATTCGTCTTTGACGGCGGCCATTCGCGTTTTTGTCATGGCGTATTTTCGCATGGCGGCGACCGAAGATGGGCATAACAGCGCAGGTCATGGCCCTGGCGGATCCTACATGCGTTCGCTAACTCAAAAACGCACAGAAGAGCAGGACAATAGTACCTCAGGTCGGATGGCGGGGGCTTCTCTTTCTTTTAAAGTCAGGCCGCACGCCTAAAGCGTCCTTTTGCGACAAGCACCAACAATTGCGCTTTATTATCAATCCTTCCTTTCATTGTCCCTCTTTTTGTAAGGGGCAAAAGAAAAGGTTTTTGTGTTGGTAACCATTTTTTTATGTTCTTGCTGCATTTTTATCTTAGCCCAAGGGGATTGACGTTAAAAGAAGGAGCCGACCTATGGCCGTTGATATGAATATGAATGTTCTGATCGTTGATGATTATAAGACGATGCTCAGGATTATCGAGAATTTGCTTAAGCAACTTGGGTTTAAAAACGTCACGCAGGCGACCGATGGTTCTATGGCGCTGAAGATTTTGCGTGAAGGATCCTTTGGCTTGGTCATTTCCGATTGGAATATGGAGCCCATGACGGGGCTGCAATTTTTAAAGGAAGTACGCGCCGATGCCAAATTGCTCAGCACGCCGTTTATTATGGTGACGGCGGAAAGCAAGGTTGAAAATGTGGCCGCTGCCAAGGAAGCGGGGGTCAACAATTATATTGTGAAGCCGTTTAACGCAGAAACGCTGAAGCAGAAAATCTCTGCTGTCTTGGGCGCTTTTTAATAATAGAGTTATTGAGGTGGAGACCAACCATGACGGATAGCGATCGTTTATCAAATCTGGAGACGAACCTTCACAGCAAGATTGTCGCGGCGCATCAAGCGGCGCACAGCCCCCTTTCAGCGGAAGACATTACGGGCATTGTCCGTGAAGTCGTCGCAAGCTTGACGGGCGATGTGACTGTTTCCGATTTAAAGTTTTATGCTGAGCTTGAAGAGCTGGCGACCTATATTCGCCATGCCAAAGAAGAGATTGCCGAGATCAAGCCCAAGGAGATTAGCGCTAGCCATATTCCTCATGCGACGGATGAGCTGGACGCCGTTGTCGGTGCGACGGAAGAGGCGACGAACAAGATCATGGACGTGTGCGATACGATTGGGGCCATCGCGGGGACGTGTACGTCAGAGGTGAGCGAGCAATTAATCACCTGTACGACTCGAATCTTTGAGGCCTGTAATTTTCAGGACATAACGGGGCAGCGCATCACAAAGGTTGTGCAAACCCTGAAATATATCGATCATAAGGTGGAGGCGCTCCTTAAAGCGCTTGGTGAAGAAATCCATCGAGAAGGGACAGAAACGGGCGATAGCTTTAGCGAAAGCACCGATGAAAAAGATCTTGAAAAGTCTTTGCTGAACGGTCCCCAATTACCCCAAAATGCTATTGATCAAGATGAAATTGATCGGCTCATGTCTGGCAATTGAAAAAGAAACCTTTGCTGCTAATATAGACTCAAAACAATTCAAGCGTTGGGGTAACCCCCAATTCTTAAACTGGGGATAAGTCTCCGTAGCTCAGCCGGATAGAGCACAAGTTTCCTAAACTTGGGGCCACGTGTTCAAATCACGTCGGAGACACCATCTTCAAAAAACGCCTTTGCTCCTCGCGAAGGAAGGGAGCGGAACCCAACGCTTGCTCTGTTTTGGAGATGGGCTTAACATGCCATTGATTCTCTCTTTTGAAACGGGCTGTGCCATGACGTCAATTCA
>DYDA01000008.1 GCA_020718105.1 Micavibrio sp. | reverse complement strand
TGCGGATTATGCTGGCGACCAAGGATTTTCCGCGCGAGGATCGCATGACGGTTGCCGCCGTGTTTCCAGTTTTGCACGGTCTGTGACGCGTAACTGGACACGGCCAGCCTTTGTATTGAAAGCCGATGTGGCTAGTTTTTTTACAAGCATTAATCGTCCAATCCTTTTGAACATTGTGCGCAAACATGTTCATGAACAATGGCTGTGGGATTTAATTTGTCAGGTTGTGAACCACGACTCACGCGAGGGCGCATTTTATCGCTCGACCGACAAATTGTTTGCCATGGTACCGCGTCACAAAAGCTTGCTCCACGCCCCCCAGAACAAGGGATTACCGATTGGCAATCTCACCAGCCAATTTTTTGCGAACGTCTATATGAACGAACTGGATCAATTCGCGAAACACGGTCTTCATGCCAAATATTATGGCCGGTATGTTGATGACATTGTGCTGTTCGATGAAAATGCAGAATTGTTGAACGAGCATTATGCAAAGATGGGATATTTTTTGCTTGAGCGGTTGGGGCTGCGCCTTCATCCCAACAAAAAGAAACTGCATCCTGCTTCGCAGGGAATTGATTTTGTTGGATTTATTATCCAACCTAATCGAACCTATCTGCGCAATATATCAATTTCACGCTGTAAGCAAAAGATACGCGGTTGGGAGCGTGATGGTTGCCCGTTGGAGCCGCAACGTCTGAATAAGCTGGGGGAGTCCGTTACCAGCTATCTTGGTATGCTGCGCCGTGTGGATGGATATCGTGCTAGAAAAGCCCTGTGTGGTCATTTCAACAACCTGTTCATCTATCCCGATTCAGAGTTCACCAAATTGATTGTGCGATAGGGAGCAATCAATCGTTAGCCCGTTAATCGCATCCCGTTTCTTTTAGATGCAGCAGGCTATTAAGGCTTACTTCGCGCCGCGCTGAACCATCAAATCCAGATCCTCGCGAAGGCTTTGCAAGTCTTCCTCGTGCTCAATCTCTTGCTCAAGAATAGTCAGCGCCAGATTGTACGTCACCATATCGATGTCTTTTGTCGCCTCCATCAACCCTTTATAGGTTGAGATAGCGCACTGCTCACCCGCAATGTTTTGATCCAACAACACGGCGACATAGGGATCGGCGGGCGCGTCATAGGCGCAAGGGCTTTCCTTTGCCCAACCTTCGGGGGTCAATACGGGCGTGCCGCCAAGCTGAATGATGCGACCCGCCAAAAGCGTCGCATGGGTAAGCTCTTCGGTGGCATGAAGCGTCAGCTCAGCCGCAACCTCGCCCTTCATGGGGCCCTTGATAAGCTTCGCGCCCAACCAATACTGGTAATAGGCAAGCCACTCGCTGGCATAGGCCTTGTTCAAAAGGGTGAGTATGTGATCGACGTTTTGACCAACAATCTCGCGTCCGCGTGTGCCCATAGCTGCCGTCCTTTCTTGCGATAACCCAAGGTCTTTAAAAAGACCCTTAAGCGCAGGGGCAGTCTAGGACTAAAATCGAATAAAGCCAAGCGCCTCGTCATGAAAGCTTTATCGCAGCCCTAAGAAACAATTGGCGCAGAGCCATAAACAGAGTAGAACCCTTTTTTGATTTAAAACAAGAAAGACCTATCTCTCAATGGCGACTTTTCTCCCCACCTTTTTGGATGAGCTGCGTGAGCGCCTGACGTTGTCGGACATCGTCGGCAAGCGGATACGCCTGATCCGCGCGGGGAGGGAGTTCAAGGGCTGCTGTCCTTTCCATAAAGAAAAGACGCCCAGCTTTTACGTCAACGACGACAAAAAGTTTTTCCACTGCTTTGGCTGCGGGGCGCATGGCGATGTCATTGGCTTTACCATGCGCCATGACGGGCAAAGCTTTCCTGAAGCCGTTGAGACTCTGGCCGCGCAAGCAGGCCTTGCCGTTCCCCAAGACACCCCCATGGAACGCGAACGCTTTGATAAGGAAAAAAGCCTTCACCATCTTTTAGAACGCGCCACCGTTTTCTTTGAAGAGCAACTGCGTCAACCTACTGGGCGGGAAGCCCGCGCCTATCTTTTGGGACGCGGCCTGCAAGACGAAGCGCAACGCCGCTTTCGCCTTGGCTATGCGCCTTCGGACGCGCAGGCGCTTATCCGGCAGCTTCAAGGCGAAGGCTTTGGTCTGCCCGACATGCTGGCCGTTGGCCTTATCAAAAAAGCCGAGGATCGCCCCGATCACTACAGCTTTTTTCGAAATCGCGTGATGTTCCCCGTGTCCGACAGGCGCGGACAAACGGTCGCGTTTGGCGCGCGCATTATGGGCGAAGGCGAGCCGAAATACCTGAACTCTCCCGATCACGCTCTCTTTCACAAAGGCCAGTTGCTTTACGGTCTGTCACGCGCCCGCGCCGCCATCGCACAAGGCCAACCGCTGATCGTCGTCGAAGGCTATATGGACGTGATTGCGTTGGTGGAGGCGGGCTATATCGGCGCGGTCGCGCCCCTTGGCACAGCACTCACCGAAGACCAACTGGCTTTGTTGTGGAAGATGTTGCCCTCCCTAGAAGCGCGAGAGCCAACACGCGACTACAGCCCCATCCTTTGCTTTGACGGCGATAACGCGGGACTTCGCGCCGCTGCGCGTGGCGCTGATCGCGCCCTGCCCCTTCTCACTGCCGCGCAAACCGCGCGCGTCGCCTATCTCCCTGCTGGCGAGGATCCAGACAGCCTTTTGCGTAGCGCGGGACGTAGCGCGATGCAGGCCGTGTTGGATCAAGCCAAGCCGATGGTCGATGTGATTTGGGACATGGCACTGGCGGGGCGGCGTTTGCAAACACCCGAAGATCGCTCAACCGCCACAAGAGCGCTGCGGCAAAAGATTGCGGTGATTCGCGATGAAGACCTCAAAAAACTGTATCAAGACGATATTGAAAAAAGACTGGCCACATTGTTCCAATGGGAGCCAAAAGGCGCCCAAAACACGTCAAAAAGAGGCGAAAAAACGCGCAAAACAGGAGCCTTTCCGACTCGTTTTGCCCCCTCAGCGCCCCTGCCACACCGCATGCAGCCCACAGGATCGCTCAAACTACGAGAAAAAGTGCTTTTGGCCATCATGGTTAACCACCCTGCCCTTTTTCACGAATTTGGCGACGAATTGGCTCATATTGGCTTTGCCAGCCCGCCGATGGAGGCTCTTCGGCAACAAATCGTTACCCTTTTCTCACAAGATTCGCAGGAACCTCTTGACGCGGCGGCACTTTATCGCCATTTGTCCTTGGGGGATGCCGCAAGCGGCGCGCAAAAAGGCTTGGCTGATGTTTTGTCAGAGGCTACTTTTATGCACGCTGGTTTTGCGCGGTCGGATCGCCCGATAGAACAAGCGCGGCAAGGATGGAAATCTATCTGGAATAAGTATTTGCAAGAACAACTTCAAACCGATCTTCAAGCAGCAGGTCGCCTTTGGCACGAAGACCCATCAGATGCGAACCTTTCGCGCCTTATGTCTCTACGCGAACAAATGGAAACTTTGGCGCGTGAATCAGATGAACAAATGTCCTATGACAGCAACCAAGACTCCCTTCTATAATTAAAGAGTCGCAAGACAAGCGTAAGTGAGAGAGAAAACATGGCCGTCAAAAAACCTTTGAAACCCGTTAGCAAAGCCAGCCCAAGAACCAAGACAACAAAATCGGCCTCGCCTCAACAGACCAAGAAAACCGCTGCTGCGCCGCGCAAAGCGGCTGCGCCCGTCAAAGCGGCTAAACCCGCCGCTAAAGCTGCGGCAAAGCCTGTGGCCAAAACAAAGGCTGCCCCAAAAACGATAAGCAAAAGCGCCGCCAAAACGCCGCCCAAGGCTGCTCCTAAAATCGCCCCTAAGGCAACGGCAAAAACCAAGCCCGCCCCCAAGGCAACGACCAAGAACACCGCACCCAAAGAAAAAACGCCTCACGTCGCTGCGGCGCCCGCCCCGCTGCCCAAGACTTCCATTGATACGGCGGCCCCCACAAAAGCCAACACGAACAAGGCCGCTTTGCTTTCCATTCCAACGGAAGATTCCCCCCCCGACGATGATCACAGCGAAGCCCCCCTTATTGAAACGGGGCCTGATGCCGTCAAGCGGATGATCAAGCGCGGCAAAGAACGCGGCTATGTCACCGTGGACGAAATCAACGCCGTGTTGCCGCAAGACAAAATCAATTCAGATTTTATCGAAGACACGATGGCCATGCTTTCCGAAATGGGCATCAACGTCGTTGAAAACGAAGATGACGAACCCGCTGCGAAAAGCGACGGCGATAGTGAAGACGGCGAAGGCGAGACCAAAGGCAATGTTTCCTCGGAAGCGGGTCGCACCGACGATCCCGTTCGCTTGTATTTGCGCGAAATGGGCACGGTTGAATTGCTCAGCCGCGAAGGCGAAATCGCGATAGCCAAACGCATTGAAGCAGGCCGCGAAATGATGATCGGCGGCGTTTGTGAATCGCCGCTCACCATTCAGGCTATCTTGGGCTGGCTGGACGCGCTGAACGAAAGCAAGATGTTGCTGCGCGACATCATCGATCTGGAAGCCACCTATGGCGGCGGCCCCAATAACGAAGCCGATCTTTTAGAAGAGGGCGCCAGCGCCGAAGCAGAACCCGATAGTGACGGTGAAGAAAAGCCAGAAGGCGAAGGCGAGGGCGATTTTGAAAACGAAGGCGATGAGGAAAACCTGTCGCTTTCCATGCTTGAAGAAAAACTGAAGCCGCAGGTTATGGAAACCTTTGACAAGATTTCCAGCACCTACAGCAAACTTTTCCGCCTGCAAACGCAGCGCCATGCCGCCGTTCAAAAAGGCGAGACGCTTTCCCCTGCTCAAACCAAAAAGCTGGAAGCCGCCAAGGAAGAAATTGTTGATCTGGTTCGCACCGTTCGCTTGAACAACCATCGCCTAGAGCAATTGGTGCAACAACTCTATACGCTCAACCGTCGCCTTCTGGGTATTGAAGGCCGCATCTTGCGCCTTGCCTCAGACAGCGGCGTGAAGCGTGAAGATTTTCTGGCGCGCTACGCTCATCACGAGCTAGACCGTCATTGGCTGGATGCTGTTTTTAACCCGATCAAGGCCGCGCCTAAAAAGGCCGAAGCCAAAACGGCGACCAAAGGCAAAAAAGATAAAGATGCCAAAGAAATCAAACCGGCAGAACCTGCCCCCAAACCCGTTCCCGCCAACGTCAAGGCTTGGACAAAGTTTGTTGAGCTTCATGAAAACGAAGTTGAGCGCCTACGCGCCGAAATCTCTTCAATCTGCGATGAAGCCGGTCTGCCTTTAGAAGACTTTAAGCGCATCGTGATGACGGTGCAAAAAGGCGAGCGCGAGTCCAACCGCGCCAAAAAAGAAATGGTCGAAGCCAACCTTCGCCTCGTGATTTCGATTGCCAAAAAATACACCAACCGCGGCCTTCAATTCCTTGATCTTATCCAAGAGGGCAACATCGGCCTCATGAAAGCCGTCGAAAAGTTTGAATACCGGCGCGGGTATAAATTTTCAACCTACGCGACATGGTGGATTCGTCAGGCGATCACGCGCTCCATCGCCGATCAAGCGCGCACGATCCGTATTCCTGTGCATATGATCGAGACGATCAACAAGCTGGTCCGCACCAGCCGTCAGATGCTTCACGAAATTGGCCGCGAGCCAACGCCCGAAGAGCTGGCCGAGAAACTGCACATGCCGCTTGAAAAAGTGCGCAAGGTTTTGAAGATTGCCAAAGAACCGATCAGCCTTGAAACCCCCATCGGGGATGAGGAAGATTCGCATCTGGGCGATTTTATCGAAGATAAAAACGCGATTCAGCCTTTGGATGCCGCCATTCTTGGCAACCTGCGCGAGACGACCACGCGCGTTCTGGCAACGCTCACCGCCCGCGAAGAACGCGTTCTTCGCATGCGCTTTGGCATCGGCATGAACACCGATCACACATTGGAAGAAGTCGGGCAACAGTTTAGCGTGACGCGTGAACGTATCCGCCAGATTGAAGCCAAGGCTTTACGCAAGCTGAAGCACCCTTCCCGCTCGCGCAAGCTTCGCAGCTTCTTGGATACCTAAGACATTATCCATTAAGGGGGTTCTTTTGCTTCTTTGGGTCGTCATCGGCGTTGTCTTGTTTCTTATCGCAACGTGTGAGCTTTACACGCTAAAAACGGGCGTCCCCACTGTGACCTCGTTTCCTTCCATCCGGCAGAAGATGATCGAGATTCTTAAAAAAGAAGAGGCGGGGCGCGGCGCACAAAGCCCCCTCACCATTCTTGATCTTGGCTCTGGCACAGGTAAGTTGACTTTAGAAATTGGCCGCGCCCTGCCTGCCGCCCGCGTGACTGGTTTGGAAATCTCTATAACGCCTTTTTTTATCTCTAAGATCAGGCGTTGGTTTTGGCGCGTCACCAATGTTGACTATAAGCGCGAAGATTTCTGGCTCTATGACTTATCGGGTGTTGATGTCGTCGTCCTTTATATCAATGGCGCGATTCGTGACCGTATGGCCGAAAAGTTGAAGAAAGAGCTTCCCTCTGGCGCGCTTATTCTCTCGAACGAAACGCATTTACCTAACTGGGAGCCTATCGAAACGCAAAGCGCTGGCCTTTTAAAATTAAAAATCGTGGCCTATCGACAAAAGCGCTAAAGCTTCCAGCCTGAATGAATCACGGCAATGCCGCCCAGAAGAGCGTGCCAGCGCACGCATTCAAAACCAGCCTTCTTCATCCGCGCAGCAAGCGCATCGGGCACAGGAAACTGGCGAATGCTTTCCGCCAAATACTGATAAGACTCACGGTCATGCGCGACCTTTTCCCCCAGCCACGGCAAAACAGTAAAGCTGTAAAGCTCATAAATTTTCTTCAGGGGTTTGATCGGCGTGGGCGAAAACTCCATACAAAAAAAGCGCCCGCCCGGTTTTAAGATGCGGAAAAATTCGGCCAAAGCGTCATCGATGCGCGTGACGTTGCGAAGGCCAAAGGCGATGCTGAGAAGATCAACGCTGTTGGTTTGAAAAGGCAGCGCCTCGGCATTGCCCAAGGTCCACTGGATGTCGTTGAGCCACCCATGATCGATGGCTTTGTTTTGACCTACACGCAACATGGCGGGGTTGATATCGCAAACGGTTATCTTACCCTTTCCATCTGTTTTTTGAGCGCACCGAAGAGCAATGTCGCCCGTACCGCCCGCCACATCCACAATGACTTCGCCTGCGATTGGCCGCATCAGGGTCACGAAATGATCCTTCCACAAACGATGGAGACCGCCTGACATCAGATCATTCATCAAGTCATAGTTGTCAGCCACCGAAGAAAATACCGCTTCAACTTTGGTTGTTTTTTCCTCTGGCAAGATGGGTTGATACCCGAACCATGTCGCTTCTGGATTGGTCGAAGCGCGGCGCGTCATGCGGCCTCAGGAGAAAGAGACGGATGAGCGGCTGGCGCGATCATGGGTTGCGCCAGCATGGCATCGTAAAGTTCAAAAATGGAATCACGCCATGTTTCCATCGGAAAGAAAGTCCTTACAAAATCACGCGTGCACAAAGCCAGATCAATGCGCCGCGCCGCGCTCATCGCCAGCGCCTCACGCAAGGCGGCGACAAGAGCGTCCTTATCATCGGGCGGAATAACCCAAGCCGTTTCCCCCTTTTTCACAAATTCAGTATTTGCACCGCAAGCGGTCACAATAACGGGACGGCCAATGGCTTGCGCGGCTAAAAGCTCTGGCCCCTGCCCTCGCGCCGTAGCGTTGGGCGCAACGATCAAACTGGCCAGCCAACACGCGGCGGGCCAATCCGTGCAGGCCTCTGGCATAATGACTTTGCCTTCTAGGCCGCTGGCGATTACTTCTTTTTCTAACGCGACGCGCATACCCGCCGTTTTGTCCTCACCGATCAGAACAACATAAAGATCCGTTCCTTTAAGATCGGCCAGCGCCGCTAAAAGAGTTTTGTGCCCATAGCCTGCGGCAAAAGGCGTAGCCATAACGATGACCGTGGCTTGCTCGGGCAGACGCCACAACTTATAGAGATTGTTGATGCGCTCTGGCGTCACGCGCACCGCATCAAACCACTGAAGATCAACGCCAGAAGCAATATGATACAAAAAGGCCGTATCCAACTTAAAATCCTCGCGTAAATGCTGCGCCATATAAGCGGAAGGCACGCGAAAACGAGCGCCCCTGTTGGCGGCCAGTTGAAGCGCCTTTTTAAGGCTTTTCGTGACGGGCGCGGTTTCTGTCAGATCAATCAAAAAGGGCAAATGCTTTTTCACGGCCACCTTGCTGGCCAACGCGGCAACTTCAAAACCATGCGCATGGATCAAGACAGGATGCTCACGATCAATCAGCTTTTCAATCCGCGTGCGGTTCAGCCACCCACGACACAGGCTACATGTTTCAAGAGGCAACGCGGTATGGCGCACAGCGGCGCGCTCAGCCTCTAGCACCAAAGCCCCCCCCGCCGATACCACCAAGGGCCGCCATCCTGCGCGATGGGTTTGAATGGCCAAATCGACAACCTCACGCGCCTGCGCCCCAACTTCTAAATCACGAGTCAGGTGAAGAACGGACGTGCGCTGGATCGCGGTAGGCTTGAGGCGTTGTTTATACATGGCTATAGTGATAACAGACTTCAACAGGTCAAAGAAGGACGATAAGGGAATCACATGAATCAAACTCCCCTAAAGCTCACCTTACCGGATCGGCAGCTTGCCTATCAACAGCGCATTGCATCCCCTGGAAACAGCCACAGGGCTGGGCTTTTCTTTATGGGCGGCTTCGGCTCGGATATGACTGGCACAAAGGCTGCCTTTTTGGACGAGCGCTGCGCCAAGGAAGGCCTTGCCTACACCCGCTTTGACTATCGTGGCCACGGAGCCTCATCAGGGCGTTTTGTTGATGGCTGCATAGGCGACTGGCTGGACGACACGCTAAAAGTTTTCGACGCCCTGACAAGCGGGAAACAGGTTCTTATCGGTTCATCTATGGGGGGCTGGATCGGTCTTTTGCTGGCCAAGGCAAGGCCAGAGCGCGTGGCGGGCTTCGTCGGCGTGGCGGCAGCCCCCGACTTTACCGAAGACCTCATCCGCCCAGCGATGACTCCAGAACAGACAGCAGAAATGGAGCGAAGCGGCCTTTTTTATGAACAACCCGCGCCACCTCAAGGCCAGACCGATGAACGCCTCCCCATCACAAAACACCTTATGGAAGATGGGATTAGCCAGCTTGTCTTACGTGATAATTTAAGGATCGATGCGCCCGTTCGCCTGCTGCAAGGCCAAAGGGATACCGATGTGCCATGGCAGACGGCTCTTAAGCTGGCCGAGCATATCGATCAGACCGACGTGCGCATCACCTTGATCAAGGATGGCGATCACCGCCTGTCAAGGGAACGAGATTTAGAACTGTTATGGCAAATCGTATTGTCCATATGAGCATGGCTCCGCCAATCAAAGCGACAGGAAAAGAGGGTTAAATAAGGCCGAGAGAAAAAATCGCGACAAAAAGAGGCGTGAAGGAAACAGATGTTTGAAAAAGGGTATAAAAAACACCCCCTACAAGCACAAACCTCACAGGCAAGATAATCCTTGCAGCCAAGGCAAAAATTGCGCTAAAACACGCCCCTACCAATTGTCCCCTTCGTCTAGAGGCCTAGGACACTGCCCTCTCACGGCAATAACACGGGTTCGAATCCCGTAGGGGACGCCATCTCTTTTAAATCAACAGGTTAGATGCTCTTTTGCTGGTGTGCCCTCAAAGTGGGGCATCCGCATGTATAATCCGCACTATTTGACCCTGTCACGGCACAACATCTACTACCTTCGTTTTCCCTTGCCTCCTGCTCTTCATCCACAAGGCCTAGATCGTGAGATTAGGCTATCATTGCGTACCCGCGAACCAAAAGAGGCATTGCGTATATCCCGTAGCCTTCTTAACCTTGGAGCCAACCTAACAAGCAACCCAGTGATGGCACTTATGGATTTTCAGGAGATACGGGACGTACTTATCGACCACTTCAAAATTGAACGCGAGCGAGTTAAAGAGCGCATCAATAAGTTTGGCCCCCTTCAGGCACATGAGCAACAGGCGTACAGCAACAAACAGAACAACGCCATCACGGCCCTTGCTAACAACGATCATACCCTTCTGGGCACAGATCAAGAGCTTCAGTCTATCATTGAACTTCAAGCCCTCCCTATCAAGACAGGCTCAAAAGATTATACAGTCCTTCGCAATGAATACCTAAAAGCCGCAAGAGATTCATCTAGGGACATACTGAAGCTCAATTCAAAATATGACGGATATGAATTCACAACCGATCCAAGGTTCATAGATATTAGGAAGGCCGAGAAAAAGGCGAGAAAGACCAAACTTGCCGATATCATAAACAACTACGTTACAGAAAAGAAACGCCTTAAACAGTGGACAACCAAGTCTGCAGCTGGGTTCAGAAAGCAGTTTGATTTGTTGCTTGAGTACGTTGGCTCGGATGCAAGTGTCCATATCTCTGCGTCTGTAGCCAATGACGTTAAGACCATGCTCATGCAACTCCCCAAGCAGGCGAGAACAAAGCCAGCATTGAAGCACCTGTCGCTTCAAGATATCCTTGCCCTGCCAGAAAATCACCCGATCAAAGCAGACAACCTGATGGAGCCAGCTAACATTCACAAATATATCAGTGCCTATAGTAGTTTCTTCGATTGGGCTGTAAAACGGAAAGACACAGATGAGAATAACTTCAAGGGCATCAATGTCCGTATCGACAAACAAGAACAGAAACGAGATGCTTTCACGTCAGAGCAAATGACAGCCATCTACAAGGCTGTACAGAAAGAAGAACGAGACCATTACAAATGGGGTGCGCTGATTGCCTGCTTCACAGGCGCACGTCTTGAAGAGATTGCCCAGCTTTATGTCTCTGATATCCAGCGCGAAGGCAATATCTGGTTCTTCAACATCAATGATGATGGTGAGAAGAAGCTGAAGAACAAGTCATCCAAACGAACCGTCCCCATTCACTCCAAGCTAATCGAACTTGGATTCTTGGATTACGTTACCCGTGCGAAGAAAGATGGGCACGAAAGAATCTTGTTCGGTCTTTCTAAGGCTGGAAACAACGGCTATGGCCGCAACCTCGGACGCTGGTTTAACGACACACTTCTGCCTGAACTTGGCATCAAGAAGAAAGTCCTCTCGTTCCACAGCTTCCGGCACTGGGTACTTACTGCCCTTCAGCAATCCGGTGTTGAGGATTCACTAGCCAAACGTCTTGTTGGCCATACCCAAGTGGACGTTATGAACCTGAACTATGCCAAGGGTCAGATCATGGCGCAAAGGCTGTCGTAGCAGCGCGTAAGGTCGTTTCAGCCTCATCAATTTTTCCGGCTTTGATATATATATTAGCAAGCTCTAAACGAAATTTAGGCTCATCTTGGTGTAGTCGGAATATAGCCTCAAAGGTTTCCGCGACTTTTGGCAGGTCGCCCTTTTGATCATAAATCATGGCTTTGAGAAGCAGCAGCGACAGCTCCTTTCCTAATAACTGGGAGGCTAAGCTTGCGCTTATAACGCTTTTAAGAAATCATCGCGATATAACGACAACAGAAGCAGAAATCCGCAAAGAGCTTGAAGGCTCACCAGAGCATAAAGAACTATATTTTCTTCTTGCCAGTCTGTACGTAAATAATGGCAACAATGATAAGGCCATCGCGCTGTTGGAAGAGGTGTTGAGAAAGAACATGGATGAGCGAACAAGCTTAAATGCTCGCTTATTTCTAGCGAATATATATTTTCTGCAGGACGATAAATCTATGGCAGAAAAGCTAGTAGATGAGGTGCTCTTAAAGGATGCCAGCAATACTGAAGCCCTTTTCGTTCACGCGCAGCTATCTTCTGAACAAGGAGATTATCAGCGCACTGTTTCTGATCTTCGCGCCATAATCCGTGATAAACCACGCACAACTAAAGCGTTTCAACTTTTGGCAGAAACTTTTTTTAACCAAGGCCACATAAATCTTGCAATCGATATGCTCAACCAATTATTAGCCATAGATTTGACTGACTGGAATGCACGCATCCTTTTAGCTCACATGCATGAATTGCAGGGCAACACGCGCCAAGCATTGGAGATACTAGACATTGTCACAAAATCCGCCCCCACTTATCCTGCCGGATGGGAGAATACAACCCGTGTTGCCATCAACGCTAAAAACTGGCCGCTTGCCGAGGAGTCTGTCAAAAAGCTTGATTTATTGGACGGCCAACATATGGCAGCGACCTATTTTAAGGCGCAAATTCTGACCAACACCAACAAAAAAGAAGGGGCTATCCCTCTTTATAAGCAGGTTATCGATGCCGATCCCTCTGCGCCCTTATCTAGATCTGCGCTTTTAGAACTTGTCAATGTGGCAAAGAGCCTAAAACGGTTACCGGAAGTTTCAACCTACATTGCTGGCCTTAAGAGCGACAGCGGTGTTGTCTCCTCCATCTATGGGGAGGTTTTGCTTGCTATGGGGAAGATAGATGAGGCGGCACAAGCGTTTGATCAAGCCATAGAAAGAAAGGTAACCGTCCAAGACCCCTATTTGAATCGCGCCGCAATTTTTGTGAAAGATAGGCAGCTGGATATGGCCTTGCAGACACTTAAAAAAGCAGAAGCTATTGCGCCGGCAGACATTCGTGCTGAAATGATGACAGCCGATATCTTATCGTCACAGGGAAAATTCGCGGAAGTCATTTCCATCTACGACAAGCTGCTGGCACACAATTCAGCGCTTGATATAGCGGCGAATAATCTGGCCCAAACCATTGCCGATAATCAAAACAACGATTCCGTCGCGATGGAAAAAGCACAGCTTGCCGCTGAACGTTTTATCAATTCGACCAATCCCTATTTTCTCGATACGTTGGGATGGGTTTATTTTCGTCAGGGCAAGATAACACAAGCCCAACCTATTTTGGAACGGGCCATAAAGACGGCAACCCCTGTTCTGCCACAAATGCAATACCATTATGGCAGTCTTCTTTTGGAAGCGGGGAGGATAGAAGAGGCAAAAGTCGCTCTATCAAAGGCTGTTATTGCCAATGCAAAATATCCCGGACATGATGAAGCAGAAAAGCTTTTAAGAAAAACCAGATGAAATATTGTTTAAAGATTGGCAATATGATTCTCATATCAGCAAACGTCCTTCTGACGAGGGTGAAAAGGGAGGGCTTTTGAAAAGTGGTTAAGAAGAAGTAGATTTTTTGATCATAGAAATAGCCAATTGCCAGTGCCCCGATCCATCCTGTCCGGCACGCCACAAACAAGCCGCCCTTTAGGGCGGTTTTTTTGTGGCATGGCCGGTACGGCCTCGAACCCGTAGGGTTCGACAAAATGCGAAGGCATTATGGACGCTTCTCGCGCAAGCGAGAGCGCCCGAAGGGGCAAAAACGTGAGGAATGAACGTTTTTGATCAATCCCGTAGGGGACGCCACGATTTTTTCCACCTACCAATTCTTAAAATGGAAGAATTTATGTTCCGTTTTTCTTTTTGGTGTCACGGCAAGCATAGGCGGCGGCAAGAAGTTTATTGAGCGTTTCATCAAGAGCCTCTGTATTAAGAACAACATGCCGCGTTCCTGTTAGCATCACACGAAGCTCTTTTTGGATTTGATCAATTTCCTGAATGGAAAGCTCTTGCTTCCTTTTATAAACGACGCTGGGGGGGGCTTCCAATAAAACCAACAAATCCGGTTTTGGAAAAACGGAAAAAACGGCGCGGTTGATCCTTTGTAAAAGGCCTTTGTGGATGACATTTCTGTTCGTTCCCGGAAACCGATCAATCAAAACCATCCGCCCCATAAAGCGCAAAAGCAAAACCTTGCCATACCGCACAATGTTTTCGATAAAATAAACGCCGTAAAGAAAACGATTCCACGGCGATGGAATTTTCAAAAGGCACGTATAAAGGCGCTGGAAAACAAAAAACCAATCCCCCATATAAACAGTAGCCGTCGGTCCCATGCCTCGCAATTTATCGATAATAAACGACTTACCAGAGCCATCCGGCCCGATAAACGCCATGGAAACGCCCGTACCCAAAACACGCCATCGATAGCGCACGCTTGCGATAAGCCGCCGCCAAAATAATGCTTTGGCCATGCGGTTAAAAAAAGTTTCAGCCGATTCTTTACAAGGCGCTGTCACAAAAGGAACAGCGCTTTCGAAATTTCTCCCCTCCCCCAAAAACTGGGAAAAAATATCCCAATGCTTTTGCACGAAAGGAATCTTGGCGCGTTTATTATAGCAAAGCGCCTTGAAACACGCGTGCAGCGTCGTTGATTTTTCTAACGCCGCGCAGCCCTTTGGCGATAAGCGAAGATAGGACGCAACCCGCGCATAAACATTAAAGTCACGCAAAACATCAATCATATACATGGTGCCATTTTCAAAACGAAAAAAAACGACATTGTCAGGGTCTTTGTGCGTGAGTGTATAGCCGCCCTGCCTAACTCGTTCTTCGATTTGCTCGAACACCGCAGGCGATGCATAAAGATCAATATCATCCTGCGGCGCGGCATCCATATCCGATAAAAGCGTCACATGATAGACGTCTACAAGCTCGGCGATCAGTTCTCGCGTTTGCATGTTTTTTCTTTCACTATGCGTAACACCATAACGCCACACCATGAGCCATGCAGAACGGCGCGCAGCCGCCCGATACTGGAGCGCCGCATTTTATAAACGTCGGCAATATAGGACAAAAGAACCCTCTCGAAAGAATCAAGGCAAGGCTTGGCTGCCTGATAACCTTTGAGGAAGCTTCGCGCCATAGCGCAGTAATAGCTTCCATGAAACAAAACAGCTTTAAGCCCAACATTTGAAAAGACGCCAAACAAAAGAGAGATAATATCGCGTCGCCCATCCCCATAAAGAATGCCATCGCGGTAAGGGAGTTGCTCTGGCGGATGAGCATCGATGATAAACAGTTTATCCGCAGAACAAAAAACATTGTGAGGGACAAAATCGCCATGCAATAAGGGGCTTCCGCCATCGGGAGCCATGTGATGATGAAGCGCGGACAAAACCTCGCCAATACGTCGCATGCTCCCTTCTGTACAAGACCGAGAACGCAACTGCTCAGAAAGTGAAGGCGGGAGAAAATCAAAATAACGATAGGTAATAATTTTCTCTGTGCACGATAACGGCTCTTCAAAAGAGCAAGAAGGTACTTCCTTCAATGCAGCAAAAACGGCCTGCGCATGAACGAACAGCGTGTGAACTTGCGCCTCTGTGCAGAGAGGGAAGCCTTTGCCAATAACCCTGCCCGATCCATCGTTCGTTATTTTGTTCTTTGTCATCACGCACTCTTGAACCATATTTTTTCCACTTTGGAAATTATAAAAGTGAGGTCTTCCACGTCAAGCGTGGGTTTCTTTTTTCAATGAGTCACCCCATTGACTCGGACGAATTTTGCCGCCTATTAAGTCGATCAAAATCAAAAAACAAGATCGTTTTCTATCAATGGCTTAGTCAAAAAACATCGATTCTCAGCCCCTTGAGCGTGGGAATGTACCACTTTGGAGTCTTCCGCTCAAAGTTAATGCCGTAACCATTTGAAATATAACAATACTGACACGCTTTAACCATATAGCTAACCCATTGATAATAAACGACTTTAGATACTTCGCGCGATTTTAAAGTTTGAAAGGGCAACTTTATCTAATTTTAAGACTGCTCCTGTATTTTAGTAAAAAGAAAAGCCCTTCCCCCTTCACCTTTGAACCGTTTGTTTAACGCATGAATGAAGTAACATCCATTACCTCTTTGACCGATATTCTTTCTGCCTCTGGCCACATCGCTTATCAGTGGGATTTAAAGACTGACCACATCGTGTGGTGTGGTCCTTGGCAACAACTCTTTGGCCATGATCGCGAACAGCCCCCTATCAACGCGTTAGAGCTTTCAACCGTCGTTCTACCCAACGACCATCATTTGATTTTCAATGACACCACACCGACCTTTAATCGCGAGTACCGTCTACGCGCCGCAGATAACGCCTTCATTTGGGTTCAAGAACATGGCACAACCGATTTTGAAAAAGGCCGCGCCATTCGCCAGCAAGGCATGATCCGCATCATTGAAGACGCAGAAAAACAAAGCCCCTATGCCTCAACCAGTTCTGACCGCGACCCGCTAACGGGTCGCCCCAATCGCGCTTGCATGCTTTCTCTGATTGAGAAGGTTCTTAAAACATCACGCGAAAATCGCCATCAAAGCGCCTATCTTGTCGTCGGCATTGATAAACTGGCCTTCGTCAATGAGGCTATGGGAACCAAAGCTGCCGATCACCTGATTTGCGCCGTCGCGGATCGCCTCAATGAACTGTGCCCAACCCGCGCCATTGTCGGGCGCGTGGCTGGCGATATGTTCGGCGTTCTTTTACCGAACATGGCCCGCGATATGGAATCGCTGACAACGCGGATTTTAGCAAACTTCCATGACCACGCCCTGTCGGCAAGCGGAACATGCCTGCATCTATCTGTTTGCATCGGAACAATGCCTTTCGAAGGCACGCAAAGCGATGCGGCGGAGATGATGATTCATGCCGAGCAAGCTCTATCCGAAGCGCGTGAAAAAGGACGTGGGCAAAACGTTACCTATAGCGAGTCCGCGCGCCGCGCCGAACAAAACCGCATCGTTCTGGATATTTGTGAACGGGTCAAACAGTCCTTAAAAAATGACACCGTCAAGCTGGCCTTCCAACCCGTTGTGGATGCCAAAACAGGCGAAGTTCTTTTCTATGAAGTCCTCTCTCGTCTTTTCTATGACGATGGATCAGCCATTCCAGCGGGTGAGTTTATTCCTATTGTTGAGCAAATGGGCATGGCCACAGAGTTTGATGAGCATGTCCTTGATCTCTCGCTTCGTGAGCTGGAGGCATGCGATACGTTGCGCCTTGCCGTCAATATCTCTGGCCTGACCGCCGCCCTGCCCCATTGGCCACAGCACATCAAAGAAAAGCTATCGTCGCGTCCCGATCTGGCGCGCCGCCTGATTATCGAGATTACGGAAACCGCCGCCGTGATGGACATCGCCAAAATGAAAAACCTTGTGGAGGCTCTGCGTAGTCTGGGCAGTGATGTATCGTTAGACGACTTCGGCGCGGGATCAACCTCCATCCGTCATCTGCGCGATCTGGATTTTGCCATCATGAAAATTGATCGCGACCTGATTATCGATCTCACCACCAATGGCGAACAGCAGCATCTTGTGCGGATGCTCATCGCCATGGCCCACGGCCTTGGTCTGCGCTCGGTCGCCGAGGGCATCGAAGACGAAGAAGTCGCACAGTGGCTACGCGATGAAAACGTCGATATGCTGCAAGGTTATCATCTGGGCAGGCCATCGTTTGAAAAACCGTGGCTCAGCGCCCTTGATCAGCGCAAAGCCACGTCATCGCGGCCTCTACCGGACGAGCAAACAAGCGTTCTTTCGTAAAGCCTTCTGCCGTCACTGCGAGGAGCCTTGTAAAGGCGACGCGGCAGTCCATCTCCTGAATTGGCCAACAAAGTCAATGGTGGGAAATATAGGAGATGGATCCCCCTACGCTGCTTCGCAGCTTCGGCGCGACAGGTCGCCACGCTCCCTTCCCCCTACGCGCTCTGCGCTTCGGGGGACAAGGCGGTCGCTCGCGATGACGACAGGACACTACAATGATTATCCGGTTTAACTATACAAAGCGGGGGGGACGCTTAACCTTGCTTCAAGGCAGGGGCGTTTCTTGTTTTCCACATGGCGGTTGTTTTTCGACAAAGGGAAAAACCCTGTTTTATAAACTCGCATGAAGTTAATCCAAATGCGCTTGTAACAACGACGCCGATCAAAACCTCTTTCACGGGAGAGGGACCCACAAGAGCCCGTGCGGTTTCAGCGGCAGCCCCAGTGGCAATCAAGAGGCCGGTTCCCCCCATGAAAAGAGCCACGCCGCCCAACGCATAGCCTACCATTAAATTCCCAATAGTGGGATTCGTGCATTGCGTAGCACGCTTCCATTCCGCAATTATTTGCCCTTTAGGCATAGAGCCATCTTCCAAAGCACGTTTCAATCTCGCAATTATTTCCTCTTTAGATTCTGGGGCATCGGCCCCCTCCTTATCGGCATTCGTTATATTGGCCATATTTCTGCGATCCTATAATCAGGGGTAGATAATTCTCAAAAAAGTTATACCCG
The DNA here is from genome assembly GCA_020718105.1 of Micavibrio sp. GTDB lineage: Bacteria > Pseudomonadota > Alphaproteobacteria > UBA9219 > UBA9219 > UBA8914. The sequence continues at coordinate 52,748 of DYDA01000008.1, read as the reverse complement.
CTTTTGCCTCAACTCTTAAAAGTTTCATGAATGATCAGCTGAAACAAAAAGATATACCTCTTCCACTTCAAGAGTTGGGTTTCTTTGAGACAGAAAAAACAAAAAATGGGATGCCAGCCTTCGCTGGCATGACGGGGGTTTTAAGGAAATAGCTTTCCTTTAGCGTCATCCCCGCGTAGGCGGGGATCCCATTTGGTTTCTTCACTGCTTGCCAACTCTTCAACTGTTTTGGGTATACTGCGTCAACTTGAAAACCCGAAAACTTTTTGGCCGCGCCTGTTGACTTCTCTTGGACTTATGCTGCTTGGCGGAGAAAAAATTTTCGGGTTTTCAAGCGGACGGGCTATATACAAAAAAAAGGCGGGGATGAACCCCGCCTTTTTAAACTTTATCTGGATCCCCGCCTTCGCGGGGATAAGGTTTTTGTAAGCTCGCCAAATGGCTCGCTAACAAAAATCCTTATTTCAATTCAACCTTGGCGCCAACGGCTTCAAGCTGCTTCTTGAACTTTTCGGCTTCGGCCTTGGCAACATTTTCCTTAACGGTCTTGGGCGCGCCCTCAACCAGATCCTTGGCTTCCTTAAGGCCCAGCCCCGTGATCGCACGGACTTCCTTAATGACGTCAATCTTCTTGTCGCCAGCGGCGGCCAGAACGAGCGTGAACTCGGTTTGCTCTTCAGCAGCAGCGGCGGCAGGGCCAGCAGCAGCGGCAACAGCCACAGGAGCAGCGGCGCTAACGCCCCACTTCTCTTCCAGCAACTTGGATAGCTCAGCCGCTTCGATAACGGTCAGGGCCGACAATTCATCAACAATCTTCGCTAGCTTGGTCATCGTACTCTCTCCTTTGTTAAACAGTGTGTTGTTATGCGTCTATCCGACTTCAATCGGAATGGTGTTAAGCGGCCTGCTTGCTGTGGGCGGAAACCACACGAGCCAGCTGACCAGCGGGAGCCTGCAGAATGCCGGCGATCTTCGTGGCCGGAGCCAGAAGCAAGCCGACAAGCGTACCGCGCAGCTCATTAAGCGATGGCAAGGTTGCCAGAGCCATCGCCCCATTGGCATCCAAAATCTGGTCCCCCAAAGCAGCGCCGACCATCTTGAATTGCTTGTTCTTCTTGGAAAACTCTGCCGCAATTTTCGCTGCCGCAACAGGATCTTGGGAATAAAGAAGAACCGTTGGCCCCGTCATGAAAGGATCCAAGCCAGCAAGTGACGTGTCCTTAATAGCCAGCTTAACCAGCGTGTTCTTTTCCACTTTGATCGTCACGCCAGCCGCACGACCAGAACGGCGCAAGGCCAATGTCTGATCCGCGTTTAAGCCCGACGAATGCGCCACAACGACGAGTTCAGACTGCGTCAAGTCGGTAAGCGCCCCAACCTTCTTCTCTTTACCCTTACGGTTATTGCTTAGATTGATCATCTTTCCTCCTCCAAAAAACAAAACTGAAGCCCCGATGACGCACGCAAAACTAATCACGGCGTAAAACCTTTTTATCTGTCATGACCAAGGGGAATAGAAGGAATGAAACGGCGCGTTGATTTGCGATTGATCCGCAAAGAGCGCTCTTACAATCAATTTCCGTCTATGCTGGCATGTTTAAGCTGACCCACTATGCTTTTGGTCAGCGCCCGCAGTCTTGGACAGGACGTCACCCTTACGGGCAACGAGGATGCCTCTATAGTCGAAACGCGCAAGGGAAGGCAAGCCTTATTTTAAACCTTTTATCGCGCTTTATCCGCAATAGTCCAAAAGCCATCGCCGTTGAGACTAGCGCTTCCGACCAAAACGCCATCAATATCATCATCTTGCAAGATGGATTCAGCATTATTAGGGACAACCGAGCCACCATAGATGACTTGAACCGTTTCTCCGGCAACCCCCAAGGAACGACGAATCAGGCGATGAACAATGCGAATCTCCTCAACGCTGGGAACCTCCCCCGTTCCAATCGCCCAAATAGGCTCATAGGCAACCACAAGCTGCGAGGCATGATATTTGTCCGGTAAAGAGGCTGAAAGCTGCTGCACAATTGCCGTTTCCGTTGCGCCACTGGCACGCTGCTCCAATGTTTCCCCAAGACAGACGATAGTCGTCAAGCCAGCCAACTGAGCCGACGTTACTTTTTGGGCAATAAGATCGCCCTGCTCGCCATACGCCATCCGCCGCTCGGAATGTCCCAAGATGACATAACGACAACCAAGATCAGCGAGCATTCCAGCGCTTAAATCACCGGTATAGGCTCCATGATTCGCATAATGGCAATCCTGCCCCCCCAGTAGAACGGGCGATCCCATTAACGTCTCTGCAATCGGCCAGATTAAAGTGGCGGGAGGACAAAGAACAATATCGAACGTCAACGGCATTGAGGCCGTGGCTCTATCAGCTACTTCCCGCGCCAAATTCAACCCCGAAGTTAAACGACCGTTCATCTTCCAATTACCGACAATCAGCTTGCGTCTTTTAGCCATCGAGCGTTCCTTATAATCGTTATCGAGAGACTCAGAGGTTTGGGTGATACAGCGAAAAGGACACCGATCCCAGAGTCTTGATGAGGTTACAGGCGGGTTGATCTTTTTTTTCTAATCCAGTTGCCGGATTGATCATAGGCTTTTATCATGTGACTGTGCAATCGGGAATCACTTTTCATCAACTTTAGGATTTTTTATGCTTCAAACAATACGCGAACTTGCCAAATCATGGGTTTTCAAAAGCCTTATGATCCTCCTTGTTGTCAGTTTTGGCATTTGGGGAATCGGAGATATGTTCAAAGGCAATCCCCGTTTACGAGAAGTGGCCAAGGTTGGGGCAATAACTATTCCCGCACAAACGCTTGAACAACGCTTTCAAATGGGCATGCCCGAAGCCCGCAAGGTTTTCGGCGCTGACCTTACCGTAACGCAAGCCCGACAAATCGGCGTCCTTGATAGAACGCTTAATTTTATCATCCATGAAGAACTCTTCAATCAAGAAGCGACGCGTCTTGGTCTCAACCTTGACAGAGCGCTTATTATGAATCGTTTGGCTCAAAACACCCATTTTCGTGATAAAGACGGGCGCTTTAATGTCCAACTATGGCAACAACTCCTCAACAAAACAGGCATGACCGAACAAGGTTTCTTAGATGCCCAAGGGCATGAAACAGCGCGACAGCTTATTTTCTCGTCTATAGCCTCCAAGCGCCCCCTTCCCCAGATTATGCTTGATACGCTTTATCAAGCACGGGGCGCCAAAAGAATTATAGAGATTTTGGCCTTACGCAACGACAGTTTGAAAAACCTTCCCAAAGCCGATGACGCCGCGCTGGAATCTTTTTATAAAGAGCATGAAGGACGCTATGTTGTTCCTGAATATCGCGGCATGACTATAACAACCCTTGAGACGGACTCTCTTGTCAAAGATATAAAAGTGAGTGAGGAACAGATAAAGGCAGCCTATGAAGCCCGCACGAATGAAATCACGCGACCAGAAACGCGTGACCTTGTTCAAGTCGTTTTTCAAGATGAAGCAAAAGCCAAAGTTTTTTCCGACGCAGCCCACGCCGCTTCGAACTTGATCGCTATAGCCAAAGCTAAAAGCCTCACGCCCGTCACCATGGACAAGGTAAGCGAAAAAAACATCCTGCCTGAACTTTACACAACTGTTTTTACGCTTGAAGAGGGACAAATTTCTTCTCCGATCAAAAGTCCTCTTGGCTGGCATGTTCTTCAAAATAAAAAAATCCATGCCGGCGGGAAACCTTCTCTCGATGAAGTTCATAACGACCTCAAAAAAACACTTCAAGACGAACAAGCCGGAGATCAAATTGCCAGCACCGTCAACAAATTGGATGATATGATCGCAGGCGGTGGATCACTTGAAACATGCGCCGACACTCTTAAACTTCGCCTTGATCGCTTCCCGTCTCTTGATCAAGACGGCCTCACGCCTGAGGGAAAAGAAGTCAAAGACATTCCCAACAAAGACGCGGCGTTGCGTTCTGTCTTTGAATTAGGCCAAGGGGAAACGGGGCAAGTTATAGATGGCGGACAAGGCAAGTACTACGTCGTTCGCAATGACAACATCACCCCTTCTCACACAAAACCTTTTGTAGAGGCAAAAGCGTTTGTCGCAGCGGATTGGCTAAAACAGCAACAAGCCATCAAAGCGGCCTCAACCGCTGAAGAGATTGCCAAGGCTCTACGCGAAGGAAAAACAGCGACAAGCTACGCCTCCTATCCGGGAATGCGCCTCACGCTTTCCAAGCCCCTCTCTCAACTCAGCGAGCCTGACCGCACGCTTCCTCCACAGGCCATAGCTTCCATCTTTAAAATGAAAAAAGGGGATGTCATAACAGCGGAAGGACAAGGGCAACATTATATCCTCAGACTCTCGGATATTGTTCCCGTTGATCCCAAAAAACCAGAAGAAACCTTATCAACGGTTGTGGAAGATAGTAACGAACACCTTCCCCAAAACATAGCGGAACAATACGCTCTCTATCTTCGCAAGGATTTTCCAGTAACCATCAATAACAATATGTTGAACGACTTGAAGCATCGCGGCGATGAATCACATCAGTAACGACACATTAACATTCTTTCGCTATAGTTTTGTGATGAAATGGATAGCGCTCTTGCCTCTTCTCATAAGTTTTTATGGAACGGATTGTTTTGCCGCCCCTGCGGACGCGCGCGAAGTTGCGCGCATGAACAATTGCTCCCCGAAAAAGATTGAGATTTATCAGCAAAAAATGGGGGGGGATTCATCGACGCTCTATCGCGTAGAATGCATACCGCCTAAAACCGTCGGAGAAAACGCAGCCCCCATGCCAACCTCTATGCTTGTTCAATGCGAGGGAAGCCTTTGTAAAATGCTACGCCCCTTGATGAGCAACAAACAATAACATAAAAACGCAAGGTCTTCCCCCCTTATGCCAACAGATGCTTTAACAATCATCGACCAAGCAAGCTTGGATGAAATTATTGTAAAACATGGAGCCTTTAAAAAGGGTCGTGCCAACGGGGCGCGCGCAACTTTGCAACATTATGATTTATCGGGGCTCACTTTTAAAGACAGTGATATGTCCAATGCTGATTTTACCAGTTCCGTCATGGTGGAAACAGACTTTGAAAACTGCAAATTGGATTATTGTGTTTTTTACGCTTGTGACCTTCGCAAAGCCAATTTCTCTCATGCCAGCCTTGTTCGCGCGGATCTACGCGGCGCGTGTTTACGCGGCGCCATCATGGCTAACGCCGATCTCAATGAGGCCGATTTGCGTGAAGGCGCCTATGCCACCTATGACCCCGATAAAGGCCTCACCTTCACAAGCGACAGCGATGTTTGGAAAGAAGGCACAGGCGGCGTTGATATGCGCGGTGCGAATCTTGGCTCCGTTAAACTTTCCGGCGCTATCGCGATCAACTCTAACTTCGAAGATGCCAACCTCTCTAAATCAACCATTATTCGAGGCAACCTAAACGGGGCTAATTTGGCTGGCGCCAATCTATCCGGCGCGGATCTTAGCCAGTGCGAATTGAAAAACGTCAGTCTTAAGGGGGCCAATCTGACGGGAACAATGATGGACTTTTCCAATCTTGAAAATGTCGATCTATCAGGAACCTTGACGGATCAACCCGCTGGGAACACGCTCAATGAATTAGAAGAACCGCTTGAAGAAATGATCAAACTTCATCAAATTTGGATCAGGACGCAAGGAGAAGATGGAAAAAGGCTCAACCTGTCCAATCTTGATCTTCGTAACGCGCCGCCTTTAACAGGAACAAACTTGACGATGCTTTTTGCCGAGCACTCGATTTGGTATGGCCACGATCTTTCGAACATCAATCTTCAAGCCGCCAACCTTAAACATAGTGATTTTCGTCATTGTTCTTTTAAAGGATCAGACATACGAGGAACCAACTTTAGCAAATGCGTTATGGTCGGGGCCAAATTCATAAAAGCTCGCATGGAACCCCTCTTTTTTGAAGGCAATCGAACACTGGCCACTTGTTTTGTTGGAGCCAATCTACGTTATAGCGATTTCACGGGCGCGGTGCTTCGTGATGCTAATTTTACCGATGCGGATTTGAGCAGCGCCAACTTCACAGGCGCGGATATTACGGGGGCTATTTTCAACAAAGCGATCATGACCGACACCAAAATCAGGCCGATCGCGTAACAGCGCCTTCCTCAAGAAGAGCCATGAGACGCGCAATCAAAAAATCAACATCGCCTTCCTTTGCGCTTCTCAAAGCACCAGCGTCTTTCAAGCGTTCCTGTGCTCCAGCCCATCGCGCAAGCGTCGCCTTGCTCGCTTCAGCGGGCAGCGCTGTCTCAACAGAGTGCATGCCCGCCATAGAACCAGTGCAATAAAGGGCGATGTCAGCCCCAGCCTCAAACGCGCACCGCACACGTTGTTCAAGGGGCATTTTTAAAGCGCCCATCGCCAAATCATCCGTCATAAGAAGTCCCTGAAAGCCAAGGCGACCCCGTATCACGTTTTGATGCACTGATGGGGAAAGAGAAACAGGCGTCAATGGATCAAGCGCGCGAAAAACAACATGGCAATTCATGGCGATGGGTGCATCATAAAGAGCCTGAAAAGGCACAAAGTCATTTTCTTGCAGTGTTTGAATATCCGTATCAACAAAAGGTAAATCGACGTGAGGATCCACCTGCACGCGCCCATGACCAGGCATGTGTTTTATAACCGGATATACGCCTTCGGCTAGAAAGGTCTCAACAGCCACGCGCCCCAAATCAGCCACAGCCTGAGGCCTATCGCTTAGCGCTCGATCACCAATCGCGTTAGACGCGCCATCAATGTGCAAATCTAAAACTGGCGCACAATTGCCATTGATCCCCACAGCTCTCAACATTTGGGCCGTTATAAGGCTATGAAGACGCATCGCCTCGCGTCCTTGAGCCGGATCATTTTCATACAATTTTCCGATGGAGCGAATCGCGGGTAAGGCGGGCCAATGAGGTGGTTTAAGGCGGGCGACTCGCCCTCCTTCTTGATCAATGAAAATAGGAAGGTCACTCTGGCGGGTACACTCACGCAAGGATTGCGTTAACGTCCGCACTTGGTCTGGGTCTACACAATTCCTTTGAAAAAGAATAAAGCCAAAAGGGTTGATGCGGGCAAAGAAACCACGCTCATCTTCCGTTAAAACAGGGCCTTCGCACCCTAATAATATAGGCTTAAATTGTCTCACAAGAGCCTCTTTCAAAGAAAACCAAGGGCGCAAGAAAGCTACCCCTCATCGCATCGCCTATCCATACAATACACTAACATTATGATTCAAAACAACAAATATTAAGAAGAAAGCTGTGATGAAACCGCCGCATCTTTAAAAACAAGAGCAATAACCCTGTTTTTTTGATAATTTCCTCTGTTAATAATGTTTACTTTTTGTTAAAGCTGCTTTACCAATATACAAAGAAGTATGGTTAACGAGGCTCTTTTCTCTCGCGTTAATCATCAAGATAGTCCTGATTTTCCCTTTTCCAAGAGGCAATCCCATGCGCGTTCTCCTTGTTGAAGATGATACATCCGTCGCCAAAAGCATTGAACTTATGCTTCAAGCCGAAGGCTTTATCGTCGATACCACTGATCTTGGCGAAGACGGACTCGAAATCGGAAAGCTCTATGATTATGATATTATCATTCTTGATCTTATGTTGCCCGATATTGATGGCTACGAGGTTCTACGCCGCCTGCGCGCTGCGCGAGTCACAACCCCCATTTTAATCCTTTCCGGTTTATCCGAATTGGATAACAAGATTAAAGGTCTTGGCTTCGGCGCTGATGACTACCTTACAAAGCCCTTTGATCGCCGCGAACTTGTCGCCCGCATTCACGCCATTATTCGTCGCAGCAAAGGGCATTCAGACAGCGTTATTCGCACAGGCAAATTGACCGTTAATCTTGACGCTCGCACCGTTGAAGTCGGTGGCGCCCCGCTGCATCTCACGGGTAAAGAATATGGCATCCTTGAACTGCTCAGCCTGCGTAAAGGCACAACGCTGACCAAGGAAATGTTCCTTAATCACCTTTACGGCGGCATGGATGAGCCTGAGTTAAAAATTATCGACGTTTTTGTTTGTAAACTTCGCAAAAAATTGGCTCATGCAGCAGACGGGGAAAATTATATCGAAACCGTTTGGGGACGTGGCTATGTTCTGCGCGATCCCGCCGGAACAGAAATCCCTAAACTTCAACAAAGACCAGCTTAATAAGCGCCGTCTTTTCCAAACAAAAAAAAGGTTGGCATCATGCCAACCTTTTTTTCAACCACACTCTTTTTATTATGCAGAAATAGAAGCTGACGACGAAGTCCCCGTAAAAACGGACGATCCCACAGGAGGGGCAACACCCGTTCCTCGCCCCTTTGGCAACATCCCCGTGTCGGGTCTATTCGCCAAGACATACACGCCGCGCTCGTTTTCCAAAGGCTTGAACTTATCGGATATGCCCAAAACAGTTTCCGCACCGCCTAAGAACAAAACACCATCGGGAGCCAAAACATGGCTCATGGCCTCCAAAACACGCGTTTTGGTTGGCTGATCAAAATAGATAAGAACATTGCGACAATAAATGACATCAAAAACACCGATGGGACCAAAATCCGTTAAAAGATTTCCCTCGCGATATTGTACCATGCGACGCAACTCTTCTTTAAGTTGCCATTTATCCGTGCCAATTTGCGAAAAACACTTCATCAAAAGAGCAATGGGCAAGCCCCGCTGAACTTCGAACTGAGAATAAATACCGCTTTTTGCACGCTCAACCATCTCCGTGGAAATGTCCGTTCCAAGAATATCTATCTTCCATCCTTGAAGCTTGGCCGCTTCTTCCGCACAAATCATGGCCAAAGAATAAGCCTCTTGTCCACTGGAAGAAGCCGAAGACCAGATGCGAAATTGTTTCTTAGCCGCACGCGTCCGAAGAAGCTCTGGCAGCAAAAGCTTTTTAAATTGATCAAAAGGCTTCGTATCACGGAAAAAGAAAGACTCATTGGTTGTCATCGCCTCTGTAATAGCATGAAGGATCGCCTCATCACGCTTCGTGCGAACAAGTTGCGCCAATTCTTCAAGAGTTTTCAGATTGTATTTCCGTGCAACGGGGATCAATCTCGATTCAAGCAAATAAGATTTGTCTTTGCTCAACACAAGGCCTGAGCGCTGCTTCACAAGGCTGGAAAACAGGTCAAAGTCTTCTGGTTTCATGTTCTTCCTCCCATCGCCGTCTGGCGAACAAAACTGCCAATTTTGTCGATAGGAAACAAAGCCGTGCAAAGCCCCGCCATAGCCACAGATCCGGGCATGCCCCACACAACGCTTGTCGCTTCATCTTGCGCGATAATCGAACCGCCCGCCTTAACAACAACCTCGCCGCCCTTTGTGCCATCAGCGCCCATACCCGTCAAAATCACGACAAGGATATTACGACCATAAGCGACAGCCAAAGAACGCAACATAGGATCAACAGAGGGACGACAGAAATTCTCCGGCGGGTCTTTAAGCAACCGAACGACCGAATCAGACCCCTTACGTTCAATCACCATATGAAAATCGCCGGGCGCTACATAATAATGACCAGCGACCAAAATATCGCCGTTCTTGGCCTCCTGACAGGCAACATCGCACTGGCGCGAAATGTGCTCTGCCAAAATTGTCGTAAAAGCAGGAGGCATATGCTGGGTAATAACGATAGGCTGAGGAAGCCCCTTCCCCATATCCTTGATCACCTTAAAAAGGGCTTGAGGCCCGCCAGTTGAGCTGCCTATCGCCAAAACATCAGGACGCACAATGGCTTCTTTCCGCAAAACCACTTCACGCCGCCCTTGCTTAGAAAGGGGAGGAACAAGTTGTGCGCTTTCCGAACGCTTTTCCTGATCCAACGGAACTTGTCGAGGGGGCAAGCTGGGTCTTGGTGTCACTTCTACAGGTTTAGAAGTGGGGTTTGTGCGAGGGGCTTCTCGAACCCCCGACCGCCGCGCAAGCGCACCCAAAGCTTTGACCTTATCAACCAACTCATGCTGAAAAGACTCCGCCGCCATAACCTCATGGCTACTGGAGGGCTTGGGAATATAATCTGTAGCGCCCAAAGACAAAGCACGTAAACTTATTTCAGCGTTCTTCTGGGTCAATGTTGAAGCCATAATCACCTGCACCGCGCCATCAATTTCTTTAAGTTTAGGCAACGCCGTCAAGCCATCCATAACGGGCATTTCAATATCCAGAACGATAACATCAACGGCTTCTCGTTGAAGAGAACGAACCGCTTGCTCACCATTGCTAACAGAAACAGCCACACGCAAACAAGGATCACTTTCAATGGCGCGTGTAATCGCGCCGCGAATAAACGCGGAATCATCCACAACCATGACCTGATAAATATCAGAACAGCCGTCCTCATCACATGTCGTCGAAGAATAACTCATAATCACCAGATTCTTTATTGGTTGTTTCTTGTATCCCAAGCCAAAAATCAGCCCTCAACAATACCCAACTGGATAAGTTTGCTGCGAACAATATCGGCATCAAAAGGCTTCATAATGTATTCATTAGCCCCATTGGCCATGGCGTCTTGAATATGCTTCATATCGTTTTCTGTTGTGCAGAAAACAACGACCGATTCGCCACCGTTAGCCATCTTACGTAAAGCGCGTAAAAACTCCATACCATCCATAACAGGCATGTTCCAGTCCAGCAAAATGACGTCAGGCATGGCCTTTTGACAAGCCTCCAGCGCCATTTGGCCATTTTCAGCCTCTTCACAGGCAAAATCGAGCGCCTCAAATATCTGCCGCGCCACTTTACGAATAACGCGACTATCATCAACAAGAAGACATGACTTCATGGTTTGCTCCAATAAGAGCGTTTTTAAGCCGCCGTTAATTCCTCTAAACGTAGCAACCTTTTGACATCAATCACAATCAAAAGGGATTCTTGCAATCGATAAACGCCATCTGATATTTCGCGCCAACGATCATCAAGGGTGGCTGGCGTTTTTTCAAATTCAGCAGCGGCAAGAGTCATGACTTCCCCAACTTGATCAACGATCAAGCTGTAAAACTCACCCCCTGATTCCACCACAACGCTCATGCACTTGACATTCTCTTCGCGCGGGGGAAGGCCAAGGCGCGTGCGAACATCAATCGCCGTTACAATGCGTCCACGAAGATTCAAAGACCCCGCAACCTCACGCGGAGACAAAGGAACCCGCGTGATCTTAAGCGGCTCTAAGACATCCTGCACCTGAAGAACAGGAATCCCGAAGAGCTGCCCTTCGATATACATCGTCACAAACTCACGCCCCGAAGCGTTATCACCAGCAGCAGGGAGCGACTTGTTAGATTTTACAGGGAGATTGTTTTCACTCATGAGTTCACCCTTACCGTACTGAGAGTCTGTTGAAGCGTGGAGAGCAAGGCTTCTCGATTAAACTTGGCGACATAATCCGTAAAGCCAGCCCGACGCCCCTGCTCGATATCGCGTGGCGTCGCATGCGAAGAAAGTGCGATAAAGGGAAGCTCGCCCCATTTTCCGCCATCTTTACGAACCGCTGCGGCAAAATCAAAGCCGTTCATACCGGGCATTTCGATATCGCTTACGATCACGTCAAACTCTTCCCCCTCTTCGCGAAGCTTGAGCGCCTGCGCTGGGTTTTCCGCCGTTGTCACAGTATAACCCGCCACCATAAGAAGCGGTGTCAAAAGATTGCGGAAAAAGGGGCTGTCATCCACCAGCAAAACGCGATGCAATTGTTCGCTACCAAAGGAAGAGTCTTGCTGCGCCCCGAACCAATCTTGATAAGCTTGCGCCAAATAATGGCCTGTATCAATGATGTCCGTGGCCTTGCCAGCGATGATCGCGCTCCCCAAACATCCCGGATGATGAGCCGCAACATTGACCTCCACCTGATCCTCAATAATGTCGATGATCTCATCAACAATCAGCCCCATGCTACGTTCATGGTCACTGAACACCAAGATGGGTTGAGTCCCCTCTTTACCAAGCTGGAAAGACTCGTCCAAAGGCACAAGAGGCATAAGCTTCCCACGATATTGCACAACAGGCTTATTGTCTGAGTATTCAACAGAAGCCAGATCAATCTCTTCAAGGCGAGCAACCAACGAAAGAGAAACGGCCTTGGGCGCATCACCGCCCGCATGGAACAGCAACAACGACTGTTTAGCTGAAACGCGCCCGTGAGCCGAAGACGAATGATGCCTTAAAGTTGAATCCGCTGTTGTATGAATCTCTCCCGCATGAGCCGCAACACCGTTCGGGTCAAGGATCATCACAACGCTGCCATCCCCCAAAATAGTATTACCAGAGAACATGGTTATATTACGCAAAATGGGAGAAACAGGCTTAACGACGATTTCTTCTGTATCGAACACGCGATCCACAATAATACCAAAGCTTGAGCTGCCAACCTGAACCACGACGATAAAGGACATATCCTCGTCTTTTTTGCCTTCGTTCAACTTAAGTGCACGACGCAAGGAAACCAGTGGCAATAAACGATTGCGCAGACGAAGAACGGGCGTGTCATTAATCCGCTCCACCCGATACTCGCTGTGGGCTGAGGCATGCACAAGCTCAACAACGCTAATCTGGGGGATGGCAAACCGCTCACCAGCACACTCAACAATCAGCGCTGAGACAATCGCCAACGTCAAAGGAATCTTGATAAGAAACCGCGAGCCCTTACCTTCTGTTGACTGAAGATCAACCGTGCCGCCAATTTTCTCGATGTTCGTTTTAACAACATCCATGCCAACACCACGACCCGACACCGCCGTAATCTGCGCTGCCGTAGAAAAACCGGGCTTAAAGATATACTGCATAATCTGCTGGTCGCCCATCGTTGCGACGTCGCTTTCGCTGGCAAGACCATTTTGAATAATCTTGCTCTTGATCCTATTCATCGACAATCCACGCCCATCGTCGGAAATCTCGATGATGATGTGTCCACCTTCATGAAAGGCGTTAAGCAGCACAACGCCCGTTTCTGGCTTTCCAGCCATAAGGCGATCCGATGGATTTTCAATGCCGTGATCCGCTGAATTACGCACCATATGGGTCAAAGGATCCTTAATCAGCTCTAAAACCTGACGATCCAATTCGGTTTCCGCCCCCAGCATTTGAAGGTCTATCTTTTTGCCCAACTCCAAAGACAAATCGCGAATGATACGCGGCAATTTTGACCAAGCATTGCCAATCGGCTGCATGCGCGTTTTCATAACGCCTTCTTGCAGCTCGGATGTCACATGGCTTAAGCGTTGCAAAGACGTAGCAAAAGGATTGTCCTTTTGTGTGCGGGAAATCTGGTTGAGCTGATTGCGGGTCAAAACCAATTCACTGGCAATCACCATAAGGTTCTCAAGCTGATCAACACTCACGCGAATGGTTTGCGAGGAAACCGACGACTCCTTGATGCCACCCTCTCCGCTCGCTGGTTCAGCCTCTTTCTTGGCCTCCACAGGGGCAGGAACCGACACTGATTGAGGTGGCTGTTCCGGCATTTTAGCCTCTTTCACATTCAGCCCCGTATCTTCGGCGCGAACAGGGACAAAACCAAAAGCATCGGCCTCACCAACGGGGGCAACGTGTTCTTGGACAGGCGCGGAAGCTTCCGCCATCACAGGAGAATCAACCGTTTCAACGCTCTCAGCGCCCCCTACATCTCGCCCTTCGGCCATAGCATCCAAATCGTTGATCAACTCTTGATCATCGCCAGAAGCTTCAGCTTCCGTTTCTTCCAAAACAGAAAGAAGATATTTGATGGCATCAATAGAGCGCAGAATAAGGGTCACAGCCTGTGGCGTCACCTTTAACTGGCCATCGCAGAATTTACCTAAAATGTTTTCACCAGCATGCGCCACTTTTTCCAAGCGAGGCAGCCCCAAAAAGCCGCACGTGCCCTTAACCGTATGAACCAAACGAAAAATACTGCCAATCAAGGCCGGATCATTAGGATTTTGCTCAAGTCGAACCAGCTCAACATCAAGCTGAGCGATACTCTCATGAGTCTCCGTCAAAAATTCTCTTAACAGATCATCCATTTTCAAGGTCCTTTAGTTAGACAGAATCATCAACAGCATCGCGCCTGGTCATCATGGTGAACAAATCTTAAAAAACCCTTATACGAGTCGATCGCTATCGTATTCAGTGACCTTGGCCAACAACGTTAAATCCAGTTGGTCAGTACAGGGGGAGGAAGAAAGGATAGACAGAGCAAAAGTAGAGGCAAAGCGGCCCGTCATATAGGATTGAATGGTTCGAGGCGTAAGGTCTTCAACAGGCGTAACGCCACTTAAAGCCTCACCAAAAGAAGGCGATAACTGCGCCGCTTTTCCAACAATCTCCAAACGACAGCCAAGTGTGCCATCCCCCTCGATTCGATGCAAGGCTATCGCTCCGCCATAGGCAAGAACCTCTTCGCTCAAAAGCAACATGTTGATAAGCGTTTTCAGCGCCCCGCGCCTTTCCGATAACGCGCCAAGCGACAGAGCCTCTGGCCAGTTCAGCTTTATTTTACCAGTCTCAAAATACTGCTCAGCCACCAAGCGAACATCCTTAACGGGAAGACTTTCCTCGCTGCCTGCACGACCATACGCGATTCTAAAAAGCTTCAGGCGGCGCGACGATACGCTCGCGCTATCCGCAATCAGCTTCATGGCCTCATTGACGACGGTTTCGCCAATATCCTCAATAAGCTCAACCCCGTTATTAATGGCACTGACCGGACTAATAAGATCGTGACAAATCTTTGACGACAAAAGCTCAAGAACGCGCAAGTCTATCTGCATAAAAACCCTTTCTGCGCCACGGATCGGCAGGCCAAGGCCTTTTAAGAAAAAAGCCGCCCTACGCTACATTTACAGTTGCGCGACAATCGTTAATTGATCATTAATGGACGGGTAAAGCCCTTATCCTTTTATTTATCGGGTACGCATGAAAATCGCCTTTGTCGCCTCGCCTACGCCTTTGGCTCAAGAATCACGCCTTGACCTTGAAAACCGTTATCCCCACTTTCCGCCTGAGGAAGCGGATACGCTTGTCGTCTTGGGCGGCGACGGTCATATTCTCAAGACCCTGCATGCCTCTCATAAGGATAAGAAAAAAGTCTTTGCCCTTAGGCGGACACACTCGGTTGGCTTTTTGTGCAACGACTACACCCCCGAAAACCTGATCGAGAGGATTGAGCGCGCCCAAACCGTAACGCTGCGCCCCCTTAAGGTTGAATGCGTTACCACAGAAGGCAAAACGCACACGGCGCTTGCCATCAACGAAATATCCTTTTTGCGCGACTCGCCACAGTCGGCCAAGCTTCAAGTCTGCATTGATGATGTGGAACGCATCCATCGCTATAGCGGCGATGGCCTGTTAATCTCGACCCCAGCGGGAAGCACCGCCTACAACCATTCGGCGGGAGGCCCCATCGTGCCTCTCGACTCCAACACGCTGGTGATGACAGCCATCTGCGGCTTTCGCCCGCGCCGTTGGTCATACGCTGTCTTGCCCCAAAACGCCGTGATCGATATCAAAGTCATCGAACATGAAAAGCGCCCTGTTCGTGTTGAAGCCGGAACCGAAAACATCCACAGCGTTCTCTCTGCCCACATAACCCTTGATCGAGAAACCGAATTCACGCTTCTTTTCGATCCAGAACAGCATTTGGGGGAAAGGATTATCCGTGAGCAATTTATGTTGTGAACGCCCCTTTCGTAAAACCGATGCCCTCGGCTCACCACCCTTGCAGCAGGCGAACAGGCAAGGCGGAAATAACGGTGTTTGTGGACTCTCCATCCTTTAACGTCATTCCCGCGAAAGCGGGGGAGTTTCCTTGTTTTTTCCGTTCCATAAAATCAACTCTTAACGTTGTTTTGAGTCTATCATAATGGCCAATTTAAGCGCATAATCCGCCATAGGCATTAAATAAGCAGATGATTATATCCCTTCCACTTCAAGAGTTGGTTTTCTGGAACAGAAAAAAATAAGAAATGGGATGCCAGCCTTCGCTGGCATGACGGGGTTAATGTTTAGCATTAAGCCCTTCCCGTCATCCCCGCGAAGGCGGGGATCCCATTTGGTTTCTTTTCCATTTGCCAACTCTTGAATTGTTTTGGGGATGAAACAACCTCCCCAAAGGAAAAAAATTGCAAATAAAGAAAAAAGCAAAGTCCACACGCAAAACGCGTGACGATTTCCGAAATGGAAAAAAGCCAAAACGTAGCTTTGGGCAAATGTCAAAAAAACCGAACCCAAAAACAGAAGAGATTAAAGCCAAGCCCGCTCGCCCCGCGCCCGCCGCCATTGTTGGCGTTGTTGTAAAAACCAAACTCGGCTGGGGGTTAGAGCTTACAGATCGCAAAGACAAAACAACCTACACTCTTCGCAATCCCGACAAGGCCAAGACTCTGGTGGGGCAATTGGTCGCCGCCAAACTTATCAAAAGCACAAAGAACGGCAAAGAAGAGCTTGAGATAACAGAAGTTCTTGGCAGCCCCGATGATCCCAAGGTTGTGAGCCTAATCGCCATCGAGGCAAACGGCATTCCCGTTACTTTCCCCCAAGAGGCGCTGGACGAAGCGAACGCGGCCAAGCCCGTGATGCTAGGCGGGCGCACCGATCTTCGTGCCCTGCCGCTTGTCACGATTGATGGCGAGGACTCGCGCGATTTCGACGATGCCGTGTTTGCGGAAGCCCACGGCGCAGGCGGCTGGCATCTGATTGTCGCGATTGCCGATGTCGCGCACTATGTCAAACCTGATAGCGCGTTGGATAAAGAAGCCTATCGTCGGGGCAATTCCACCTATTTTCCCGATCGCGTCGTGCCGATGCTTCCCGAAGCGTTGTCGAACGATTTATGCTCTCTTGTGCCACACGAGAGCCGCGCCTGCCTAGCCGCGCACCTGTGGCTGGATAAAAAGGGCGAGCTGGTCAAGTGGCGCTTTGAGCGGGCGCTTATGAAATCGCATGCGCGGCTGACGTACGAGCAAACACAAAAGGCCATGGACGGCCATCCCGATGCGATGACGCGCCCCCTTCTCGATACCGTTATCAAGCCCCTTTACGGCGCGTATGCGTGTCTGATCGCCGCAAGGCTGGTGCGCGGCACGCTAGAGCTGGACTTGCCAGAGCGTAAAGTCGTGATCGGCGAGGATGGCCGCGTGAAAGCGATTGCCTTGCGTGAGCGCCTTGATAGCCACAAGCTCATCGAAGAGTTCATGATCTGCGCCAACGTCGCCGCCGCCGCGCAATTGGAAGGCAAAGGCGGCCTATGTCTTTACCGCGTTCACGACAAGCCAACGGAAATCAAGTTGGACGCGCTCCGCGATTTTCTGGACACGCTGGGGATCAAGCTTGTTCCCTTTAAACAGCTTCACCCGCGCATGCTCACCCATATTTTAGAAAACGCGGCGGGCGGCGATCACGCGCAAGTGATCAACGAGGTCATGCTGCGCTCGCAATCCCAAGCGGTTTATAGCCACGCGAACATCGGCCACTTTGGCCTTGCCCTCGCTAAGTACGCGCACTTCACCTCACCCATCCGGCGCTATGCCGATCTTATCGTGCATCGCGGCCTGATCCGCACCCTTAATCTAGGTGACGACGGACTAACCGATGCGGCCATCAAAAAGCTGGAGGACACCGCCGCGCATATTTCGGGAACCGAACGTCGCTCTGCGATGGCCGAGCGCGACGTGGTGGATCGCTTCACAACCCTGTTTATGGCGGATAAAGTCGGCGCGACATTCCCCGCACGGATCAGCGGCGTGGCGCGGTTCGGCCTGTTTGCACGGTTGGATGAAACAGGTGCAGACGGCATCATTCCCTTCAATGCCCTGCCCCGCGATTTCTATGAATACGACGAAAAAAGCCAGTCCATGATCGGCCAGCGCCATGGCCGCACCTATCGCCTTGGACAAACCGTTGCCGTCAAGCTGGACAAAGCCGATCCTCTGACGGGCAGCATGAGCTTTTCAATCATCGATCCTGATAAAGAAAAAGCCAAGGAGAAGAAGCCCTCTCCATCAAAGCGCCGCCCCTCTTCAAAACAGCACTAACAACAAGAAAATCTATGAAATAACAGCAGCCACCCCATGAAAGTATTATCACTGCCCATAAGTCACTACACAACAAAGCATTCCCATGATATCATTCATGGCCTCTTAAAAAGAGGAAGAAAAACAAGCTATTTTAAAGGAATAGATAATGAAAAAATTAAACGTCCTTCTTCTTGGCTGGGGCAAAATGGGCAGCGTCGAGGGCAAAGCCATCCTCTCTCTTCGTCCTGAACTGGAAAAAGCAAAACGAGATCTTAACCTTGTTGTCGTTGATCGCATTGCAGAACGCTTAGACGATGCGCGGCATTTTGCGAACAGTTGTTTTCCAGACCACACCCATGCCCTTGCCGCGATGCGTGCAACAGGCGCACCACCAGAAATCGTTGTCATGGCTCTCAACGATGTTGATCACTTCCCTGTCTTCAAAGGCCTTCTTGAAACAACGTCTTCTGTCAAAGCCGTTTTTTCGGAAAAGCCGCTGACAGCCACGCAAGCAGAAGCCGAAAACCTTTATCCTCTCCTGCATGAGAAATTTGTAACCCTTAACACCATTATTAATTTCAGTCCCGTTTTTGATGTCTTACAACAATCTCTTCCCCACAATATGGCTCTCACACGCTTTGATTGTTTCTGGCGCAAAGACCGGACGAAAGACACACGCCCTTCGACAGGTATTATCACTGATATTATCCATCCTCTCGGCGTTGTGTCCGACATGTTTAAGCAGGGGGCTATAACGCTTCTGGGGGGGCTTGGCTTTCAGGGCTATTTAAGCGATGGAGCCAAAGATGTCGTGTACGAAATCGACACGCGCTGGATGACGGACAAGAAAATCCCCGTGATCTTGCGGGCAAGCTATGCCTACCCTAAACAGCAGCGTGAGGTCATCGCGCATTACAAAAATGCCGCAGGGGAAACATGCATCGCTGATCTTCAATTCGACGTAGCGCGTACAACGGATCGCCTTGTCTTCTCGCACTATGCGTCAAATGGCAAGCAGCTTTCCCAAAACACCTACACCAGTAAACCAGAAGACGTCCAAACGGGCTACGCTGGCATGATAGGCGACAGGGTTTCCGCCTTTATCGGCTGGAGCCTACGCTCCTATCTTGACCGCGATGATAAACTGGCCTCTCACAAAACATCCAATTTGGAATCATCGCGGATCCTTCAAAACACCATCGAGCAAATCCGTGCACCTAAGGCTCCCCTTATCATCAGGCAGCACCCTGCTTTAAATATTTTAACATCGCGTCAAGGATAGGCTTTCCATCACCGCCTCAACGCTCAAGGCTGTTAGCGGTTTGCCTTGCAGCCATATTGTGTGAGCGCCCCGTGGCGCTGACCAATAAGGGTCAACGCGATCCGACATCAACGCCACCGTCCGCGCCCCCACGGCGGCAGCCAGATGCGTTGGCCCCGTGTCGTTGCCCACCACAACGGCAGCGCCCCGCACGAGCGTCGCCAGCTGCGCCAGCGTCGTCTGACCGCTTAAATCGATCACCTCCGGCGCAAGGGCACGAATGGCGGCGATGCTATCCGCATCCGCCTTTGTCCCCACGGCAACGGGCGCAATCCCTTTTTCAGCCAGATTCTTGGCCAACGCAGCGAACGATTCCGGCGGCCAGCGTTTATACAAACGATCAGGGGCACACCCCGCAATCAACAGCGCATATTTTTCGGGAAGCACAGCGTCCTTCATCGGCGCAGCCAGCCATGACAAATCAAGTCCCTCCGTCATTCCGCACGAAGCGACGTTTATGCGTCGCGAAGATGCGGAATCCGATTTGTTTCTTGCCTCAAAAAAATCCTTTGTCGCAACACCCGCCGCATCCAATTGCGCGGCCAAAAAATCTGCATAATGAGTCTTGGGCGCAGGAGGCCACGGGCGAGGAAAACGGCAACCCTTAGCCGCGCCCGACCATTCCGGCTTTCCCAAAGCATGAAATAAAATGGATTGCCGAAGCTTACCTTGAAAATCATAAACGCGCGTTGGCGCAAAGGCGCGAACCTGCCGCAACAATTTAATCCATTTCAGCGGTTGCCAAGCCTTAGGTCTTGGATCCAACAACACATAGTCAAACCACGGCATCGATAGCCCCAGCGCAGCAAAAGGTGGCGCGGTGAGCAGCGCGATCTCAGCTTCAGGATGCGCGGCGCGAATGGCTGCAAACGCGCCCGCACACAACACCAAATCGCCCAGCGCCCCAAGCTTGATGACAAGGATTCGTTCTTTCATAATAAAGTCAACCTTCAATACTTGTTCACAGTTCAGCCACACAAACAACTTCGTCATCGCGAGGCGCAGAGCGCCGTGGCGATCCAGTCTACCGAGCGTCTGCGAGGCGTGTGAGTCATATGCGCTGCAGACGCAGCGCCGCTGGATTGCCACGTCGGCCTTATGGCCTCCTCGCAATGACAGTCTTTTTCTTTTGTATCACCTCATCATACACCGCCAGCGTTTTGGTGATCATCATCGCATCCGTAAAGTGCGCGGCGACATGGGCGCGACCAGCCTTTCCCATCGCGGCTACCTCTTCCTGCCCCATCGCCAACGCCTTCGCCATCGCGCTTGCCCACGCATCAACATCATTCGGCGCGACCAGCCAGCCTGTCTTCCCTTCTACAATCGTGTCCTTCATCCCGCCAAGATCACTGACGATAACAGGCACGCCAGCGGCCATCGCCTCCACCGGCACACGGCCAAAGCCTTCGGGAACCTTGGACGGCTGAAGAACCAGCCGCGCAAGGGCATAGGCTGCCGCCATATCGCGGCACGCGCCGACAAGACGCACGATATCGTCCAACTCTTCCTCTTGGATCAACGCGCAGAGCCGTTGCGTGTAGCCCTGCCGCCCCTGATCGTCACCCACGAATAAAACCGGCGGCAAAGCCTGTCCCTGCCGCCGCAAAAGAGCGACAGCGCGTATCACCGTCTCATGCCCTTTGATGGACGATAGCCGCGCAGGAAGGAGGATAACATTTTCATCCGCCTTCAGCCTCCATGCCATCCGCAAGGACTCAACGCGGCTTTCCTCCACGCCCAAAGGATCAAGCGCCTTCACATCCACGCCGCGATCAACAACGCGCAGGCGATCCTCCCCCACGCCGTAATGCTTTCGCACATGCGCCGCGATAAAGGGCGAAATCGCAATCACGCGATCCGCCGCCGCCATCACGCTGTTATAGGCACGTTTGACGACGCTAGAGAACTTATACGCCGCATGAAACGTCGTTACAAAAGGACACCCCGTCAGGCGGCAAGCGATCTTGGCGCTCCACGCAGGGGCGCGGGATCGCGCATGAACAATCCCCACATTTTCGTGCCTGATCAACGAGGCCAGCCAATAAGCATTACGAACAATCCGAACCGGATTCTTCGTCGCCACGTCGCGCTTGATAAAAACCGCGCCAGCCTCCTCCACCGTCTTCTCGCGCCAACCGCCCGTGGATACGATAATGGCGCGATCCCCACGTTTGACCAGCGCCGCCGCGATATCGACGCAGGCCTGCTCTGCCCCCCCCGATCCCAGCGCGGGAATAATTTGCAAGACGGTTAGGGGCATGATGGCTCCTTTTCCGGAAAGGCGACGCGCCAGACCGTCTCGGCCGCTTTATCGGATGGCGTGAACGCCCCACGCCCCAGCCATGAGGCAATGCCAGCCAAATCCTTTTTCATCACAGCGCGAGATGTCTCATCCTCCATCAACGTCCCTACGGCAAAGGCTAGTTTTTCAGGTGTGCAGTTTTCCTGCAAGAACTCCGGCATCACGGCACGATCTTGCATAATGTTCACAAGCGTGGCAAATCGCGCCTTGATAAAAGGACGGTACAGCGCCACAGTCAGGCGCCCCATCTTATACGCGATCACGGTTGGCAAGGCCGCTAAGGCCAGCTCAATCGATACCGTGCCAGAACACGCCAACGCAGCGCGACACGCGGCATAGGCATCGTATTTCGCTTCATCGCCGCGCACCAAGTGAACAGGCACAGGCCATGCCGCTGTTTCTTTTTCAATCATGGACGCGACAGTCTCCACCACAGGCACAGCAATTTCCAATTTTGGAAAACGCTCACGCAGCAAAAGGATCGTCTCACGAAAGACAGGCAGCAGGCGGCTAACCTCACCCATGCGGCTTCCGGGCAGCACGCATAAAAACGTCGCCTCTTCCGCAACGTCAAACGCCCTGCGAAACCGCGCCCCGTCGCCGCGCCCCGCGTTGCTTTCAATCAGCGGATGGCCGACAAACGTGCAAGGCAACCCCTCGCGCGTGAAATAGGGTGGCTCGAATGGCAACAGCGCGAGCAGATGATCCAAAAATTGCGCGATTTTTCTCGCTCGTCCTGCCCGCCATGCCCACACCGTCGGCGCGACATAATGGATCAGCGGGATGCCCTGCCTCTTCAGCGCCCTGGCGACGCGAAAAGAAAAATCGGGCGAGTCGATGGTGATCAACGCGGCGGGATGCGCCACCTTCACGGCTTCTTTCGTTTCCCGTAAACGGCGCACAAGCAACGGCAAATGACGGATCAACTCAAACAAGCCCATATGCGCCAAATCGGCTTGAGGAAACAACAGCTCGATCCCCTCGGCCTCCATGCGCGGCCCGCCAACGCCTGCAAAGCGCACGCGCCCACTTGTTTTCTTTTTAAGCCCGCGCATCAAATCCGCGCCCAGATAATCGCCCGACGCTTCCCCCGCAACAAGGAAGAACAGCGGGCTCTTATTTTTTTCGGGCTCAACCATTCTCCACACCGCGTGACGGCAGCCCCACGATAAACACACCCAACATGTCGGCGGCCTCAATGGTTTTCTCACGATCAAGAATCAAACTGCGACCCGCCTCTACCACGATGCCGGAAAGCCCCGCTGCGTGAACATGATGCACAGTATCAATCCCGATGGTGGGCAGATCAAAGCGATTGTCCTGCTGCGGCTTGGCCATCTTGACCAGAACGCCGCCGCCGCCTTCGCGCCGAACGCCGCATGAGCGCTCAATCAACGCATCGGTTCCCTCAACCGCCTCAACACCCAAAACAATGCCTTGCTGCACGATCACGGCCTGCCCCACGTCAAGGCGGCCTAGCGTGCTGGCAATCGCCACCGCGCGGCGAATGTCCTCTTGCGCCAATTCATCCGGCGCGGCCTTGGTCAGAGTTCCTTCAGGCGCGAGCAAATCGGCAAACACATCCGCCACACCGACAAGGCGAACGCCGCATTCTTCTTCAAGAGCCTTGCCCACACCGCGCAAAAGTCCATCATCGCCCAAAGCGTTCATGCCGATTTTGGTCAGGATTTTCAGCGTCAGCCAATCGGGCTTTAACTCAGACATTGAGGGGCGGCGCACACGCCCCAGCATGATGATGTCCTCAATCTTCTCTCTCTCGCACAGCTCTTTCAGCCGCGCAAACGCGCCCAAGGGCAGAGCCTCATGGGGCACGCCATCGCCCGCTAAATCAGGTTCGGCATGGCCTTCAAGGCACACGACGAAGAACGACCGATCCAACGCCTGACACGCGGCAATAAGCTGGCGCGGCGCCGTTCCGCCTCCCGCTAGAATCCCAAGTTTTGGGGCGCTGGTCATGACCTTGCCTATTCCTCATGTTCAGGCTGGCAGAGTGCCCGCGAGGTGCGTGAGCGGATAAAATCAACCATGCCATCCACAAGTGAGCGACTGCCGTAATGCTCGGCCACATCCTCAAGCCTTTCAGCCATCGTGCCTTCCTTGGAAAAGAGCATGCGATACGCACTGCGCAGCGCATGAATATCCTCACGCGAGAAGCCGCGACGCTCCAGCCCCACGATATTCAAGCCAGCCAGATAAGCGCGGTCGCCCTTCACCATGCCATAAGGAATAACATCGCTTTCCACGCCCGACATGCCGCCGATCATGGCATGAGAGCCGATCCGCACAAATTGATGCACGGCAGAAAGGCCGCCAATCACGGCAAAATCACCGACATGCACATGCCCCGCCAGCGTCGCGTTGTTGGCCATCACAACATTGTTGCCCACATTGCAATCGTGAGCGACATGAACGCCCACCATAAAAAGACCATTGTCGCCCACCTTCGTGAGCATGCCGCCGCCCTCGGTTCCGGGATTCATCGTCACATATTCGCGGATCTGATTGTTTGCACCAATCTCTAGCGTCGAAGGTTCGCCATGATATTTCAAATCCTGTGGACGCTGCCCGATAGACGCGAACGGATAAATAACCGTCCCCGCCCCGATGGTTGTGCGCCCATCCACAACGACATGCGCGATAAGCCGCACGCCATCACCAAGCCGCACGTCCGGTCCGACAACGCAATAGGGGCCAATAGCCACGCCTTCGCCCAGTTGAGCTTTAGGATCGATCAGCGCCGTAGGATGAATGCTTTGGGTCATACTGCCGCCGTCCTGCCTTCGTCGGGGACGAGCATCGCGGTAAACATAGCCTCGGCCACAAGGCCACCATCCACAAACGCCTCGCCACGGAATTTCCACACCGTGCCTCGGTTGCGTTCCTTTTTCACCTTAATATGCAATTGATCACCGGGCAAAACAGGCTTGCGGAAGCGGGCGGCCTCAACGCTCATAAAATAAACGACATGCGTTCCGGCATCCACGCCCTCCATCGAATCCACAACCAACGTCGCGGCCGTCTGAGCCATCGCCTCAATGATCAGCACACCGGGCATAATAGGATGGCCGGGAAAATGCCCCTGAAAAAACGGCTCATTCACCGAGACGTTTTTAATCCCTGTGCAGCTTTCGCCATGCACGATATCAATGACCTTTTCGATCATCAAAAAGGGATACCGATGAGGAATCCTTTTCATAATGCCGTTCACATCGATTGACGTCGGGTTTGTTGCTGCTGTTTTATCTCCCGTCATTTCCACCTCTTTCCTCTAACTGATAACTTTTTGCTTTCTTGACCTCCCCCTTAGGAAGGAGGGGTTTTGTTGTTTTTTCCGTCATCCCCGCGAAAGCGGGGATCCAGTTTGTTTTAAAAAGGAAACGGGACTCCCGCTTTGCTTATTTCGCCCGCCACAAAGGCGGCGGGACGAGGGCACAGGAGTGACGGAACCTTTTTCTCCCTACTTCTTCTTTGTTGCCTTGGACGCAGGCGAACGCTTGGCAGCCACAGGATTCGCGTTCCCTTCCGCCTCGTCCGGCGCGATGGTGACAGCCACATGAGGCAAAGCCTTATCCAACCGCGCCAACACCTCATCCGTGATATCGCTCGCTGCATCATTCCAAATGACTTGCTGCTTAACAAGAGCCAGCGTGATGCCCTTTTCCTTGGACACTTGTGAGACAATATCGACAAGGTTTTTCCGCACCACGTTCATCGAGTCCGTCATCGCCTGATCCAAAGCCTTGCGCCGTGCCTGCACATGACGCTCAACGGCCAAAAAGCGCTGCTGCAACTTTTGCTCTTGCTCGCTATAGGCCTCGGTTTTGCCCGCCTCGCCCATCTTGGCCAGTTTTTGTTCAGATTCGCGCAAGTCCGCCTCTTCCGCCGCAATCTCCGTCTGAAACTTAGAGCGCTGGGACTCTAATTGTTGCTGCACGCTTTTGGCAGAGCTGGCGGCTTGCAGCAACCGCTGCACATCAACAATCGCTATCCCGCCCCCCACAGGAGCCGCCAAGCACGTCCCCACGGGCAAAACCATCAGCAGAAAGGCCAACAGAAAAAGACGCCACAGGTTCATCAGAACCTCGTGCCAAAACTAAAGTGGATATGCTCAACCTTGTCATAAGACTCTTTTAAGACAGGTTCGGCATAGTCAAGCCGCACAAGGCCAAAGGGCGATTGCCATGAAACGCCGATGCCGACACTGCCGCGCACCGTTTGATCCGACATAAACAATTCGGTGCTAAGCGGCGCTTCATCATTCTTGCCCAGCACGCCGCCGTCCACGAACAAATGTCCCTTAAATCCAAGATCCTCTGGCATAAACGTCGGGAACGTCATTTCTATCGATCCACGAACAAAGCTGTTGCTTCCCAACGCATCATCCGCGCCGTTTGTAAGATCGCGAGGCCCTATACCAGCATAAGCAAAGCCGCGAAGCGTATCGCCACCAAGGAAGAAGCGATCGTTAATGCTAACATCCTGACTAAAGCCTTCGATCACGCCGACCTCTGCCGTTGCGCCAAAAACAATTTGATCAAACGGCGAATAATACTGAACGCCCGTCAAGCGCGCGCGAACATAGCGTTTATCGCCGCCTGCGCCCGCCAAGTCAGTCTTCAACTTGGTCATAAAGCCTTCGGTAGGCGACAGCCTGCTATCGCGCACGTCATAGGTCAGCTCTTGCGAGACCATCGATGTCAAACTCTCCCCGACCTGATCGCGAACAAAGCGAGAAGCCGTTGATGACACATCGCTGATCGTGTCATTGCGCAAGGTATAGCTGAGCACTTGGCGCAGCTGTTCAGACAGCGGATAGCCCATACGCAAGGTAAAGCCCGTGTTGACCTCATTGTACGCGCTTTGCTCCTGATCATCGCTGCGCACATGGAAAACATCGATGCCTGCCGACAAATCGCGATCAAGGAAGTAAGGCTCTGTAAAGCTGAAATCGAACTGCTTGGTAACGCCTGAAACAGTCGCGCCCAAACGAGCGTCCTGCCCCTTGCCAAGGAAGTTGCGCTCACGAATACTAAAATCGCCCAAAGGCCCATCGATGGAGGAAAAGCCCGCGCCCATCGAAATTTCGCCCGTTGACTTTTCCTTCACCTCGACCTTGATGTCCGAGCGATCGGGTTGAGCGCCTGCGGTTGGCGTAACCTTAACCTCTTCAAAGAATCCCAGATCCTTAATCTTCTGCTCTGAACGCTTGATTTTCGATGTGCTGAACGGATCGCCTTCTGCTACCTGCATTTCACGGCGCACAACTTTATCCAGCGTTCGCGTGTTGCCCTCAACATCGATGCGCCCAATGTAAACGCGCTCACCGGGTTTAATGTGATAGGTTAGGTTGACAATCCGCTCTTCCGTTTTTTTATCCGGCTCTGGCGCGATATCGATAAAGGCGTATTGCTTGTCGCCAAGCGCCGCCGTCAATTTGGCAATGGTCTTTTCCGCCAGATCGGCATTGTACCAATCGCCCTCTTTCGTCAGCATATGCTCGCGCAACGTCTCACCGTCCAGCCCCTTAATGTCGCTGACAATGGTAATCTTGCCGAACTTATAACGAGGGCCTTCATCCACCGTAAAGGTCAAAAAGAAGTCCTCGCGGTCGGGTGTCATCTCGGCCACCGCCGACACGACGCGGAAATCGACATACCCTTCATTTAAGTAAAAGCGGCGCAAAAGCTCGCGATCATAATTGGTGCGATCGGGATCATAAAAATCAGAGCTGGAAAAGAACTTCCACCAAGCGCTTTCCTGCGTGTTGACGATCCCGCGCAAAGCGCCTTCATCATAATGATCGTTGCCCACAAACTTAATGCGGCGCACGCCTGTGTGCTTGCCTTCGGCAATTTCAAAAATCACATCGACGCGATTTTGATCCAGCTTAACAATTTTCGGATCAACCGTCGCAGCAAAGCGGCCAGAGCGACGATACAGCTCCAGCAAACGCGCAACATCCTTTTGCACCTTGGGCAAGGTATAAACCAAACGAGGCTGAAGCTGGACTTCCTTTTCCAAATCATCTTTTGAAATCGCATCATTGCCTTCGAACGAGATGCGATTCACAATAGGATTTTCAACAAGACGAAGGAGCAGTGTATCGCCCTCCATCATCAACGTGACATCGGCAAAAAGCCCCGTAGCGTACAAAGCCTTTAGCGAAGCATCCATCTTTTCTTCATCAGCGCGGTCGCCTGCGGCCAACGTCAGATAGGACAGCACCGTTTCCTTTTCAAGGCGCTGAGCGCCTTCGATGCGGATTTGGCCGATGATGGGCGCAGACATATCCTCGGTCACCTGCTCCACCGCCATAAGCGGCGCGGCGACGATGCTTTGCGCCATCGCCCCAGCCTGAAAGGCGAGAAGCCCCACAACCGAAAGCGTTGAAAGAACCGTTGTGCTGAGAAGGCGAGGTTTGTTTTTCATGGCCACTCAAGAAATCAAATCACGAAGATAGGACACAACGCGCAAATGAACCAGATCATTCCACGTCGCAAAAAGCATCAAGCTAAGAACAAGAGCCGCGCCAAAGCGTGAGGCGTACTCTTGGATTCGGTCGCTAAGCGGACGACCCCTCAGCGCTTCGATACCATAGAACACCAGATGCCCCCCATCAAGCAAGGGGATCGGGAAAAGATTAATAAGCCCCAAATTAACCGAAATCACAACGATAAACCAAAACAGCGCAAAAACGCCGTCTTGAGCGACCTTTCCCGACATTTCAGCAATGCGCAAGGGGCCTCCCAGCTCCTCAGCGCCCCGCACACCCATAATCATTTGCCCAACGCCCTGAAGCGTTCCGGCGGTGATGTTCCATATTTCAACGACCGACTCCCGAATCGCAGCAACAGGACTCAACTCGCGAAAAGCATTTTCCGTTGACACAATACCAATGCGGCCTTGCTTATGCTCCATGCCCAAGCGATCAATTGTGGTCAGAACCTCTGGTGTGGCGCTCACCTCCATCGTCTTGCCATCACGCTCGAAAACGATGCGCATCGCTGTTCCAGCGTTTAGGGAAACCGTGCGGCGAATATCTTCAAAACTATTCATCGCAACGTCATCGATCGACACAACCTTATCGTTAGGCGCAAGACCGACCTTGGCCGCCACACTGCCTTCAACGACGCTGGCCACCGTTGTCGCGGTATAGGGCTGACCGTTCACCAAAAACAACCCCGCTAAAACCACCACGGCAAAAAGATAATTCGACGCCGGTCCCGCCGCCACAATGGCAAAGCGCTTACGCACAGGCTGCGAGAAAAACGCGATCTTTTTATCCGCCTCTGACATCTGCGCCGCCTCTTCCGAGGGGCCAAAGCTGGAAGGATCGGCATCGCCGAACATCTTGACATAGCCGCCGAGCGGCAAGCAGGCGACGCGCCAGCGCGTGCCCAGCTTGTCATGCCAGCCAAAAATCTCGGGACCAAAGCCAATCGAAAAAGCCTCAATCTTCACGCCGCACCGCCGCGCCACCCAAAAGTGGCCGAACTCATGCACGAACACGACAACGCTGAGAACGATCAAAAAAGGAATGATCGTGTGCGCCGCGCTAGAAATTGTCGCTATCCATTGTTCCATCGTTTTTCCTTACCTTTTTTCTTTCTTAAGAGCGCGTTCATCCGCAAACCGGCGAGCCGCCTCATCGACCTGCGCCAAAACGTCCAAGTCCGTGAGCGCCACCGCGCCAACATGGCCCAGCGTTTCCTCAATAATCGCAGCGATATCCAAAAAGCCGATCTTACCGTCAAGGAACGCCTGCACCGCAACCTCATTCGCCGCGTTCAACACGGCAGGAGCCGTTCCACCCATCGCCATCGCCTCGCGCCCCAGACGGAGCGTCGGAAACTTCACGGGGTCGGGCTCTTCAAACGTCAAGGAGCCGATCTTGGCCAAGTCCAGCTTGGCAGCAGGCGTCTCCATCCTATCGGGCCACGCAAGGCAATAGCCGATAGGAATCCGCATATCGGGCGTGCCCAGCTGCGCGAGGGTCGAGCCGTCCTTATACGCGACCATCGAGTGAATGACGGATTGCGGATGCACCAGCACCTCAATCTTCTCGGACGGCATTTGAAACAGAAAGGCGGCTTCAATCACCTCCAACGCCTTATTCATCAGCGAGGCGCTATCGATAGAAATCTTCGCGCCCATGTTCCACACGGGGTGCTTGCCCGCTTGTTCGGGCGTAACAACCGCCATTTGCTCACGCGTCAGCGTCCTGAAAGGCCCACCCGACGCCGTGATGATGAGGTGCGAGATTCCCTCACGGTGCTTTTCATCAAAGACCTGATAAATCGCGTTATGCTCGCTGTCCACTGGCAAAAGCGTGCAGTTGTGCTTAGCCACCAGCTCCATCATCAAAGGACCAGCGCAAACCAGCGTTTCCTTATTCGCAAAGGCCAGCTTCGCGCCGCGCTTCGCCGCCGCAATGGTGGAAGGCAAACCCGCCGCGCCGACAATCGCCGCCATAACCCAATCGCTCTCGCGCTCTGCCGCTGCCGTGACGGCATCCGCACCCGCCGCAACCTCAACCTTTAAACCCGCTACGGCCTCTTTCATTTCGCCGTACTTGGACTCATCTGCGATGACGACTAATTCAGGCCTTAGCGCATGAGCTTGCTCGGCCAGCCTTTTGACATTGCGGTGCGCGGTCAGCGCGACGACCTGATACGTCTCTGGCTCGCGGGCGATCAAATCAATCGTCTGCGTGCCCACGGATCCCGTCGATCCCAAAATCGCAATGCGTCTTTTCTCAGCCATAACGAACCATCTCCTTAAAACTCAATCCCCGAAACTGAACGCGGCCAAAGCCATCGCCGCGAACAACAAACCATCAATCCGATCCAACAGGCCGCCATGGCCGGGGATCAGCGTGCCGCTATCCTTCGCGCCAGCGCGTCGTTTAACCCACGACTCAAAGAAATCCCCCGCCTGCGCGATCACGGCCAAGGCAGGGGCGACAAGAACGCCGCTCCAATTCGGAGCAAGGCCGAATCCATACAACGTAGCGTAGCCCAAAACCGTCGCCAAAGCCATGCCGCCGATAAGGCCCGCCCAAGTCTTATTAGGACTGATTTGCGGCAAAAGTTTGGGGCCGCCGATAAGCCTTCCGGCAAGATAGCCTCCGATGTCCATCCCCCACACAACAACCAGAAGATAAACAACGAAAGCAAGGCCATAGGATCCGTCGTTACGCAAAAGGATAAGGGATAAACCGCTAAGCGCCAGATAGGGAACCCCCGCCGCAATCCACAGGCTGTCCCGCGTGATGCGCGGCGCGAAAGCGCCCTCCTCGCCATCATAGAAAGCCAGAACCACGGCCACGCCAACCGACAAAGCGGCGGCCAATCCTGCGTCCGCCAACCCCGCCACAAGGAACACGAACGCCAACGCAGCAAAGGCCACCGCCCTGCCCCGCAAGGTAAAGCGCGGCGCGGTCAGCCCCAACCATTCCCAAAGGCCAATGGCCATGGCCGCCAAAACCACAAGAGCGAAAATCCATCCGCCAACCCAAACAGCGCCCAGCGCAAGGGGAGCCATTACCAGCGCGGACAAAACGCGCGTCCGCAAATTGGCATTCAAAAACCCAGAAAGGTTATCAGAAAAATTGATGGTCATAGCCTTGTCTCCTTTTTCGTTTATAGACCCAAAACAGTTCAAGAGTTGGAAAAGGCAAGCACACTATAATCACCCTCCCCCGCTTCTTCTTTCTTCCGTCATCTCCCCGCTTTTTTTATTCCGTCATCCCCGCGAAAGCGGGGATCCCGTTTTCTTTTTTACAAAGGCCAATAAGCCGCGATGACGCTAACGGATAGAAAACTAAAACAAACTGGATCCCGCATCTTCGCGTCTGGCGCCTTCGCGCCATCCGCTGTGCGGGATGACGCTAAAGGAAAAATGTTAAGCAACATCCTACTCTGAACTCTGAACTCTGAACTCTGAACTCTGAACTCTGAACTCTGAACTCTGAACTCTGAACTCTACCCCCCGCTTGTCATCCGCACCAGCCGCTCCAGCTTATCCTTTGCCGCGCCAGAGTCGATAGAGGCGGCGGCCAGCGTCACGCCGCTTTGAATATCCTTGGCCTTTTCCGCAATCACCAAAGCCGCACCTGCGTTCATCAAAACAATATCGCGGTATGCGCCCTTTTCTCCCTCCAACAAACGATGGATCGCGGCGGCGTTAATCGTGGCATCGCCCCCTTGAATCTCGCTAAGGCTGGAAAGAGGCACGCCCGCCTCACGCGGCGCAATTTCAAAATCGCGAAGAACCCCGTTCGCCAAAGCCATCACATGCGTCAGTCCCGTGATCGATATTTCATCCAGCCCATCCGCGCCATGCGTGATCCAAGCGGCCTCGCTGCCCATCGCCGAAAGCGTCTGCGCCATGGGCAAATTCCATGCCTGATTAAACACGCCGATCAAATGGCGGCGCACGCGCGCAGGGTTGGTGAGAGGTCCCAGCAAATTAAAAATCGTTCGCACGCCCATCTTGCGCCGAACGGGCGCGACATGCCCCATCGCCGGATGATGACGCGGAGCGAAAAGAAAGACGAGGCCGATCTCATGAACAGCCCTTTCTAAAACCTCCCACGGTGGATCAAGCGCAACGCCTAACGCACCAAGAACATCGGACGAGCCAGACAAACTACTAGCCGCACGGTTACCGTGTTTGGCCACCGTCACGCCTGCGCCCGCCACAACCAAAGCAGCGGCGGTTGAAACGTTCAACGTCCCCTGTCCATCGCCCCCTGTGCCAACGATATCCATCGCGCCTTCAGGCGCCGCGATAGCGTTCATATGGGATCGCATAGAGGCCACAGCGCCTTGGATTTCAGAAACAGCCTCACCTTTATTTCTCAACGCAACCAGCAAGGCGGCGATATCGTCTTCCGCAAGGCCGCCCTTAAAAATCAAATCAAAAACCGCCCGCGCTTCATCGGCGGGGAGATCATGGCCAGACGTGATTTGTTGAAGAATATTAGCAAAAGTCATGGTTCACTTCTTTGTGTCATAGGTATTTTACATACCTCCTATCGTCATCCCCGCGAAGGCGGGGATCCAGCCTGTCGGGTCGAAGCTGCGCAGCAGCGTAGCCCGACGCCGAGCGTCCGCGAGGCATATGAGTCAAAAACAGCGTGTTTCCTGCACCTTTTTGACTCACCTGCGCGGCTAGCCTGCCCCGTGCTTGACACGGGGCCGCGCAGCTGGATTCCCGCCTTCGCGGGAATGACACAGGATGGGTAATGTCTGGTTACTTACGTTCTTATTAATACATTGCGTGTGCCACACAAGGCTGGATTCCAGATCAACTTTCTTTCGCGTCTTCCTCCTTCTTTTCCTCAACCTTTCGCTGCATGACGGCGGCAAAGAAGCCATCCGTTTTATGTTGAGCAGGTGTCAACGATAAATAATCGCCTGTGTCGGGCAGATTCGGACAAACCGCGCCGCATTCACTTACCGGCACAAGCGTAAAGTCAGGGTGATTGTCCAAAAACTTCTCAATCTGCTTTTCGTTTTCCTCTGGCAACAGCGAGCACGTCGCATAAACCAGCCGCCCGCCGCCTTTCACAAGCCGTGCAGCGCTTTCCAAAATGCTGGCCTGCAACGGAACCAAAGCCTCTAGCCCAGGCCCCAAAGACTTCCACCGCGCATCGGGATTGCGCCGCCACGTCCCGCACCCGCTGCATGGCGCATCAACCAGCACGCGATCAAACGCGCCTTTGTGGCGCTTGACCCACGGATCGCGTTCACTGCTCAACGGGTGCGTTTCGATATTGTGCAAGCCTGCGCGGCGGAATCGCTCACCACTGCGCTTTAACCGGCTGGCCAAAACGTCGCACGCGATAATCCGCCCTTTGTTTTGCATTCCCACCGAAATCGCGAGCGTCTTACCGCCTGCGCCAGCGCAAAAATCAACGACGCGCTCGCCCGCCTTGGCATCAACCAAAAGCGCAACAAGCTGCGAGCCTTCGTCTTGAATCTCAAGCGATCCATCCTTGAGCATCGTAATTTGCCCCAGCGCAGGGCGATTATGAACGCGCAGGCCCACGGGCGAATAAGGCGTTGCCTCCACATCCAAATCCAGATGGCGTAAATGCGCGATGGCTTTCTCACGCGTGGTCTTCAGCGGATTGACGCGCAGATCCAAAGGCGCGGGCCGCAGCAAAACCTCCAACTCCGTCATCAGCGTTTTGCCAAAGCGCTCCGTCAGCCCCTCTTCCGCCCAAGCAGGACACTCACCCAAGACAGCCTGCGGCATGGAAGGATGCAGCAGCGTATGCCCCTTTAAATCAGCGATCAGTTTCTTTTCATTCTGCAAAAGCGTTGAGGGCGCGTACTTCGATCCATCGCATAGGCGATCAATCTCGCTCGCGGTTTTTTTCTCATGCAGTTTAAGATAAACCAAAAACCGAGCGCGAGCGCTGAACGGATGGCCAAGATACTCCAACCACCAATTCAACCGCGCTTGATGACGCAAAACGTCATAGGTCAGCTTCGATACCTCGCCACGATCGCCAGAGCCGATATAACGGCGCGCGCGAAAATAGCCACTCACCAAAGAATCGGCAGGACGAGGCGTTTCATCGATGATCGTCAAAATCTCGCAAACGGCGGCAAGGCGAGCGGCGGGGGTCATGCTTTACATTCCTTTATTTCCTACATTATTGTCTTAGGCCTCTTATCAATCACACCCTAGTTTCCCATCCGTCATTGCGAGCGCGTGAAACGCGCGTGGCAATCCATCACCTGCCGCCCCCCCCGTCCTCCCGCACGAAGCGATGCGTCAGCATCGCGAAGAT
This sequence comes from Micavibrio sp., assembly GCA_020718105.1. GTDB lineage: Bacteria > Pseudomonadota > Alphaproteobacteria > UBA9219 > UBA9219 > UBA8914. Next base: position 18,242 of record DYDA01000008.1, on the reverse strand, counting down.
GCAGGACCCATCACCTGAACCTTCCACCAGAATCCCTGCTCACCATTTCAGGTGATGGATCGCCACGTCGCCTTTTCAAGGCTCCTCGCGATGACGAAAGAGGAATCATTGTGCCACAATCTTCCCTAGTCCCTAACCTCTAACCCCTGCCCCCTACTTCCCAAACCGACGCTCTCGCGCAGCAAACTCTTCCAAAGCGGCGGCCAAATGAGCCTGCCCATAGTCGGGCCACAGAACATCTTGGAACACATATTCGGCGTAAGCCGCCTGCCACAACAAAAAGTTAGACGTGCGTTTTTCACCGCTGGTGCGGATCACCACGTCGGGATCGGGCATGCCTTGCGTATAGAGCTGCGCTTCGATTTGCTTTTCGTCCACGTCTTCCGCCGTCAGCATCCCCGCTTCAACCTTCCGCGCCAAAGCCCTGACCGCCGCCGCGATTTCCTGCCGCCCGCCATAGCTGAGCGCCAGAACGAGCGTCATCCCTGTATTATCCGCCGTCTTGTTTTCGGCCTGCACGATCATGGTAGCGATGTCGTCTGCCAAATAACCGCGATCCCCGATGACGCGCAAACGCACGTTGTTTTCACACAACGACTTCAGCTCATTTTTCAGGTAAAAACGCAAAAGCCCCATCAGATCGCGCACCTCGCCAGCGGGACGCTGCCAATTCTCAGCCGAAAAACTATAAAGAGTCAGATGGCTGATCGCCATGCCTCGCGCAGCCTCCAGCGTGCGACGCAAAGCATCAATGCCCGCCTTATGCCCCATCGTGCGCGGCAATCCGCGAGCAGCAGCCCACCGCCCGTTGCCATCCATGATAATGGCCACATGAAGCTGCCGATTGCTTTTTTCCTTGTCTTGCACGATCAAGAGTCCTGCCGAATGCGGTTATGCTCATCCACAAAAACAAGGGCGGGAGCCAACGCCGCTCCCTCTTCTTGCCAGCGCCATGCGGCCAAGATAACAGTATCGCCCACCGCCGCGCCACGCGCCGCCGCGCCGTTCAACCCAATCTCGCCGCTGCCCGCAGGCGCTTCGATCACATAAGTCTCAAGCCGCGTGCCCGTGCTGGCGTTCCAGACGTTGATCGCCTCGAACGGCTCCAGCCCCGCCGCGTCCATCAAAGCGCGATCAATCGAGCAACTGCCTTCATACTCGATATCCACCTTGGTCAATCGCGCACGATGGATTTTGCATTTCAGTTTTTTGATCATATCGTCGTGATTTCTTTTTCCTTGTGAACAAAAGCCTCGTCAATTTTTTTGATTGCGGCGTCCGTGGCTTGCTGCACCTTGCCCTCAAGAGTCTTCAGCTCGTCCTCAGAAATCTCACCCGCCTTTTCCTGCTTTTTGATGGCATCCATCGCGTCGCGGCGCACGTTGCGAACGGCCACGCGGGCTTGCTCGGTATAGCGATTGGCGACCTTGACCAGCTCTAAGCGGCGCTCTTGGCTCAGCTCTGGCACTGGCACGCGGATTACAGCGCCCTCGGCCTGAGGATTAAGGCCAAGGCCCGCCTCGCGAATGGCTTTTTCAACAACCTTGACCAGTCCCTTGTCCCACACCTGCACCGAAAGCATGCGTGGCTCTGGCACGCCGATGGTGGCCACCTGATTAAGCGGCATCAGACTGCCATAAGCGTCAACATGAATAGGCTCCAACATGGACGAAGCGGCGCGTCCCGTCCGCAGGCCGGAAAACTCACGATGCAGCGACTCTAAAGCGCCTTCCATCCGTTGCTTTACATTTTCTAAATCCATGATGGTTTCCTTTTTCAACTTTTCTTTTTCGTCATCCCCGCGAAGGCGGGGATCCCATTTGTTTTCTGTTTTTAGCAAGAAATTAGGGTGACGTCTTTTCCCCTAATCCGAAATAATCGTGAACCGACCCTTGCCCATCACGACGTCGGCAAAGGCTCCATGCGCAAAAATCGAAAAGACAAGGATCGGAATGTTGCTTTGCCGCGCCAGCGAAATGGCTGAGGTATCCATAACCTGCAAATCCTGCGCTAAAACGTCCATATAGGTCAAACGGTCATAGCGCGTGGCGTCCGGAACCTTAACGGGATCGGCGCTGTACACGCCATCCACCTTGGTTCCCTTTAGGATCGCGTTACACTGCATTTCCGAAGCGCGAAGCGCGGCGGCGGAATCCGTCGTAAAGAACGGATTCCCAGTGCCCGCGGCAAAAATCACGACGCGGCCTTTTTCCATATGGCGAATGGCGCGGCGACGAATATAAGGCTCGCTGACCGCCGCCATCGGAATGGCGGATTGAACGCGAGTCCGAACGGCAATTTTCTCTAAAGCGTTTTGCATGGCCAGCGCATTAATAACCGTGGCCAACATGCCCATATAATCGGCGGTGGCGCGATCCATCCCTTTAGCCGCGCCAGACACGCCGCGAAAAATATTCCCGCCGCCGATCACAACGCAAACCTCAACGCCCTCGGCAACGACTTCCTTGATTTCCTCGGCGACGCGCTCAACCGTCTGCGGATCAAGGCCATATTCGCGCTCGCCCATCAAGGCCTCGCCCGACAATTTCAAAAGCACGCGCTTATAAGCGGCTTGGCTTTTAGTTTTTTCTTCACACTCGCATGACGACATGATTTGGCCTTTCTCTACTTTTTCCTACCCTACGATTTCGTGGGCGACGGCGCAAGAAAAAGGGTTCAGAGGCGGGGAAACAAGGGTTAGGAAGAATAATCTTGCCTAAAACCCCCGATCCCTTTCCCTGAACCCCTTGTCCGCCGAAGCTCATAGAGCGTAGGCGGATGAATCCTAGTCCCTAACCCCTATCTTTATCCCGCCATTTTGGCGACTTCGGCGGCGAAATCGTCCGCCGTCTTTTCGATGCCCTCGCCCAGCTGATAACGGACAAAGCCGGTCAGCTTGACCTCAGCGCCCAAATCCTTAGAGGCCTTGGCGATCACGTCCTTGATGCGCGTTTCGCCATCGACGACATAGACCTGCTCCATAAACACGACTTCTTCATAGTATTTGCGAAGGCGGCCTTCGACCATCTTGGCGATAATGTCTTCGGGCTTGCCGCTCGCACGCGCCTGATCAGCCAGCACATTGCGCTCGCGGTCCAACGCCTTGGTGTCCACGTCTGCCGTGGTCAAAGCCTCTGGCCGTGCGGCGGCGACATGCATCGCAAGCTGCTTGCCCAAAGCCGCCAAAGCGGCTTCATCCGCAGAAGATTCTAAAGCGACCAGCACGCCAATCTTGCCAAGGTTCGGGGCAATCGCGCCATGAACATAAGAAGCAATAACGCCTTGCGAAACCGAAAGCGTCGCCATGCGGCGCAGGTTCATGTTCTCACCGACCGTCGCGATAATTTGCGTCAGCTCTTCTTGAACCGAACGGCCAGCGTTGGGATAAGGCTTGCCCTTAAGCTCTTCGATATCCGCGCAGTCCATCGCCACGGCCACCGCGCCCGACGCGAACGTCTGAAAGGCATCGTTGCGAGCGACAAAATCGGTTTCCGCGTTGACTTCCAAAACAACGGCCTTCTTGCCCGACGACAGCACAGCGACCAAGCCTTCAGCCGCAACGCGACCCGACTTTTTCGCCGCAGCGGATAAGCCCTTTTTACGTAGCCAGTCAATCGCGGCTTCCATATCGCCGTTTGCCTCGACCAGCGCTTTTTTACAATCCATCATGCCTGCGCCGGTGCTCTCGCGCAGATCCTTCACCATCGTTGCTGTAATGTCAGCCATTGGGATTCTCCTATGGGGGTCAGAGTTCAGAGTCCAGAGTTCAGAGGGTCAAAGAGTCGGTTCAGGGAAAGCCTTTCCCTGAACTCTAAACTCTGCCCCCTGATCTCTCGCTTAGACTTTCGTTTCGCTGGTCGGAACGTCAACGGCTGCGCCAACGTCCGCGCCGCTGGCGACGACTTCGGCTTCAATGCCGTCCAGAACAGCCATCGCCGCCATGTCGCAGTAAAGGTCAATCGCACGCGCCGCATCATCGTTACCGGGAATGGGGAACGTGATGTTCGTGGGGTCAGAATTGCTGTCCGCAATCGCGATCACGGGAAGGCCTAACTTCACGGCTTCTTGAATCGCCAAAGCTTCCTTGCACGTATCGATCACAAACAGAATATCGGGCGTGCCGCCCATATCCTTGATGCCGCCCAAAGCACGCTCTAACTTGTCGCGATGGCGGGTCATCTCCAGCGTTTCTTTCTTGGTGAACTTGGCCGATTGCGAGGCCAGCTTTTCATCCAATTCGCGAAGGCGCTTGATGGACAGCGAAATGGTCTTCCAATTGGTGAGCATACCGCCCAGCCAACGATGGTTGACGTAGTATTGACCGCAACGCTTGGCGGCCTCGGCCACCTTTTCCTGCGCCTGACGCTTTGTGCCGACGAACAGAACGCGGCCACCCTTAGCGGCGGTATCGCGAAGCTGCTGCAAGGCCTGCTGCATCATGGGAACAGATTGCTCCAAATCCATGATATGGATGCCGTTACGCACGCCAAAGATGTAAGATTGCATTTTGGGGTTCCAGCTGCGCGTTTTATGTCCAAAATGGACGCCAGCTTCGAACAATTCTTTAAGTGACACGACGGGAACTGTCATGATCTGCCTTTCATTTTCCGGTTAAGCCTCCATGCGCCGATTGCGTTCCCAACGGGAACACCGGATGGTATCGAAGGATGTCTCTCCCCGACGACCCAGCGCATGTGCGATATGCTCAAAGCCACCTTGGCTTCAAGTTGGGGCGTTTCTACACAACACGGACGCAAAAGACAAGGGAAAGCGCAAAACGCGGCCAAAGGCATGAAAAGCGGGAAAAAAACAGAAAGGGCGATTTTGGACACAGCTGCGCGTAGCGATGTCAATACCACAGAGACATCCCCCATGTCAAGGGAAAAAGCGCATTATGCCTCATTTTTATTTATCTTATATTTCAATAAATTGCATATTTGTTGTGGAAAATCACGCCCATAAAGAAGACCCCCTGCCTTTTCAACAGGGGGTCTGAACGACTTTATCCTTCTTCCCGACTAGAATGTTATTGTGCCGGGGATTTTTATTGTGTCTGGATTGCTCGTGCTACGGCTTACTTCTTGCCCCTCTTTTCCATCAGAACCTTCATCACAAAGAACCGTACGACCAAGATATTTATCATTATACAGAATAACGGTCGTTGTCGTCTTCTTTGAACCACCCAACCCAAAGCCCATCGGCGTCGCCGCTACGCGTACCAGTTTAGTGTAGACCGAACCTCCTTAAAGGTCAGTTAATTTACACGCCCTTTGCTTAAAAACACCCAAGACTCCGCACTCAGGTTAACAAAAACGACGAACCAATCCCCCTCCCCTTGAGGGAGGGTTTACGCCCCTTACCCTTGCCAACTCTTGATATGTAATCAGGATAGCTTTCTTGAAAATCACGTTATACTACGTCAACTTGAAAACCCGAAAACTTTTTGGCCGCGGTTGTCTGTTTCCTTTTAAGTCATGCGTCTTGGCGGGGAAAAAATTTTCGGGTTTTCAAGCGGACGGACTATAGTTTTTTATCAATGCTATCCTCTATCGTCTTTGCCATCCTTATCAGACATCAATTGCTTTATGTCTTTATTTGAAAGTCCGCCACCGCTTGGTGTCGTCCGTCCACCATCAGCATAATTCGGCAAATTACGATTACTGCCACCGCCTAGATTGCCGCCGCCGCCAGAACCCCCGCCTAAATTACCACTGCTTGATCCACCGGAACCACGCCCTGCCATTCCCTCCAACGTTTCCAATATAACCTGTTGATTATAAAGCTGCTCTTTTCCTGCCGTTATATTTTCATCGTGACGTTTTTTAGAAAGATCTCCTGCTGCATTCTCTTTCTCTAAAGCTGCAGCATCATCCTTTGCTTTTAAATTAGATTTAGCTTTGTGATCAATTTTGTTCGCTATCGGTCCCCCTAGCGCTTGACCACCGGCCTTACTGGCAGACTGAACCATTTCCCCCGTCTTGTGGCCAAGGTAAGCTGTTCCAGCGCCCATAACCTTTTCGGTAAGGCCTTTATCACCCATGCCAACGCCCATAGAACCCTGAGCATTCATCCAATTCATGCCATGTTCTGCAAAATAGCCAACAGCTTTGAAACAGTTATTGGCACAAATATAAACCAACACACAGTACATTAAACAGAAGATGATTTTAGAAAGAACGGCAAAACCACCTTCAAACGCGCCAACACTAGCGGAGGCAATACCAAAAGATAAGTTAAGAAAGTTAATGGCCACGAAGAACATAAGCATGCCCGCCATAAGACCAAAAACTGTCAAAACAGGACGCAAGAATATACTGAGAATAAAGAAGTACCCTTTTTGTGCCATCCCCCCCGGCAAACCATCGCCATAAGGCGTAAGATGCGCCAATGCAAATAGGGGAGCAGAAACAACAGCTTCAAAAACAGAAATCAACCACGACAACACGTGAAAGAAAAAGCGAATAAACGGCAATAAGGGAACATAAAACCCCATCATAATTCCCGCCGCCGCCATCGCCCCCGCTATTGTAAAGGCAACCCCTAAAAGACCGCCTGCAATATTGGCAATACCTGCACCGATAAACGCTCCGGCAATTCCACCTACAGGAAGTGCAATCCCCCCCGAGACACCAGCCGCCCCCACAGCCCCTAAAACTGAGCCTGTCACCGCCGCTGCTGCGGTCCCCATACCTGCCACAGTCATAAGATTCATAGCATACGAAAAGAGCTTATATCCAAACGCGGCAACCTCAGAGAACGGATTAGCATGCGTGCCCGCTTGCAAAATAATTTTTTCATCATCCCATAGTTCTATCTGTTTGCCAGCAAAATTAAGTCCTTTGAAAAATAAAGAGGCCACTGTTCCTAAAGCTGGTTTGGAATCAGCACTGGAACCCGTTGCCGCTAACTCTGTCACATCATTTTTGTTGGCAGCATCAACAATAGAAGCAAACTTAGTCACATACTGAGAAACTGTTTGGTCATTATCTTTAACCTGTCCAGAGTCCCCATACCCCGTCACACTAGAAATCCATGCTCCAGCAGAACTAAGAAATCCCTTAGCCCCCAATTGCGGAGGTGACAACTCAACAGAAAAAGTAGAATTGACCATATCGAAAAGTCCGCCCTGCATACGGGCAAGAGTATTAAACCACGCCCCAGCCATAACCCATCCAGAAGTAGAATACTGAGCTATCGCAGCATTATTAAAGGGCTGAGCAATAGACGCGCTTAAAGCACTTTGAAGAGCGGTCGTCATAGTGGTGTTAGCGGTTTCAATAATACTTTTCGCCTCATCAATAATGCCCGCTGGCGTGCTTTCCGCCACGGTTCCACGATATGCTGCAGGCAATAAACCAACCGCTAAATTGGCAATAGTTGTGCCCGGCATGGTCGCAATATTAACAACATTTTGGAAAGTGTTATAAGAAACTTGGTAAACGCCTGCGGCAAGACCATCCAATGGATCGCCTGATACATAGTCAGGCCCTGGGGGAAGTCGTACAGAACCACATCCGACATCCTTATTTGTGCTTAAGAAAGCGGCTTCGGCATACTTACCTCCAATGGCAGGAGTATATGGGGCAAACGATATCGTCGGGATAAGATATCCGTTTAAATCTGTCGCTCCTGACGCAATCATCGCATTAATCATGGCATTATGCTGCGCGACACAGCCACCATAGACGATGATGTTTTTCACCACAGATTCAACATACGGTGGGGGCGGGGTAACAAACCCCATGCTATTAAAATTTGTATTTAACCCACTCAGGAAACCAGTCCACGTATTACTGGCAAAAGCAGAGCCCCACTTTGTCATTTGAATAACGACATATTGCCCCGTGTTAAGCCCACCAGAAATGGGAACCAAAAGGCCAATGGCGATCACAAGGCGGATGGGGGCCCAAATTTGATTAGCACGCCCCATGGGCTTGCCCGTATGCGCCGTTTCGGCAATCATCGCCGCCAAATGATACATCAGCAAAAGGCCTGCCACCGCTAAAATCATGCTGCTATAAGTAGAGAACGCGGCAAGGAGTGCCTGCTGTATCAGCTGACTGTTAGGCGCATAATAAGACGAGGCACAACCAGAGCCCGCGTTAAGATCCGCTCCAAGAAACAAATAACCGATCCATTTTTGAGCTAAATCACATGCCTCAGCCTCACTGGACAACGTAAACATACTTTGCGCATGGGCTTGTGAGGGGGAGAAGATGGACAGGACGAGCATCACGACAAACAGGGCGGCGAAGCCCAGCGTGCCGATCACCGCGGCGAAAAGAAGGACTTGGGGCATTCCCTCCTTTGTGAAGGACAGGTTGCCATAGGCGGCTGTGATCACCTCTCGCAACGTCAGGCGCAGGTTGGTATCGCGTAGCGCGGGGTGATCCTTTGGAAACAAACGATGCGCGGCAAAGACCATCGCGATCATGCGCACGAACATGCCCATGCTCTCGCCCAAGGGTTTCACATCGCGGTCAAAGCGCGGATTGAACAGCATGCCCAGCATAGAGCGTTTTTTGTCTTTCGCTTTATCGTCGCCGTTGTTGAAAAGCATAAACTATAGCCTCCAGCCGCTTTGTTTTTGAGCCACGCTCATGTTCATTCTCTACTTCAAGAGTTGGTTCTTTGAAAGAAGAAGAAAATGGGATGCCAGCCTTCGCTGGCATGACGGTGGTTTTAAGAACAAACCATCCCTTTAGCGTCATCCCCGCGAAGGCGGGGATCCCATTTATTTTCTTATCGCTGACCACCCCTTGATCTGAGTATTCGCCTTTTCACTCTCTGCCACCTTGCCCCACAGGGCTTAATCCAGCCGGTGGAAAGCCCCCTCCCCGATTTTGCTTTCGCAAAATCGACCCTCCCGCAAGGGGAGGGTGGTTCTTACTTCTGTCCTTGCTCCCTACCTCAGCGCACAAGTCGCCACAAGACAAGCCCTATACTATCTATTATAGCTCAATCTGTTAAAGAGCTTTTAATATTTTCGCAAAAAGTCTTTTAAAAGAAACCAAACGGGATGCCCGCTTTGCCCTTTCGCCAGCCGCAAGAGCGGCTGGACAAGGGCGCGGGAATGACGGAATTTATGTTTGAATTTAAACAATTACCTATGCCGCATCGTCAACCATATCAAGGATTGAGGCCACCATGGCGTCTTTGATTTGCTTTTCGTTCGCCTTGGTAACGGGAACCATGGGCAAGCGAAGCTCATTCCTGCCCTTGCCCAAAAGGGACGCGGCATACTTAACCGGCGAGGGGGAGGTTTCGACAAACAGAACCTCAATCAGCGGCATCAGCTGATCGTTGATCTTTTGCGCGGCGGCTATGTCCCCTGCCCTCCACGCGGCCTGCATCTTTGCGCAAAGCGCGGGCGCAATGTTCGAGACGACCGAGATGTTCCCCGCCCCGCCCTGCGCCAAAAAGGCCAGTGCGATATCGTCATTGCCGGACAGCTGCACAAAATCCGCGCCGCACAGCTGCCGAACTTTTAAGGGGCGCTGCAGATTGCCCGTCGCGTCCTTCGTTCCCACGATACGCGGCAAGTGCGAGAGCCTCGCCATCGTCTCTGGCGTCATGTTCACGATGCTGCGCCCCGGAATGTTATAGATAAAGATTGGCAGATCACTGGAATCGTGAATCGCTTTGAAATGCTGATAGAGGCCTTCTTGCGAGGGTTTGTTGTAATAGGGCACAACATGAAGCGCGGCGTCCGCGCCCGCCTTCTGCGCCATCTGCGTCAGATGAACGGCATGCGCCGTCGCGTTTGATCCGCAGCCCGCCATCACGGGAACCTTACCCTTGGCAATCTCAAGGCAGGAGCGAAACAAAAGGTCATACTCCATATCGGAAAGCGTGGGCGCTTCGCCTGTCGTGCCACAGGGGACAAGCCCGTTCGTGCCTTCATGAATCTGCCACGCCACAAATTCTTGGAACGCCTTCTCATCAATCTCGCCGTTCTTAAAGGGCGTGATAAGAGCCGTTATAGAACCAAAAAACGTGGACTGAGTCATGGCCAAGGCCTCCTTTAAAAGTGTTAAAGCGGAAAAAGCATGCGCCCCTCACCCCTTGATTTCAAGGCAAAAGTCAACAAAACAGGCCATTCAACATGGTGCTTCTTTTAATCCATCCTTATCTTTTTCTTATATTTTCACCCCTTGCGTTTAAATTGATTTCCCACTACAATCAGAATGAGTTTAAAATCAGAAATAACAACAAGGATTCAAACGATGACATTCCGCTCTTTTTTTGCCGCTTCTTTGGCACTCATTGCTTTGACGATGGGTTCACCTGCGGGGGCCGCAACGGTTGATTTCACGGGTCATCATGACAATATGGGCATGGTCGCTGCGGGCGATACAGGCGCGGTTGACACATACACTTTCTTTGGTGATGGCGGCTGGAAATATGACTATGTTCAAGGCTTGCTCCCCAGCAACACAGCCATCACGTTCACCTATACTTTCCTCAGCTCTCTTGGAACATGGGATTACGTTCAGGGCGATGCCGCTTACAGGGATGGCTCCACGCGCTATCGCACAGGTGTCGATTCCAATGGCTGGTCAAGGAACCAAGAAGCTTTCGCGGGTCACGGCTTTCATAACACAAGCGATGTTTTGGATGTGATCGTTTCCGCGATTATGGCTGATGACAAAAAATCGGCCACGGTCACCATTACCAATCTGGCTAATGTCGCCGCGAACTTTGACAGCTATTTCCTTTCTTATGACTGGTTCCGTTGCAAGAAAGTTGGAGCGACCTATGCCGTTTCGAACGTGCCGCTTCCCGCCGCCCTGCCCTTGTTTGGGTTAGGCCTTGCTGGTCTGGCTGGCTATCGTCATCGCAAAAACCGCAAAGCGGCTTAATACGAAGTTGGCTCAAATAAATAAAAAAGGGGGAAGCCTAGGCTTCCCCCTTTTTTTATGCGCTTAATCCAACCTTATCAGCAAGCCCTTCAGATAGGCGCTTTCGGGCAAATGGGGATGAACGGGATGATCGGGGGCAGCCCCACAGGTATAAAGGATCGCGCCGCTGCGCTTAGCCTCATAAAGACCACGAGCCACTTCCTGCGTAAAGGTGGCCATATCCATATTGTGACTGCATGATGCGATGAACAGAACCCCACCTTGCGCCGTGACCGAGGCCGACAGTTTGGCAAGCTTACGATACCCACGTGCGCCCGCCGCCACATCCTTTTTGCTTTTCACAAAAGGCGGCGGATCAGCGATAACAATATCAAAACGCTCTTTGGCTTGAGCGCGTTTTTCCAACACTTCGAACACATCGGCCTTGATCCATGAGCAGCGCGTTGCAAGATCGTTATGCGTGGCGGCTTTTTCCGCCAGAGCCAAAGCAGGCGCGGAAGAATCCACGCCAACAACGCTGACCGCCCCCGCCAACGCTGCCGCAAGGCCAAAGCCACCCGCGTGACAATACAAATCCAAAACGCTTTTTCCCTTAGCCATGCGGGCGATCAGCGCGTGATTGTCACGTTGATCGAAATACCAGCCCGTTTTCTGTCCCTGCACAAGGTCCGCGAAATAGGTCAAGCCGTTTTCCTTCACCTCCACCACGCCGGACGGGTCACCCAAAGCCACGCTCACCTCACACGGCAACCCTTCTAAAGCGCGAGACGCGCTATCGTTATGCAAGATGATGCTTTGCGGATGGAACACATCGATCAAAGCCGCCATAGCTTTTGGCCATAAACGCGCCATTCCCGCCGTATTAACCTGCACGCTGAAATGATCACCAAAGCGATCGATTACAAGGCCACCAAGGCCATCGGCTTCAGCATGAATCAGGCGATAAAACGGCTCAACAATAACAGCCTCACGCAACGCCAACGCGCTGCGAAAACGCGCTGCGAACCATGCTTCATCAATCAAAGCCAAAGGCTCACGCGATAAAATCCTTCCCGCAATCAGCGTGTGCGAATTAAACGTACCTATACCAAGGGGGGAGCTGTCATGCGCTTGGAACTTCACAAGGCTTCCAGCCGCCAGCGCCTTAGCGGCAGCGTCCATCACAATTTCGTTTGAGAAGAGCCACGGATGGCCGCCCGCCACGCGCTTATGCCGCGCAGCGTGAACCCTGATAAGGGGGAGTTTCATAAGTGTTATCCTTGCTTTCCCATAGCCGCAATCGGCTTCATAAATTGAGGTTCAATATCCCACGGGAAATAAATCCACGTGTCTTGGCTGACCTCGGTGATGAAGGTATCCACCAACGGCTTGCCCAAAGGCTTGGCGTACACCGTCGCGAAATGCGCTTTCGGCATAATTTTGTGAAGCACATCAAACGTCCGCCCCGTATCAACCAGATCGTCAACGACCAGCCAGCCTTCGCCATCGCCAACGCCCGCCGCCGCCTTGATGATTTGAATCGTGTCAGCCTGCGAGGGATTGGCATCATCATAATGATACCCCACCGCCGAGACCGTTTCGATCACGCGGATTTCCAGCTCTCGCGCAACAATCGCCGCAGGCACAAGGCCGCCGCGCGTGATGGCGACAAGCCCTTTCCACGGCCCTTTGTCCAATAAACGCCAAGCAAGCGCCTTTCCATTACGGTGAAGTTCATCCCAACTGACAGGATAAAATTTTTGTGGATTTGATGCGCTCACGTTCTTAGCTCCCTTTTTTCTTTTCTATAGACCCTTCATGAATGAAGAGTTGGGTATAGAAAACATTATGCATTCTTTTTGATCCACGCGGTGTAATGATCCATCCAGCCTTGCAGGAAAGAACGACTGCCCTCCCCTATGTTGCCATCGGCATCGAACAACGTCGCCTCAACCTTTACGTACGCCTCTGGTTGACCCATCGTTGGCACATCCAGATAGGAAAGGATAGCGCGCAGATGCTGCTGCGCCAGTGCCGTTCCAAGAACCCCGACCGAAGCGCCCAAAACGCCAGCGGGCTTTCCCGCCCACGCGCTTTGGCCATAGGGACGCGAGGCATGATCAAGCGCGTTTTTCAACACCCCCGAAATCGAGCGGTTATATTCCGGCGTCAAAAAGAGAAGCCCCTTGGCCGCCGCAACCTCAGCCTTCAAACGCTTGACGGACTTCGCCGGATGATCATCATCATCCTGATTGTAAAGGGGAAGATCGCCAATTTCGGCTATCTTAAACGAGAAGTCCAGCGGGGCGAGCCGGATAAGAGCCTGCGCCAGTTTTCGATTATAGGAGTCTTTGCGAAGACTGCCAACGATAACAGCAATAGGATAGTTGACCATAGGCTACCTCCCTTCGATGATAAGACCTTCTTTAACGGCTGCTTTTTGGATGCTTGCTTGCAGTTTTTCAAACGCGCGGACTTCCAGCTGGCGCACGCGCTCGCGGCTGATGCCGAATTTTTGCGATAAGTCGTCAAGCGTCACGGGCGGATCGCTCATACGGCGCGCGGCGATAATCTCGCGCTCGCGCTCATTCAAATGCAGCATGGCCTGTGCCAAGAGCCTCTCGCGGTGCTGGCGTTCTTGCTCAACCCCCAAAAGATGTTCTTGGCTTTCGGATTCATCCGCCAGCCAGTCCATCCACTCGCCGCCTTCGTCCTCGCCGCCCATAGAAATAGGCGCGTTCAGCGATTGATCGCCACCACCGCTAAGACGCCGGTTCATCGACACGACATCGCCTTCGGGAACGGCGAGCTGCGTAGCGATATGCGTGACTTGCTCTGGCGACAACTCACCATTGTCAATGGCGCGCATGTCGTTTTTCAGGCGGCGAAGGTTGAAGAACAGTTTCTTTTGCGCGGCTGTTGTGCCGATTTTGACAAGCGACCATGAATGCAAAATATATTCCTGTATCGCGGCACGGATCCACCACATCGCATAGGTGGCAAGGCGAAAGCCACGGTCGGGATCAAAGCGCTTGACCGCCTGCATCATGCCGATGTTGCCCTCGGAAATAAGTTCAGACACCGGAAGGCCATAGCCGCGATAGCCCATGGCGATTTTTGCGACAAGGCGCAGATGGCTGGTCACCAGCTTATGCGCCGCTTCGATATCGCCATGCTCGCGCCACGCCTTGGCCAGCATGAACTCCTCATTCGGATCCAGCATGGGAAACTTGCGGATCTCCCGCAGGTAGAAGGAAAGGTTTCCTTCGCCCTTGATGACTGGCAAGCTGGAAGAGGCGATGTTCACGAGTGGTGACCTGTTGTTAAAAAGGGACTCTTTATGTAGCGCTTTTTAGGCTTTTTAACAACGCCTTCATGTCAGGCGGCAAGGAAGCCTTGAACTTCAGCCGCTTACCGCTGCGGGGATGGATAAAGGTGATCTCGCCCGCGTGCAACGCCTGACGCGGAAAATCGTGGAGAACGGCGATAACGCCGCGCGCCGCCTTCTCGCCCTCAATCTTCTTGCGCGTGCCATACAAGGGGTCGCCCACGACGGGGTGATGAACCGAAGCCAAATGCACACGGATTTGGTGCGTGCGCCCCGTCTCCAGCTTGCACGACACCAAGGAAGCAAAGGTGGAGAATATCTCCACCGTTTCATAATGGGTCAGCGCTTCCTTCCCGCCAAAGGGAACAACGGCCATCTTCTGCCGCGACCTTGGGTGGCGGCCAATCGCGCCTTCGATCTCGCCCTTCAACGGATGCAGAATGCCCCAGACGAGGGCCTGATAAACGCGGCTTAGGCTGCGATCTGAAAACTGCGCGGTAAGTTTTTGATGAGCAAAGTCATTCTTGGCCACAACCATCAGGCCGCTGGTGTCCTTATCAAGGCGATGGACGATGCCGGGACGCGCCACGCCGCCGATGCCGCTAAGGCTGTCCCCGCAATGAGCCAGCAGCGCGTTGACCAGCGTGCCATCCCAATTGCCCGCGGCAGGATGCACAACAAGGCCAGCAGGCTTGTTGAGAACCAGCATATCCTCATCCTCAAACACTATGTCCAAGGGGATGGCCTGCGCCTGCGGCGTGGCCGGAGCGGCGGTGGGGAGCGTGACCCTATACCCATCGCCCGCCTGCGTGGGATGATTGGGGTCAAGAACGGCCTTGCCACTGGCCTCATGAACCACGCAACCCTCCTTGATCAAGGCCTGAACCCGCACGCGCGACAGGCCAAGGCCCGCCGCGTCTTCATGCACGGCCAAGGCGGCGGCCAAAACCTTGTCAAGGCGACCCGTTTCCGGCGTTTCGATGGATAGAGTAAGATTTTCGCTCATATAGGGTTCCGAACGCGGGTTAACAAAAAAGGAAATCCGATAAAATCACCCTCCCCTTGCGGGAGGGTCGAAATTTCTGATCGCGGAGCGAAAAGAAATTTCGGGGAGGGGTCATAAAACGGGAACAAAATAGAAGACCCCTCCCCGAAAAATCCATCTCCTACGGAGCCGTATTTTTCGACCCTCCCGCAAGGGGAGGGTGGTTTGTTAACTCGGATTCGTAGCTCTGTGTTCATGCCTTGAGTTATAGCGCGACTTGGCCTAGAATGACAGCGTCAGGATTCGCGCTTTTCGCTGGAAAAGGCCGTGCGCTTTAGGTCCTCTCGTTTTGTTTCACTTAGAAAGGGTTGTTCCCATGCGCCTTGCCCCCCTCCTCCTCGCCGTCACCCTGATAACCGCAGCCATGCCCGCGATGGCGGCAGAGATAAATGATTCATCACCGACGTTTGGATCATTTGAGTGCAAGCCTAATTTTGCCTGCCCCCCCCTTTCAAGCTCAGAGTCCAAAAAAATGGTTGAGGAAACAGCCCTTTCCATAGCCTCAACCTGTGTAACAAACCGCTTGAGACTTTCAAGTCCAAAGGGCTTTTTCGAAACGGGTATGGGACTTGATAGCGGCCTTTGCTTAACAACCAAGAAACTCCCTAAAAATGAAAACGGCCTGACTATGATTCCCAAATGCTGTGTTCGACCCGTTAGTGGCGCTGCGGGAACATGCCAAGTTGTTTGCACAAGGTACGGCGTAAAGTAAGCGTGTGTGATTTCATCAATAAAAAGGGCGGCCTGTTGGCCGCCCTTTTTATTGGCGTCATCGCAAACAATCCCCACCGTCATCGCGAGGGGCGAAGCCCCGTGGCGATCCAGCGCCAGAAACGGCCAATAGAGACTCTGGCGGAAAGTTCAGGTGATGGATTGCCGCGCTCCTTGCAGTCGCTCGCAATGACGGAAAAAAGGGAGGGCTGGGGCAACACTCTCTCCACCGTCATCGCGAGGCTTGATCGCGAAGGCGATCAAGGCCGAAGCGTAGCGAAGGCTCCTAGCGACGTGGCGATCCAGCGCCAGAAACGGCCAATAGAGACTCTGGCGGAAAGTTCAGGTGATGGATTGCCGCGCTCCTTGCAGTCGCTCGCAATGACGGTAGAGCCTGTCTCAAATAAAATAGACTTCTTTCATAACCCCTATCCGTCATTCCGGCCAAGTGGCACGCCTTAGGCGTGATACGCGAGCCGACAAAACGCAACGCGTTTTGCGCGAAGCGAGCGTAAGCGAGCGAAGTCCGATGCGTAGCGAGGATAAAAACACGCCAAAAGCGTGTTTTTACAAATCCGATTTGGTTTGCGATGAAGAAGAAAACAAACGTCACTCCCGCTTTCGCGGGAGTGACGGTGTTTTTTTTATAGCCGCAGTTCCCTTTAGCGTCATCCCCGCGAAAGCGGGGATCCAGTTTTCTTGTTTCTTTTGGCTCTGCCAAAAACCAACTCTTAAAGTGGAAGATATATCTTACTTACGTCCCGCCTTTTTCTTTAGCAACGCAACGTCTGCCTTTAACGCATCATTCTCCTGCTTCAACTCTTTCACGGCGGCGACAAGCGGGCCAATCAGCCCCATATAATCAACAGATTTATAGCCCGCATCATCCGTGGAAACGACCTCTGGAAAGACCTTTTCGACTTCCTGCGCGATAACGCCATATTTCGTTTCTTTGCCACCATTCATGACGAAGCTATACCCGTTCAGCTGATTAAACTTGTCCAACGCATTTTTGATCGGCGCGATGTCATGCTTCTTACGACTATCGGACGTATCATAAATAAAAGTTCCAGCGTAAAGGGTCGAAGCTTTTAAATAGCCAACAATATTGACACCGCCCGTAATCGATACAGCATCCGAACAGGTTGGATCATTTGGTGAAGTTGGGGTACACTCTTCTGTGATTTCTAATGCAGGATCTCCCGTTCCCGTTAGTAGCCCAGATGCCCCTGTTTTGTACAAAGAAATCATGCGTAGGTTCTCTATCGTCCCTCCAGTATTTGTTCCATCCCCCAAGCCAAAAAAAGTATGCCCGCCCAACGAGATTTCGGTTTGGACGGTATTGTAATCGCCAATGCCCCCCATATCCGCATCCCCATCCACATTCTGTCGGGCGAGCCAAGGGGCGTTAAGAGAGGCGTTCATGCCGACGAAGGTGCGCGAGGCGACTTGGCCAGCGGCTGTGGCCAGAGCATAAGTTGTAAGTGGATTCACAGACCATGAGCCATACGCGCCGCAAGCCATTCCCACACCGCCGCACACATTAGCCCCATACACAAAACCGCCATCGCCGCCGATCATGCTAGAAATACGCCCACCCGATGTATCAGGAATGGTATCACCACCCGTTGTCTTGATCATAAAGGAGTAGCTATTAGGCGGTGTGGAGAATGGTTGGTTGTCTTTTAAAACCTTCACCTGATATGTTTGGTTATAGGAATTGGGCGTATTAGGATTCGCAACGAAAGCGGTGGGAAGGAATCCAACAAGGGCGCCAAATTCCGCAGCCGTTGCCCCCGCGACCGTGGGATCAACGGCACCATTAAGAGCAAGAGAAAAAGAACTATTGGCAGCCGCTTTTGTAAGAACAGATGAACCATTGGAACTCGCCAGATAGCCTTTGACCGCTTTGATCAGCTCTTTATGCTGATCGGCGGCGGCTTGGTCACGGAGCTGCGTGCTGCCGCTGGACATCATGCGCCAAAGGCCCGCGGTGAGCAGCGAGGTCACGGCCAGAACAATTGCCAACTCAATCAGCGTAAAGCCCGCGCGTTTGCCTTTTCCGTTCAGTCTACCAATACGCATCATGGTCGTCTCTCCTTCACATCTTTGTTTGCGGGGTCACGCCCCTATTATACTAACGAACCTAATCATACAAAAAAAGAAACCAAATGGGATGCCCGCCTTCGCGGGCATGACGTTATTTTTTGCGGCAAAGAATAGAATAAAAACGAGCCGGCTTCGCCGTTTTCTCCCATACTTAACCTCTACTCCCGTCTCGTCATCCCCGCGCCCTCGTCCCGCCGCCCTTGCGGCG
>DYDA01000040.1 GCA_020718105.1 Micavibrio sp. | reverse complement strand
TTATATCATATGCTTACACAATTTCCAGCCACACAATTTTGTCCATTATGCCAAGAATTGTCACTTTTGGATCCAAAATCGGGCAAAGTTACCAAAAGCGTTTGGAATCAATGGGTTAGATAAGGTCCAAAATCGTGTCGGTTTCTTTATATTTCAAAGGGTTACGGCATTAACTTTGAGCAGAAGACTCCTAAGAGGCATAATCCCACGCTCTTGGGGCTGTAAATCGATGTTTTTTTGCTAAGGTATTGATGAGCAACGATTCCTGTTTGTCTTTTAAGCGGATCGAAAAAGGGTAAAAAAAAGGGGGGGATGCCCCCCCTTTTTTCATCGTTGTTGCCCCTTCTTATTTCTTAATGACCGCACCCAGAACGGTTTCCTTGTCGATCTTTTTTGTGCAGAAGAACCAATCATGACACGTCATGTCTTCTTTGCCTTCCATGCGATCCTTGGCCACGCCACAAGAGCCTGCAGGCGGGACGATCACGTCATCCCCTGGTTGCCAATCGGCAGGCGTTGCGATTGAAAACGCGTCGGCCGTTTTAAGGGCGATCAGTACGCGATACAACTCATCAAAATTGCGACCAAGACTTAAGGGGTAATAGATGATGGCACGGATGATGCCTTTGGGATCGATAAAGAAGACAGCACGAACGGCTTTTGTGGCACTTTCTTGGGGTTGGATCATCCCATAAAGGCGGGCCACGTTCATGGTAATGTCTTCGATCAAGGGAAACTTGACCTCGATATTTTTCATGCCTTTATAATCGATTTTTTCTTTGATGGTGCGTAGCCATGCGATATGGCTGTAAAGGCCATCAACCGAAAGGCCGACCAGTTTGCATCCTGCGCTTTCGAACTGTTCTTCCCGCGCGGCAAAGGTCATAAACTCAGACGTGCAAACGGGTGTAAAATCGGCAGGATGGCTGAACAGGATAACCCAATCGCCAGCATATTGTTCCGGAAAACGGATGTCGCCTTGCGTGGTGACAGCGGTGAAGGAGGGGGCTTTATCGCCGATGCGGGGCATAGGGGTGATCGTGGGTTCGGTGGCGTTTTCCATGGGGCTTCCTTTTCAAGTTTAGAATGTTTCTAAACTAATCCTAACAGGGGAACGCCGCCCAAGCAAGAGAAGATATCTTATGCTCGTTTATAGCCGACCTTCTTGAAAATTAGAATTTTTTCTCCACCTATCCTTTTTTTGCTTATCACGCCTTCCTCGTGATAAACCGATGGAGGCTTTTGTGTTTTGTGGTTATAGGAAAAAACGATGACTTTGTTCTTTGCGATGCTATCGAAACTGTTTCCGCTTTACGCCACCATGGGGGCGGGGGTTGCGCTTTCCCGCGCCTTCGGTAATTTGAGCGGAACGCTTGCGACGATCCAGCTGTATTTGATCGTGCCCGTTGTTGTTTTGACAAGCTTGATGAAATTATCTTTTTCGCCAGATTTATTGCTGTTGCCCTTTTGGCTTGGGTTTCTTTGTCTGACGATCAGCGCGGGCACAAACTTTATCGCAAGGAAGGTGGAGTCTCCCTATGCGCCGCTTTTGGCACAGGCCAGTGGTGCGGCTAATCTGGGATATCTCGGTATTCCCATTGCCATGATCGTTTTGCCTGCCGATTTTCTCCCCGTTTATGTTTTGACGATGGTGGGGGGAGTCCTTTATGAAAACACTGTCGGTTATTATTGGATGGCGCGGGGGCGCTTTTCTCCTCGCGATGCGATGAGAAGTCTTTTAAGGATGCCGTTCCTGTATGCCGTGGTGGCGGGGTTGGCTTTTAATTCGATGGGGGTTGAAATCCCTGCTCTATGGGAAGGCCTTGTGCGCGATTTTTTGGGCGCTTATGTTGTTTTGGGGGCTTTGATTATTGGTCTTGGTTTAGCGCAGAAGGGATGCCCGACGTTTCATGGTACGTTATTTGGAGCGATGCTCGGCATCAAATTTATTTTATGGCCGGCCTTGACGATGGCGCTGTTGGCGGTTCTTCGTCTGACTCCTTTGGCCGTGCCTGTTCAATATGAACCTATCTTATTGCTTATGAGCGTTCTGCCTTTGGCCGCGAATACGGCGGCGTTGGCCGCTTTGCTAGAGGTCTATCCGCAAGAAGCCGCAGGCGCGGTGGCGCTTTCGACGCTTTTGTCGTTGGGGGTTGTGCCTGCCTATGTCTCGTTGTTTGGGCTTGCCTATGGAGGCTAAGCCCATCACGTCTGACGAGTTTGCCGCGTTGCTTGCCCCTTATGGCGTGGCGGAGAGCATGGTGGCCGTCGCGGTATCGGGCGGGCCTGACAGCATGGCGTTGGCTTTTTGTTTACAGCGGCATTTGAAGGCACGAAAAATACTTGCCCTGATTGTTGAACATGGCCTGCGTTCGGAATCGGCGGCAGAGGCGCATAGCGTAGCGGATCGTTTGCGCGGCATGGGGGTAGAGGTTGAAATTCTGTCGTGGCAGCATGACCCTATCGAAAGCCGCATCCATGTCAAAGCGCGAGAAGCGCGTTACGCGCTTTTGTTGGAAGCTTGCCATCGAGGCGGCATTAAAACGCTGTTTTTCGCGCATCATGCGGATGATCAGGCTGAAACGGTTTTGATGCGCTTTGCCAAAGGCAGCGGTATTGACGGTCTTGCAGGGATGTCTTCGCGTAGCGAAAAGGAAGGCGTTATGTTGGTGCGGCCTTTTCTTTCTTTGCCTAAAGCGCGGCTGCTTGCGACGTGTGAAGCAAACGCCATCCCTTTCGTCACAGATCCCAGCAACGAAAAAGAAAAATATGCACGAGGCCGTTTGCGCCAAGTGATGCCGTTGCTAGAGCAAGAGGGTTTGACAGCGCAGCGTCTTGTGGATTTGGCCGATCGTGCCCGCGAGGCCAAGGAGGCGCTGGATTATTATACCAAGGCGTTTTTGCAAAGCGCTGTCGTGGCGGCGCCTTATGGCGCTTTCAGCGTAGCGCGTGAGGCTTTGGATTCTGCTCCACGCGCTGTGGCGCTCCGCGCTGTGGCTGCGTGTTTAACCGCGATTCATCCTACGCCTTATGCGCCAGAGCGCGAGCCGTTGTCGGCGCTGTTGGAATGGCTTTTGGCTTCATCGCAGCAAACAGTTCGCACGCTCCACGGTTGCCTTATCCAAAAAAAGAAAGGCGGAGAAACCATCGTTTTTGTGCGCGAAGTTGGGGCGATTACCGATTGTCCCTTGCTCTCCCATCAAAAAACGGTGCTATGGGATGGGCGTTGGCGCGTGACGCTGCTTGAGGATCATGCGGGGTTATCGCTGCGGCCTTTGGGGTTTCCGACGCATGCTCTTTTGGATGCGCTGGTTCCCACAGTGCGAAGGCAAATCCCGTTCGCGAGGGCGCGGGCGTCCTTGCCTGCGTTATGGAACCAAGATCGTTTGGTGGCCATCCCGTCTTTTGACAAGACAAATCAAGCCGTTGCCGTCGCCACGCTGATTCCCCCTTTTTGGCTTGTTTAGGTTGAAAAAGCATCGATGAACCCCTATCTATAAGGGGCGTCATTTTATCCGAAAGGTTGAGCCATTGAACAATAGCACAGGCAAAAATATCCTCCTTATCGTCCTTATCGGAGGGTTGCTGTACGGTCTTGTCAGTATGCTGCAAAGCCCTGACGGCCTTTCTTCGCAAACCATGATGCCGTTTAGCGATTTTCTGACGCGGGTTGATGAGGGCAAGGTCGCGGATGTAACAATCAAAGGCGGTCTTGTGACGGGGCATATGATGGAGGGCGGCGCTAATTTCGCAACCTATCTTCCCGATAACACGAACATCGTTGACCGTTTGGTGGAGAAAAAGGTCAAGATTGTTGCCCAGCCTGAATCAATTGGGGAACCGACCTTCTGGGGCGTTTTAATTTCCTCATGGCCGATGCTTTTGATGATCGCGGTCTATGTCTTTTTTATGCGCCAGATGAACGGCGCGGGCGGTAAGGCGATGGGCTTTGGCCGCAGTAAGGCGCGACTCCTTACGGAAAAAGAGGGCAAGGTGACGTTTGAAGACGTTGCAGGCGTTGAGGAAGCGAAGCAAGAGCTTGAAGAGGTCGTGGAGTTTCTGCGCGATCCGCAAAAATTTCAAAAGCTAGGTGGCAAGATCCCCAAGGGCGTCCTTTTGGTGGGGCCTCCCGGTACGGGTAAAACGCTGATTGCTCGCGCTGTGGCGGGTGAGGCGAACGTGCCTTTCTTCACGATTTCGGGTTCCGACTTTGTTGAGATGTTTGTAGGTGTGGGCGCCAGCCGCGTGCGCGATATGTTTGAGCAAGGCAAGAAAAACGCGCCGTGCATCATCTTTATTGATGAGATCGATGCGGTGGGACGTCATCGCGGCGCAGGTCTTGGCGGCGGCAATGATGAGCGCGAGCAAACGCTCAACCAGTTGCTTGTTGAGATGGATGGGTTTGAGGCGAATGAGGGCGTGATTCTGATCGCCGCGACAAACCGCCCTGATGTTTTGGATCCTGCCTTATTGCGTCCGGGCCGTTTTGATCGTCAGGTGGTTGTGCCCAATCCCGATATTCTGGGGCGTGAGCGCATTTTAAAAGTGCATATGCGTAAAGTGCCGCTCGCCATGGATGTGGATGCCCGCACTATTGCTCGTGGAACACCTGGTTTTTCCGGTGCGGATTTGGCCAACCTTGTGAACGAGGCCGCCTTGCTGGCGGCAAGGCGGAATAAGGCAAGCGTCGATATGGCAGACTTTGAATCGGCCAAGGACAAGGTGATGATGGGCGCCGAGCGGCGCTCCATGGTTATGACGGACAAGGAGCGTGAGCTGACAGCCTATCACGAAGCGGGTCATGCGCTGGTCGGTTTGAACATGCCACAAAGTGATCCGCTGCATAAGGTTACGATTATTCCTCGCGGAAGGGCTTTGGGCGTCACCATGAATCTTCCAGAGCGCGATAAGTACAGCCAAACGAAGATTGAGTTGGAATCGCGCATCGCGATGATGTTCGGGGGTCGCATGGCTGAAGAGCTGACGTTCGGCAAGGATAACGTCACGACGGGCGCAAGCAGTGATATCGCACAGGCGACCAACCTAGCGCGCCGTATGGTCAGTGAGTTTGGCATGTCTGATAAGCTGGGGCGTGTGCGTTATCACGCCAACGAACAGGAAGTTTTCTTGGGGCATTCGGTGGCGCAGACGCAAAATATGTCCGACGTGACGGCGCAGTTGATCGATGATGAAGTGCGGCGGTTGGTTGAAGAGGGCGAGGCCAAAGCGCGAGAAGTTTTAACGGCGCATAAGGACGAGTTGAAACGGATTGCCGAAGCTTTGCTGGAATATGAAACGCTGTCGGGTGATGAGGTCGCTGCTCTTTTGCGTGGTGAGGCTTTGAATCGCAAGGATCAGGCGGCCAAGCCGCCTGCCGCTGATGCGCCGTCATCGGGGCGGCAAGGCTCGGTTCCTAAAGTCGCCCCGCCATCCAGTTCGATCGTTGTGTGATTCTGGGGCTTATCGCTATAGGGTAGAGGTTAAATGATGATCGTCTCGCCAAGCTATGCCCTTTTTGGAACGCGTCTTTATGCCTATTTGATTGATCAATCGATTATTCAGGGGGCGGCTTTTCTTCTTTTGCTCCCGTTTTGCGGGGGGCTGTGGAAAGAACTATCCGGCGCGTTGTCCTTACAACCAGAGACTCTCATGCAAGCGTCTTCCTTTGATTCTCTTGCTGCCTCTATAGCGATGGCGGTGTTGTTTTTTACTTCTTTTCAATTTGCTCTTGGCGTGGCTTATGGAACCTTAATGGAAGGTGGAAGCTGGGGCGCGACGTTGGGCAAAAAACATTGCGGGCTTTGTGTGACAAACCTATGGGAAGAGCCGATTGGCTATGGCATGGCGGCGATTAGGAACATAGGGATCAATCTATTTGTCGTGGCTTTGTCCTTTGATGTGATGTTTGGCCTGATTCTTGTGCCGTTTTATCTGCTGCCACTTGTTACAAAAAGAAAACAGGCATGGCACGATATTGTCGCCCAGACGATTGTGATCCGCACGCAGCCCTTATGATAAATTCTGGCATAATGGACAAAATTGTGTGGCTGGAATTAGGATTTTGAGAGCAAAA
>DYDA01000007.1 GCA_020718105.1 Micavibrio sp. | reverse complement strand
CCTTGCTGAAACATCATGCACGATGCCAACTCTTGAAGTGTTTTGGGTATATAACCTATACCGCCACAAGCAACTTGGCTTGCGCGATAGCCATTTTTTGCGCGGCATCGGAATCGTTGGCCGCCGTCTTGGCGAAAACCGCAATCTCTTCTTCAAGAACATCGCGCTTAAGGTCTTTGACAGGAATGACTTGATCGGCCATCACGGTGCAGCGATCACCCTCGACCTCACAAAAGCCGCCCGCAACAAACCAACGATCCGTCACGGTCGTTTGATCATGCTCATAGGCTTCGACAACGCCCATCGCCACAGTCGTGGCCATAGGGGCGTGCCCCGCCAAAACGCCGAAATCGCCCTCGCCACCTGGCACGGTGACCATCACGACAGGCTTGCTGCATGCCAGCTTTTGCGGTGAGGCCAATTCAAATTGCATTTGGTTCGACATTGTTCAACCATTCCCTAACTGAGGCAACTTGTTATAGGGGCCAATAAGTCCCGTAAGAGCCTCCCCGCCCCCATCGACATAATGACGCAACGAAAAGTAGGTGGTTTTTCCCCAAAACCCATTTTCTTTCGAATGGTAAGAAACCCACATACCGTATCCACGCAATGGATCGATACCTTTCGGTCTACGGATTGCACGGCTTACACCTACCGAAAGAATCTGTGTATCAGAGATAGGAAAGTGAGCCCAAAAAGCCCCCTCTCCACGACCTTTATCCTCACGTTGTTCAACGACAAACCCGCATGTTGATAAATGCGCTGAGATTCTTAAGCAAACGTCTTTAGCACTTTTACGCCAAAATAAGATTCCCATACAATCTCCCCTTACGCTGCGGCTTTGGCCATTTTTTCGGCCTTAGCGACGGCTTCTTCGATTGTGCCAACCATGTAGAAGGCCGATTCAGGCAAATGATCATACTGGCCGTCCACGATGCCCTTAAAGCCCTTGATCGTGTCTTCCAGCTTCACGAACACACCAGGGCTGCCCGTGAACACTTCGGCCACATGGAACGGCTGCGAGAGGAAGCGCTGGATCTTACGCGCACGCGCAACGATCAAGCGATCTTCTTCGGACAATTCGTCCATACCCAAGATGGCGATGATGTCTTGCAAGGACTTGTAGGTCTGCAAAATCTTCTGCACAGCGCGGGCCGTGTTGTAATGCTCTTCGCCCACAACCAGCGGATCAAGAATGCGGCTGGTGGAATCCAGCGGATCAACGGCGGGATAGATGCCAAGCTCGGCAATCTGGCGCGAAAGCACCGTGGTGGCGTCCAAGTGGGCAAACGACGTTGCAGGCGCAGGATCGGTAAGATCGTCCGCCGGAACGTAAATGGCTTGCACCGAGGTGATGGAGCCTTTGTTCGTCGTCGTGATGCGCTCTTGCAAAGCACCCATGTCGGTGGCGAGGGTTGGTTGATAACCCACCGCCGAAGGAATACGACCCAGCAAGGCCGACACTTCCGAGCCCGCCTGCGTAAAGCGGAAGATGTTGTCCACGAAGAACAGCACGTCTTGGCCTTCTTCATCGCGGAAGTACTCGGCCAAGGTCAAACCCGACAAAGCCACACGAGCGCGAGCACCCGGGGGTTCGTTCATTTGGCCATAGACCAGCGCCACTTTTGATCCAGGGCCGTCCGTCTTGACGATGCCGGAATCGATCATTTCGTGATACAGATCGTTGCCTTCGCGGGTACGCTCACCCACGCCCGCGAACACGGAATAGCCACCGTGCGCTTTGGCGACGTTGTTGATCAGCTCTTGAATCAGAACGGTCTTGCCGACGCCAGCGCCGCCGAACAGGCCAATCTTACCACCGCGTGAGTATGGTGCGAGAAGATCAACGACCTTAATGCCCGTGACCAGAACTTGCTTCTCCGTCGATTGCTCGGTAAACTCTGGCGCATCGCGGTGAATTGGCAACTTTTGCTTTGTGACAATGGGGCCACGTTCGTCAACTGGCTCACCGATCACGTTCAAAATGCGGCCCAGCGTTTCGGGCCCAACAGGCATCATGATGGGCATGCCGAGATCGACAACTTTCTGACCACGCACCATGCCGTCTGTCGTGTCCATGGCGATGGCGCGAACAGTGTTTTCACCCAAATGTTGCGCGACTTCAAGGACGAGCTTGCGTCCTTCAATCTCGGTCGTCAGCGCATTCAAGATCGACGGCAGAACGCCATCGAACTGTACGTCAACGACAGCGCCCATGACTTGAGTGATGTGGCCTTCGCTGGTGGTTGGTTTGGTTGTCATCGTTTGCTTCCTCTGTTTTCTTCAAAGTTCTGATAAAGATATTAAACGGCCTCTGCGCCAGAGATGATTTCGATCAGCTCCTTGGTGATGTAGGCTTGGCGTGAGCGGTTATAGTTGAGCGTTAGGCGGTCGATCATATCGCCCGCATTGCGCGTGGCGTTATCCATCGCCGTCATGCGTGCGCCCTGCTCGCCCGCCGAACTTTCCATCAAATCCGCAAAAAGCTGCGCGGTCAGATTGCGGCGCAAGAGCGCGGCCATCAAGGCATTCTGTTCTGGCTCAAAAATCTCGCACGCCAAACGCCCTTCGGTTTCGTTGTCATTGGCCTGCGGCACGCCAAAGGGAATGAGTTGTTCCACTGACACGATTTGCGAAATCGCTGATTTAAAGCGGTTGAAAATGATGTGGGCGACATCAAAAGCGCCCTCTTCGAAGAGCGTGATCAAACGATCCTCCAACTCCTGCGCATCGGCAAGGTCAATCTGCTTTTTGGCGGCGCTTTCGACCTTATGCAAAATCTTGTCCTCATGTTCGCGATGCAAAAGGCTGTAGGCCTTGCGCCCTACGCACACCAAGCGAACGGTCTTGCCCTCTTTCTCTAGCGCCACAATGCGGCGGCGCGTTTCGCGAATGATGGAGCCGTTAAAAGCGCCGCACAAACCGCGATCCGAAGTCAAAACGATCAGCAAGACTGTTTGCACCTTCTCACGTCCCACCAAAAGAGGGGACGATTCGGGGCTGATTTCAATCGTTCGCGCCAAATCTTGCGTCATGCGCAAGATAAAACGAGCGTAAGGCCGCGACGATTCCGCATGATCTTGGGCACGGCGCAGCTTGCTGGCCGCCACCATTTTCATAGCCGACGTGATCTTACGCGTGGACTTCACGCTGGCGATACGGTTTTTAAGGTCTTTTAAACTTGGCATAGCCACCACATTTTATGCGACATGATTTGGTGTGGTTTTTGGCTGATAACAGCCTCGCGGTCAAGAGAATTAATCATCCTCTTCTTCAACGTCCGCCTTAGGTCTTTTCTTCTTCGCAGAAGAGGATGCTTTATCGCTGGGGATAGTGGCAGCGGCTGTCTTAATCTCCGAATCTTTGCATAAAGGCTCATAACTCAGAGAGGCGCGGTATGATCGTATATTGTCTTCTAAAACTGTTTTAGAAGGGCTGTCATACAAAGCCAAAACCTTGTCGCGAGCGCGCGCGCAAAAAACAGGCGCCGATTCATCGGCGACCACCTGCCCAAATTCATTGGCCAGCTTGGTGCGAAGCTTATCCAGTCGTGAGGTTCCATCCTCTCCATAGGTTTTAGCATAGTAACGCATCAAGGTTGCTTCCGCTTTTTGGATAGCTTTGGTATGTCGCTGCGTGAATCCCACATAAGGCCTGACCAAATCCCGCCCCGTAGCCCCCTGCTTGCACGTCACGGTAATCACCATCAGCTCAGAATGCAGGCGCAAAAGCTGCTCAGCTTGCATTTCTTCAGACGCATAACAACGACCAGCAGCATGGGCGGGCATAGCAGAAAGCATGGCAAAGATGAGCGCGAGGATGATGTATTTCATAGGACTCCTTAAAAACGATCGAAATAAAAGGGAATGCCATGCCCCCCCACAAAACACTCTAATCACCCTCCCCTTGCGGGAGGGTGATTACTCATCTGAAGGCTTCATTTTATTCCCATTCAATCGTTCCGGGGGGTTTGCTGGTCACGTCATAGACGACGCGGTTGACCCCACGCACCTCATTGATGATGCGAGTCGCCACCTTGGCCAAAAACGCATGATCGAAAGCGTAGGACTCTGCCGTCATCCCGTCAACAGACGTGACGGCGCGTAAACCCAGCACATAATCGTACGAACGGCCATCTCCCATCACGCCAACGGTGCGAACGGGCAATAAAACGGCAAAAGCCTGCCAAATTTCGTCATAAAGCCCTGCTTTTCGGATCTCATCGAGGTAAACCACGTCTGCTTTGCGCAAAATGGCCAGTTTTTCCTCGGTTATATCGCTTAAGACACGAATCGCGAGCCCAGGCCCTGGAAAAGGGTGACGAGAGACAAAAGCGTCAGGCAATCCAAGCTCATGTCCAAGTTTCCTCACCTCATCCTTGAAGAGCTCGCGAAGCGGCTCAACCAGCTTCATATTCATGCGCTCTGGCAGGCCGCCGACGTTATGATGCGACTTGATCGTAACGCTTGGCCCACCCGTAAAGGACACGCTTTCGATCACGTCGGGATACAAAGTACCCTGCGCCAAAAAGCCTGCGCCGCCGATCTTACGCGCTTCGGCCTCAAACACATCGATAAACAATTTACCTATAGTCTTGCGCTTGGTTTCCGGATCGCTGACTCCCGCCAATGCCTTTAAAAACATATCTTGCGCCTGCACATGGACAAGCGGGATGTTGTAGTGCTGCCGGAACAGCGTGACGACTTCCTCACCCTCCCCTTCGCGCATCAGCCCCGTATCCACAAAAATGCAGGTGAGTTGTTCGCCAATCGCTTCATGGATCAACACAGCGGCGACGGAGCTATCCACGCCACCCGACAGACCGCAAATCACCTTGCCCTCACCGACTTGAGCGCGAATTTTGGCGATTTCCGTCTCACGGAAAGCCTTCATGCTCCAATCCGCGCCAACGCCGCAAATCGTGTGGACAAAGTTGCCCAAAAGCTTCGCGCCGTCCAGCGTGTGAACGACTTCGGGATGAAACTGCGTCGCGTAAATCTTGCGCTCATCATTCGCGATAAAGGCAAACGGCGCGCCAGAGCTTGTGGCCACAACCTTAAAGCCTTCAGGAATCTTGGTCACGCGGTCGCCATGGCTCATCCATACTTGCTGCTTTGAGCCCGCAGGCCACAGCCCCTCAAACAACGCGCAGCTTTCGGTAATCTGCAACTCAGCCTTGCCAAACTCACGCGTGTGACCACTCTCCACAAGGCCGCCAAGTTGCATGCACAATGTTTGCTGGCCATAGCAGATGGCCAAAACAGGCATGCCCAAATCCCACACGGCTTGCGGCGCGCGCGGGCTACCATCTTCTGTTGTGGAGGCTGGCGAGCCGGAGAGGATGATCCCCTTTGGCGCAAAAGCCTTAATCTGCTCATCCGTTCGGTTAAAGGGGTGTATCTCGCAGTACGCACCAGCCTCGCGCACACGCCGCGCAATCAGCTGCGTCACCTGAGAGCCGAAATCGAGAATAAGAATTTTGTCCATAGATAGAAGAATCCTCTATTGATAACCGGAACGACATAAAACGAGCTTATACACGAGCTAGCGCGTTAAATCATCGATTTTCTACCTCGACCTGCATCGCACCAGCCTCACGCAATATTTCATTGGCATTAGAGGAATAGAGTCCATCGTTCCCATAAAGGATGAAGGGCTGCGCGATTGTCACGGCGACTCCATCCTTCCCCTCCCCTTTTAGCGCACAGATGATGATGCGTTTGCAAGTACCGCCTTCTTTTTTTGACCAAATGGGTTTGATGATAATTGTGGAAAAGGACGTGCTGGCCAGCATGATAATCTCATCCTGTCTGTCGGCGCGGTGGATCATGGTCATGCATCCGCCGATCTTAAGGGTGTGCGCTGCATGGGCCAGCCATACCGCCAAATTGGCCTCCGCGCTTTCCGTGTTAGCCATCTTCTTGGACGGGTTGGCAGAGGCGCTGTGCGTCTTGCCGTGGTGAAAAGGCGGATTCATCATAACGTGATCAAACTGCCCTGCCCATTTTTCTGGCATCTTGGCGACATCGCCCTTCTCCACCTTAAGCCTCTCATCAAAGCCATTTAGAGCTATGTTCGAGGCGCACAAAGCCACCATGGGCTCTTGCAGCTCCAGCCCCACGATAGAGGCATCATCCACCCGCGTGGCTAGGGCCAGCATCGCACCGCCAACCCCACAGCCCAGCTCTAACACTTTTTGCCCCTGCCCTGTCTGCACCGGAACGGCAGCCGCGAGTAAAAGCGTGTCCA
Source organism: Micavibrio sp. (assembly GCA_020718105.1). GTDB lineage: Bacteria > Pseudomonadota > Alphaproteobacteria > UBA9219 > UBA9219 > UBA8914. The sequence continues at coordinate 65,064 of DYDA01000007.1, read as the reverse complement.
CGGCGATGCGATACCCTTTGGCGGGCTGCTCAACTGTTATGCGGCTGTTAAGAAGCTTGTCTGTTGTCGTGTCCATCATTTACAGGTAGTCTTTCAAAGGTCTCTTTTTTCTTGTGCCACGCTACGACAACAGAGTTCCTTATGGCTATCATTATTCCTCTTAAAAAGCCTCATGAACCGCGCCATGACGCGCTGGCGGCTTTAACGGCGCTGGTCGCTGATGATCTGGTGGCGACAAACCAGATTATCGTGCAGCGCATGGAAAGTCAGGTTCCTCTTATCCCACAATTGGCCAGCCATATTATCGCGGCAGGAGGAAAACGCTTGCGTCCCGTTCTGGCGCTGGCCGCTGCGCGTTTATGCAATTATCAAGGACAGCGCCAACGTAAACTGGCCGCAGCGGTTGAGCTTCTCCACACCGCCACGCTGCTGCATGACGATGTTGTGGACGCCAGCGAACTACGACGTGGCTTGCCCTCGGCCAATGCTTTGTATGGCAATCAGCCCAGCATTCTTGTCGGCGACTTTCTCTTTAGCCGAGCGTTTCAGTTGATGGTTGAGGATGGTTCCATCGATGTGCTGCGCATTCTGGCCACCGCAACGGCCATCATTGCGGAAGGCGAAGTCCTGCAACTATCCGCCAAGAACGATAGCGCGACCAGCGAGCAAACCTACCTTGAAATCGTGCGCGCCAAAACCGCTGAACTGTTCGCCGCCGCCTGCCGTGTCGGCGCTGTGATCGCGGCGAGGCCTGCGGCGGAAGAGGAAGCGTTGCGCACCTTTGGCCTTAATCTGGGCATCGCGTTTCAGATTATTGACGATGTTTTGGATTATGACGCCCAGCAAGAAACGCTGGGAAAAAGCATCGGCGATGATTTCCATGAGGGGAAGATCACCCTGCCCGTTATTCTGGCGATCCATCGCGGTAGCGAGGCTGAACGCGCTTTTTTTAAGCGCACGCTGAGTGATCAAATCCAACGCGACGGCGACTTGGCCCACGCTCTTGATATCATGCGTCGCCATGAAGCATTGTTGGATAGCGTGGAGCGCGCCAAGCACTATGGCGCGATTGCCCGCGATTCCTTGGGCCTGTTTCCCGATAGCACCATCAAGGCGGCGCTTCTTGATGTCGTTGATTTTACGATCCAGCGCGGGTTTTAGTTAGCCAAGATCGATTTTATGCCAGCCTAGTTCTACGACCTTATAATGTGGTATTTTATTCATCATCTGATTGAATTGTTTCCGCAAGATGGGGATATCGCGCGAAACCTCATCAGCGATAAGGACAGAGTGATGTTCCGAGTGGATAGAGCCATCGTTAGCCATGCGCTTCATCAAATCTTCGCCTGCTTTTTTCTGAATATCCAGCAAGAGATTCTCTTGACGTTTTTCGCGATCAGAACAAACAAGGCCCGATTGCTCCTTGGTTTTCATGGCATCGCGCAATTCTCTTCTTTCGCTCACAACAGTCGATAAAGACATGTGATAAAGTTTATAGGCATAACTATTCTCAGTAACAAATTTGATCGTGTCGCACGCCAACCTTCTTGCCACTTTGCTTTGTTTTTTCTTATCGCCCGCATATAGCCCATGCACAACTTCTTCCATACAGATGCGGTCTCTACCCGTCCTCTGACGCGCAGCCTGTAAAAAGCATCGGGCAACCAGCGGCTTTGTTTCCGGCAACAACGCGCTCCGTCTAAGATAAGGCGCTATACTAAAAAGATAAGGAAGAGGGCTTTCGTCCTTTGGTAGTAGGGTTACAGCACCCATCGTATAGCGCAACACAATGCCACTCCAAAGGGCGCTGTCGCGCGGGAGCGTGCTGATAAACGCTTTGTCTAAAGCCAATGATTCATGGATGAGGCCCTTTTGGTTTAGGGCATAGGGAAGGTTCTGAAACGCGCTTATTTGACCGCCTGCCATAATGGCTTGTCTTATGATGGGGATAATTTTTTTAAGCGCGGCGTAATCATTTTTCTCCGCCACTTCGCGTAAAAGGGCACGGGAGTCGTTGACAAAATCTACTAAAATTTCCATATGCTCTTTAAGCTTGTCAATCGCTTTAGGGCTGACTTTCTTTTTTTTGCTCATTTGAATTTGCTCCTCGTGTTGGGTCTTTGACAGGTTTTAACAACATCATAGGAATATGGGAACATATCATTATAGTTAATGGTTTCATGTGCGCTTGATTAGAAGGTGCAATTCTGCTTAAGAACCGTTGCGCACAAGGCCGTACAGCGTTATAACCACGGCCTTAGACTTTAGGACATATTCGGAGAGTAGCTCAGCCCGGTAGAGCACTGCCTTCGGGAGGCAGGGGCCGGAGGTTCGAATCCTCTCTCTCCGACCATTAAATCAATTGTTGGCACAGAAAAAGGGCGGGGTTTGATCCCCGCCAGTCCTTTATTGCATCACTTTGTTCTTAAAAAGAAAAGTGGTGTGCCCTACTGGATTTGAACCAGTGGCCTACTGCTTAGAAGGCAGTTCCCAGCAAATTTCGGGCGCGTTTGAAAAATAACGGGAAACCATGAAATATTGGTTAATGCTTTGTTTTTGCGTTGATAAATGATGAAATGTGCTGTATCGTGGCGACATTCATTCACAGCAATTGCAACCGGAGTTGTTGACATAATGTTGACACGGGATACGGAAAACGCCTTTAACCTCACGGATACGGAAGCCCGCAAAGCCATCTCCCCTCGGCACGGGCAACGGATTATGTGGGACAAAACGACCAAGGGGTTCGGCCTCCGCATCACGGCGGGCGGCGCGAAATCCTTTATCCTCGATTACCGTTTCGCCGGACGGCAATACCGCATCACCATCGGCTCTTTCTCTGATTGGAAAATCGCCGCCGCGAGAGAGGCCGCCAAAGGCATGAAACAGGATGTCGATAAAGGCATCAATCCGATGGGTGTGCGCCAAAAACTGCGTGATGCCCCGACCATGCAAGACCTTTGGGAGCGTTACAAAATAGAATGGTTTCTCGGCAAAGCAGAGAAAACATGCAAAAACGAAAAGAGTATGTGGGAAAACCTGATCCTGCCAAAGTTTGGCAAGGACAAGATACACCTTTTACAAGCGACGGATATTGACGAGTTGCACCGCGAGATAACAGAAACGCGCAAGGCCCCTATCCGCGCAAATCGCGCCGTTTCTTCCATGCAACGCGCCCTCAATCTGGCAATCCGGTGGGGCTGGTTGGAGAAGAACCCCGTACAAGGCGTTCGACACAATCCGGAAGAAAAACGGACGCGCTATCTTAACAAAAAAGAAATCGCGGCGTTAGCGATGGCTCTTGCCGAACATTCGGATCGTGCGGTAGCAAACGCGATCAAGCTGCTTATGCTCACGGGCGCGCGGCGCAGCGAAGTGACGGGCGCGACGTGGGATATGTTTGATCTTGAAAATGGCATTTGGACAAAACCGAGCGCCCATACAAAGCAACGCAAATTGCACCGCGTCCCGCTTAACGCTCCGGCGCTCAATCTTTTGATCCAGATAAAGCAACAGGCCGAGGCGAATTTTCAAGAAGCGCGGCGCAAGAACAAGACCGCCAAGAAAAGCCCCTTTGTCTTTCCGAGCGACGTTTCGCCGGATCAACCGATTCAAGAAATCCGCCGAACTTGGATGACTGTTTGCAAAGCTGCAGGGTTAACGGACAAGGTTCCGAAAAAGAACCGCGCCGGAAAGCCCATAAAGGACAAGGAAGGACAAATCATTACCATTGACTGGCCGAACGTTCGCATTCACGATCTTCGCCATTCGTTTGCCAGCATTCTCGTTTCGGCGGGGGCGTCTTTGCCGTTGATCGGGCAAATGCTGGGGCATACGCAGGTGCAAACCACGCAGCGTTACGCGCATTTATATGACGGCCCGCTTCGCCAAGCGGCGGATATGGTGGGGGAAGTGATTATGCCCACGCAAATCGAAGGGCCGAAAAAGAGAAAGAAGATAGGTGCGCATGCAGCAAAATAAGGATGGGCTTCCGCCAGAAGCTGCGAAAACAATCAAGATATTGCATGCTTGCCAGCAATACCGCGACCCTCTTTTGGTAAAGTGCTATAACGAGATTGAAAAGCGCCTCGAACATGAGGGCAAGTGGGTCTATACCGTTTCCGACGATGGGAAGCAGATTGACTCGCCCGACGAATTTGACGGACACACACAAGATTTGCTGCAAGAGAAAATTGAGATTCTTGAGAAAGCGAAGGCCGATTTTATCGGCTTCCTGTATCATGGACACCTCACGGCGTGGGCGCGGGAGAACTCACCGCTTGCCCCGTGGCGGGAAATACCCGCCAGCGCATGGGCGACCATACGCCTGAAAAACGTTTACAAGGGAGTCGTGGAAGGCCCCAACTTCTTGCTCTATGACGTGCGGGTCGGGCCGCGCGTCGAGGCGGAAAAGGTCAAAGAAGCCCCTTCGCCAGAAAGCACAAAACCCGCGACCGTCGATGTGGCTCCCCACGTCAAAGGCCGTAGCGGTCGCCCGTCTCATAAAGAAACGATCCTTAAGGAATACCAGCGGCGCAAGGAGGCCGGACTGTGTGAAGCCTCCTTAAGAAGCGAATCGTTTTATCTCGAATCGTGGTTCAAAAAGAACTTTTCTAGCCAAAAAACGCCCGATCACAAAACTATTTTGCGCCATATTTCAGATTTTGAGAAAGACATAAAGAGCAAAATCATAGACATAAAGGGCTGAAACTTTTTTGTCTCAAAACGTATTGAGATAATTTTTTGAGATAAAGACCCTCCCTACATTTCCTCTCGTCGGCGCAAGTCGCCAATTCAACGAGAGGAGACACAATGGAACAGACAGGTTCACAAGAAATCGCGGAAAAGCGCAAACCTTCAGTGCTGGAGGGCTTTTTGAGCGAGAGCGAGTATGCCGCCCAACGCGGCGTAACGATCCGTACATGTCAGCGGGACCGCGCCCTGCGCCAGTCCCCGCCTTATGTCGTGATCGGCAAACGGGTTTACTACCGGATCGAGGCTGTTCGTGACTGGCTGCTTAAACGAGAGCGGGTCGAGGAACGGATGCCCCAGAGCCTCGTTCGTCGGGGGATGCGGTAATGGGGGCCGCGCTCTCGCCTCGGCAAAAAGCGAAAGAGGTCAGCCATGAGGATTGACCGAGATTATTTCGCGCGTGTGCATGAACAGGCCTTGCCATTCCTGCCTGCGATCCTCCACCGCGTGTTGCCGCACGGTAAAACCATCGGTCCTGAATATGTGGCCTTGAACCCCCATCGCGCCGATGCCGCCCTTGGGAGTTTCAAGATCAATCTTCGGACAGGGAAATGGGCTGACTTTGCGGTCAGCGCATCGGGCGGCGACGTGACATCGCTTGTGGCCTATGTGCTGGGCCTATCCCAAGTTGAGGCGGCAAAAGCCGTACTTCGTATGATCGGAGGAACACCATGACTGTGCAACATCCAATCTCTTCCTCCTGCAAAGAGATTCAATTACTGCCGGAAATCGTAACGGCTCCTTTGCAACCGGAAGAAATAACTGCCGCGCAGAACGGGAGCAATAAAGGGACGCAAGCAAAATCCGCTAAGACACCCATTATCCCCGTTCCCGCCAATGCGCCGCCATGCAATTTTGCAATGCCTGATTTTGGCGGAAAGCCAAACGTCCTCTATCCCTATCATCAAGCTGACGGCCAGCCTATCGGATATGTGGCGCGGTGGGATATTATCAACAAAGAAACGGGGGAGCGAGAAAAGAAAATCCTGCCTCTCTGTTATTGCGATCTTGGCAATGGCAGAAAGGCATGGCGCAGCGCGGGCATGCCGACACCGCGCCCACTTTATAGCCTGCCGGAAATTCTGGCACGACAGGACGCCCACATAATCGTTTGCGAAGGAGAAAAAACCGCCGAAGCCGCCAAGACTCTTTTCCCCGATTTTGTTGCAACCACGCCCATGCATGGGGCGAAGTCGCCGCAAAAAACGGATTGGTCGGCGGTCAAGGGGCGGCGCGTTATCATCGCCTCCGATAATGATGAGGCAGGCGGTCAGTTTGGCGATGCTGTTTATGATCTGTGCATCGCGGCTGGAGCGGACAGCATTTTTCACCTGTCTGCTGAGGCTATAGGGAAACGGCTTCCAATTGAAACTGGATTTGAGCCGCGTGGCGGTGATGTGCCGCAAGGCTACGATCTGGCTGATGCTCTTGAAGACGGCTGGACGTTTCAGGATATGGAGCGGTTTCTTAAGTTCTCCCCTTTGTCCCCCTATATAAAGGAGTCAGAGCTTTCCGACATCAATGGGAAATTGGGATCGCAATTCCGTCTGACCCCGAATGGCGTGGAATATGCCAAGCCTGTAAAAGACGAGGACGGGAACTCAACAACAGAATGGACGTGGTTCTGTTCCTATCTTGCAATCACCCATCAGACCCGCGACGAGCAAGCCCAAAACTGGGGGCGCGTCTGTGTTATCATCGACAATGACAGTCGGCGCAAGGAATATGTGTTGCCGATGGCATCTCTTGCAGGAGATGGCGCGGTCTATCGTGAGGAATTGCTTTCTCTTGGTTTGCGCCTTGCCCCCAACGGCAACAAACTGCTGCACAGCTATATCATTATGGCAAATCCCAAAGCGCGCGCGGTGTGCGTTCAAAAAAATGGCTGGCATAATGGCTGTTATGTCTTGCCGTACCGCGTCTATGGACAAAAATCCGGCGAACGAATTGTCTTGCAGCAAACACGGGCAAGCACGAGCCATGTGTCACGCGGTACATTGCAAGAGTGGCAACAAAGTGTCGGGCGACTCTGCGCTGGAAACAGTCGCCTCGTCTTTGCCGTGTGCGTCGCTCTGACAGGCCCGCTCCTTGAACCCTTGGGCGAAGAAAACTTTGGTTGTCACGCCGAAGGCGGATCGTCCATAGGCAAGAGCACTCTATTGATCGTCTCCGCCTCCGTATGGAGCGCGATACTTCATAGCTGGCGCACGACTGACAACGCCGCCGAGGGATTGGCGCGTCAGGCGAATGACGGTTTTCTGGCTCTTGACGAATTATCTCAGGTCGATGGTTTTTCGGCGGATGCTATGACCTACATGTTGGGAAACGGCACGGGCAAAGCGCGTTCGCGGCGCGATGGCGCGACAAAGCCTGTGGAACAATTCCGGTTAGCTTTTCTCAGTTCCGGCGAAACAGGCCTCGCAGCCAAAATGCAGGAAACCGGAAGGCAGCCAAAAGCTGGGCAAACAGTCCGCTTTATTGAGTTTCCCGCCGATGCTGGTTGCGGTCATGGCGCTTTTGATAATCTTCACGACTTCCCAGACGGTAATCGTTTTTCCATTGAGTTGAAACATCTCGCTGGACAATTCACTGGAACAGTTGCGGATGCGTTTTTGATTATGCTTTGCACAAACAGAAACGCTATTGTGGACAGCATCGCCAAGGCCAGAAAATATTGGGCGGAAACAAACATCCCTGCCGATAGTGACGGGCAAGTCATGCGCGTCGGTCATAAGTTTGCGCTGGTGGCTTCGGTCGGTGAACTCGCCATCGCCTCTGGTATCTTGCCGTGGCCTGCGGGTGAGGCAGAAAAAGCCTGCATTCGCCTATTTAATGATTGGCTTGCGGCGCGCGGCGGCACACAAGCGCACGAGGGGAAAGACGCTGAGAAGAATCTGAAGGCGTTTATCTCCGAACATGGTAGCTCTCGTTTCGAGGCTGCATGGCAAGACAATGCCAACAACGGAATCGTTGACCGAAAAACCATCCAGCGCGCAGGATTCAAGCGCGTGACCAATGACGAGGCATGGGAATATTTCATCCTGCCGCCTGTGTTTGAAAAAGAGGTGATCGGCAGCTTGAATAAAAGCCTTGTCAAAGGCTACCTCGCCCAGCGGGGGCTTATCCTGCGCGATGCGGGAGGCAAATACACCGTCAGCATGAGGGTCCCGGGTGTTGGGCAGATAAGGCTCTACCACGTTCCCGCGTCTGTTCTTAATGGGGAGGGCGAACATGTCGATGCGTGACGCCTTCTCAAATCTATTCCCATCCACCTCTGGCAAAGGTGTTGCGGGTGTTTCAGGTGTTGCACAAGAGGAAGCCGTAAAGATACCAAAGGTTTTTTCTGCAACACCCCAATGCAACACCTCAGCCATGGGGCATAATGCGGGTGTTGCGCCCGCTCCGACTGCAACACCATCTCATGCGCGAGGCAATGGCGAAGGTGTTTCAACAAAAATCGAGAAAACACAAAAGGATTGCACACGCGAAACACCCGCAACACCTGAAACACCATCAAAGCAATATACCAGAGCGGATTTTGCAGAACACACGGACAGGCTTTGCGCTATGCCGCGCCCCGCAATATATTCAGCGGGACGCTGGGCGCAGATTCAAGCAGACGCAAAATCGTTCTTCGATCTTTGGGGATCGCAGGTCGCGGCCTTGGGCTGGCAGCCGGACAATGTTTTTGCTATCCCCGATGGTCTGATCCCCATGATCGAAGGCGGAGACATTTTAGCAGTGTGCGAAAAGACGGCGGTCGTTCGCTCTCGTGGCGGCAAGCAATTCAACACCATCCGTTTTAAGGCACTGTCAGGAGAGGCCGCCCCTAAGTGGCGTGTTTGGGCTTCGTGGTGCGAACCATGAGAAGATTGCGCGGGTCCTCCTGAGCGTTTTTCTATGCGGGGGGACGCAGCGCGGGACTTTTCTAGCCTAAAGGCCACAAGATGACTAAACTAAACCAAGGCGTTAGTCAGGTACTTCCAGCCTAAAACCCTATGCGGGCGGGCGTAGCGCGGGACATCCCTACCCACCAAATTTGAAAAAGGGTGGACACTTTTCCCGAAGGTGGACACCCGTTTTGTCCACCCGTGGACAGGCGCACGCGCCCAACCAGCCGCCCCCTCTGTCAACGGGTCCTTCCTGCGCAAGAGCCTATGGGGGCGGGCGAGGCCCGAGGGTTCGCTAGCGTCAGCCCCGTAAAATGGGTTACATGATGGTTACAGGTTACAGGGGGGCATAGGGTTACAAGGTGGATTCTCCCCCAAGAAAGGAAGCCACACCCTAACAGCCCGCCCCGTGCCGCGCCCCACCTTTGTTTCTACGAGGTTCTTGGCGGAAAACCCACACAGGCACTGGATTCCCCGCCACAGGGCGGCTTCCCGCTTTACAGCCCCGTGTGTGGGCATGTCCCGCGCTCTTGCCGCCCGCATACGAAAAGCGGCTGGGAGGACCCAATTGCTTCAACCTCATCACATCCGTCTCTGCGTCCTGTCACATTATGCCGCCTTCAACAGGTGATTATAAAGGAACGTGCCGATGGCATCCTCATCGCAATGACCAATGACAAAATCAGCGTTGCGGCGCAGGCTTTCTTCGCCATTGCCCATCACAACGGAATGCCCCACGATGCAGAACATTTCAAAATCCGGCAAATCGTCACCAAAGGCATATGAGTTTTTCAGGTCAATGTTTTCTTTTTCTGCCAACGCCAAGATCGTTGTCGATTTATCAATGCCGGAAGGAACAATATTGACGAAGGTATGACCAACCGCCGGAATGAACCGAAGGTTTTTATAATCCGAAGAAAGCCGCATGCAGGCATCCAGTTTGTGGCCCAATCCGTCCACGGCTAGCTTACAGACTTTTGCAGAGTTCACCCTATCAAGAGGAATAACCATGTCCGGTGTTGCCGAATGATATTCCCTTAATTCCCTCTCACTTAAATCTTGGTTCGTAGCGAACTTTCTGCCGTCAATTTCGATTGAAACATGGGGCGTTGGTTCAAGGCTCATAACATGTCCCAACAATTCAGGATAGCAAGACCCCAAACAGCCCATCGTGCGGGGTTGTTCCAAAGCGTCCGGCTCATAAACAACGCAACCGTTGAGCGTGATTGTTGTGAATAGCGATAGGGTTTCTTTATCAACGAAATCCCGAACAGCCCTAATAGGCCGCGAGGTTGCGATAATGAGTCTATAGCCCGCTTCGTTGCAATCAATTAGCGCGCGCTTGGTTTTCTCACCTATACGCTTTTGTGAATTGAGCAACGTATCGTCAAGATCGAAAATGAGAGCTTTCATGTCCTGTTTTACTCCATAGATTGTGCGCGAGGCAAAGATATTTTTGCCACCATATGATTCCTTTGTTCTTCGGGGCAAACAGGCCTCTTGGTCAACGTCGCCAGATCGTAAGCCATGCCCTGCCACAATTTCATTTTATCAGGCGATTTTCTGACTCTTGTTTGATAGGGCTTTCCGTCCCCACTCATCCATTGATAGACTTGCTCATTGCTCGAATGTTCAACGTTGTTCTGCATGTCAATGCCGCCGACACGAACACCGTTTCTTGCAAGAGCTTCAACATATCTTTTCATCATAAGAGGTGAAACATCATCCGCCAACAATACAGGCACACGATTTCCGCACAAGGCCGATGCTGCGCGTCGTAAGATGGCAACTTTGTTCATGTCGTGTGCATCGTGATCAAAACCAGAAATCAAATCCGGCTGGTGCTTGGAAAGATCAAGCAGGACGAAATCGTGTTCAGGATCAAGAGCCTCCTGCATGCTCCAAAAATATTTCACTAGATCGTCCTGAAATAGGCCTATGGTCGCAATAACTTTGGGAGAAACAATCTCTTTGACCTCTTGAATATAAGCGGCATTTGTACGGTGCTGCATCTGAATATGAACGTCGCAGAGCCGCATTCCATAAAGATCGCCGCATTCTTTCATGCCTTCTGGTTCTAACGGTTCTTCAAACAACAATGCTTGTTCAAGACCCTTGGGCAGTACCTTTTGCATAGCGCGGATGCTATCCATTTCAAGAGTCGCAACGGGCAAACGCTTATCGACCCAAACCCCCTCGCTAAGAGGGCGATACCGTGTTTGCTGGTCGAGATATTTGAAGCGGTCAGGATAAACGGCATGCACGCCGATCATGTTGACGCCAACTCGCACAGCCGTTTTAAGATCGAACGCATTATGAACGCGACACAGCTTAAACACAAACCCGTTTTTCTCTGGCGGTATAATGACCGTTGGTGCTTGTCTGACTTGCGAGGCATCAAAAAACATAGCTTCAATCTGCTTTGACTTTTCGCTAGTGAGCCATGTGTTGAACGCCGTGACGTATTCTTGCGTTGGTCGATGGTCAAGAAGATTTTCCCACCCCCAGCACAGAGGCTCCGATTTATTCCCCACAAGATAGCGGCAAACATTATCGTAATTGACGGATATAGCGGAAACGTCCACGATATTGCCGAATTGAGCGCAATAGGCTCGGCTCTTGTTCAAGGTTGTGAAGGAAGTCACGTTATGATCATAAACGAGAATCTTCTTTTCTCCCGCGCACATTTGCGCAAGTTGCGGATGATGCTTTGCTGGAACAAAATCAAACATCCATTCTGCGCCTGTATAATCTATTTTGGCGCATTCGCCCCGTATCTCTTTCTTTGAGCTATAATGGCAATGAATGATTTCCGCCGGACGCAATTTTGACCCACTTTGCTTTATATATGCGTTCAAAGCAAAACCAAGCTCCATGCCCCCATATGGGAAAGACAGGATATAATCATAACCACCATTTTTCTCACGATCCGCAACCAGAGAGGCAACGGCATTATAAATAATCGCCGTGTCGTCCAATTCCCGAAGGCCTCTATGAAAAGATGCGTTCTCTGAAAAGGCCTGTTTCATAGCGGCATACGGAAGAAGATCAAGCGCCCGCTTTGCTTCGGCCTGCACATCCTTTCCCATAAGGAACCCATACATCATGTCAAATAAACTTTGCGAAGCCCCTTCGACTCTTTCGCTTGGACATGTAACAAGAGAAGCACCTTTCTTTATTTCCGCACACTCCAAAACATGCAAGCAGGAAATCGTCGCGTTGATTAGGTGATCCATAAGACCAAACGCAAGGAGCTTTTCGTCCCGTGACAGTTTTTTTGAGAACACTGTATCATCCGCCAAAATCTGAAGCCCTTGACGTGCAGCATCAAAAGATGCCTCCCACCTTTTTTCTACAGGTTCCTCGTTCAAAAAAACGTAAGTGGGCGTCCAATAATAATACAGGGGGCCGCGCAACAACGTTTTCTCGTCCCTTTGAAAGGCCATCCGTTTAAATATACCGCGAAGGGCATTTTTGTGTTCTTCGGCAGAAACCTTGGATAGCAGTCCATCAAGAGCTTTTGAAAAATCGTGATTTCTTAAAGAAACAATGCCGATTTTGTCCGCGCCCATTTCTATGGATAAAACAAGATCGGGCAATATTGGCTTTTCTTTTGCAAGAGAAACTTGCTCCTCTCCATTTATGAGCGACGCTTTTATCTTGTCCTGCGTTATTCCTTTTCGGAAATCTGCCCAGCTTTGACTTTTTGCTTGTCCTGAAACGTGTTTGATATGCAACGCCGTTCCACCAGCGCGGCGGACGCTTTCAAAAAGATCAAGATTTTCGTGAGAGTCATCGGCTAGAAAACGGACATTCGCTCCATGCTTTATCAGAGCCTCAACGACGTTTTGCTTTTCAAACTGATTGACGTGGAGCCGTTCAAAGCCGCGTCCATTGTGAAAGCCTACGTCCGACCCAAGAACTTTATATGAAATCGAAGCCAGCCCGTTCGCGGCAACAATGCCTTGAACAACACCTTCTATAAACGGCTGGTATCCTGCGCTCAGGAAAAGAACCTTTAGCCCGCTCCCGTAATAACGTTGAGCATATTTCACATACCATGCAGCATCTTCAAAGGCAGGTATTTTCTTTGAAATATGAAGCCCAGCTAGGTACAGCCGTAGGCTTGATGTTTCCTTACCAACAGAAAAATATGGCTTCCATTCATCCTTGTCATTCAGATAATCTATGAAGCCGGATGAAATGGTCGGCTCCATCATTTCCAAAGTTCTGAGACGAAAGGCTTCTTGGCTGATCCGCGCATTCGCAGAATATGCCGCCTCATTTATTTCCTTGAAACGACCAATATCTTTTTCAGCAAGCAAAAGATTTGGACACAGGCAGGCTCTATACCAAGAAGTGCCGTTAATCATTGTTCTATCAACGTCGAGGACGATATAATTCTGCCCTTGCTTTGTCTGATTAAGCAGCCGCTGTAGGTTATGAAAAGACGTTTTCATTTCACACCTCACAACGATTGACTAGGGTTGAAATGGGCCGATGGCTTGCCTTGCAGCGCAGACCGCTGGGGGACTCTTCAAGCGGATATATTCTATAGGTATCGGAAATTGGCGTTATGGCAACGCTTACATCCGATTCCTTTGAAAAAGCAATATCGCGCAAGTGAAATGTTTTGTGCTGAGGATGATTAGCGTTGGGGCCTATGATTGTTGCATGAATATGCCCACGGCGCTCATAAGCCCGTCCGTTTGATAGCAATGTCCAATCAGGCTCACACCTATTAAACTTAGTTCCAAAGCCGATTAGTGTTTGACCATGACATAACGCAAATGACTTTTCGACTCCGGCGCTGGTCGCATCCTCAAGCGATTTCCATGACCGTGCATCTTGCCTCTTTCCGACACGTCCTGTTATAACAGTGTCCTGCCCATCCTTATCATGCGCGGTCAAGACAACCTGAAGGGCGCAAGCCTTTATGCCGAGGGATGCCGTAGCGGTATTAAGAAAATCAAAGAAGCTATTCGTCCCACCTTGCACAGACGGCTTTATATAAAGCGCGCGCTTTTCTTCATTCTTACCTTTCCCAAGCCATGCCGTTTGTGAATAGACCAATCGGTTTTCTGTCATGTGTCCTGAGACACCATTGAGCAACGAAGCCGTCTTGCTAAAGTCGTCACCATAAGCAAGAAATCCAACATGGCTTTTAGAAATGCCTCCGCCGTTCCTTCCAGAAACAAAAGAACACTCGACAACTTCGCCGCTGGGACAGGTTTTATCTGGCTGTCCACCCGCAACGCCTATGCGGAAATAGTCCACATGAGACTTCAACAGTCCGGTCTTAATAAGCAACTTTCGAACCGTTGCATCGGGGAAAGGGATTGCTCTTGCAAAAATCAAGCTACTTATGCCCTGCATATCAACAAGGATTGATCCTTTGTCATCATATGCCGCCATGCTTTTCAGAAGGCTTTCACCACGCGCCGGAATATGCGAAACGTGAGCATGAACACCGTTAATATCCAATTCTAACGGCACATGCTGGATAGTATTCTCGAACATGCGCTTGACAATTAGAAATTGCCCCTCGCGCATCGTTACGATAGATGCCGCCTGAGCATATTGTTGAATGTCTACGGCTTCACTTAAATCAACCGGACGGATTTTGAGATTTATTGAGTCAAAAATCATTTTATTTCCTATGCTTTTTGTTAAAATTGCGCTTGAAATGAATTGTTATTGCTTTTGCCTATATTGCGGCGCACACGAAAATCTTCTGCCATGCCAATCAGCACTTCCATTTCCTCGCGGTCGCCGGAGGTGTAGCGGGCCAAGAAAGTTTCTTTGTCGATGAATTTGCATTCTGTTTCTTGCCATGCGCGGCGCGGCCCCCGACTTTTGACATAGGCGGTCATGACGAGTTCATAAGAAACTTCCGAAAGCAGTTCTCCCTGCGTTGAGAGAACGGCGGCGATGGTTACGGCATCGAGCGTTGCGCTGGCTTGATCGTTGGCCTCGCGTCGCGCCGCGTCTTCAATCGTGTCGTCGTCCCAATCGCGAAAGCCGCGCAATATGTCGAACCCACCTTCTTTTTTAACGGCAAGAATCTTGTTTCCGTCCTCGCTGAAAAGAATGAGGTTGACGTTTTCGGCCTTGTCCCATGCGAAAGTGAAAAGTGGTTCATGAATAATGTGGATGGTGTGTTTGTTGCTCATGGCTACGCATCCATCCAATTGAGTTCGACTTTTGCGAGGGCATATGACATCGCCCAATGCTGTTTTACTTCGTGCGAAGGGAACCCCTTGGCTTCAAGGTCAGACGGTTTGCACTCACCTTTGTCTTTCAAGGTTTGGGCGATTTCTGTCGCCATTTTTTGACACGGGGCAAAAATATCTTCGTCTCCGGCAACCCTTACGATTTCCATATGCGCCTCGTTTTTGTTTGTGTTTTCCTCCTCCAAAAAGAAAAGCACCGCATCCGCGACCAAATCCTCGGTCGCATACCAGCGATGGCGAACGATCAAACGTTCATAAAGGCCGTGGAGAATGCCTAGATCGCTTGGCAGTTCGGCTTGATGTGTGGATTCGAGATTGTATTTGAGGCGCTCGATCAAACTGTCCAGCAAAGCGGGATTGTGATCGTCTTGCGGCGGTGCGCCTTGCTCTTTATCTTTTTCGTCTATCGTCATGATGAAAACTCCTTGTTTGTAATCACAAGGCTTTCATGCGTGATTTCTGATAGAGAAAAACACGGCTATATTTTCCTCTTTCCGGAAAGAAAGAGGTCACTTTCTGGAAGTTTCAAAAGAATTGCCGCAGACGGAAAGAATGCTTCCAGTTTTGGCTCAACAGAAAGCAACAAAAAAAGCCGCGCAGTTTCCTGCGCGGCTTTTTGTCAGCAATGTTTGTATTTATCGTGCTTCGGAAAGCATTCTTTTTTCTTCTGGCATTTGAGCAAGAAAGCCAAATGGCGTGCCCATATCCCATAATCTGTAAATATGTCCTTTCGCCGCTACAGCAACACAAGGATCGGTTATGATGATTGTACGATGGTCTTTTTGTCCGACGTTTTGAAGGATAGCATGTTTGCACCCATACGCTATAACGCAACTCGGCCCAATGCAGTAATCTGAAACAACGCGCACGTCTTTTTGTGTGTTATGCCTTTCATCTTCTTCAAGGCTTGCTACAACAAGGCGTAAGCACGCATAGCTTTTTAGTTTTCCTAAGCGTTCTAAAGCAACACTTTCGCTTGAAGCAATGGAACGAAGGATAGCGACATAGGAAGTAAACGAACCGACGATCTCGCCGCCCTTTTCTTTTACCTCGCGCAGAATGCTCTCAAATAGAATCTCTTTTCCATCTTCGCCTTCGATGGTTTTTACTTCCGGCAATTCCCGCCGGACACCACCTTCGGGCGGAAAAACGATGCCAACGCCATAAAAAGCCTCGCACAGGCCAGAGGCCGTAGCGTCACGCGGTGAGATAAACCCTTTTTCAAGATTGCGGATCGTGCGCGTGGAAAGTCCGGCGCGGCGCGCCAACTCTTCACGGCTCCAATCAAGAAGGCCTCTTGCGGCTCTTAGCTGTGCGGCAGTAATGGCAGCCATATCGTAATTCCTAAAAAATCAGTTGATGATTTTGTCCATCTTTAAATCGACAAGAAAATTTATCATGGTCTGGTACAAGCGGGATGGCAGGTCTTTTATTTCCTCGCCGCCGAAGGTGGCTAGCAACACCGCCGCGACCGTTGTTTCACAAATCTTCTGTTCATAGGCGACATAAGCGATCAAGCTATAAATGGCGATCAATTCGTTTTTGCGAAGCGCCAGAGGTTCATTTTTCTTGAGCATATCGAGGCCGGAGAGAAGAAGCCTCATGCTATCGGGAGCAAGGTTAGGTCCCGCTTGTGCAACGGCGGCGTCAAAAATTTCGTCAGGGGAAAGAGTCTTTGCCATATTCGCCCCCTTATGTTGCGCTTTGGGTGGAAAGGGTCGAAGGCATAAGATGCTCGACGGCGCGGACAAAATCGCAGCGGCGCAATTCTTCCAATTCTTCAACGCCCATTGCCACCAAGAAAAGACCCGTGGCTACCCAAATTTCTTGCCCCAACTGCTTTGCGCGATATTTGACCAGTTCCAGAACGGCCCTCATTTCGTCCGAGCAAAGAGGGGCTTGCATGCGGCGATCAATAATATCTCCCTCAATCGCTACGGTGCTGGGCTGTTTGGCAGCTTTATGGAGGCTATAGGGGAAGGTCAAAACGATGGCGTTATGGTCACTGCAAGAAAAACCTTGAGCAAATGGCTCATTCTGGGTCTTATAAGCTGTTGTCAAATCGAGCATTTCATCCCCCGTTCAATAACTTTGGCTGCGCATTGCCTCGTCTGATTTTGATACGATACCGGATGGATGGGAAAATTGCAATATAATTGCCACTCATTATGAGCTATATAACATAACATTTTGTTATGTGTGTTTTTGTCATTTAAACACAATGGGTTAAAGGGCGAATTTTAGCTTCATTAACCATACACCTACCTGAAAATGGCAATAGAATACCACTTTTTGGTAGGTTGGCGTTTATTGACCTTTAATAAACCACATGATATATTAGGTTCACGATAACAAAATGTGTGGTATAGCCATGTTGACAGGTAAACAGATCAGAGCAGCTCGCGTCCTTCTTGGATGGGACGCTTCTATATTGGCCGAACGGGTCGAACATAGAAGGGAAACTATCATCGCCATTGAGCGTGGAGATACTCAGCCTCGCCCCTCTACGATGAAAAAAATTACGCAGGCATTAAACGATGCAGGCATTGAATTTTTAGAGAACTCCGGTGTTCGCTTTAAATTGAAGAACTTCGGCGCTCTTGAGGGATTTGCCGGATTTCAGAAATTTAACGATATGGTTTTTGAACATATCCGCACACACGGCGGCGACGTTTGCATTAGTGGTGTCGATGAACGGCAGTTCGTTAAATACCGCCCTGCGGGTGACAGCCATAGAATCCGAATGGCTGAAATTGCCAAACAGCGCCCAGATTTTGAGATGAAAATTCTTGTCAAGGAAGGCGACTACAATTTCACCGCCGCAAAGTATGCAACTTACCGATGGTCGCCCAAAGAATATTTCTCGCCCGTTCCTTTTTATGTTTTTGGAGACACACTGGCACTCATTTCATTCGAGAACGATCCGGCCCCGTTGATCCTTCTTGTTCAATCCGGACCGTTTGCGGAAGCATATCGTCAGGCATTTAATTTTGCATGGACCAACGCCAAAGAACCTCCACCCAAAGAAACAAAAGGGAAAAAGGTCACGAAAGATAAGAAGGTTACACAATGAATTTCTTGCAAGACTCTCTTGACCTTTTTGAAGGCCGCAAAACTTCTCATATGGGTGCGCATCAATATGTGCCGCATGCAGGAAAACGAAACGGAAAGCCAACATCTGGCGATAGGCTTTGGGCTGAAACCGAAGAGCAACATAATGTTTCGTCCAAGGCAATGTTTAACGCAGAAACAGTTTTGTTGAGACAAGCTGCTTCCAAAATCAGCCAATTCATACCCCAAGGCCTTCCTGTTGTCGATTTAGGCCCCGGAACGGTTCAGGCTTTCAGAAACAAAGTCCAGCCGTTAATGCAGGCTATCCAAAGCGAACAATATATTCCGGTTGACGAGTCCATCGTTTTTTTACAAGACCTCTTTCATTCAAAAGACATAAAAGAAAAATATTCAGTTCGTCCTATGATCGACAATTTTTTTGAAAACGAAAGCCCCTACCATGAGGGGTCGGCTCTCGTTTGCTCCTTTGGCTCGACGATTAGCAATATCGAAAACCCCATGAGCGGCAACCTACCCGAAGAGGCTTTAATCAAAGGTCTTTATCGCATGGCATTAGCCGCAAACGATGGCGCTCTTCTGGTCGCGTTTGACAGCAACCAGAACGGGGAAAATATCAAAGAATATTATCGGCTTCATGCCTTGTTTCAATTGAATATCTTTGACCGCATGGCGGTTGAACTGCCCATGAAGAATTTTGATGCATTGGCGTTCGACTATGAACCTATCTGGATTCCAGCATCCAGCCAATTGGCACATACAGCCATAGTCACAAGAAACACGGATTTTGAGATTGGCGATAAATCCATCCACCTTGAAAAAGGCCAAAGACTACACCTGAAAAATTCATACAAATTTGAGACTGCCTTTTTTGAAAAAGCCTGCCGCGCACTGCAACTTGACATTCTGCGCGTGTGGGAAGACGACTCAACCTCAAAGGTTTACTTGCTAAGGCTTCCCCCGTATGCCGCAAGCAAAACACTCGTCATACCAAGCCACTCGCATACTGAAAGGGCTGTGGCTTAGGCCAGCTCTCCACACGCCATATTATTTCCGCCGCGCGCTTTTTCGCGCTGGCTGTTTCTTGATAAGCTCTTCCGGCACGACGCCAAGCTCTGCGGCGAGTTTTCCGATGATCTCAAGACCCGGATAGCAAAGCCCTTTTTCGAGTTTGCTAACATAGGTTCTGTTAATGTCGGCGGCATAAGCCAAGGCTTCCTGAGAAATCCCTTTCTCATGCCGGAGTCGGCGCAGATTCGCCGCAAAGGTTTCTTTTAAATCCATCCCGCAAGGCAAGCTGTTTGTCGCTTTTCAGGCAACCGCTTTAAAGCAACAAAACGCTGGACGTTCGGCAAGGGCTGGGCTATGCCTTACTGAAAGCGACCCCACATATAATCGGACAACAAACATGGATTTAACCACGCTTCCCGATTGGCTCTTTGATTGGAAAACAGGCCTGTTTTGGGGCTTGGGCTGTTTTGCCGTTGCCTTCTGGCTGCTTGGCTACAGCCTCCACCGCCACCTTGTTGAAGTGAGAAAACAAACGGTGCGAATGACCGAAGGAATAGAGGCGATAATCGCCAGAATGAGCAAATGAGCCGAGTCGTGCGTGCTTCGGGGCTACGTTTTAGCGCCTTTTGCTGACACAAAACGAAGGCGTTTTGTTGACATAGTGTTGACATAGAGAAAGGGCGGGATTTTCATCCCGCCCTTTTGTTTCAGTATCAATTTGATACTGCTTGATAAATTGGTGCGCCCTAGCAGATTTGAACTGCTGACCTACTGCTTAGAAGGCAGTTGCTCTATCCAGCTGAGCTAAGGGCACATCGCAATCGCATAGGCGTAAAAGTATAGCCTTATTTTTCTAATAATTCCTTACGCAGCAATAGACCAGAGAAAAATAGAATTGGGCGAGGTCGTTATTTTTTTTAAACGAACTGAACAAAAATAAAGGTTAAGGGGCAAGAAACCCGTGTGAAACCCTTGTCAAAACAGAATGAATAGGTTCATAATGGAGGCGCAACAAGAAAGTGGAGGAAATCGCCTATGATTTTGGGCGCTTTAACAGGCCACAATACCGCCCCCATCGAAGTCGGCGCGTCTTACAGACGTGAAGGCACGGGGGCTTTTGTCGAAACGGCTGAAGTTCTTGATGTCGCTTCGGACAAGATGGGCATTCCTCATGTTCGCTTCCAGCTTCAAGTAACACGCGGGGCGGGGCGCCCTTCGGTTGAGACCCGCACCCTCGCCTTGGAAGCCTTTCAAAGCCGCTTTCGCGACCGGATTCGGGATCGCCATTAACTGTTTGTCAGCCCCCAAGATAAAACCTTTGCTCTTCGGGCAAATTCCATCTAAAAAGCCACGCTGTCTTCATTTGCGGGTATGGCGAAATTGGTAGACGCGCTGGATTTAGGTTCCAGTGATGAAAGTCGTGGGGGTTCAAGTCCCTCTACCCGCACCATCGATAAAGGGACGCTTTAGCGCCCCTTTATCGATGATATGTTATGAGTGATACAAATGAGTCAACAAAGTGACTCATTGAAAAAGAAAACAAATGGGATCCCCGCCCCCCTCTCTTCGCCCGCCGCAAGGGCGGCGGGACGAGGGCGCGGGGGATGACGGAAGGGGTTCAATTCAAACACAAACCCCGTCATGCCAGCGAAGGCTGGCATCCCATTTCCTTTTTTCTTAAAGTGTCAGTTCATAGATGGATTGGTATGACTTGAACCCCTTGGGGTTCACAAAACGCGACAATAAACGAAACAAGGAATTAAAAGACATGATGAAAGTTCACGAAGACGTCAACAAGGGTTTGAAGCGCGCCTATACCATCACGCTTCCAAAGGCTGAGGTTGAGGCTGCGGTCACAAAGCGTCTTCAAGAGATTGCCAAGAAGGCAAAGATTCAGGGCTTTCGCCCCGGTAAAGCTCCGCTTGATTTGATCCGCCAGCGCTTTGGCGCTGAAGTCATGGGCGAGGTTTATGACCGCCTGATTACGGACAGCGCGGAAAAAACGATGACTGAGCGAAAGCTTCGCCCCGCTGCGCGTCCCAAGGTCGAAGACGTTGTGGCCGAAGAAGGCAAGGATATGGTCTTTAAGATGGAGATGGAAATCATCCCCGACATTGAACCCATGGACTTTGCGAAGCTAAGCTTTGATCGGCAGGTTGCGGATGTTGAGGACAAGACGGTCGATGAAGCCATCTTGCGTATTGCCAAGTCTTTCCGTCAGCCGGAAGTGATCGAAGAAAAACGCGCCGCTAAGACGGGCGACGTGGCCGTGATCGATTTCGATGGCACTGTTGATGGCGTAGCGCATGACGGCATGAAAGGCGCGGATCATCGCCTAGAACTTGGCACAGGATCATTTATCGAAGGCTTTGAGGATCAAGTCGCGGGCATGAAGGCGGGCGATAAAAAGGACGTGAAAGTGACATTCCCCAAGGAATATCACGCCGCAGACCTCGCCGGTAAAAAGGCTGTGTTTGCCGTGACGTTGAAAGAAATCCGCGCCCACAAGGCCGTAGAGATGGATGACGCGCTGGCCAAGGAAATCGGGTTTCCCTCGATGGAAAAATTGCGTGAGCGCATTGTTACGGACATCAGCAGCAACTATGCTCAAATCTCGCGCTCGGTTATCAAGCGCGAATTGATGGATGCGTTGGCTAAGCATCACAAGTTTGATCTGCCAACCGTCATGGTTGAAGGCGAGTTCGAAAGCATCTGGCAACAGGTGGAAAAGGACAAGGCCGAAGGCCGCCTTGAAGCCGATGATGCCAAGAAAAGCGAAAAGGAGCTGAAGGCCGAATATCATGATATTGCCGAGCGTCGCGTGCGCTTGGGCTTGTTGCTGGCGCAGGTCGCTGAGACGAACAAAATTGAGGTGACTTCGGCAGAACTTCGTGAGGCCATGATGGCCGAAGCCCGCCGCTATCCGGGGCAGGAAAAGCAGGTGATCGAGTACATCACAAAGACCAGAGGCGCGGTTGAGCGTTTGCGTGCGCCGCTTCTTGAGGAAAAGGTTGTCGACTTCATTTTGGCGCAAGCCAAAATCGCAGAAAAGAAAATCTCTGCCGATAAGCTTTTAAAACTGCCGGACTCTATGGACTAAGATCACCACTTTTAAAGAGCCCTCTTTCAAGGGGCTTTTGATAAAAAAAGGGGGAGGCATGTTTGCGTAAGCAAGCAGCTTCCCCTTTCTTTTTTGGCTGTATTGCCATCACCTTCTTGCCTTATCGCGGTCTAATGACGAAGGATGGTGCGTTTACAAATAATTTACTTGTCTTCCAATAAGGTTTGGTTACTAATCTTTAACCATGATTCCTTCCTCCCTAGACGTCTCGTCTGTCTTTGATTTCACAGCCTTTCTAAGAACGTCCTTCGCCTTGTTTCCATTGAGCTTGTCTCACCTTTCTTAAGTTTTTGCAGGAGTTTCCCAATGAAAAGAGTTTTTCTCACCCGCCTTCTTGTCTGCGCAGGCTTTTTGGCTCTTGTGTGTGGCATGGCCCCTTCAGCGCAAGCGGTTGATCAAGCGGACCTTATGGTGGCGCTGAAAACAACGCCTTTGTTGACCAACAAGCTATCAGGCAGTGCCGTTATGGCCGTTGTTTTTGATCCAGCCGATCCAGCGTCAAAGGCTGAGGCTGATTCGCTAAAAGCCCTTCTTGATGCAGGCGTTGATGCCCCTGGTGGCGTTAAGATTTCTGGGTTGATGGTTCCCGTTGCCGAAGCTGGCAGCAAGCTTTCCATGGCCAAGTTGGCTTTCATCACAAAAGGGGCTTGCTCTGATGCTGTGAGCAGCGCAGCAAACGCAGCGGGTCTTTTGTCCATGTCCACCGATCTTGATTGCGTCAAAAGCAACAAGTGCATTCTTGGCATCGTGACCAAACCCAGCGTTACCATTTACTACAGCAAAACCGCAGCAGACGCCGCCAAAGTTGGTTTTGCACAGGCCTTCACCATGCTTGCTAAACAAATCTAATACCTTTGTCTGATATCCATCCAGAAAGTATCCCAAGGAGTTACCTCTATGAAAAAATCATCCCTTTTCCTCTGCTCAATGTGCGCTTTTGCTGTAGCCATGACTTGCGGCGCGTCTGGTCGCGCCAACGCGCTGGATTATGGCTCGCTTGAATCCTTGTTTGGTGAACCCGTCACAACAAACGCGACGGGCACGCCCCAGCGCGCCAGTGAAGTTGCGGCCAACATGACCATTATCACGGCCGATCAAATCCATCGCTCTGGCAGTCGTGATATACCGGAAATCATCGGTCAATATGTGTCTGGCGTTGATGTTTTAAGGACATCGCTTGGCAATTCCGATGTTGGCGTGCGCGGCCATCAAATGGTTTTCCAATCGCGTCTTTTGGTTTTGATTGATGGTCGTCAGGTGTTTATTGATGATTATTCACGCACCGTTTGGAATAACCTTCCTGTGAATATCGATGACATTCGTCAAATCGAGGTTGTCAAAGGCCCTGCTTCGGCGCTGTTTGGATCCAACGCTGCCAGCGGTGTTGTCAACATCATCACCTATAGCCCCGTGAGCGACAACAACAACGTTGCAGCGGTAAGTTTGGGGACGCAGCGATCGATGACGGGTGATGCGACGGTTACCAAAAATGGGACTTGGGGCGGAACGAAATTCTCGGCAGGCGGGTTAAGTGCCGATGAGTTTAAAACAGGCCATGCGGCCAACGATTCCTCTATCATCTATTCTCCCGAACGTCGTTTCGCTTCTAATAGCTCAGTGTTTAATTTGACCCCTGACCTAACGGGCAATGTGGAGCTGACCGCATCAGAAAGTAAACAAAATGTGGCCTTATCCGCCTTCAATTCAGTGGGGGCAGAAAGAACGACAACGTATTCGGTGCGCGGTGGCTTTAATTGGCAGACCAATTACGGCCTTATCACATCGGACACCTACGTCAATCACACCTACGACACGATTTATTCGTCTTTGTCCTCAATCATTCCCTTTGGTATGACGACAGATTTGCTTGTCAGCAATTTGAACGATCAGTTTAAAATTGGATCGGATCATACGTTCCGCACAGGCCTTGAGTATCGTCATAAAGACTTTAGATTGACGGCTTATCAAATTGCTGCCGGATCGCCCTCCTCTCATGAAGATAACTATGCGGCCAGTGGAACGTGGTTATGGCAAATCGCTGATAACCTATCACTGACCAATGCGGTTCGGTTTGATCATCTGGATATGAACGTGACGGGAGAAATTCCGGCGGTGACCATGTTCTCGGCTTCCGATTACAGTCATGCCATCAATACATGGAGCGCGAATTCCGCTTTGGCCTATAAGCTGACGGATCTTGATACGGTTCGTTTGTCTTATGGACGTGGTGTGCAAATGCCCAGCTTGTTGCAAAGCGGCTCTAACTTCCATACGTTGAACGGTGGCGTGCCTGTTTCTCTTGAAGGAAGTGGTGATCTGAAACCTACGATCACGCAAAGCTATGAAGTCGCCTATGATCGAAAAATTGCCCCCATCTTCTCAACGGCAAAGGTGGCAACCTTCTACATCATGTCGCAAGACGTTACCGCTTTTGTTAACAACGGCATGCAAACGGTCAATGGTTCTGTGGTCGATTTGATCAAGGCTGAAAACATGGGCGAGAGCCAATCCTACGGTGGCGAAATTGCCTTGACGGGTAATCACAATGGGTTCCGTTGGGATGCTAGCTATAGCTTGGCAAGGGTTATCGATTCAGCAACGGTGCTTGCCAATCAAGCCTATCAAGGGTCATCGCCTGAACATCACTTCCGGTTTGGCCTTGGCTATACCTATAAAGAGTGGGAGTTCGATGCGAACAGTCAGGTCATGTCCTCAACAAAAATGTTGCGTGATGCAACAGGGGCGGGGGCTATTCCCATCTCTGTTTCGGAATACATGACGGTTGGGGCGCGGATTGGCTATAACCTGATGGATAATCTGAATGTCGCTGTTTCCGGTAACAACCTCAATCGCAACATTATCGGAACCAGCCCCTATCCTGCCATTGAACGTCAAGCTTTTGTGACGCTCACGGGTAAGTTCTAATCGTTTAATCGGCTAAAAAGAGTACAAGAGGGGGAGTAGGATGTCATCTTATCGAATTTCAACGGTCAATTGGCCTTTTGCGATTAAGTTTGCCATCCCTGCCCTTCTTGTGTTCACGCTGCTTGTTTTTGTGGAATTTCTTGGCTTAAACACCATGGGCTTGCTTAAAAACAGCATGGAAGACATTACGGAAAACAAATTCTCCGCCAATGTCCTTTTGTCGGATACTGTTCAACAATTCAGGGATGCCAACAGTCAATTGCAGCAAATGCAATTGAACCAAGCCGCTGAGATAAGGCAGGACGTCAATAAAGAAGCAAAGAACATCAGCGAAAAACTTGATGGCGTTGTGACTGCGCTGGACGTTTATAAAAACAAATATGCGGCGCAGGAAAATATAGCCAAAATTGATGATGCCATCGTCAATGTTAAAAACTACAAGGATGCTGTTGCCTTTGTTGCCAGCATGCTGGACGTTGATTTCAAAACAACGGTTAATTTTCTAGCGCCCATCTCAAAGGCCTACGATCAAACACTTGAGACAATCAATCTTATGGCGGCTGCGTGTCTTAAAGATTCACAAGCCGTTTCGAAAAACTCCATTCTAACCGTGTCAGAACAAACAGAGATGATGTTTATTACAAGCATTGTATCTGTAGCCTTTGTTCTTTTGGTGACGGTTTTGATCGTTTTCTCCACAGTGCGCTCGATCCGGCGGCTTTCCCAAGCAACGCGACAGTTGGCTGATGGAGAAATGAATATCGATATTGATAGCCTGAAACGTAAGGACGAACTGGGGCAATTGGTCGATGCTCTATCCGTTTTCCGCGACAACATGGAACGCGTCAATATATTGAAAGGTGAGCAAGAACGCGCCGAAGAAAAAGCGCGTGAGACGAAAAAAGAAGCCCTTATGTCCTTGGCCAAAGATTTAGAGCACGACGTCGGTGGCCTTGTAAACGAAGTTGCCACAACGACGAAAGCGATGATGGAGGAATCCGTCTTGCTTGCCAGAGCGGCTGAGGCCATGTCGGCGCAGGCCAATGAAGCTTCTTTGCTTTCTGAACAGACGATGGGGGAGGCGCGTCACACAAGCGAAGTGACGCAGAACCTAACAAAGTCCAGCCATGAGATTTCGGATCAGGTTTCCTCAAGCGCAACAATGGCCAAAAGTGTTTCTCAATCCGTTGATACGGCGCGTAAGAAGATTGATACCTTGTCAGGCGTGACGGATCAAATCAGCAAAGTGACGGATGTCATTACCTCGATTGCCAGCAAAACGAAACTGTTATCTCTTAACGCCACCATCGAAGCTGCGCGTGCTGGGGAAATGGGGAAGGGTTTTGCTGTCGTCGCTTCTGAGGTCAAGCAGTTGGCTAATCAAACTGAGGTTGCAACGGGCGAAATCTCAACCAATATCGCTCAGGTTCAAACGGAGACGCATACGACGGTTTCCTCTTTCGTCTCTATCCAAGAAATGGTGCGGAAGCTTAGCGAGTCATCGGCCATGGGGGCGTCTGCGGTGGCGGAGCAGCTGACGATTACGCAAGAAATCACGCAGGCCGTTGAGCGAGCCAGCCAAAGCGCGGAATCAATCAACAGGATTTTGGAACAAACAAAACATGATGCCGAAAGCACCGGTGAATCGGCTCAATCCGTCAGCAAAGGCCTCAATTCACTTCATGAGAAAGCCGATAGACTGCGGGAAAGCGTAAGCGCTTTCATCCACCAGATCAGCAGTTATTAGCGCTATCCTCATTCCACTTCCAGCGTTGGTAATTAAATCACCCTAATCCTTGCGGGAAGGTGGTTTATGGTGCTGTCTTTACCAACTCTTGACCTGTTTTAGGTCTATGTTTATTCCCATTTGCCCCCAAGCCTAGCATGACGCTATACTCCCCTACCACAAAGGAAAACGGGGAAGGATTCAGGACACCCTCCCAAGTTAAGAACAAAGAAAAACGCTTGTTAAAATCGCCCTCCCCTTGCGGGAGGGCACGAGATTTTCAATCCCGCAGGGAGAGAAAATCTCGGGGAGGGGTCAAAGTCTGATAGCCAATACACCCCTCCCCGAAAAACGCATGAGCGTTTTTCGACCCTCCCGCAAGGGGAGGGTGATTGTAGTGCCCTATTTTGATCCAAGTTTTTTGTCTTGGGGAAGGATTGTTGCGGTCAACACGATGAAGTCATCACTTGTCAATAAACAGGGCGAAGCGGCGAAGAGCGCCCTGCCCGCGCCCAACCTTTTTGCTGATAACCTTCCCAGCATCACCATGCAAAAAACGGCGCAAGCGACGTTGCACGGTAACCCACCGGCAACGCCTGTCCCGCCCAAGAAGGCCACCACCGCCGCCTGCCCCCCTTCAACCAACGACGCGTGCGAAGCCGCCACCACGCCACTGATGACGCAGTATCTGGCGATCAAGGCGCAGCATCCCGAATGCCTGCTGTTCTTTCGCCTTGGCGACTTTTATGAGCTTTTTTTTGAAGATGCCATCAAAGCTTCACGCGCGCTCGACATTACGTTGACGCGGCGCGGACAACATCAAGGCCAAGATATTCCCATGTGCGGCGTGCCGTTCCACGCCTATGAAAACTATATGGCCAAGTTGATCCGGCAAGGCTTTCACGTCGCGCTGTGTGAGCAAACAGAAGACCCCGCCGCCGCCAAAAAGCGCGGGGGCAAATCGATCGTGACCCGCGAAGTCGTGCGGATCGTCACGCCCGGCACAGTGACCGAAGACACGCTGTTAGAGGCGGGCAGCGCCAATCATCTAGCCTGCGTCGCGCAAACAGGCGAAGGCATGGCCGTCGCATGGCTGGATCTGGCGAAAAGTGAGCCATTTTGTGAGCGCGTCACGCACGAAAACCTTGCCGCTTTATTGGCGCGGCTTGCGCCCAGCGAGATATTGATTGCCGAACGCACCGTACAAGACACCGCGCTGTTTGAAACGCTAGGAAGTTGGCGAGAGGCTTTAACAAACCTTCCCAATAGTTTGTTTAATCATGACAAAGCGGTTCGCGGTTTGTGTGGGATTTATCAAACGTCCGATTTGGGCTCAATGGGTGATTTTTCTCGCCCTGAAATTATCGCATTGGGAACAATCCTAGAGTATGTCAGCCTCACTCAAAAATGTGATCTGTCCCATTTCCTGCGCCCCCGCGCTCTCACCCACCAATCCACGATGGCGATGGACTCCGCCACGCGCCGCAATCTTGAAATTGCGCGCACTCTTTCGGGTAGCCGCCAAGGCTCACTGCTCGCCGCTATTGACTGTACGCTGACCTCGGCGGGGGCACGCCTTTTGGCGGCAAGGCTGGCTGCGCCGCTCACAGACGTGGCCGCCATCAACGCCCGTCATGACGCGGTGGCCATGGCGGCTCATCATGAAAAATGGCGCGATGCGCTCCGCTATGAACTTAAGCAAACGCCCGATATGGAACGCGCTCTTGCCCGCCTTTCACTGGGACGTGGAGGGCCTCGCGATCTGGCTGGCGTGCGTGATGCTCTGCGCTATGGCGAGAAAATCCGCTCGCACCTTTTGGCATTGGATCCCACTGCTTTGCCGCAAGACTGGCGCGTTATCGTGCAACATTTAGGCGACCATCATGCGCTTCAGGATCGTTTGACGCGGGCGCTGTCAGACACGTTGCCCCTTTTGGCACGAGATGGCGGGTTTATCGCGCGAGGCTATGCGCCGCAATTAGATGAGCTTATCGAACTGCGCGACGACAGCCGCCGCCTGATCGCGGCCTTGCAGCAAAAATATGCGACTGCCAGCGGCGCAGCGGCGCTAAAGATCAAGCACAACCAAGTCATCGGTTATTATATCGAGGTTTCCCCGCTTCACGCCGACAAACTTCTGGCGCAAAAAGAGACCTTTATTCATCGCCAAAGTCTTGCAGGCGCGGTGCGCTTTACAACCGTGGAACTCTCCGAGCTTGATCGAAAAATAGCCGAAGCTTCTGATAAAGCCTTAGCCGTAGAACTTCAGTTTTTTGCCAATTTGGTGGCCGAAATTATGGCGCATCTTCCCGAACTGCGCCGCGCTGCAGACGCAATGGCTATGGCCGATGTGACGACCGCGCTGGCTGAATTGGCCATCACGCAAAACTATACGCGCCCCACCATCGATGACTCGCTCACCTTCATGATCAAGGGCGGGCGGCACCCTGTCGTTGAGGCGGCCTTGCGCCGCGCAACCAATCCGCAGCCTTTTGTGGCCAACGATTGTGATTTGAGCACCTCGCAGAATCTATGGCTTCTCACGGGGCCGAACATGGCCGGAAAGTCCACCTTTTTACGCCAAAACGCGCTGATTGCCATTCTGGCACAAATGGGCAGCTTTGTGCCCGCCGCCGCCGCGCATATCGGCATTGTGGATCGGTTGTTCAGCCGCGTTGGCGCTGCCGACGATTTAGCGCGGGGGCAATCCACCTTTATGGTCGAGATGGTCGAGACCGCCGCGATCCTTCATCAAGCCAAAGAACGAGCGCTGGTTATTTTGGATGAGATTGGACGCGGCACAGCAACCTATGACGGCCTTTCGATTGCGTGGGCGACACTTGAGCATCTGCATGAAGTCAACCGTTGCCGCACCCTGTTTGCCACGCATTACCATGAGCTAACACAACTGGCGGAGACACTGCCTCACCTAACCTGCGCCACCATGCGGATCCGCGAGTGGGAACAAGAAATTATTTTCCTGCATGAGGTCATCGCGGGAACAGCCGATCGATCCTATGGTCTTCATGTCGCACAAATGGCAGGGCTACCATCTTCTGTCATCAAACGCGCCGAGATGGTTTTAAAAAGGCTTGAAGCCGATAAGAATAACCCTAACGAAGCCAATTTGGCTGATAACATGCCACTTTTCAGCAATGTCACGCCTAAACCTGCCTTAAATGAGGTCGATTCGCGCCTTTTGCAGGCGATTCGCGCCATAAACCCCGATGAACTGTCGCCAAAAGAGGCACTGGAGGCTCTCTACAGCCTAAAAAAGGAGCGCGCATAATACCAACGCTTGCATTGGATCAGCTATATAGTCCGGAAATTATCGAGGCGTTGTGATTTTGACCAGCTGATAGAAATCAGCGAAGATAGTTTTTTTCTCGACCGTGCAGCCAAGCCCGCCATGCGGCAGCCATGTGGCGATTTCCTTTGTCCATAAATCGCGGGCAAAAGGCTCTAGCACCAGCAGGACGGGATACCAAATAAAACGCAAAGGATGCCATCCCTTAGATTTGGCAAACTCAACGACATGGATCGCGCCCCCTTTTTTCACGACGCGGAAAGCTTCGGCAAAGGTCTTGCGGCGGATGGCTTCGGGTTGTTCATGCGGCAGGAAAAAGATGATGGCGCGATCATAGCTATGATCCGCAAAGCACAAATCATTTGAATCGCAGTGATAGTGATTGACAGTGCTACCCAATAGAGCGGCAGGCATTTTACGGCGTGAGTTTTTGATCTGCTCTGGCGCGACATCAATGATGTCGAGCGTGCCGCCACCCGCCGCAATGCGCTGCGCGAGCATCGGCTCTAGTTGCCCATAACAGCACGAGATTTTCAGCGTGCGCCCCGAAATCTTATCGCCCAACGCGCCCAAGATTCTGTCGCGCAGCGGCTCATAAAAACCCCAAAGGATCAGGTTGATAAGCCAGTCGCGCTCAAAGATACGCACCGCCCAAGGCCGGACGTAGGCCCACCAGTAATAGGTTTCCAGATAGTCGGGAATGGCTACGCCATCGGTCTCTAAAACCGATTCATCCATCACGACATCACGTGAAGCGATTTTAAGAGAGGCGTCCAAGGGCAATGGAAAACTCTTTTGAAAAAAGGAAGTTACGACTTCTTGCCTTCTTTGATCTTGCCTTCTTTGAAAACAACGTGCTGGCGAATGCGAGGATCATACTTCTTCAGCTCAAGCTTCTTGGTGTTGTTCTTGGGGTTCTTTTTTGTGACATAAAAAACGCCCGTGCCAGCCGAGCTGACGAGCTTGATGTCATTCTTTGTCTTAGCCATTTTCCGTTATCCTGTTCTCTAATCCGTTACGTAAGGTGTGGCGCAATGTCACGGAAACCTACCCTTTTGTCAAGTTTCTTGGCGTTTGCCTTGAAGGAGCCGTTGCAAAAGTATTTTATCCTTATGTTTCAAGGGGTAGGTCAATGCTTTATGGGGAGTAATCACCCTCCCCTTGCGGGAGGGTCGAAAAATCAAATCCCGAAGGGAGAGGATTTTTCGGGGAGGGGTTATGTGCTTATTGAGTTTTATGACCCCTCCCCGAAATTCTTGCTCCCTATGGTCGCAATAATTTCGACCCTCCCGCAAGGGGAGGGTGATTTGTCCTGTTCACCCTAATCGAATTTTGCTCTAACAAATCCTTGGCAGTTGCTCGCCTGCTAGCCAATCAACCATGCGGTGACCGCCGAGTGTCGTGGTCATCTCAACAAAGGCGTGATCATCCTCAACCACCTCCCCGATGATCGCTGCCTCGTGGCCATGAACATGGCCACGCATGACGGCTAAAAGCTTGCCTGCCTGCTGCGCGGGGCAAAAGGCAATCAGCTTGCCTTCGTTCGCGATATAGAGGGGATCAAGCCCCAGAATCTCGCATACGCCGCGCACGGCAGCGCGCACAGGGATGGCCGCTTCGTCAAGGCGCATGCCTACGCCTGCCGCTTGCGCCATTTCGTTCAGCGAGGTCGCCAGCCCGCCGCGTGTGGGATCGCGCAAGGCGTGAAGCGTAACCCCCGATGCCAACATCGCTTCAATCAAGCCGTTCAGCCCTGCGCTGTCCGATAAAACAGGTTCGTCGAACACAAGCCCCTCGCGCTGTGCCATCACTGCTACGCCATGATCGCCCAGTGTCCCGCTGATGATAATCGCATCACCTGCGCGAATGTTGTGAACGGAGAGATCAACGCCCGCCTCAATCAGCCCTACCCCCGCCGTGTTGATGAACACGCCATCGGCCTTGCCTTTTTCCACCACTTTGGTATCGCCCGTCACAATCTGCACGCCGCAATCCTGCGCGGCCTTGGCCATTGAGGTCACGATGCACTCAAGATCGGCCAGAGGAAACCCCTCCTCTAAAATAAAGCCAGCCGAGAGCCATAGGGGCTTTGCGCCGCTTAAGGCGACATCGTTCACGGTTCCATGAACGGCGAGCGAGCCGATGTTGCCACCTGCAAAAAACAGCGGCGAGATAACGTAACTGTCCGTGCTGAACGCAAGCCGCCCCGCCGCAGGGATCGCAAGCCGCGCCTGATCATTCCCCTCGGCCAAGGCGGGATTGTCAAAGGCCTTGGCAAAAAGTTGATCAATCAGCTGCGCCATCGCTCGCCCGCCGCTGCCATGCGTCATATCCACGCGACCATTTTTGATATCCAAGGATCGTTCAAAGCGGTTGGTCATAGAGAGAAAATCCTTAAAAGAAGATCAGATAAATCGCCCTCCCCTTGCGGGAGGGCACGAGATTTTCGATCCCGAAGGAAGAGAAAATCTCGGGGAGGGGTAATAACACAAGGTTTGCCATCACCCCTCCCCGAAAAAGCAAAGCTTTTTCGACCCTCCCGCAAGGGGAGGGTGATTTTCTTGATGCAATAAATTATCTTGCGTAGGTCTTTCAACTCTTCTTCCTTCGCCCGTAACTGTACCATGCGGCGCAGCCGCCTTCGCTGGAGACCATGCACGCGCCGATGGGGTTTTCCGGCGTGCAGACTGTCCCGAATAACTTGCATTCTTCTGGCGACTTTGCGCCGCGCAAAATGGCGGGGCATTGGCAGGCCGGATTTTCTTTTGCCGCGCTAGGCTCCAACGCAAAGCGTTTTTCCGCATCAAACGCAGCGTAAACGTCTTTCAGTTTTAACGCACTGTGAGGGATCCAGCCAAGACCGCGCCATTCAAACGTGTCACGAAAATCAAAAACCTCGGCCATTAAGGCTTGCGCCTTCACGTTGCCTTCGGCGGTCACAGCGCGGGCGTATTCGTTTTCAACGACCGCCCTGCCCGCCTTGACCTGCCGCACCAGCATGAGGATGGCTTGCAGCACGTCCAAAGGCTCAAAGCCCGTGATGACGACAGGCTTACCATAGCCCGTTGCCGCAATCTCATAGGGGCGCGTGCCGATAATCGCGCTGACGTGGCTGGGTCCCACAAAACCATCCAAAGGCGGCACGCCGTCCTCGCCCGATCCGCTGGCATCCAACAGCCATTTCAAAGCGGGCGGCGTAAGGACATGGTTGCAGAATACGGAAAAGTTTTTCAGCCCCAAGGCTTGCGCTTGCTTCACAATCACGGCCGTGGGCGGCGTTGTTGTCTCAAACCCGATGGCAAAGAAAACAACCTCGCGCTCTGGATTATCCTTGGCCAGCATCAGAGCGTCATGGGGCGAGAGAACCATCCGCACGTCCGCCCCCGCCGCCTTGGCTTTTAAAAGAGAAAGCCTCTGCCCGCCCGGCACGCGCATCATATCGCCATAGGTGCAAAGAGTGAGAGGATAGCGCTGCGCCAGCCCAATCGCCGCATCGATCTTGGCCATCGGCAAGACGCAAACGGGACAACCAGGCCCGTGGATCATCTTGATTTCCGGCGGCAGCAAATCGGGAAGGCCAAAACGGAAAATCGCGTGCGTATGACCACCGCAAAACTCCATAAAGCGGAAAGGCTGCCCAGCGGGGCGAGCGCCTTGGACTTCCTGCCGGATGGCGGCGGCCAGCTTTTGGGCAAGGCGATTGTCGCGAAACGAGTCGATATACTTCACGCGCCGCCACCCTCCGCCTTGCCTGCGCTGGCGCCCGCCGCATGATATTCATCAAACAGCGCAAGGGTCTTGGCGGCCTCCTCAGGATCGATTTTCGATAAGGCAAAACCCACATGCACGATCACATAATCGCCCACGGCCACGTCTTCAACCAGCGAGAGGGAGATGTCGTGATTGACCCCGCCGACATTGGCGATGGCGCGGTCGCCTTCTAAAAGCTCAGTAATCTTCGCGGGGATGGCAAGGCACATGATTCGCTGATCCTTATGATCTACAGAAAAGAGGACAGATACCAGCACGTCCCCCGCCTCTTGGCAACTTTTTGCCAAAGGCCAGAGAGCGATCATAAATAAAGTTTCTTTGACCCTTTTTCAAAATGGGGGAGTAAAAAATAGTGGTCCTCAACCTTATCACCCTCCCCTTGCGGGAGGATGGTTCTATACGGTGCCTTGATTGAAAGCATGAGACGCAAAATCACCCACCCGTTTTACGCAAGAGCCCGCTTTTTTAGAGAACCGAAAAGTAACCATACTTTGTATGGAAAGAGCATCAACGCTAGGTTGGCTTAAATCACTCTGGAGGTGGCTATTTTTCCTGCGCCACCCCTATAAGGAAAATCTTTTTTAGGCCATTCAGCACTCACTGGAACGCAAATGCGGGGCATTTAAAATGTACAGTCCGGTATGGGTGCAAAATTCAAACCCAAAGGGGGCTTTTTCTAATGGTGCCGTTGGAGAGAATTGAACTCCCGACCTTGGCTTTACGAAAGCCCTGCTCTACCGCTGAGCTACAACGGCCACCTTGCTGCCTCTGCCCTTATGACAGGAACATCATCGAAAAGATGGATGGAAGCTCTTAACGATTCCTTGCGATGACGTCAACTGGAATACAACAAAATCCTTTACTATACCTAAAACAGTTCAAGCGTTGGTTTTTACAGACCTCTTGCGCACTCTTTCAAAAACGATGCTATCCCAGCAAAGGTTGGCATCCCCTTTGTGGGGCATGAGGCTGCATGGAAAATCTGCGCGTTGGTTCCAAAGATGGGGTGGAAGAAAAGACTGATGGAACCTTGATGAAAAGAGGCTCATCGGCCTTTCTATTTTTATGAAATAAGTAAAGCTGTCCCTCTGACGTATTGTGAAAAACGCCGACCACGGGGGCACCTTCTGTTTTGGCATATTTCTCTGCGGCGGTGACATCATCTAACAATTGTTGCAGACCAAGGCAGTCAGCAAAGTTGTTCACTTTAACGCCTGTGAGCGTTTTATAGTGGTCAACAATTTCTTTTTCCGTCTTGCCCGTCCTTGCTACCTTGTCAAAGGTCGCTTGCCGTGCATCTCCCAACGTCTGAAAAGCAACGGGTAGAGACGTATTTTTTCCCGTCAAATGATCCGTTGCCGCATTCATCGCGCCACAGGTGCTGTGATGGGAATGAACGACGGGAACCTGTTCCAATTGCGCAATGGCAAGATAACGCAACGCTGTTTCGGTAAGCTTGCCATCGTTATCAACAAAAGAATTGCCAGGCGCACGCAAAACATAAAGCTCAAACCCGTCCTTCCCAGGACGCCCAAGGAGCAAGTGCGCAGGCGTTCTGGAATCGGTGCAAGAACTGCTGCCCGCTTTTGTTAAACGAACATTGTTCAGCCCGTCGCGTCTCTGCTTCGTTTTTAAATACAGACCATACCCAACGGACAGAGCATTAAGGGTGTTATGCCAAGCATGAATGTCTTCGCCCTCTTCCCCTTTGCAGGTATGATGCTCAGACGCTTCTTGGAAGAAGGCATCCATTTTCTTTTTAATCTGGGCGGGTTTTCCCTCTTGGTCAGGGACAGGGATAAACCGATTTTCATGCGCTAAATAAAGATAATGGGAAGCGGTAAAATCGCTTTGAAGGACAGGAACGATTTCTGGTTTTGGATCCTTGTACTGACAAGCGCCGACAAGATCCCATATAAGTGCTTGCGCAGCCATGGCCAGCTTAAACTTTTCAGCCTCGGTTTTTGCGGCACTAAAATCGATGCCGCGCTCAACATAAAAGTTTAGGCCTTTAATCTCTACTTCTCTGTACAGAACGTGACACTGTTTTGCATAATCGATCAAAACAGACGGAATTCCTTTTAACTCCGTCGTTAAAAGAGGCTCGTCTCCACGCCGCAGCGCCATATGATAGGCATAGGCAACATCCAACATTTTGCTGCTGTCATTTTTGGAATGAATAATCTGTTTGATGCCTTTGGACTGAACAAGCGCGATAAACGCCTGCGTTTCTGGAATCATAGAGCCATCAACATCAAACCATTCAGAGCCAGGAAGGCGAAGAACCAAAGTCTCTCCCACCATCGTTTGCCCGACAAAGTATTTTTCATGGCCATTGGCGTTGCTGCCGCCGCTGTAGGCATAATGGGGATGCTGGCCTTCCGTAAGACAGGCACCTTCATTGCGCTCTTTGTATCCAGCAAATTCTCGTTCAGTTTCTTTTTGTCCATGCAACGCAAAATACGCGATTTCACGAAGCGGATCGTTAATACCAGAGGGATCAATGTCATTCATAAAAGAATGGATAGCTTCTTGAGTATCCGGATCATATTTTTTAATTTTTCTAATGTAATCGACCATCGCAAGCCCCTTACCCCTGCCGCGCTATAATGCCCCGTAAAATCTATTGTGGATTATAACGCATTCTCCTTTTTTTCTCGTTAAAACCGCGCCATCAAAAATAACATTTTTTTGTGGAGTCGGCCTCAACTTGAGCGGTCTTATAGACCTCGTTTGGGAAAGAGCAAGGGGTAAAATGCTTTCACAAGAAAGCAAATTTATTCTGTTGTTAATCGCTTGTTAAAAGGTCACAGATAAGCGCAAAAACGAATCGGGTCACAGCCTCATAAGCTTCGTTTATTAACCAAGAATGAGCGATTCACGCCTTTTAAAACGACCTCATTAAAGTTAATGCCCTGCAACAATTTGTGAGCCCTTACGCAGGCGAATAAGCTTGCGCAAAAGAGATAAAAGTGTTCAAATAATCTTGTTATTTTTATAGCTACAAAAGGCACAAAAATGTCGCATGCGGGAGTGGTCTCTGGAAGCGAATTGACCCTTGAGGCTGGCGAGGCTGTCGCAACACAGTCGGTTGCATTGATTGATGACACCTATGTTGCCCAAACAGCGCCGACGTTGGAGCGATCCAACGCGCACATTCCGCATCCTGTTCACAATTTAATTCGTCAAGTACTTACCTTCTTTAACAAGGCAAGCGTGAAACCTCATTTCGATTCCGTCAGTCGGAAAAAAGATCTTAAAAATCTATCATCGGCTCATTTTGGTTTCACAACGCCTTCCAACAAAGTTTCAAGCGCGAATATAACGCTTAAAATCATGGGGCGTTTACTGACTCAAAAGAACTCATTCAATATGAGTCCAGAGGATAAAAAAACCTTTGATAAATTAGCTCGGCAATATAGGAAGCTGCAAAAAACCAAGAAGTATGCCGCCCTTAAAGCCTACACGCCAGCGCCTAAGGCCGTTTATTTTACGGGGCAGCAAGCGGAAAGGATTCAGGCCAAAGTCGTTCCTGTGGAACGGCGCGGGCCCAACCGTAAAACAAATCATTATATAGGCCTTAATGCCCTGCTTTTGGCCTCTATGGAACCGCAGGCCCCGTCCACGCCCAAACGCAGCATGGATCACAAAAGGGCGCTTACCCTTGGTTGAGCCTGACGTTAACCGTTTTTTTCTCCGTTCTGCGCGGGCTCTTCACTCGCATTACCTGAAACGACCCTCAACAGCGCCATTTGTGTCGGATTTTGACCATAAAATTCACCGTTTTATATTTAACCGCGCCTATTAGTTAAAAAATAGTTACTAACACATTGGAAACAAACAATTTGTCTTGATATTGCCTGTCAAACGTGCTAGCCTCTCGGTGGTGGTGATAAGAAATTTACTGGTTACATCCGAAACTATTTGGGGGAGAATTTAATATGAGTTATAATAACGCCCAGCGAGCAACAATCCCAATGGGGACGAAGAAAATGTTTGGGCTTTCAAAAATCAGAACTGCTTTTGATAACGCGTTGTACAGCACTTTTGGTATTCGAACCGAAAGGAAACGTCAAATAGCCGCAATCAATCGTGCCAAATATATTTTGGAAAGAAATTTCTATGTTCTTCATCCTGAGTTAGAGCCAGCACCTTTAGTTTCTCCAACACGCGAAGATCTCGCAAGGATGCCCGCAAAGGAATGGGGGGAGGCAATGTGGGAAGCTAGACTAGATAGATGGTTTCACAAGGAAATAGCGGAAAAAAGAAAGGAATTGACTCGTGATAACCATCAAGGGACAAGCCCCCCTCCTCGCGCGATATTAGGTTAATACAGACCCAAGAGCTTTTTACAGAATAAATTTCTTTTTCTTGAGGTGTATAATGTCTGAACCCCAGAATAACACCAGAAACATACCGCCCCATGATGAGCCTTCTCATCTAAATGCAAAGAAGGGCATCTTCTCATCCATTAGAAAAACCGCTTCATCAGTTCTTATCGCAGCACTGAATTATCCGCCTTCCCTGAAGGAAAGGATCAGAAAGATAGCCATTGAAAGAAAGAATAAAATAAAGTTTCAGATTTATGTTAAGCGCAAGCTTTATGGAAAGGAAAAGGTCGATAAAAAAACACTATCCATTGCCTTGGCTCTCGTTGAGAAAAGCAAAACCCTTCGGCCAACCGCTACTGTCGAAGAAATCTTGAAAGATTCTTCTTTCGTCGCAGAAATTCGCGAAACGATACATCAAACACAGATTGATACGGATGGTATCTATAGAGTCAATCACCTTACTGATTCGGCGCAGAAAAAGTTTATAGCGAAGAAGAAATATCTGAAACAAGCAGCAAAAAAAGCATGCGAGGAATTCCTCGAAAAATGTGATGACGAAAGAATTTCCTATGATACCGCGATTGCGATTCTAAACACCCCTGCCGAGATAGACATGCTTATCGGGGAGGCTCAGGAAGAAATAACGCATAATCGCTCTGGTGCTATGAGAAATATGGGGATCGGCTTCCTTGCCGGTGCGAGCTTATTGATCCCGCAGAAAATGTATGAATCCGCTTTCCCCCCAGACGACTCCAAGTTGGTTAAAGATATGTCCATGAGGGTCAAATCTATTCAAGAAGATCAAAAGAAAGAAGCAGAAGAACTGAAAAAAATCATAAGCAGGGAAAATGCACGCCGTGAAGTTGCCGCCTTGCGTCAAGAAATTGGCAAGACCAATCCAAGCATGACGGCGCAAAGGGAACAAAAGCTTGTGGAAGAAATCGAAGCCCTACGCAACGAAAACGCAAGGCTGAAAAACGGTCAGGGAGTGGCGAAAACGCCGCTGGCATTGTTAAAAGAAGGGAAAACGGTGACCGTACCTTTTAAGGGCACGATTGTTCCCGTAAAACTGAAATCAAAACCTCAATCGGCACAACGCGCCCAAGGCAGTCACCCCACCCTTTAAATCAAATCATCGTTTCTGTGAAGAACAGGCGGCGATGATGCGCGCTTTAAAGGTGCCCACGGACTCGCGTCCACGCACTTTGGCGTGATGGCGCTTACCCTTGGTTGAGTCTGCCGTTAACTGCTTTTCTTTATACTACGTCAACTTGAAAACCCGAAAACTTTTTGGCCGCGTTTGCTTGTTTCTCTTTGGTTTATGCGGCTTGGCGGGGAAAAAATTTTCGGCTTTTCAAGCGGACGGACTATAAAAAGACGCCTTCGGGCGTCTTTTTTTGTCCGTTTTATTATTTGCCTTCCTTTACAGTTGCGCGGTGGCTTGCTATAGGAGCCGCAAGCGTTTTGGGGCTGAGCTTAAACGGCCTCTCACCTCTTCGAAAAGGCTCATCGCCATGCCCGCGAACATCAAGCTTATTGCTGGTTCTAGCAATCTTCCTTTGGCTAAAGACATTGCCAAGAGTCTGGGGCTTCCTTTGGCTCAAACCAACTTCCGCCGTTTTGCGGATATGGAGATGTTTGTCGAGATTATGGAGAACGTGCGCGGCGAGGACACCTTTGTTATTCAACCAACGTCCTTTCCGACCAATGACAGCCTGATGGAGCTTTTGATCACCATCGATGCGCTTAAAAGAAGCTCGGCCAAGCGCATCACCGCCGTCATCCCTTATTATGGCTATAGCCGTCAGGATCGCAAATCGTCCCCGCGCTCGCCCATTACGGCCAAGCTTGTGGCCAACTTGATCACCGTGGCGGGAGCCAATCGCGTGTTAACCATGGATTTGCATGCAGGCCAGATTCAAGGCTTTTTCGATATTCCTGTCGATAACCTTTATGCTTCACCTATTCTTGTGGCCGATATTCGCAATAATATGGCAATCCAAGGAAAAATGCCCAGCGATCTGACCATCGTCTCCCCCGATGTCGGCGGCGTTGTCCGCGCTCGCGCTTTGGCCAAAAAGCTGGACGCTGATCTGGCCATTATTGATAAACGCCGCGAAAAAGCTGGTGAATCTGAGGTTATGAACATTATCGGTGATGTTCAAGGCCGCCATTGTCTCCTTGTTGACGATATGGTTGACAGCGCGGGAACGCTTTGTAACGCGGCTGAAGCCATGATGACAGCGGGCGCGAAAACAGTTTCTGCCTATTGCACTCATGGCGTATTCTCTGGTAAGGCTGTGGAACGCATCACCGCCTCGCAGCTGGTGAATGTGACATGTACGGATTCAATTGCCGCGACACCTACGGTTGCCGCTTCGACAAAGATTAGGCAGCTCAGCACAGCGCCGCTTCTTGCCGAAGCTATTGCCCGCATCGGACAGGATCGTTCAGTTTCAAGTCTGTTTTGACAACAAAACAGACTGAAAAAAGGGTCGTTTTGACCCGACCAGCACCCCTGGAGGCTGGATAACGCGTTGCCAAAAGCAACCTATGACTAAGGAGATTCCTATGACGCAAGCTGTTGTTCTTGCGGCTGTAGCGCGTGAAAGTGTCGGCAAGGGGACCGCACGCGCCGTACGCCGTAATAATATGATACCCGCTGTTATCTATGGTGATAAAATGCCGCCCGTGATGATCAGCATGGAAACAAAATTGATGCTGAATTATGTCAACAAGGCTGGGTTCTTTACGCATCTTTTTGATATCGAATTAGACGGCAAGAAACATCACGTTTTGCCACGCGATGTTCAATTTGATCCCGTCACAGATCGTCCTCTTCATGTGGATTTTTTGCGCGTATCGGCAACCACGAAAGTGCGCGTTCAGGTTCCTGTTCACTTTTCGAACATGGATAAATCGCCTGGCATCAAGCGCGGCGGCACACTGAACATCGTTCATCACGAGATCGAAGTGCTTTGCCCCCCCAGCAAGATCCCCGAAGCCTTTGAGATCAATCTGGAAGGCTATGCCATCGGCGCAGCCGTTCATTTGAGCGCGATTAAGCTTCCCGAAGGTGTTACCTATACCTCGCACGAAACGGACTATACCATCGCGGCTATTGCTGTTCCTTCAGCGCTTCGCGGCGAAGTTGAAGCGGCGGCCTCCACAGACGCGGCGGCAGCGCCTGCGGCTGGCGGTAAGGCGGCGGCGGGTAAGGCTGCTCCTGCTGCTGGTAAGGCTCCTGCTGGTAAGGCGGCCCCTGCGGCTGCGGCGGCAAAGCCTGCTGGTAAGAAGTAAGGTTCAGCCTTATGGCTCAACCCACCAAAATGATAGTCGGCCTTGGAAACCCTGGGGCCGACTATTGTTTTAACCGGCATAATATCGGCTTTATGGCCGTGGATTGTTTGGCCGAGGCAGCGGGCGCGACCCCTTGGCAAAAGAAATAC
Source organism: Micavibrio sp. (assembly GCA_020718105.1). Classification (GTDB taxonomy): domain Bacteria; phylum Pseudomonadota; class Alphaproteobacteria; order UBA9219; family UBA9219; genus UBA8914. The sequence goes on along the minus strand of DYDA01000007.1, from coordinate 23,479 downwards.
AAGGGCCTTATCGCCACAGGCAACCTTGATGCGTTCGCCTGCTTGTTGCTTAAACCCCAAACCTATATGAACCTATCGGGCGAATCCGTGGGTGAGGCCATGCGCTATTATAAGCTGGAAGCCCCCGATGTGATCGTTATTCACGACGATATCGCGCTTCAATCCGACCAAGTCAAAATCAAGCAAGGCGGCGGCCATGGCGGCCATAACGGTTTGAAATCCATCGATGCCCATATCGGCAAGGATTATTGGCGCATCCGTATCGGCGTTGGCCATCCAGGTGACCGCGAGGAAGTGACGGGGCACGTCCTTGGCAACTTCTCTAAGGCTGATAGGCTGTGGCTAGAGCCGCTTTTGGCCGCCCTGCCTCACGCCTTTTCCTTTGCCCTAAAAGGCGATGCGGGCAGCTTTGTTCAAGCCCTGCTTCCCCCCTCCCCAAGCCAATAAAGATTTACCTTTTTTTGTTTGTTTTGAAGAAGCTTAATGCTTCCCTTTTAAAGATGTTTCCTGCTAAACTTCTCTCAGCAGTGCCGGTCCATGCGAATCGCGTGGGAGGAAGTGTGTTTATTTGTGTGATGCGTCAACGCGTTACACGTCTCTGTTGAACACGCTTCTTTTCCCATGAGATGATCAGGATGGGTTTCAAAGAATTTCAATTGACTAGAGGCATACATGGTTGATCCGACGAAATTTTCCGATACTCCTGTCCGCACCTTGTCTCCCACCCCCAGTGCTGGAGCCGCTCAGTCTCCTCAAAGCGCTAAAGCACAAACCGCAATGGGTCAGCAGCCCCCGCGCCCTGCAGCAAAGCCCACTGCTCGCCCCACAGCCCGCAAAACAAACAACTATTCTACAACGCCGTTTTGGATGGGGTTGGCTTTGTCCATCGGTTGGGTCGCAATCGTTTCTTTTGTCATGATGCAAGCGGGCACAGCGCACACCTTTGCAGGATTGCCTTTGTCCAATTGGGCCATCGGTATTTCCGCCGTTATTTCGCCTATGGCCATGATTTGGATGATCACGGCCTATCTGCAACGCGCCGCCGACGTTCAATCCGTCACCGAGCCTTTACGTCGCCAGCTGGCCATGATCACGGGCGAGTCGGGCGCTGCTGAAGTGCGCATCCGTCGCTTTAATCAAGCGATTAAGGAGCAATTAGACCTGTTGCGCAGCACCAAAAACATCGGCGATGAAGAGCTGATGGCCGTCATGGAGCGCATCAACGAGCATAAGGCCGATTTGGAAACTTTTGAGCAGCACAGCATTTATCAAGTGAATGAAATTCAAGATGTCATTCGCCGCAGCATGCAACACATCGATCAGTTGATGGAAGACAAGTTCACGATGCTGCGCATTTTAGACAGCAAGCTTGTTCAAACAGGCGATGATGTGTCCCGTCAAACCGACGGCATGCGCGACCAGATTACAGGCCTTTTGCAAGATATTGAATCCAACGCTCTTGTGGTGGCTTCAACCGTCGAACGTGCGATGCAGGACAGCAAAAAGCTATCTGATACCGCCCGCTCACAGGAAACAAGCCTTATCAGTGCCGCCGAAACAGCGGCAGGAACGCTGAGCGAACTTTCCGGCAAGATTGATGAAAACATCGCGCATTTCCTTGGCCGCGCCGGTATGGCGCGTGAAGAAGCCGAACGGCTGGCCAGCGCTTTGGACACGCAAACACGTTCTTTGGATGAGCTGAGCACCATCCTGCCTTCTCGTATTTCTGAATCGGAATCCGTCCTGCGTGGCGTGGCCGATCGCCTGTACGCCAGCGAACAACTGGCCCGCGAACAAGCCAACAATTTAAGCGAAAAGCTGGAAGCCCAAATTGTGAATATGCAAGCCATGCTGGATCGCTTTGCTTCCCGCGTGAACGATATCGATGGCGGCCTGCAACAGCGCCGCACCGATTTGGATGGCCTTGTCATCCGTATCAGCGCCGCGTCCAACGATTTGGCGCAGCAGATGGACAGCTCGATTGCGGGGCTTAGCACACGCGCCGATGGCGCGTTGGGTCGCTTTACCGAAGCCAATGAAGAAGCGCGTAAAGGAACCGATGCCATCGCCGCGCAACTGGCCGAAACCGCCGCCCGTTATGAAGCCGCCACGCGCCATCTGGGCTCTGTGAACGATACCAACAGCGCTCAACTTCGCGCTATCTCGCACGAAATCGCGCAGCAGTTAGAGCAATTCGAAACGCTGCACCGCGCCTCGCAGCAAGCTGGGCAAGACGTGCAGCTTCGCGCCTCTACCGCTTTGCAAAATTTGCAACAGGTTTTGGAGCGTTTGCTGGCTACCCGCGATGCGACGCAAAGCGTAGGCGACTCTCTGACCGAAAAACTACGCAGCGCCGTCGATCAAAACGAGCGCGTGATCACGCGCATCAACGAAGCCGCCCGCATGACCGTTCATGCCCTTGGCATCGCCACAGAATCGTTGGGACGGCAGGAAGCCGATATCACGGCGGGCGCACAAACCGCCGAAACAGCCATCAGCGCAACGGTCACGAACCTGCAAGAACAGGCTCGCACCGCCGAGGAAGCCTTGCGTTCGCAAAACGACACGTTGACCATCATGCTGGGCGACATTCAAGGCCGCCTCGATAGCACCGATAAACGCCTTCAAGATTTTGCCGATTACGCCAGCGCCCCTGTTCAGCAAGTCATGAGCCAGATCGAAGCCAGCACCACGCAAGGGCGCGATTCCTTGGGTCGCTACAGCACCGACATGCAAGGGCAACTGGATCGCTTGCAAGAGTATAATGGCCGGATCAGCACGATGGGTCAGGATGTCAGCCAGATGACATCAAGCACATTGACCGCCATCGAAGACTTGAACAAGCGCTTTATGACGGTTCGCACCAGTCAGGAAGAAACAACGCGCCAGACCATCGAAAACTTTAACGCGATGGCTGAGAGGATTCAAAGCGAAGTTGGCACGCTTGGTCAAAAAGCGATGGAAGCAGCCTCAACGCTTAAGGAAGCCGCCACGCAAGTCGGGCAGCAGTCCTATCAAATACAAAACGAAGCTCAAGAATCAAGCGCCAAGATACAGATTGTTACGACAGCCTTGCAAAATGAAGCTGCCGCCATTCGCACAACGCTGGAAAATCAGGCCACAGCCATGCACAGCGATCTATCCCGCGCAGGCGCTCAATTCACCGAGCTTGGTCAAACGCTGAAGGAACGCACGGACTCGGCCTATGCTTTGCTGGATCGTGTTGCCGCTCATTATAATGAAGTCACCCGTCTTGCCAGCGAAGATTTTGATCGTCGCGCCAGCAAGCTTGACCTGACAGCCAGCGAAACGACGGGCAAGGTTCAAGCGCTCAGCACCGCCATGGAAGCGCAACTTTCCCTTATCAACGCGGGCGGCGCGCAAATCGAAGGTCAAGCCAACCGGATCGTTTCAACGGGCGCACAAACGATTGGCCGCCTTGAAGAAGTCAACGCCAAGTTCACGGTCGCGCAAACCACGGCTTTGGATGGCACGGATCGCGTCCTAACCCGCATGGAAGAAGCGGTTCAGGCCTTTAAAGACCAACATCAAGGCCTCAATGAAGCCGCCGAGGGTTCGGTTTCTATCATTCATAAGGCAGGCGCGGCCTTTGGCGAACAAGCCAGCCGTATGTTGGACACAACGCATCAAGTTGAAGACAGCATCCGCAGCCTGAACATCGCCACCACCAACTTTGCCGATCAATCTTCGCAAGTTCGCACAACGATGGAGCAGCATAACGCTCGTCTCATTGCCAGCTTGAAGGAATCGATTGAGCAAATCGACGACACCAGCAGCCGCCTGCAACAGACCTCGGCCACCGCGATCCTTAGCGCCGATCAGGCCAACACGCGCTACAACGCTTTGGCTGATAATGCGGGGGCGAAGATTGAAAGCACGACACAAAGCCTCTACAGCGCCGCCGATAAGACGGACACGGTTCTAAGCGCGCTGAGCGCAGGCGTCACGCAGCAAGTCGCCGCATTGAACATCGTGAGTGAACAAATCGTCGAGCAACATCGCGTCCTAACGGCCACAAACGAAACGCAGCGTGAGCAACTTCTTGACCTGTTTGAAAAACTGGGCGCGGCGCATGGCGAAGCCTCTGGCGTTGCTGAACGCACCATTGCGCGTCTAAGCGAGACGCTTTCGCAAGTTCAAACGCATTTGGGGCAACTGTCCGATAACTCGCAAACCGCGCTCGCGCATGTCACCACGGCCAGCCATGGCTTTTCAGATCAAGCCAGCACGCTTATCCTTCATGCCAAGCAAGCAGAAGAGCAAGCCAAGGCGGCGGTAACCGTCACCGCTACGTTGCAAGAGCAAGCCAAAACGCTCAGCGAGGCTTTGAACGCCGAGACGACGCGCACGGGCGAGCTTATGCAAAGCTTGCTGGAGCGCCTAGGCACAAGCGGCACAACCATGCAAAGCATCAGCGGAACCGCCAGCACGGCGCTGACCGATCTACAAACGGGCATCGCTCGTCAGGCCGCTAACCTGAACGAATCCATGGATCAAATCGCCAGCCGCCAGCAAGGCTTGACGCAGGCCATGGAAGCGCAACGCGAAACACTTAGCACACTGGTCGCCCGCCTATCGGTCGCGCAAGACGAAACCGCCAGCGCCGCCGAACGCGCCGCCAGTCGCCTTTCAGACGGCACGCAGCAAATCACCAGCCAGATGGAACGCTTGGAGAACCGCGCCAGCGCGTCGCTCACCTCCATCCACGCGGCGAACGAAGGACTGACCAAGGAAACAGCGACACTGATCGCCAGCACAGGCACAGCCGAGGCACAAACCAAGAGCCTTTTGGACAGCGCAACCGCCATGCAAAAGCAAGCCAGCGACGTTTGCAGCCAACTGCGCAGCGAAACGCAAATGACCGAAGAAACGCTTGGCACGTTGGTAGGCAAACTGGACGGCAACGCCAAAGTTCTGCGCGATGCCAGCCTTGCGGCCGAGACGACGCTCGCCAATTTGGGCAGCACCGTCACGCAGCAGACAACGGCCATCAACGCCAACTTGGGTCACATCGAAGAAAAACAATCCTCTTTGGGATCGTCCTTGGACGTTCAACGCGAAATGCTGGGTGGTATGATCACGCGCCTGACGTTGGCGCAAGACGAAACCGCCGCCGCCGCCGAACGCAGCGCGGCGCGCATTGTGGACAGCACAGGCCAAATCACGCGGCAGATGGCCTCGTTGGATGACCAAACGCAAAACGCTCTGGCCTCTGTTCGCTCTGCCAGCACAGGCCTTGCCGACGAAGCCCTCACCATCGCGCAGCACACGCAAAAAGCCGAAGAGCAAGTGCGCGATATGCTTAAGGCCACGGGAAGCCTGCACGAGGAAGCCCGCACCATTCGCGAAACAACAAAGGACGAAGCGGACAAGACGATTGAGCAAGTTCGCGTCGTTATGGCCCAACTGGACACAACGGTCAGCCATCTGAAACAACAGAGCAGCCAAGTCTCCAATGTGATTGACAAGTCAGGTCTTGATTTCTCAACCATCGCGAAAGCCTCTGGCGAGACCTTGCAAAAGCAGGCGGATAATCTGGCCGTCATCGCGACGCAAGCCCAAAGCCACATCGGCAATGTCAACGAGAAGGTTCGTGAGAGCGTCAAGTTGATCTCAGACGCCAGCGATATGACGGAAAGCCATGGCCTGCGTTTGGCCGAGACGGCGGAGAAGTCAACCTCGCAACTCGTATCGCTGATCGCGACGATGAACGAAAGCGACCGCGAGACGCGCACCATTCTTGAAAAGGCGACCGCTCGCCTGACAGACACGCGCACGACACTGGAAAAAGAGCTGCAAACGATTGCCGATTTGTCGGGTCGCGCGGTTGAACAAGTCATGGGCGCGGGCAGCGCTTTGGCCATTCAAAGCGATGCGCTGCGTGCCAATCTTGCCTCTTCGGAATCCGCCCTTACCCAAGCCGCCGATACGGTGCGCGAGGAAACGGTGCAGCTCCCTGCCCTTTTGGGTCGCAGCGCCAAGGATATCGAAAGCGCCGCCAAGACGTTCAAGACGCAAACGGGCGACATCGCCGAATCCATGCTCAAGACAACGGATCGTTGCATCAGCACGGCGGGCGCGGTTCGCGACACGATGATGGACGAAGCCCGTCATCTGACCAGCGTTGCGGAAACCGCCGATCAAACCCTGCGCCAGTTCAACGAAGCGCTGAAAACGCAACTTGAATCGATCAAAGCCGGAACAGGCACATTGTCGAACGAGCAAAAGGATCTGGTTGAAAAAGCCTCGCAGACGATCACGCAGCTTTCTGCCGCCAGTGACCGCCTTGCTCAACTACGCGGCGATACGCTGCAGACCGCCTCTAAATTGGCTCATGAGTTTGAGACGATTGAAGCGCGGGCGGGAACGACGACGCAGCGCCTTGGCATCGCGGGCGACGCTTTGTCCAAGCAAGTGGAGCAACTGACGGCCATGACCGAAAATGCCGAAGGCAAAATGGTCGGTGCCAGCCAAAACTTCCGCGAACAGCTAGAGCGCGTTCGCGGCGGCGTGCAAACACAAATTGACGACATCAATCGCGGTCTGATGCAAATCACAGCGCAGCTTGATCGCACAGGAACCAGCCTTCGCGCAGCGATGGCGGGAACCGTTGTCGATGTTGAAAAGATTGCCGTTCGCTTTGATCAAACCAGCAAGGACACGGCCAATCAACTGACCGACCGCACGGCTCGTATGCGCGTCGCGACGGAGGAAGTGGCGAAACTTCTGGGCGGTTTTGGCGATCAAATCGATGGGCTTCTCAGCCGCATCGGATCAGCCAGCGAAGGCATCAAGCGCCACGAAACCGATCTGGTCGGCCACATGCAACAAGCGTTCTCGCATTTGGGCGGTGTCGCGGATCGCCTCAACTCAACGCGCGTTTTGGCCGACAATGTCAGCGAAGCGGCTGTCGCCAAGCTGGCCGAAGTCGCCCAAACGATTGAGAAGCAAATGAGGACAATGGCCGAAGGCGGACAGACCGTAACGGGCATCATTCAATCCGTCGCGCAAGCCTATGCCGATCAAGTAAGCCGCGTGAATTCCGGTGTTGTGGGTTCGCAAGAACAAATCACAGCGATGAACGCCATGATGGAGGAAATGCAACAACGCACGGATCGCATGCGCGTCACGCTTAAACTTCAAGGCGATGATCTGCTTGGTTCCTTGGAGCAAATCCTTGATCAACTATCCCATACAGGCGGCGCGATGAGCGATGCCGTGGATGGGTCTCTACAACAACAGGCCATCAACAGCCTAAAGAAAATCAGCTAGGACAAAAAAGGGGATACTCTTTCTATGCCATCACAATCCAAAAAAATCGCCATTCTAACAAGCGGCGGCGACTGCGCCGGTCTTAACGCCGTTATTCGCTCCGTTGTCCTAAGCGCCAGCGCTCTTGGTTGGGAGGTCTTTGGCCTTAAAGACGGAACGCAAGGCTTGATCGATCGCCCCATCCGCGTGCGCAAGCTAACCGTGGACGATGTGGGCGCGACCATGCTGCGCCAAGGCGGCACGGTTTTAGGAACAACCAATAAGGGCAATCCCTTTGCCTACCCCATGCCTGACGGCACGACCAAGGATATGGCACAAACCATCATCGAAGGCTTCCGCAGCCTTGGGTGTGAGGCCATGATCGGCATCGGCGGCGACGGCTCGCTCGCCATCTTGCGCCGCCTTGCGCAACAAGGCCAATTCACGCTGATCGGCATTCCCAAAACCATCGATAACGATCTGGGCAAAACCGAGACATCGATCGGTTTTGATACCGCTGTTTCCGTCGCAACCGAAGCGCTGGATCGCTTGCAACCCACCGCAGCCAGCCATGACCGCATCATGATTTTGGAAGTCATGGGACGCGATGCTGGCCATATTGCCCTGACGGCGGGCATTGCGGGCGGCGCAGACGTGATTTTGCTTCCTGAAATCCCCTATTCTCTGGAAAAGGTGGCAGCGCATATCAAGAAAATCCGCGAGAATGGTCGCAACTTCGCCCTTATCGTCGTGTCTGAGGCCGTCAAGACCGTGAACGGCGAACCTTTGATGAAATCTTTCTACGGCGGCCAGCAACGCTTTGGCGGGATCGGCCATTATATCGGCGCTGAAATTGCCGAATTGTGCCAAGCCGAAACGCGAGTCACCGTCCTTGGTCACGTTCAACGTGGCGGCCAGCCCAGCGCACAGGATCGCATGTTGGCCGCAGCCTTTGGCGTTCACGCCGTTGAATTGATCCGCGATGGCAAGGATGATCGTATGGTCGCTTGGTCAAACCGCGAGATCATTGACGTTCCCATTTTGGATGCCATTTCTAACTATCAAATGGTGGATCCCGAAGGTTCATTGGTCAAGACCGCACGCGGCCTTGGCATTTGCCTTGGTAATTAAAGGGAAGCCTCGCCCTCTCTTTTTTGTTCACCGCAAAGGCAGCGCGTGACAAAGGCGAAAGGACAATGCTGTTTGTGAGGGTGTCTTTCTATGACAGATTCCTATTTTGGCCCATCAGGCTGCACCGCAACAGGCTTTGCCTGCTTTCCTTACATCATTTTAGGAGAGCTAAGCCAAGACGGCGCACGCGTCACAGTAAAAGCGCCGACATCCATCAAAGAGGCATGGCCATCGGTGGCCGCTGTTCTTGTGGCGCGATGCGAAGATGATCAAAATCCACGACACCTCACACCTCAAGAGGTTTTGGCGTTTGTGGCTAAGGGACGGCCCAACGCAGCAACAGCGCCCACCTTTGAAAAACGAACCAAAAGAAACATTGTGAACTGGCTTCGCGCTTTGGTGGCTGGGTAATTAAGCCTTACGATCCACGACAAAGCGGGCGACATCTTCAAGGTTCTTGGCGCGGCCTTCGAAAACGCTGAGATGTTGGATCGCTTGCTCGGACAAAAGCTTCGCCTGATGGCGTGCACGGTCAGCGCCTAGAATTGTGACAAACGTCGCCTTGCCCGCTTTTTCATCGCGGCCTGTCGGCTTGCCTGTTTCCTCTGGCGTGCCTTCGGCATCCAAAAGATCATCGATAATCTGGAAGGCGAGTCCCAGATCATGCGCATAGGCGCGAAGCGCCGCCAAATGCTGCGGCGACGCCTTGCCCAAAAGGCCGCCCATTTCAGTGGAGCACGCGATAAGCTCACCCGTTTTCATACGCTGTAAGCGCGTGATCGCACCGATATCCAGCGCCGTCGTTTCAGCGATCAGATCCAGCATTTGCCCACCGATCATACCATTCGCGCCCGAAGCCCGTGCCAACGTCGCCACCAACGCGCAGCGCACGTTAGGGTCTTCGTGCGTGCGAGGATCGGCCAGAATCTCAAACGCGATGGTCAGCAAAGCATCGCCTGCCAACACGGCCGTCGCTTCGTCAAACTTGATATGCACCGTCGGTTGGCCACGACGCAGCTCGGAATTGTCCATGGCGGGCAGATCGTCATGCACCAAGGAATAGCAGTGCAGACATTCAATGGCCGCCGCTGCGCGAAGGGCACAATCTTCGTCCACGCCAAAAATCTGCGCGGTGTTTAAAACCAAAAACGGGCGCAGCCGCTTGCCTCCGCCAAGAACGCTATAGCGCATGGCATCAAACAACTTCTGTTCGGCAAACTCAGACTTGGGAAGGATACGCTCCATCGTTTCGACAACGGAGGACGCCGCATGAACCATAGCGGCAGAAAGGGAGGGGCTGATTGAAGGCATGGCTGGTTTTTCTCTTCTTCTTAAAACAAGATCGTTAAAGGGCAGACGTTTTGACAGAGCCGTCTTCCAGCACCGTAATGGACTCGATCCGCGCCTGCGCCTCGTGCAACTTGATCGCAAGGTGGCGTTTAAGGAGAGCGCCACGTTCATACGCGCCGATGGCGTCGTCAAGCTTAGCACGACCATCTTCAAGCTGGCGGACAAGCTTTTCCAGCTCGGCCATCGCGTCCTCAAAGCTCATGGCGGCGATATCATGTGGCAAAGGAGCCACCCCCGCCGCGCTTTGGTTTTCTGTTGTCTTCGTCATGGGCGCGACTTTACGGGCTAAATCCGCAAAGCACAAGAGGGAGCAAACAGGAAAACGGCGAGGAACAGCCCCGTTAAGAACTGTCCCTCGCTTTTCCCTTAAACAATCAGTTTGAGAGTCTCTTTCGTTTGAGGCCGCGCCTCACGGCAAGGCACGGTTATGTCCACCGCCCCCTGTTTGATGGCCTGATTAACGGCACTAACAACGGCCTGAATCGACGCCGTAACTGTGTTGTCGTTAAGGCCTGCGCCGAAAAACGAGGGAGCCTGATCCTTCACGGCCATCTCGACCCAAGCCAAGGCGGGCGCGTTAGACCCCTCCCCCAAAGAGCGCTCTTCATACACGCGAACATCGACGGGCAACGCCAAGGCATGAACAGCCGCATCAATCGGGCCATTGCCTTCGCCTTGGAACGTCCTCTCTTGCCCTTTGACAGCGACCGTCAACGATACGCCCTGAAGCCCCGAATCCGGCCTGTCACACAAAGTGTGACCGACATAGCGAACCGCCGCGCTTGGGTCATTCAAGTATTCTTGATGAAAGATTTCCCAAATCCTTTGGGGATCAACCTCTGCCCCCGTTGCCTCGGCCTCCTTTTGAACGACAAGGCTAAAGGGCTTTTCCATCGCCTTGGGCAACACAACGCCGTAATGCGTTTGCAACTGATGGGCCACACCCCCTTTGCCGGACTGGCTATTGACGCGAATGAGCTTGTCATAGCCATACCCGATGTCTTTGGGGTCAATCAACAAGTACGGAACATCCCAAAAAGTCTTGGCCTCCATCGCCGCCAACCCTTTTCTGATCGCGCCTTGGTGGGTTCCCGAATAGGCCGTAAAGACCAAGTCACCCGCATAAGGATGGCGGGCATGCGTCGGAATCCCCGTACAGGATTCAACGAATTCTTTCGTCTCCTCCAAGTTCGAAAAATCCAACTTGGGGTCAACCCCTTGCGTGTACAGGTTCAGGGCCAGCGTGACCAAGTCCATATTGCCTGTACGCTCCCCATTGCCCAGCAAACAGCCCTCGACGCGATCCGCGCCTGCCAACAGGCCCATTTCTGCCGCCGCAACCGCCATGCCACGATCATTGTGGGTGTGCAGACTCATGACGGTGCTGTCGCGCTTTTCCAGATGGCTACCCACCCATTCGATCATATCGGCGTACTGGTTGGGGGAACAAGCCTCAACCGTTGCAGGAAGATTCAAGATGATCTTGTTCTCAGGCGTCGCCCCCCAAACATCAACAACGGCATTGCAAACATCACAAATAAAAGGCAATTCCGTTTGCGAGAAAGCCTCTGGACTAAATTGCAGCACCCATTCCGTTTCAGGATAGCGCGCCACTTGCTCTTTAATATAACGGACATGAGTGATCGCCATCGCCATGATTTCTGTTTTTGACATTTTAAAAACAGTGTCACGGAATTGAGGCGACGTGCCAACAAACACATGGATATTGGCACGCCTTGCCCCTGCCAAAGCCTCAATCGTTTTATCAATCTGCTCGGGGACAGCCGCCGTCAAGCCCCCGATACAAACATCCTTGGGGATCAAATCCTGCTGGATCAAAGTTCGAACAACCTCAAAATCAATGTCCGAGGCCGAAGGAAAACCGACCTCGATTTCCTTAAACCCTATCGCGCAGAGTCTTTCGAAAAAAGCCAGTTTTGTCGGAACGTCCATCGGCTTTCTGATGGCCTGATTGCCATCTCTTAAATCGCTGCTGGCCCAGATGGGGGCTTGGGTTATTATCTTGTTCGGCCACGTCCTTTGTGGAAAGGGCATAGCCGCAAAGTGCCTGTATTTCAGGCATGGCTGTTTCAACATGGCAATCACCGTTGCTGTTTAAAAAAGGAGTCCGATAGCTTGGGGGAAAGGAAGTCTTATGTGCGCGCTGAACGCGCAAGAAGCAGCGCCGCGAGGCTCAAAGAGAGCGCGGTGTTCATGGTGAAAGGGCTGCTTAACTTCGTCATAAGAACCAGTATCCACAAAAAGCGCTAAAATTCAAGAAGAAACTATTATACCCCTCGTGAATGAAGCGTTGGCAAGCAGTAGACCCTTTGCTTACCCCACCGTCATCCCACACGAAGCGATGCGTTAGCGTCGCCCCCCCTCGTCATCCCGCACGAAGCGACGCGTGTGCGTCGCGAAGATGCGGGACCCAGTTAAAAACTTTTCTTTTCAACAATCCCGATCCTTGTTTTTTGCGAAACAAAGAGAATTCAACTGGGTCCCGCATCTTCGCGTTTGACATCGTCAAACGCTGCGTGCGGGATGACGGAGGGAAATGATAGCAAGGTTATGCAAAATATCTATTTTCCCTTCACAAACCTATCGCGCTTTTAAAGGCAGGCGGTTAGAATAGGCTCTATGAATAAGCCCCTTCCTTCCACGCCCGCCGCCACGCGGCTTTATGCCATCGGCGATGTTCATGGCCGTCTTGATTTACTCACGCGCCTTCTTGCGATGATTGAGGCTGACGCGACGCAGCATGCGGACAAAAAGAAAAAACTGATTTTTCTTGGTGATTATGTTGATCGAGGCCTTGACTCGCGCGGCGTGATCGAACGGCTGACCGGCGGCTTCGCAGCAAACCTTGTCCCCCACTTCCTTCGCGGCAATCATGAAGAAATGCTTCTTTCCATGGTGAAGGGCGATTTGTCCGTTGCCCCTGTTTGGCTGCAATTAGGGGGAACGGCCACCGCCGCCAGTTATGGCGTGAGCGTTTTTGGCGGCATTCAAAAACACAAAGCGGAAGCTCTTCACAAAAGCCTTTCGGAGAAAATGCCCCCCGCGCATCGCCTGTTTTTAGAAGACACCCTTTTCGCCGTAACTTATGGCGATTATTATTTTGTCCATGCGGGCGTTCGCGCAGGCATCCCCCTAGAGAAACAAAAGCCGCAAGATCAACTATGGATGCGCGGCGATTTTCTGGCCTCAACCGCTAACTTTGGGAAAGTTGTCGTGCATGGCCACACCATAAGCCCGGAACCTGACATTCGCCCCAATCGTATTGGCATTGATACGGGGGCCTATGCCTCTGGCCGCCTAACCTGCCTTATACTGGACGGCGAGACTCATTCTTTTTTACAAACGTAAAGCGCGTCAGGACTTCTCGCGCAGACCCGCCCAATAGTCGAGGCGCTTGGTAATCTCACGCTCAAAGCCACGCGGGGCGGGCTTATAAAAAACCTCGCGGCGCATCCCATCGGGGAAATAATTCTGGCCAGAGAAGCCTTTGGGCGTATCGGGGTCATAGGCATACCCCTCGCCATAGCCTTGCTCTTTCATCATCGCGGTTGGCGCGTTGAGAATGTGCTTGGGTGGCATGAGCGAGCCATATTGCGCGGCAGAGCGCACCGCCGCGTTATAGGCCGCATAGCTGGCGTTCGATTTTGGCGCGGTCGCCAGATAAATAACGGCATGAGCCAGCGCCAGTTCGCCTTCGGGTGAGCCAAGCCTTTCATACGCCTGCCATGCTGCCAGCGTGATCGTCAGCGCTTGAGGATCAGCCATGCCAACATCTTCGGAGGCAAAACGCAGCATACGCCGCGCTATATAGCGCGGATCCTCTCCCCCCGCCAGCATCCGCGCCAACCAATACAAAGCGGCATCGCAATCGGAACCGCGCATAGATTTATGCAGCGCACTGATAAGGTTATAGTGGCTATCCTGCGCCTTATCGTACAAGGGGGGCCGCTTTTGCACAAACGCGGCGAGCGCAGCAGGATCCAGCGGCGCGGCAGGTGGGCTTCGCAAAAGATCCTCAACCAGCGTCAGCAAATAACGGCCATCACCATCCGCCATCGCGATGAGCGCCTCATACGCCTCATCTGTCAGTGAAAGGCTGCGCCTTTCCGTCTTTTCTGCACGAGCGATAAGCTGACGCATCGCCTCGTTATCAAGGCGCTTTAAAACATAGACCTGACAGCGCGAGAGCAACGCGCCGTTTAATTCGAAGGAGGGATTCTCTGTCGTTGCGCCGACAAGCGTCACCGTGCCATCTTCAACATACGGCAAAAGGACATCTTGCTGGGCGCGGGTGAATCGGTGAATCTCGTCCACAAATAAAAGAGTCCCCTGCCCCGTTTCATGGCGCAAAGCCGCCGCCTCAAACACCTTGCGAAGATCCGCCACGCCAGAAGACACCGCCGAGACAGGCTCAAAAAACAAATGGACGGTTTGCGCCAAAAGGCGTGCGATGGTCGTCTTACCGCACCCTGGAGGCCCCCATAAAACCAGCGAAGCCAAACGCCCCGCCGCCAGCATGCGCCCCAAAGGCGCTCCTTGCGCCAATACATGACCCTGCCCCACCACATCCGCCAGCGCCGCAGGACGTAAGCGATCGGGCAAAGGACGATCCTGTTGATTGGCAAAAAGCGTGGCGGTTTTCATGCCCCGTTGTACCGCATTTGTTCTGATCCGGCAACCACCCTAGAAAGAGCGGCTCCTTTTTATTCGCTGTATACCCAAAACAATTGAAGAGTTGGCAAGTGGAACAAAACAAACGGGATTCCCGCTTTCGCGGGAATGACGGTGTTTTTTATGGCATCATTTCCCTTTAGCGTCATCCCCGCGAAAGCGGGGATCCAGTTTCCTTGTTTTTTTCTGCTGCCAGAAAACCAACTCTTCATTCACGAGAAGTATATACCCAAAACAGTTCAAGCGTTGGTAAACAGGATCGTTTTATGCCCCCTCTCTTGACCTCCCCCCTTGCGGGGGAGGAAATGAAAACTTAGGCTTGCGCGAGTAAGTCTTAGTTTTCATAGGTGGGGGGTCACACATGATGCAAAGAGATAACCCCCCACCTAGTTTTTCTAGGGCTTACTGACGTAAACCCAAGAAAAACTTTCCTCCCCCGCAAGGGGGGAGGAACACCATTGTCCTTGCACAAACAGCGCGTTAAAAACCAATTCTTGAAGTGGAAGGGGTATATGCCTCTTCCACTTCAAAAATTGTTTTTTTGAAACAGAAAAAACAAGAAAGCGGGCATCCCGTTTGTTTTGCTTCACTTACCAACTCTTAAACTGTTTTCGCTGTACAAAAAGAAAAATTAACCATACCTTCTTGCCAGAGGGCTTTTTTCCTCTCAGCCCTTTTATCACCCTCGCGCTGGACATGCCCCCATGAATGAAACATCCTTAGATTCTTTGCGCCAGCGTTTGAGGTTTATGAAGATCGATGATCAAACGTCTGAGCTTTTGCGAGGGATTTGGCCACAGGTTGAACAAAATCTTCAGCCCATCTTGGATGGTTTTTATGAGCATCTTGGCAGTGTTCCCGCCCTTAAGGCCATGGCGGGCGATCAAATCCCGCGCCTGAAAAAAGCGCAGCGCGTTCACTGGAGCGGTTTGTTTTCTGGCCGCTTTGATGATGCCTATTATGAAAGCGTTCATCGCATTGGCCTGATCCACTGCAAGATCGGGTTGGAGCCGCGTTGGTACATTGGCGGATACAATTTTGTTCTAAGCTGTCTGACCGATTTAATCGTGGCGAAGTTTAAATGGTCGCCTGCTAAAATGGCGGCCCTAATCCGCGCCATCAATTGCGCCGTTATGCTGGATATGGATATTGCCATATCAACGTATCAAGAAGCTTTATTGGAAGATAGGGCGCAACGTGGCCGTAAGCTGGACACTTTGATGCAAGCCTTTGAAGGCAAAACAACCGATCTGGTTGAAACAGTCGCCTCAGCCGCCCAAAAGTTGCAAGACACGGCGCACCATATGTCCTCTATCGCCACCAACACCATTGAGCAATCAACAAGCGTCGCCTCAGCCGCTGAAAAAGCCAGCGCGAACGTGCAAACAGTGGCCTCAGCCGCCGAGGAACTTTCGGCATCCGTGGCGGAAATCTCGCGGCAGGTTGGGCAGTCCTCCTCTATCGCCAACAAGGCCGTTGAGGATGCGGAAAAGACGAACCTGAC
This sequence comes from Micavibrio sp., assembly GCA_020718105.1. Classification (GTDB taxonomy): domain Bacteria; phylum Pseudomonadota; class Alphaproteobacteria; order UBA9219; family UBA9219; genus UBA8914. The sequence continues at coordinate 7,530 of DYDA01000007.1, read as the reverse complement.
TGTCTCTAAACTGGCCGAAGGCGCGCAAAAAATCGGCGACATCATTAAACTGATTAGCGCGATTGCCGGACAAACGAACCTTTTGGCACTCAATGCAACGATTGAGGCCGCGCGCGCAGGCGAAGCAGGCAAGGGCTTTGCCGTTGTGGCCAGTGAGGTCAAGAATCTGGCCAATCAAACAACAAAAGCGACAGAAGAAATCAGCCAACAGGTCAGTGAGATTCAAGCCTCAACCAACGAGGTTGTCGATGCCATTCAAGGCATCAGCCAGATTATTATCGAGATTAACGCGATTGCAGGCGCGATCTTAACATCCGTAGAACAACAGGGCGAAGCCACACGCGAAATCGCACGCAATGTTCAAGAAGCTTCGGAAGGCACGCGCCTTGTAACCGTGAATATCACCCATGTCAGCCAAGGCGCTAATGAGACAGGGGAGGCCTCAGCGCATGTGTCTGATGCCGCATCGTCCTTGTCTCGCGAGGCCGAAAGCCTCAGCAGCGAAGTTCAGGCCTTCTTGCGCAATGCCAAGGCTGTCTAAAAAGCCTTTTTTTTGAACAGTCTTGCTTGTTTTTTGCCCCCCCTTTACTATTGCGAGGCGAATCCCCTTTATCAAGGAATAGGCTGGCTATGCAACAACACCGTATCATGCTTCTTGGCGCGGCCGGTCAAGCTGGTCAAGCGATGCAGCATCTTGCAGCACAAGACGGGCCCTTTCCATCGTGGAAGATGGGGCTTTTTTCACGCGCTGATTGCGACATCACCAATCCGGCCTCTTTGCGGAGCGCCATGCAGGATTTTAAGCCTGATTTGGTCATCAACGCCGCCTGCCTTGCCCGCATCGATGGCGCGGAAGAGGATCACGAAACCGCCGATGCGGTTAATTTCCGCGCCGTGGCGCAGATGGCCGCACAGTGTTCGGCGCTGGACGTTCCTTTGATCCATCTTTCAACCGACTATGTCTTTGATGGCCGCCAAAACACGCCCTATCTGCCAGACGATCAGATGAACCCCGTCAGCCATTACGGCCAAAGCCGTATGATGGGCGAGGAAGCCATTCGTCACGAGACGCCCTTTCATGTGATTTTGCGCGTGTCCTCGGTCTTTGGCCCCTTTCGCCGCAATCTTTTAACCAGCACACTTAAAGCCATCGAAGAGAAAGACGAGCTGCGCGTCGTGAATGATATTATCGCTGGCCCGACATCAGTGCTTGACGTAGCAGACGCCGTGATCGTGATGGGCACGGCAATCCTTGCGGGCAAAACGGATGGGTTTGGAACCTTTCACCTGTGCGGAACGCCTGCGTGCTCGCGCTGCACCTTTACCGAGGCCGTCCTCAAAGCCTATGCACCGCATACCAAGAAGCACCCTCGCCTCACGCCGATTGTCAGCAACGACATGCCCCACCTTAAACTGCGCCCCCGCTACTCGGCGCTGGAGTGCAGCAAGATCAAGGACGTGTATGGCATCGAACAAAAGCCATGGCAGGACGGCATCGACGACTCGCTCACCATCCTGATCAACGCAGGCCGCATGCCAAGATAAAAGAATAAAGCCGGATTAAACCATGTCTCTTCCCTTTAACTTAACGATCCTCATCGCATTTATCGCAAGCACATTGCTCACGCGGTGGCTAAAGGGTCGCCTGATCGCCAAGGCGATGATGGACATTCCGAACGAGCGCAGCATGCACACCGCCCCCGTGCCTCGCGGGGGAGGCCTTGCCATGATGACGGTGATTGTGGTGGGGATGGTGTTGATCAGTTTGTTTTCCGTCTTTTTCCATATAACAAAGGGGATGCCAGCCTTCGCTGGCATGACGGATTGGATGAGCGCGGGGATCCCGTTTTCTTTTCTCTATCTCCTTGCCAGCGTTTTGCTTTTGATGGGCATTTCATGGCTGGATGATCGTAAAAGCGTATCCGCCAGCCTTCGCCTTTCCATCCATCTTCTTGCCGCCTTGATCGGAAGCTTTGCGCTGGGTGACCACGCGACGTTGTTTGGCGCGGCGCTGCCCTTCTGGCTGGATCGCGCTTTGATGGTTCTTGGCTGGGCGTGGTTTATGAACCTGTATAATTTTATGGACGGCATTGATGGCCTGACGGCTACGCAAACCATCGCGGTCGTAACGGGCATCGCTTCTTTAATCGGGGCGATGACCGTTCTTGATCCGCAAGCCCCCCTCCTCCATGACTTGGCTTTGTGTGCCATGATCATCGGGTCAAGCGCAGGCTTTTTGATTTACAACTGGCCTCCGGCGCGGCTTTTTATGGGCGATGTCGGCAGCGTGCCCCTTGGCTTTTTAATAGGGTATTTGCTGCTCAAACTGGCAAGCCTCAATCTTTGGCTTCCCGCGCTTATCCTGCCCCTCTATTATCTGGCCGATAGTGGGATCACGATCACGCGCCGCGCTCTGCGGGGCGAGAAAATATGGCAAGCACATCGCCAACACTTCTATCAACGCGCCACGCTGGGCGAGGGAAATCCCAAGCCTGTCCTGTATAAAATCATCGCCGCCAATATCGCTTTGTTTGGCGCAGCCCTGCTGGCCATGGCAACCCCTTGGCTTGGCCTTGGCATTGGTGTATTGATCATCGCTATTCTTTTGGCCTCCTTGACCAAAAGCGCTCAGAAAGTTCGCTGACCCATGAAAATCATTTCTTCCTTTCGCTCCTTTCGCATTCACCGCCTTAGCCGCCGAGGCCTTGCCTTTCTTCACGATGTCGTGATTGCGGCCTTGGCTTATATCGTCGCACTCTATTTCCGACTGGGCGATGAAATCTTGCAGCTCCCGCCCCAGCAAATACTGGCAGGAACGGGTCTGTTCACCTTAACGTGCGCTATCGTCTTTTGGTTCGGTGGTCTTTATCGCGGGATATGGGCTTTTGCTTCCCTGCGCGATTTAAGCCAGATTCTAAAAACCACCACCATCGCCGTTGTAGCTTATACGATTGTCGCCTTTCTGGTCATGCGCCTTGATGGCGTGCCGCGCACGCTGCCCTTTATCGTCTGGTTTATCGTGATGGCGGGGCTTAGCGGCCCGCGCATGCTGCTGCGCGTGATGCGTGAAAGGCGTTTAAGCGCCCTGTGGGAGAAATCGGGCGGTGGGCGAGTCAATGTCCTTTTGATCGGCGCAGGCGATGAAGCTGATCTGTTTATTCGCGCGGTAGGCAGCAACCCTCAAGCGCCTTTTCGCATTGTCGGCATCGTTGGTGAGAATGCAAAGCGCGTGGGCCGTCACGTCCACGGCATTCCTGTGATGGGAACCGTTGACGACCTGCCACGCATCATTGACCTGTTGCGCGATAAGGATCGCGCCCCCAGCCGCGTCGTCATCACACGCGCCACCACGCGCATGAACGCGCCGATGATGGCGGGTCTTTTGGATCAATGCGCCGCGTTGGGGCTTAAACTTTCCCGCTTGCCCGCCTTGACAGAACTTAGCAACGATCTTCAAACAAAACAGACCATGCGTGATCAACCCATCGCGTTAGAGGATTTACTGGGGCGTCCCGAAACGATCCTCAACCGCGACGCTATCGGCGCTTTGGTAGCGGGTAAGCGCGTTTTGGTCACGGGCGCAGGCGGCACGATTGGCTCTGAGCTTGTCAGACAAATTGCGGCCCTTAACCCTTCCCTTCTTGTCATGGTGGATGCCAGCGAGTTCAACCTTTACAAGATCGAGATGGAGATTCATGAGGCGCTTCCCCTGCAAAGCAAACGCGCCTATATCGCCGATGTGCGCGATGCGGCGCGGCTGTCGCAAATTTTTCGCGACGAAAAGCCCGACCTTGTTTTCCATGCCGCTGCGATCAAGCATGTGCCGATTGCCGAGTTCAACGCTCGCGAGGCGCTTTTAACCAACGTGATCGGCACGCGCCTTGTGGCCGATTGCGCCGCAAAGGCGGGCGTTGCGGCGATGGTCATGATTTCAACCGATAAGGCTGTCCATCCCACCAATGTCATGGGGGCAACGAAGCGCCTTGCCGAGATGTATATTCAAGCGCTTGATCTCCTTTCGCCCTCCTCACGCTTTGTGACGGTGCGCTTTGGCAATGTACTGGGATCAACAGGATCGGTCGTGCCGCGCTTTCAAGAACAAATTGCCAAGGGCGGCCCCCTTACGGTCACGCATCCCGACATCACACGCTATTTCATGACCGTGCGCGAAGCGGTGGAGCTGGTCTTGCAAGCCTCGGCGCTTGGCATACAACCGGGAGATCAACGCGGCAAAGTGATGGTTTTGGACATGGGGCAGCCTGTTAAAATCGCTGATCTAGCGCGGCAGATGATCCGCCTTGCAGGGCTAAAGCCCGATGAGGATATCAAGATCACTTATACGGGACTTCGTCCTGGGGAGAAAATGTACGAGGAGCTTTTTGGACCCAGCGAAGAGCTCATCCTCTCAGCCGCCGATGGCGTGCGCCTTGCCAAATCGCCAACGGTTGAACTGCCGCAGTTGCAGCAAACGCTGGCCAACTTCGCGACGCTGTTGCAAGCAGGCATGACCGAGACCGCCGCCATCGCTCGCCTAGAGGAGCTGGTGCCTGAATTCAAACGGGGATAAGGTTCATGAGTCAGGCGACAGAGTAAAGAATCTTGATGACCCTAACGATTAGTCCTTCCGTCATTCCCCTTCTTTCCTTTTTTGCGGCCAGATAAGGGCAATGGTCGCGCCGCCGCCTTGCCTGTCTTGCAAGGTCAGACTGCCGCCATGATCTTCCATAATTTTTTTGACGATCGCAAGACCCAGCCCCGTTCCCTTGCTGCGCGTCGTGACATAAGGCTCGGTCAGTTTCTCACGCTCCTCAACAGGAAGGCCACGTCCGTTATCCGCGACGCTAAGCGTCACCAAACCATCCTCCACGCTCAACGACAAGATAATCTCCCCCGCAGGCAACGTCTCGGCCCCCTTAGGCAAAGGCCTTCCATCGATGGCCTCGGCGGCGTTCTTCAAAAGGTTGGTGAGCGCCTGCGCCAGCTGACGCTCATCGCAATAGGCCATCACCTTATCATCGGGCAGACTTTGGAAATAATGGATATCAACCCGCGTTGAGCTTTGCAAAAACAGCGTCTGCCTGCATAACGCCCGAACATCATTTCGCCGGATGACAGGGGTCGGCATACGGGCAAAGTCCGAGAACTCATCCACCATGCGGCCAATGTCTTCGACATGGCGAATAATCGTGTCGGTGCAAGTCTGGAACACTTCGGGATCCGTCGTGATCTCGCTCATATACTTCCGGCGAAGGCGCTCCGCCGAAAGCTGAATGGGCGTGAGAGGATTCTTAATCTCATGCGCGATGCGCCGCGCAACGTCGGCCCATGCGGCCTTGCGCTGGGCTAGAACCAACTCGGTCACGTCATCGAACGTCACAACATAGCCGCGCACCTCGCCGCCTGCCGTCTCAGACGAAAGCCGCACAAGCAGCGTGCGCGGCGGAAGGCCCGTCCTCTTAATCTCAACCTCACCATCCTTCATTTTAGCGTTATGAGGCATAGCCTCTAGCAAAGAGTCAATCTCTGGCGCAATGACTTTCAAGGGATGTCCGGCCAAAGCCTCATCGTTCGTGATTTGAAAAAATTCCATCGCGCGGGCGTTCATCATTTGAATGCAAAACTGCGCATCAAGGCCGATCACGCCCGCCGATACGCCCTCTAACACCGCTTCGGTAAAACGGCGACGCAAATCCAACTGACGGTTGGCCTCCACCAATTCACTGCGCTGCGTCTCTAATTGCCCCGTCATGCGGTTAAAGGCGCGACCCAACAAAGCCAGCTCATCATCGGTGTTCTGGCTATCGGTTTCCTCAACCCGCGCCGACAAATCGCCATGACGCACGCGATCCGTCGCGCCGATCAAAGCGCTGATAGGCCTCACAAGGCTAGAGGCAAAGTTCAATCCAAACCAAACCGCCGTCAACAGAAGCAAAAGCGCAACCACGACAAAGATCACGGTGATCATGGCACGAATGCCAGCGCTATGGTCCTTCAAATTATTATACTCGGTCACGGCCTTTTGCGTCGTTTCCATATGAGCCAGAACCTTCGGCTCTACCAGCCTGCCGACGAACAGATAGGTATCCACAAAATTATCCAATCGCAAAAGAGCGCGCACGCGATCATCGTTATCGCTAACGACCAGAACCACTTCACCAGCGCGGGCACGCTCGCGCATATCATCGGTGATCGGCTCAAACGACAAAGCAAACGTCAACCCTGACCGCGCAAGGATTTTCCCTGTGCCATCAAAAACGATCACCTCGGTCAAGGATCGCAAATAGGCCTGCGCCGATACCGTTTGCGAAAGGCGCACAGGATCCTCGGCAAGGCGCACGGCTTGACGGTTTAAATCGTTTGCCATGGCCATCGCGTCGGCGCGAAGGACTTGCTGATGCTCTTTCAAATACGCTTGCGCCACGGCCTGCGATTCATCAAGCGCGGTATGCACGCGGTCCGAAAACCACGCCTCCACGCCATAATAGAAAAACACGCCTGCGAACATGGCCACCAAAACGGCAGGCGCGGCGGCCAGCATGGTGAACACCGACACGACCCGCACATGAAGGCGCGAGGCGGCCATGTTCTTGCGTCGCTTGCCCCAAATCCCCCAGATGCGCTGCGCAACCAGCGTGCCAAGCAGAAGCATAACAACCAAATCCGCCAGCAGCAGAACGGTGACCGTCGTCGGGTCATTGCCAAAGAAAGGCGCGCGCGTCAGCGCGGCATAGGTTGAGGATCCCAAAACGATGGCAGCGATTGACAAAAAAACGGCCAGATTGTCGCGTACGTCATGGCGCGTAACCCAAGCGGGCAAAGAGCGAAGGCGCTTTTCAAAGATCATTGTGTCTTTTTTCCTTCTTCCCTTTGCCTTCTTTGGCTGCGGCTACGCGGTAAGGCGATGCCGCGCTCGACCATCTTCTTGCGAAGCGTATTGCGGTTCAAGCCCAAAAGAGCGGCGGCACGAATTTGGTTACCGCCACAGGCCTTTAAAGCTAAAACGAGCAAGGGCGTTTCAACTTCATGCAACACGCGATCATACAAACCCACGGCGGGCAAAGCCCCCTCATGCGCTTCGAAATAGGCAACAAGATGGCGTTCAACCGAAGCCCCCAACCCAGCCTTTTTTTCTGTTAGCTCTATTGTTTTTTCACGTTCATGCAACCCCGTCATGATCCTTCTCCTCTTCTTCCTCGCTCCTGCCCCTCCCTGAAAACTCTATTCCCTAACTCTATACCCCTTCCACCGTTGGTTTTATAGACCTCTTGCCTAACCTTCAAGATTCCAACAAACCTCTCGTCATTCCGGAAGTTTTGCGGCGCGTGAGCGCCGAAAAACTATCCGGAATCCGATTTGGTTTGTGATGATGAAGAAACCAAATCGGATTCCGCCTCTTCGGCCTTGGCCTTCGCCAAGGCCTGCGTGCGGACGGCAGGAGGGAGAGTCCTCCCCTAGCCCCTAGCCCCAAGTCCCTGCCTCCCAATCGTCACGCATTTTTGCTTTTGGCGATCCAAAATCGGGCGACGCTTA
>DYDA01000028.1:8325-27299 GCA_020718105.1 Micavibrio sp. | reverse complement strand
CCAACCGCCCGCTGAACCCCACCCCTATCGTCATTGCGAGCGAGCGCATGCGAGCGCGGCAATCCATCTCCCACACTTTCCACAAAAGCCCCTATTCGCCACTTCAGGTGATGGATCGCCACGCTCCGCCTTCGGCTCCGCTCGCGATGACGGATTCTATTTGAGAGTCGTTTTATTGGGCGGTTGGTATTATCTGCCCTTTGGGCATGCGGGTTAGCGATTCCTTAACTGCCTAGGCATAGTGTCGAGTCATGAAAAAGCTTTTTCGTCCCTTTTTGCTTATTGGACTGCTGGCGTTAAGTGGGTGCGTCCCTTTTTGGCGTCAGTGGATGAAGCCAGAGGCTCCCGCTAAGCCTTACACGGTTTTGCCGCCTCATGAAAATTGGTGTTACAGCACGCTGGGGCAGATTGAATGTTATCCGGCGCCGCAAAGGCTTCCTCCCGAATCGCTTGTCAGCGTTGATCCTCCTTCGCGCTTTCCCTTAACGCGAGAGGCCTATGCCAAGGCTTTGGCCGAAACGCAGAAGCCTAAAAAATAAGCCTTTTTCAAAGGAAGAGCGTAAGGCGCTTGCGCCTTTTGCTGATCCCGCTATAGTCGCCTTTTCCGCTATTGTCACCAAAGGGAGTCGGCATGTTTCAGGATATTAATCTTTTTATCGCCAAGGCTTTTGCGGCTGAGGGCGCTGCGCCTGTCGTTGAGGCCACCGCCGCGCAAGATACGCAATCGACGCTTATGCGCTTTATGCCGCTCTTTCTTATTTTCTTCGTGTTTTACTTCCTCCTTATTCGCCCGCAGCAAAAGAAATTGGAAGCCCAGACCGCTCTGCTTAAAGCTCTCAAAAAGGGCGATAAGGTCGTAATGAACAGCGGGATCATTGGCGTTGTGGCCAAGCTCCTTGATGACGACAAATATGTCATGATCGAAATTGCGAAGGGCGTTGACGTTAAGGTTTTGCGCTCTACCATTTCTGATCGTGCTGACGAGACTAAGCCTGCCAACGAAAACAAAGACAAAAAGAACTGAGAACCGCCCCATGTTGTATATCGAACGATGGAAGACTTATTTCATTATTGCCGTCTGTCTTTTTGGCGTCTTGTACGCCTCGCCCAATCTTATGGGCAAACAGACTCTGGCATGGATGCAAGCGAATCTACCTTCTGTTTTGCCGACGCAAACGGTCAACTTAGGTCTTGATCTGCGCGGAGGCTCTTATCTGTTGCTGCAGGTTGATTTGGACGTGGTGATTGAAGAGCGCCTTCAATCTTTGCTGGATCAAATACGCGGCGATTTGCGTAAAGCCAAGGTGGGGTACACCGATTTGGCTTTAAAGGATCAAAAGATTCGTTTTAATGTGACGGATCAGGCGTCTGGTAGTGCGGTTAAAACGCTCCTGCGCGAGGTTGATAACGCTATGGATGTTCATGTGGAAGGAACGTCTTTTGTTGTTGCGATGAGCGAAGCGCAGCTTTTTGAGCGCCGCCGCTTGGCGCTGGATCAATCGATTGAAATCGTGCGTCGCCGCATTGATGAAACAGGCACGCGTGAGCCTTCTATTCAACGGCAGGGCGATGATCGTATCCTTGTGCAACTTCCGGGCATGGATGATCCAGAGCGCATTAAAAATCTTTTAGGGCAAACGGCGAAGCTTTCCTTCCGCTTGGTGGATGAAGCGGCCTCAATGGATCCAACGCAGCGCGTGCCGCCTACGGCAGAAAGAATGCCGTCACAAGAAAGCGACCGGCAAAATTGGGTTGTGCAAAAGCGCGTGATGGTGTCGGGCGATATGCTCGTTGATGCCCAGCCTTCTTTTCAAGAAGGCAGCCCTGTTGTTTCTTTCCGTTTTGACTCGCAAGGCGGGCGTCGTTTTGGCGAGGCAACGCGTGCCAATGTGGGGCGTCTTTTTGCCATTGTGCTGGATGGTAAGGTGATCAGCGCCCCCGTCATTCGTGAACCTATTTTGGGCGGTAGCGGCGTGATTTCTGGTAATTTTACGACGCAATCGGCGCAAGATTTGGCGCTTTTATTACGCGCTGGCGCTTTGCCCGCGCCGATCAAGGTGCTAGAGGAACGTACCGTTGGCCCCGGCCTTGGCGCGGATTCGATCAAGGCGGGCGCCTATGCCTCGGTGATGGGGTTGGTTCTGGTTATAATCGCTGTTTTCATTACGTATGGTGGCGTTTTTGGCGCCATCGCCAACATCGCCTTGCTCTTTAACATTGCCTTGATCTTTGCTGCGTTGTCGTTCTTGCAGGCGACGCTCACGCTGCCCGGCATTGCGGGCATTGTGCTGACCATCGGCATGGCGGTGGATGCCAACGTCCTTATTTACGAACGTATTCGTGAGGAAATCCGTCTTGGCCGTTCGGCCATTGTTGCGCTGGATGCGGGCTATAAACATGCGATGTCCTCCATCATTGATGCCAACTTGACGACGCTTATTGCGTCGATCTTGCTGTTTATCTTTGGCTCTGGAACGATCAAAGGTTTTGCGGTAACGCTGTCCATCGGCATTGTGGCCTCGATCTTTACGGGCGTGATGCTGGCGCGGCTTTTGACCGTTTGGTGGACGCAAGTGGCTCGGCCCAAGGTTATCCCGATTTAAGGGCGGCGGGCGAAAGGAGGGGAGAAAGCCTTTATGCCTTCCGTTCTTCCCATCACGGATGATCTTGCCAAGGTGCTTGGCCAATGGCGCGAATGGCTTGTGGCTGAGCGCCGCGCCTCTGCGCACACGGTTGAATCGTATAGGCTTGATCTTTACGCTTTTCTCACTTTCATCGCCGCTTATCGTGGCAAAACGATCAAGCTTGCGACGCTTGCCGATTTATCGCTTATGGATTTTCGAGCATGGCTTGCTCATTTGGCGCATGAGAACTTGCAGGCCGCTTCGCGTGCCCGCGCCTTGGCAGGCGTGCGCAATTTCTTTCGCTGGCTGGATCGCACAGGCCGTCTTCACAACGAGGCGATTGATCTCCTTCGCGCCCCTAAGACAGGGCGGCGGTTGCCGCGCCCCGTCAGCGAGAGCGATGCTATGGCTATTGTCACGCTGTCCAAAAACGTGATGCAAGAAAGCTGGGTGGGACTTCGTGATCAGGCCTTGTTCACTTTGCTTTATGGCGCTGGCTTGCGTATCAGCGAGGCTTTGGGTCTTTGCTGTCGGGACTTGAGTCAGCAAGGCAGGCTCACCGTGACGGGCAAAGGCAAGAAGCAGCGCAGCGTGCCGCTTCTTCCCATTGTGCAGCAGGCGTTGGATCGCTATAGGGAGGCGTGTCCGTTTGAGACATCGGGAAAGACTCCCGTTTTTGTTGGCGTACGCGGAGAGGTTCTTAACGCAGGCGTGGCGCAAAGGGCGCTGCGTTGCCTTCGGCGCGATTTGGGGCTTCCGTCCACCGTTACGCCTCACGCTTTGCGGCATAGTTTTGCAACGCATTTGCTGGCCTCTGGCGCTGACTTGCGCTCTTTGCAAGAGCTGTTGGGGCATAGCTCACTTTCCACCACGCAGCTTTACACGCGCATCGAGTCTGCCCAGCTTGCCGCAACCTATCGTGCGGCTCATCCTAGGAGCCATCTTTCAAAAAGGTCTTCATAGAAACGAGAGAACGTAAGTGGAGGAAAAAGGGCAAACTTCATGGAATTTAGCTTCCGCAAAAAGATGATTCAGAAAAGTGTTTGTTTTCAATGGGATACATGAGGTCATCGATTTCGCCAGAATCGTTCTATTTCATAGACTTATATGGTTAAAGCTCTCAAACAGACTCGAAAAGCGTCTCTCAGTAGCCTTCTGCTCGACGTACGGCCTCGAAAAATGCAAGATTCGTTGATTCTAAAGGGTTTTTCTATACCCCAAATAAGTCAAGTTTTGAGAAACTAAAAAGCTAACCGCGCCGCCATTTGCGGGCGTAGTCGTCAATCAGCCAGCCTTGGAATTTGGTGATGCCCAGTTCGATACCCGCTTTCAAGGTTTGATCGCTGTCGCAGTGATAGAAAATAATCTTCTCACGCGGCGCATGCATGATCGCTTCGCGAATAAGAGGGTATTTTAAAGAAACGGCATAATCGCGAGAGGCTTTGATTTTGATGAAATCAATGTTCAGTCGCGTGAAGTTGAAAAACCCGATCATGTCGGGCGTGACGCCGTCGATGCTAACGATATAGCCTTCCTGATGCAGCGTTTCTAAAGCGCTGAGGGTTTGGGTAAAGTCTTGCAGCAAATCGCCGCAGTGAACTTCAAACCCTATTCTTGATCGAGCGGAACGTGGAATGCGATGCGTGAATTGCGCAAAATCGATGCCCAAAATCGTCTGTAACGACAGATTAAGGCTTAGGTTCATGCCGCTGATGGAATCGTAATTGATGGTCAAGGCTTGAAGCAAGCTTCTGTCCAAAACATGGCAGAGATCCAAAAACAGATGGCGTGGTTGCTCGGCATCAATGTGGGGGAAGAAGCGCTGTTTGACTTCTTCAAGGCCGATAAAAGACTCATCGAACAAAGACTTCCAGCTGTGATCTCTTTGAACCTCATAAATAGATTGGGATCGAATAAAGGGACAGAGATCAACCTCTTTCACAAGGCGGTCGATAAGGTCAACGCTCCATGCCGTCAACGCGCCGCGCGCGGCTTCGCTTTGCAAGAGGCGCGCCGGAGAATTTTCATCCTCATTCCCGTCGCCTGTGCGCGATTCATTGACGTAGTGATTGGCGCGCTCTCGCAGCAACGCATAGTCTTGCGGCAGGTTAAAGAGAATGGAGAACTTTGATGCGTCCTCCGGCGCAATGCCGTTGGGCAAAGTCACCATCATGGCTTGATGCGGAAACGATTTCGCGAGCATTGTGGCTGGCCAAATTAGGAAAACGTCGCCGTTTGACATCTCGGCATAGGTTCCCTTTTGGGCAACGGCCAAGGCTTGAAGGCGACGCTGCGCATCTTTAATCAGGCCTCGCCCGCTGTAATCTTCGGGAATGGTCGATAAAAGGATGTTGGCGATAAGATGGGGCGAGTTCAGGCGATGCAAACGGCGAATGCGCAGAATGAAATCCTGCTCAAGAACAAGGCTCGTTGCCGCCGTGCGGCTGTCTTCGGCATCCCAGACTCTCATGCTCTATTTTTACCATAGAAAGAGATAAATTCTCTTTAAGAATGTTCCCCTTTTCTAAAAAAATCATAAATATCAACCGTTTCATGTTGCATTAGCGAAATAAACCAAGGAAAGTGTGGCCATTGCTTGGGGCAGCTTATTCCTGTTTTTAAAAGATTTTTTGGTTTATGGGCTATTGGAGGCTTAAAAGGCAACAATATGAAAAAATAGTCTTTTTGTAGTCATTTAGGCGTGATGAAAGCAAAAACAAGGCTTTCTTTTTTCATTAAGAATATGTCATAAGGTTTCATCATCAAAATGAGGGATGGGATCCCCCACCAGCGGCCTTCTTTCAGCCGCCCCTTTTTGTTCATAATAACCATTATAGGAGCTGTATCATATGACCTTATCGCTTGCCTCTCCAAGCATTGCTATCCTTGTCGCCAATGGGTTTGATGAAAACCACATCACGGCTGTTCAACGGGCTATGACCAAGGAAAAGCTGACCTACAAGATGATTGCGCCTGAACAGGGCTTGGTCAATGGATGGCAAGATTCAACATGGGGCCATTATTTTACCGTTGATGAATCGATCTCAACGGCGATGGGGTCTGATTATGATCTTTTGGTTTTGGTTGGCGGAGAGCGCGGCGTGGCCAAGTTAAAGGCTAATTTGCACACACGTCGTATCATCAATCATTTTCTTGAAGCGGGTAAACCTCTCGCGGCCATCGGCGCGGGGGTTGATCTTTTGACGGTATCAGCGAAAAGCGCAGGCCTTTCGGTGGCGGCGAGCCCTGAAATTCTGGAAGCGCTAACGGCGGCTCAAATGGTTGTTTGCGAAGAAGCCTTGTGTGTTGATGGCTCTGTTTTGACAGCCAAGGGCGCCGCTCTGGAAGAGTGGCTTTCTGCCCTTATGAATCAAGTTGCCCAAGCTGCGGCTCAAAAAAACGAAGACGAGGCCGAGGCCGCTTAAGCGCGACAAACGGACTTTATCGTTGAATGCGCTGCCACAGATAATTGCGAATGCGCCGATAATCTTTCTTCGATAAGTCTTGCAGCGAAGAAAGCGCAAGCACGTCTTGCAGTTGTTGGCGTAGCAGTTGTTCGTTGATTTTTTCTTGCCGCGCTGTATAGAAAACGAGGGCGTCAAGCTCCACGCGTTCATAGCGTGTGATGGGGTTATGCGTCTCCCCGATATACTGCGTTAAAGCAACGCTGCCGATAGCGGCGCAAGCGGCGGTGATGCAGACGGCTTTCAGTGTTTTTTTATCAAAGCTGCCTTCGTTTTTTACAGCCCCGCTGTTTTGATAAGCGGGCGTGTCATGGCTTGTTGTTTGCCTTAACATTTCATGGGCTAAATAAATAATTTTATCACTATCGTCGCTCATAATGTTTATCCTTTCAAAAAGAATGGGACAAATATCGACTCGTCTTTTTATTGCCGTCACCTTACCTATAAACACGACCAAACCCAATAAACGATTAGCTCTTGCTTCCCGATTTGCGACGCAAAGCGTCATACGTTACCAGTTGATTGATCGTCGGCGTAATATCGGCGCGAGGATTTTTAAACGCTGGTTTTTCTTTGATGGTGCGGAAAATCGTGGTCGCCATCGCCGCGAAATCACGTGGTTTGAGAGGCTGCTTTTGCTCTTCCGCTGTTTCTTGAAGACGCGCAATGATTTCCGTCAGCAAGTTCAAATCTTCTTGCGCCATGGGATCGCCGCCCGCCGAGCCATCGGCAAGAGGGCTGCCCCCCATAAGCTGCGCTGGCGTGACTTCTAAGGAACGCGCCAAGGCCTCGATGGTGTCATAACGAGGATAGCGGGCGCGGCCATCCAGCATATCGCGCACAGCTGTTGCGTTTAATCCTGAGCGGATCGACAGACGCCGAGGGTTGAGGTTTCTGGCGGTCATAAGAGCCTTCAGATTTTCAATCCAGTGGGGCGGTTCTTTTTCTGATTTTTTCATCATGATCTAATGTCCTAAAGAAAGGGATATTTCCTGTCAAGTGTTCCTTGTGTGTTTCTTACCTTTTCAAAAAGCCACCGCGCCGCAGGGCTTCAAGTTGGTGAGGGCTTTCTGCAAGTTCGGAGGAAATCATACCCCCTGCCATGGCGCCCATCAACTCCTCGGCTACTTTTTCTAAAAGGCCGTTGGCGTCGCTGTCAACCTCAAGCGCATCACGGACAAGACCGCAGAGGGCGAGGTAAGCATTGGGTGATAATTCTACAAGCACGTTTTTTCCTTTTTATGTTTTCTGTTATCGATGAAGTCATCAACAACGCTCTTGTGAATAGAATAAACTAAAAAACGGAAAGTGAAAAAACTTTCATCACTCTTTTTTTCCGCTAAGGCAATGAAAATGAAGCAAAAATACCTATTAGGGGTAAGAACTTGCTGTTTTTGGGTAGTGGGCTCTTATTTTTTTTAAAGCTCGGTGATTCCCGTCCGTGAGATTCGGATGTCTCGATGAACCGAAATGCTCAAAAGAACACCACATCCGATCAGCAGGGTCATCATGGCTGTTCCGCCATAGGAAACGAGCGGCAAAGGAATGCCGACAACGGGAATAAGACCCGTGACCATCGCGACATTGACGAAGACATAAAGGAAAAAGCTTGTCGTGAGGCCAAAGGCGGTCAGGCGGGCGAATTGGCTGCGGCTTGTCAGGGCGATCATCACCCCATACACCAGTAGCAAGAAATAAAGCGCTAACAGAGTCACCGCGCCGATCATGCCGAATTCTTCGGCCAGCACGACAAAAATGAAATCGGTATGCTTTTCAGGCAGGAATTGCAGCTGGCTTTGACTTCCCATGCCAAATCCTTTGCCAAACACGCCACCAGAGCCTAGCGCGATTTTGGATTGGATGATGTTATAGCCCGTGCCTAGAGGATCAGAATCGGGATGAATAAAGGTGAGAAGGCGGTCTTTTTGATAATCATGCAGATGATGCCAAGCGTAAGGCAAAACAAGAGCTGTCAATGCGATCACAATCAAGAATTTCCACCATCTTACGCCCGCGACGAAAAAGAGCGCGCCGCTAGCCAATGTCAGCAACATGGCCGTGCCAAGGTTAGGTTGTAAAAGGACAAGGCCAACAGGCGCCATAACCATAAGCAAAGGCGGCACGAGCATGGCGGGACGCCCCATTTCATCCAGCTCTAGGGAATGAAAATACTTGGCCAGCGCGAGGACAAGGGTGATTTTCATCAATTCGGAGGGTTGCAGGACGAAGAACCCAAGGTTGATCCACCGCTGCGCCCCCATGCCGACATGCCCCATAATCTCAACGACGATCAGCAAAAAGAACATAAAGCCAAAAAGGGGATAGGCGGCGCGTAGCCAAAACCGAATATCGACCAGCGCCAAGCCTAGCATCAGGCAAAAGCCCAAGGCAAAGCGGATGGCTTGGGGGGCGGCCCAAGGCTCCCAGCTTTTTCCGCCAGAGGAATAGAGGAGGGCGATGCCCGTCAGGCCGATAAGGGCGATAAGCACTACAAGTCCCCAATTGATTAATCGGAACTTGTCGGTCAGGCTCATGTGTTCGGCGCTGGAAAGACGGGACATAAGGGCTTCAATGGGGTTAAAGAGATGCCTTGGTTATGAACTGTAAAAGCCTCTTGCGTCAAGAATCGTGATGCTCAAGCCTTGCGTAGGCGGCTGTGGCTCTATAGATTTCTCTAACATTCTCTTTTTTCTTGATTCTCATGATAGGTAGGCACTGATGAAGGCTGCTGTCGTTGTATTTCCGGGTTCAAACTGTGATCGTGACGCCGCGCGAGCGCTTGAGCTGGCCACGGGGCAAAAGCCCCATATGGCATGGCATGGCGATGCCTCTATGCCCGATGTCGATCTGATCGTTTTGCCAGGTGGTTTTTCTTACGGCGACTATCTGCGCACGGGCGCGATGGCCGCGCACTCCCCCGTGATGCGCGAGGTTGTGGCACGGGCGCAAAAAGGCGTGCGCGTGATCGGTATTTGCAATGGCTTTCAGATTTTGTGCGAGTCTGGCCTTGTGCCGGGCGTTTTGCTCCGTAATGAAAGTTTGAAGTTCGTATGCCGCTCTGTGCGGTTGAAGGTGGAGAATAACACCACCGATTTTACGAAGGGTTATGAGCAGGGGCAGACTGTGGCCATTCCTGTCGCGCATGGCGAGGGCAATTACTTTGCCGAGGCCGAGACGATCAAGAAGTTGGAAGGCGAGGGCCGCGTGGTGTTTCGCTATATCGATAATCCTAACGGCTCCATGAACGATATCGCAGGGATCATGAACGAAAAAGGCAATGTGCTGGGCATGATGCCTCACCCTGAACGCGTGGCCGAGCCTTTGCACGGCTGCACCGACGGGATCAAAGTGTTTGAAAGTTTGCTGAAGGCCGTGGGGTGAGGGGGAGATATAATCACCCTCCCCTTGCGGGAGGGTCGAAATTGCGTAGCAATTTCGGGGAGGGGTCAAGCTGTGGAAAACGCCAAACACAAAAATGGCGAGGATATTGTTAAGCGAGCCAAAGGGCTTCGCCAGACAGGATCGATGATAGAGCGAGTTTTGTGGAAGGTTTTAAGAGAACATCCAGAGCAAAAGGAGATCAAGTTTCGGTTTCAACACCCTCTATCACACTATGTTGTCGATTTTGTGTGTTTGTCAGCGAAACTGGTTGTTGAAATTGATGGTTTATCCCATGACGGAACGGATAAGCTGGATAAGGTGAGGCAGGCGTTTATTGAGGGTTTGGGTTACAGGGTTATAAGGTTCAGCAACGATGATGTTTTGCGTGGTGTGGACGCTGTAGCGGAAACGATCAGGCATGAAGCGAGAGAGAGGGTACACGGTTTTCGAACATTGACCCCTCCCCGAAAACGCTGACGCGTTTTCGACCCTCCCGCAAGGGGAGGGTGGTTGGAGTGTGAATGAGTTAAAGAGGAAAAACAAGAAATGACACCACAAGAAAGGCCAGCAGCGTGAATAAGTTTTCGTCCGTTTTGATGATGGCTCTGATCGCCGTGGTGGCGTCTTATGGAACCATGCGGGTTGCTGATCGTGGGAATTCCCCCGCTTCACAATCAGCCGTCAAAGAATCCACCTATGACCGGATTATGCGGACGCGGACAATCCGGTGCGGGTATTTTATTTGGTTTCCCTACATGAATCGCGATGTGAATACAGGGAAATTATCAGGTGTTTTTTATGATTTGATGGAGCGGATAGGCAAGGATTGGGCGGTCAAGGTTGATTGGGCTGAAGAAGTTGGCATTTCTAGTCGGTTTGAAGGATTTAAAACGGGACGCTATGATCTGGTGTGTTCGCCTACTGGGGCTTCACCAGAACGTGCAGCAGTTAGTGATTTCTCGATCCCCTTTGTTTATGAAGTCTTTTATCTTTACGTCCGTGCGGGGGATGTTCGTTTCGATAACGCCTATCAGAAATTGAATGACGAGCATATAACGCTTGTGACGCAAGATGGCTATATGGGAGCGACCATAACCGAGGCTGAGTTTCCAAAGGCGAAACGTTATTCTTTGCCAGAGCTTTCATCTGATACTGAGATTTTGATGAATGTTGAGATGGGGAAGGCAGATGCTGCCGTGTTTAATGCGTCGTCGGCCTATGATTTTGTGAAAAACAATCAAGGCAAAATTAAACGTGTTTTAGGGTCTCCCCTTCAAGCTCTAGGCGAGACAATCCCCCTTCCCATTGGAGAGGATAGATTGCGTTCTAAAATAAACACAACCTTGACCTATTACCTTGATTCAGGCGTGATTGAGAAGATTCTAACGGTCAACGGCCTTACTGCCGATAAAGTTCTGCGCGTTGCCAAACCCTATGCTGAGTGAAAGGTTTTTTTTATCAAATGACACAACAAGACTAACGCAATGACCTTTCCACTTTGTCATTGCGAGGAGGCCGGAGGCCGACGCGGCAATCCATCTCCTGAAAGACAAATGAGGACGATGGTTGAAAGTTCAGGAGATGGATCGCCACGGGGCTTCGCCCCTCGCGATGACGAAGTGAGAGAATGAAAAAACAAGAAATGCCAACACAAGGAAAACAAGAATGACCATCAGCCCCGAAATTGACAAGCTTATCGCCGAGCACAACATGGCGCGTGATGAATACGCGGTTCTCCTGAAAGTGTTGGGGCGGGAGCCGACCGAGGCCGAGTTTGGCGTCGTTGCCGCGATGTGGTCAGAGCATTGCTCCTACAAATCCACGCGCGTGTGGCTGAAAACGCTGCCAACCACGGGGCCGCAGGTCATCATGGGGCCTGGCGAAAACGCGGGCGTTATTGATATTGGCGACGGTCAAGCGGCAGTCTTTAAGATGGAGAGCCATAACCATCCGTCCTATATCGAACCCTATCAGGGCGCGGCGACGGGCGTGGGTGGTATCTTGCGCGACGTGTTCACGATGGGCTCTCGCCCGATTGCGAACCTGAATGCCTTGCGCTTTGGCTCTGTGGATCATCCCAAGACTCGCTCGCTCGTGGCGGGCGTTGTGGCGGGCATTGGCGGCTATGGCAACTGCGTGGGCGTGCCCACCGTGGGCGGCGAGACGAATTTCCATGCCAGCTATAACGGCAACAATCTTGTCAACGCGATGACGGTTGGCCTTGCGGATGCTAAGCGCATCTTTACCTCGGCGGCGGCGGGCATTGGCAACGCGGTTGTCTATGTCGGATCGAAAACAGGGCGCGATGGCATCAAAGGCGCGACGATGGCATCGGGCGAGTTCAACGCAAACGCGGAAAGCCAGCGCCCCACGGTGCAGGTCGGCGATCCGTTCACCGAAAAGCTTTTGATCGAAGCGTGCCTTGAGCTGATGAACACCGAGGCCGTGGTGGCGATTCAGGACATGGGTGCGGCGGGGCTGACGTCCTCGGCTGTTGAGATGGCGTCTAAGGGTGGCCTTGGGATTGAGCTTGACCTTGATAAGGTTCCCCTGCGCGAAGAAGGTATGAGCGCGTATGAGATTATGCTGTCGGAAAGCCAAGAGCGTATGCTCTTTGTCCTTCAACCCGGCCATGAAAAAGAAGCCGAGGACATTTTTAAGAAGTGGGAGTTGGATTACTCGGTCATTGGCAAGCTGACGGACACGGGGCGCATCGTGTGCCTGCGTCATGGCAAAACGGAAGTGGACATTAAGGTTGATCCTTTGGTGGAGGAATCGCCCGTCTATAACCGCCCTTATGAGGCTACGCCCGCGCAAGCCATGTTGAGCGCGGCGGATTATCCTTTCCCTGCGGGGCAGACGCCTCTTTCGGTTTTGAAGACGATGATCGCGACGCCTGACCTCTGCTCACGCCGTTGGATTTGGGAGCAGTACGATTGCCATGTCGGCACGAATACGGCGCAGTCTTCGGGCGGCGATGCCGCCGTGGTGCGTATTGAAGGAACCAAAAAAGGCCTTGCGATGTGTGTCGATTGCTCGCCGCGCTATTGCGCCGCCGATCCCGTTATGGGCGGCAAGCAAGCGGTGGCCGAGACGTACCGCAATATCTCTGCCGTCGGCGCGAAGCCTCTCGCGATTACCGACAACATGAACTTTGGCAATCCTGAAAAGCCGCGCATCATGGGGCAATTCGTCGGCGCATGCGAGGGGATGAAGGAAGCGTGCATTGCGCTTGATTATCCCATCGTGTCGGGCAATTGCTCTCTTTACAACGAAACGAATGGCCAGCCGATCTTGCCCGCGCCCGCCATTGGCGGCGTCGGCCTTATGCCTGACGTGGCCAAGATGATGACGGTTGCCTTTAAGGGCGAGGGCGAGAGCATCCTTCTAATCGGTGAGACGAAGGGGCATGTCGGCCAGTCGCTTTACCTGCGTGAAATCTACGGGAAGGAAGAGGGCGCACCACCGCCCGTGAACCTGACGGCAGAGCGCCGCCACGGCAAGTTGATCCGCCAGCTGATTGAGGATGGCGAGATTACCGCTTGTCATGATGTGTCTGATGGAGGCCTTCTGATTGCGCTGGCCGAGATGGCTTTGGCGGGGGATATAGGCTGTAAAGTTGACGCACCTGCGACGGATGCAGGATTCTGGTTTGGTGAGGATCAGGCGCGTTACGTCGTGACGACCCATGATCCCGATGCCTTGCTGGTGAAGTGTGAGGAGTCTGGCGTGCCGTGTATGCTCCTTGGCCTAACAGGTGGCGATAAAGTCGTTCTTGGCAGCGAGGCCGTTGACCTTGCATGGTTGCGTGATCTTCACGAAAGCTTCCTGCCCGACTATATGGAAGGGTGAAGAGGTTAGAATTCAGGAAGTAGAGTTTGGGGATTAGGCTTTCTTTCTTCGCCTCCCCCCTTGCGGGGGAGGAAGAAAAAACTTTGGCTTGCGTTAGCAAGTCATTAGTTTTTTCAGGTAGGGGGTCATAATGGGACGGCGCGGGGTTTGACCCCCCACCTATGAAAACTAAGGCCTATGCCTGCGCTGGCGCTACGGCATAAACCTAAGTTTTCATGTCCTCCCCCGCAAGGGGGGAGGTAAGTTAGTTTGCAGTATGGAGAGTGTTATGACTGATACGGAAAATGATGGTGCCGAGAAACTGGGTTTGGATTTTCCCGATGAAACGGATTATTTAAATTCAATTTCTGGTGTGCATGAATCCATTCTTGCTGCGAAAAAAGAACCTCTTAGCGAAGCGTCCAAGGAGGCTGGTTGGTAAACGATGATGCAAGCCGATGAAATCATCCAACTGATTGCCGAGGCTCTACCCGATGCGCGGGTGGAGGTGCAGGATTTGCGCGGCGATGGCGATCATTATGCGGTCACGGTGCAAAGCGCAGCTTTTCAGGATATGTCGCTGGCCGATCAGCATCGCATGATTTTCACGGCGCTTCAGGGGCGCGTGGGCGGCTTGCTTAAAGGCATGACGCTGACGACCATTATAGACGAGAGGGCAAAGTGATGACCCAATCGCCCGATGAAAGAATGCAACGCCTTATTGATCCCTCTGTTCTTGACCGCATTCAAGCCGAGGTGGACTCTGACCTCGTTGTTTTGTTTATGAATGGCACGCCTGTGTTTCCTTTATGCGGGCCTTCGGCTCAGGCCGCGCAGATTCTTGGGCTTTTGGGCGTGCGTTATAAAGCCATTGACGTGACGGTGGATCCCAGCGTGCGCCTTGCGATCAAGGACTTTAGTCGCTGGCCGACGTTGCCCCAGCTTTATGTAAAAAGCCAATTCGTCGGCGGCAATGATGTTATGCGGCAAATGCTGGAAAACGGTGAGCTGCAAGCTCTTTTTGCCCGCCATACGATCCCGATGGCCGATTAGTTTCCCTTGCGATTAAAGCCTGACGGCTGTTATTGAAAATGACAGGTTACATTGCCATTCCCAACATACTGCACAGAAAGTGCCCCTACAGTGGCGTAGGTCGATTTCTTTTCTGGTGCGCAACTTGGGTCACCCATAAGAAGAATAGAATATTTATCACCTGATCGCGTAATAATACCTGCATTCTCTGGAAGCTCTTTCGGCGGAAAGCAAATGGCGCGTGCTTTGAAAGACGCCTGTTGAAAGGCCCCATTATATTTGATCGCTTTTTGCTGGCCTGAAAAAATTTGTTTTGAATAAGGCGCTGACGCATCAGATGTCTTCACCGTGGCATCAAGCCTTATTTGACAATTCTGGGGAATGGTTTTGGCGTTATAGCCTAACGTTCTTTCCAGCAAACGAACATCGTTTTCTCCCCACAAATAGGCTGGCGCTACGCTTACGGACAGGGCGGAGGTATAAGCGCTTTCGTCAAGGTCATCTGGTTCAAGTTCATTCAGAAAGAGAGGTGGCCTTGGCTTTCCTTTTCTTTGCTCTTCTATCTTCTTTCTTACTTCTTCGGCAAAGACCATCATGTTTGATTTGGGGCGTGATTGTAGAGTCGCTTCCTTGCCGAGTATTTTTTCGGTGGCGAGTTGTTCTTCTGTTTTAGCTTCCGGCGCAACATGACCTCCGGGGGTAATGGTTACAGGCCCTTTGGCAACGACGTTGATATTGGTATTGGCTTGAAACATCTTCCTTTGTTCAGGCGTTAGCCGACTTATAATCTCTTGAACATCTGAAGTGCTTTTGATGTTTTCGACTCTGCCGCCCCATTGTTTCAGGATTGTTTCCTGTATTTTGGCCAAAGCAGAAGGGTCTTGAGGCATATTTTGCAAATTATAGGATCGGGGGGGCGTTGGCGTTGTGGGGGAAGACGGCGCGATCGGAGAGGCAACCGTCGGAAGAAGGCCAAGATTAACGGGAGTCGAACCACTGTTATCATCATCGGGAAGAAGAACCGTACCGCTCATCGCGGGGTGCGCGGCGAGCATAAGAAGGAAAGATAATGTGAACGTGAGAAAACGCATGCGCCGACTCCTTGAAAAAAAAGGTGAACGAATCGTAATCCTTTTTTTTGGAAAATTCAATGCATTGTATCAGGTTATCCTGACCGGAAAAGCCTAACCGCTGCATCTTTTTCGAACAAATAAAGCAGGATGCGTAAGGCTTTGCCGCGTGGTGTGCGTAATTCTGTATCTTGAGCCAAAACAACCTTGGCATCATCATGCGCGATGGCCAGTAAATCGCGGTCGCGGGCAAGGTCGGCCATGCGAAATTCTGGTAGGCCGCTTTGGCGTGTACCTAAAAGCTCGCCCGGACCGCGTAGGCGCAAATCTTCCTCAGCAATCACAAAGCCGTCCTCAGTCTCGCGCATCATTTTAAGCCGAGCCTTGGCGATTGCGCCCAACGGCGCTTGGTACATAAGAAGGCAAGTGGATTTATCCGCCCCCCGCCCGATGCGCCCCCGCAGTTGATGCAGCTGCGCAAGGCCAAAGCGCTCACTGTGCTCAACGATCATCAGCGAGGCTGTGGGCACATCCACGCCGACCTCGATCACTGTGGTGGCGACCAGCAGTTTGATGTTGCCAGCCGCAAAGGCCGCCATGACGTTTTCCTTGGCCTCGGAAGAGAGGCGCCCATGGACAAGGCTGACTTTGCCCGCGCCAAAATGCTTGGCGAGAAGCTCTGCCCGCTGCGTTGCGGCGGCCAAATCACTTTTTTCGGATTCCTCAATCAGCGGGCAAACCCAATAGGCCTGCGCGCCTTTGACCAACTGGCGGCCTACGCCTGCGATCACTTCGTCAAGGCGCGTCATGTCGATCAGGCGCGTATCGATGGGCTGCCGTCCTGCTGGTTTTTTCATAAGGCGCGAGACATCCATGTCACCAAAAGCGGTGAGGGTGAGCGTGCGCGGAATAGGCGTGGCGGTCATCACAAGGATATCGACGCCTTGCCCTTTCTCGGAGAGTTGCAAGCGTTGATGCACGCCAAAGCGATGCTGTTCGTCCATGACGACAAGGCCTAGATTGGCGAAGGTGACCTCGTTTTGAAACAGCGCATGCGTGCCGACGACAAGAGGCAGGCTACCATCTTCCAATCCTGCGAGGGTTTCTTTCCGTTCCTTACCGCGCCCTTTGCCAACCAAAAGGCCAATGGAAACGCCCAGCGGTTTTAGAAATTCTTGCAATCGTTCATAATGCTGCCGCGCAAGAATCTCTGTCGGAACCATGAGGGCGGCCTGCGCGCCTGATTCCACGGCTTGCAGCATCGCCATCAGCGCGACGATGGTTTTGCCCGAACCGACATCGCCTTGCAAAAGGCGCAGCATGCGGCGCGGGGCGGCCATGTCCTCACCGATTTCCTGGATCGCGTTGTGTTGTCCGTCCGTCAGCGTAAAGGGTAGGGTGGCGGTGAGTTTATCCTGCAGCTTTTTTGTGCCAGAAAAAGCGCGGCCTCCGGCTTGGCGATGATGGCGGCGAATAATGGCCAGCGCCAGTTGATCGGCCAGCAATTCGTCATACGCAAGGCGACGATGGGCTAACACCTCCCCCCTTGCGGGGGAGGAAGCAAAATCTTGGTCTTGCGTTAGCAAGGCCTTAGATTTTGCAGGTGGGGGGTCAATGGAAGGTGCGGGTTTTGACCCCCCACCTAGTTTTTCTAAGGACTTGCTGTCGCAAGCCCAAGAAAAACTTTCCTCCCCCGCAAGGGGGGAGGTGTTAGGGCAATGCACCTCCACCAACGCCGCTTTCCATGTCGGCCAACCTTCGCGCTTCATCAGCGGCGCATCGTTCCATTCGGGCAAGTCGGGCAGGCGGTCAAGCGCCTGCTGCGCGACCTTATGCACCATCTTGCGGCTTAGGCCTTCGGTCAGCGGATAGACAGGCTCAAACTTCGGGATTTCGCCTAGGCGTGAGGCTGGCAGGGCGTAATCAGGATGCCTCATCGTCCAGCCGCGCCCGAACCGCTCCAGATTGCCACTAACGACCAGCGGCACGTTGGTGGGATAAAGCTTGGTCAGGTAATCGCCCTTGGCCGTGAAGTAGGTGAGCGTGATATCGTCGCTGCCGTCAGTGCAGATAATGCGGTAGGGCTTGCCTTTTTGTTTATTGGGAACGTGTTCGGCCACGGTCAGGGTCAGCGTCGCGACGCGGCCTTGCTGCGCGTGTTTCAACTTAGGCGCATAGGTGCGATCAATCACGCCGATAGGCAAATGCCATAGAACACCGACAATTTTTGACCCGCATAGCCGCTCATACAGCGGCGCAAGCTTGACCCCCACGCCCTTTAGGGTCGTCAGCGGCGCAAATAAGGGAAAAAGGATGACTGGGCGCATAAGGTTAGACTAGCAGCTTGCGATAGATTTCTCTATATCTTCACTTCCTGGATCCTTAAAAAGTTAACCAATGTTCACCTCCTCCTTTAATCCATCCCAGCCATGCCGCGTGCGCATTGGCGGCGCGCCTGCAGGGCATGATGCCCGCGTGGTGGCCGAGGTTGCCTTGCGCTGCGTGGGCAACCCTGTCGTTCATGTAGCGCTTGATGATGTGCAAGCGGCTGTGATGGCCGAGGCATTGGCCTTTTTCGCCTCGCATGTTGAGGTGGTGAGCTTCCCCGCGTGGGATTGTTTGCCCTATGACCGGATATCGCCTCATGCGGATATTGTGGGGCAAAGGCTGACGGCGCTGGGGCGTTTGGCGAAGCCTTTTAAAAAACCAGCGGTGTTGCTGACCACCGTGAACGCGTTGACGCAACGGGTTCTTCCCCCCGAAGTTTTGAAGGACACCTGTTTGTCTCTTACTGTGGGAGAGGCGATGCCGCTTGAGAAACTCACGCGCCTTTTAATAGCGAGCGGGTATCATAAGGCGGGGACAGTGCGCGAGGTTGGCGCGTTCGCCGTGCGTGGCGGGATCGTTGATCTGTATCCTACGGGCTACGACCAGCCTGTGCGCCTTGATTTCTTCGGCGATGAGCTGGAGACCTTGCGCTTTTTCGACCCCCTCACGCAAATCACGACGGAGAAAGCTGACAAGGTTTCGTTAGAACCTACCTCGGAAGTTATGTTGGATGAGCGCAGCATTGCAAGCTTCCGCAGCGGCTACCGTGAGCTGTTTGGCGTGTCGTCGGATAACGATCCGCTTTATACGGCGGTGTCGGCGGGCCAGAAATTTCCGGGAACCGAGCATTGGATGCCGCTGTTTTATCCGCGCCTTGTGGGGCTTTTGGATTATGTGCCGATGGCTCCTGTTTTCTTTGATCCGCAAGCGTTTGACTCGATCAAAGCGCGTGCCGCGCAAGTGGATGATTTTTATCGCGCGCGCGTGGCTCTTTTGGAAGCCGCCAAACGTGGCAAAGATAAGAATGCCGTGACGTATAAGCCTGTGCCTGTGGCGCGGCTGTATTTTTCGGTGGATGACATTGATGCCGCGCTTACTTCGCACGCCGTTGGGTTGTTGTCGGTGTTTGTGGAGGGAAATACGGCGGCTATTACCCCTCCCCCTTGCGGGGAGGGGAGCGATTATCGCGAAGCGATAGGCGCAGGGGAGGGGGGAGAACGACGGGGAAAACAACTTTCGGGTTT
>DYDA01000028.1:0-8298 GCA_020718105.1 Micavibrio sp. | reverse complement strand
TCCCTCCCCGCAAGGGGGAGGGGACTCTACCGCGCTTGCTGCGAGACTGGACGCGCAATCCCTCAACGCTTCCGCCTCCCGTGGCCGCGATTTTGCCGATGCGCGAGCCAAGCCGCAAAGCACCGTTCTTTATGAAGAAATAAAAGCCTATGCCGCGCATCATCAAGCGGCGAATAAGCGTGTTGCCATTGCGTGTTATTCTCAAGGCTCTGCCGATCGCCTCACGGCGCTTTTCCGGGCGCATGGGATCGATGCCACAACGCTTGCCAAAAATTGGGACGAAGCGCGGAAGCTGGATCCCAAGCTCATCGCGCTTGTGGTGCTGGGGCTGGAGCATGGCTTTATCGCGCCCGATCTTGCGCTTATGACCGAGCAGGATATTCTGGGCGACCGCCTTGTGCGCCAGACCCGCAAAAAGAAAGCCTCCGCGCAGTTCCAGCTAGAGCTTGGTAGCCTTGAGATTGGCGATTTTGTTGTGCATGGCGAACACGGCATTGGCCGCTATGAAGGGTTAGAGGTTATTACGGCGCTTGGCGCGGCGCATGATTGCATTCGCTTGATTTACGATGGTGGCGATAAGTTATTTGTGCCTGTTGAGAATCTTGATGTTCTCTCGCGCTATGCTTCGGCGCAGGCTGGCGCGGTTCTGGACAAGCTGGGCGGCGTGGCTTGGCAGGCGCGTAAGGCTCGCGTTAAAAAACGCCTTCTTGATATTGCCGATGGTCTTTTGAAAATCGCGGCTGAGCGTCAGCTTAAAGCAGGCGAGGTGGTTGAGATTCATGACGGCGGTTATCAAGAATTCGCGGCGCGTTTCCCCTATAACGAAACGGACGATCAGGAACAATCCATTCAGGCTGTTTTGGACGATTTGTCCAGCGGCAAGCCGATGGATCGTTTGGTGTGCGGCGATGTTGGTTTTGGTAAAACCGAAGTCGCGCTTCGCGCTGCCTTTGCCGTTGTGCAGGCGGGCTTGCAGGTTGCGGTGGTTGTGCCAACGACGCTTTTGGCGCGGCAGCATTATCAAAACTTTGTGCAGCGCTTCGCTGGTTTTCCTGTTCGCATCGCGCAGCTTTCGCGCATGGTGACGATCAAGGAGGCCAAAGAGGCCAAGGAACAGCTGAACAAAGGTCAGGTTGATATCGTCGTCGGCACGCATGCGATCCTTAGCAAAGAGTTGAAGTTTCAGCGCCTCGGTCTTGTTATTATTGACGAAGAGCAACATTTTGGCGTGAAGCAAAAGGAGCAGTTGAAAGAGCTTCGCGCCAACGTTCACGTCCTCACGCTTACGGCCACGCCCATTCCACGCACGTTGCAACTTGCGCTGACGGGCGTGCGCGAACTTAGCCTTATCACCACGCCGCCCGTGGATCGCTTGGCGGTCAGCACCTATGTCCTGCCTTACGATCCGATGGTGATCCGCGAGGCCTTGATGCGTGAGCATTATCGCGGCGGGCAGAGCTTTTACGTTTGCCCACGCATAGAGGATATCGCCGCGCTGTCGGCAGAGCTGCGCGAGCTTGTGCCAGAGCTTAAGATGATTGCCGCGCATGGCCGCATGGGGGCCAGCGAGCTGGACGATATTATGACGGCGTTTGATGCGAACAAGTATGACCTTTTGCTGGCGACGAACATCATTGAATCCGGCCTTGATATCCCGAACGCCAACACGATCATTTTGCATCGCGCCGATATGTTCGGCCTTGCGCAGTTGTATCAGCTGCGCGGACGTGTGGGACGCGCCAAGCAGCGCGGTTATGCCTATTTTACCTATAGCCCGCGTGCGCCGCTTTCACCGACAGCGCAGCAGCGGCTAGAGGTTATTTCAACATTGGATCAACTCGGCGCGGGATTCCAGCTGGCCAGTCATGACATGGATATTCGCGGCACGGGCAATCTGCTGGGTGAGGAGCAGTCGGGTCATATCCGCGAGGTCGGGATTGAGCTGTACCAGCAAATGTTAGAGGATGCCGTGGCGGCGGCCAAGGCTGGTGGTGGCATGGAAGCTGGCAACGCAGACGCACCGGATGATCGTTGGACGCCGCAAATCAACATCGGTCTCTCGGTGATGATCCCCGAAACCTATGTTACGGATTTGAACGTGCGTCTTGGCCTCTATCGCCGCTTGGCCGAGGGCGGCGAGGACAGCGAGGCGATTGCGGCCGAGATGGTGGATCGTTTTGGCGCGTTGCCCATCGAAGTGGAAAACCTTTTGCAAACCGTCGCGATCAAACAACTGTGCCGTAAGGCAGGTATCGCCAAGCTGGATGCGGGCGCGAAGGGCGCGGTTATCGGCTTTTATCAGGACAAGTTTGCGCGTCCCGATTTACTGATACAGTGGATCACAAAGCAAGCGGGAACGGTCAAGGTTCGTCCTGATCAAAGGATCGTCCTGTTGCGAACATGGGATGATATGACGCGCCGCCTTGAGGGGCTTAAGAAAATGCTGGAAGAATTGGTTGCCTTAGCGGCGGGGTAGGACGACTACCGTTTTAAATCCTCAAGAATCTTCAGCGGCGCATGGCTGTTGTTCAGGCGGGCGCGATAGAATTGCAGGTTCTCGATAATCCGTTGGATGTAGTTGCGCGTTTCGTAGATGGGGATCAGCTCGATCCAGTCGATGGGATCAACATTGGGCGTACGAGGATCGCCATAGGTGTCCATCCATTCCCTTGCGCGGCGAGGTCCCGCGTTATAACCCGCCAAGGCCAAAACGTAAGAGCCATCGAAATTATCAATCTGGTTTTGGATAAAGGTTGTGCCAAGCCGCACGTTATAATCGGGATGAGAGAGGAGGGCGGGGCTGTATTTCATGCCTAACTTTCTGGCCACTTCTTTGGCCGTAGCAGGCATCAATTGCATCAAGCCTTGCGCGCCCACGGGGCTTCCTGCATCGGCTTTGAACTGGCTTTCCTGTCTTATCAAAGCGTGGGTGAGCGCCAGCTCTGGCCGCTTGGGAATATCCATCGCCAAAACGGGATAGGCCGCGCCTGTGATGATGAAATTCTTTTGATTGGCGGCTTTGGCGGCGCTGACGGCCCAATCGGGGCGTTGTAGTTGATAGGCTAAATCCAAAGCCAACGCGAAATCTACGCGCTGCGTGGCATAATCGGTGATGGCTTTAAAGAAGACGCGGGCGCGTTCCGTTTTGCCGATTTTATAAAGACGTTCGGTGGCGCGAACGACATCGCGTTCAAAAAAGTGTGAGCGAATGGCGGGAGGAACAGCAGGTTCGCTGGCAGCGCGAATGGTGGGTTGTTGATAAAGCTTGGCGATAGCCAATTGCCCATAAAAAGTGGTGTTGATCGTTGCCGCCGTTTCATAGGCTTGCTGCGCATCGTCCGCTTGTCCTGCGGCTTCATAGGTGCGACCCAACCAGTAATAACCGCGTGAGCGAGAAATGGGCGTGACGCATTCTTTTAAAAGGTTTGTGAAATGAGAATGAGCCAAGTGAGGCTTATTCAAAAAGCGTAAGGCCAGCCATCCGGCCAGAAACTCGGCTTGAACAAAGTTGAATCCTGTTGTCAAACCATGGCTGGCAGCAAGACGATAAGCCATGGCAAAGTTTTTGGCCTCTATCAGGCGACGAATGACGATATGGCGCTCTTCCCACCATTTCTCTGGCTGACCCAAATCTTTGGGCGCCTTTAAAAGAAGATCCAGAGCGCCGTCATCGTTGTCGTTCTTGCGTCGCCAGCGCACACGCTCATAAAGCAACCCTGCGTCTTCTTGTAGGGAGGCGGGCACTTGCGCCATGATCGTTTCGGCACGGGTTGTTTGATTGGCTAAAGCGATCCGCGCCTCGGCCAGCGCTTTGTGAGACGCATCAACATAGGGATACATGGCGCGTGCTGCCGTTATCTCGTTTTCCCAAAGCAGGCGGTCAAGGCGCGCCTCATGGTCGGCCACGCAAAGCAAAGACGCATAACGCTCATAAAAAGCGGTTTGATCGCCGTTGCCAAAATTGCGTTCAATCCAACGGGCGCGGACAAGCTCGCTCGCCTTGGTGGTTTGGCCTAAGGCTTGCAGCGATTCGATAGAGCGATAAAACGCGGTTGGCGTAAGGGGGGGGTGCGCGTTGAACCAGTTCACAAGTTGCGATTCAGAGACGTTGGCCGGTATCTTTTGCTCAAGGATCATCATGATGCCTTTAAGGCCGGGCCAGTCCGGATTGTTCGTGACAAACGAAGCCAATTCATCAAAGGAATAATCGTTATTGGGCTGCGCCATCAACAGGCCGCGCAGAACCTTATTTAAGATGGGATCGTGGCCTCGCGCCATCATTTGGCGGGCTTGATCGGTTCGGCCCTCTTCTAATGCCGAAAAAGCGCTTTGATAGGTCAGGGGCGGTGGAGGCGGCGCATTCTTTTTCTTGGCGTGCGCATCGCATGGCCAAAGAAGCAGCAGGGTTAACAAAAGAAAGCTGAGGCGGCGGACAAGAATCATAAGACGCACTAAACAATTTTATACAGACCATTGCAAGCGTCCCTCAAGCAGGGTATTTGTTTTTTATGCCCATCTAATACCAACGGCTCGATGAATTGACTCACGGAAATCTCGGTAAGCGCGGCAGAATTCCCCTCCCCTTGCGGGAGGGGTTAGGGGAGGGGGAGCGAAGCTTGGCGAAGGCGCATGTTTCATAAGCCTCTGCTCAGTCGTTCTCCCCCCTCCCTATCCCTCCCCGCGAGGGGGAGGGAATTCGTTCGTGCCCAGACGTTCTCGTGTGTCTTTTCATTGGGTGGTTGGTATAACAGTTGAATTGCGTAAAACTATGACCGAACCCAAAGCATCCGATCGTTTAAATGCGCAGCGCTACGTCGCGATGAACCGTCGTGCCCGTCATGATTATTTTATCACGGACACGGTTGAGGCGGGGATTATCCTAACGGGAACGGAAGTTAAGGTTCTTCGTTTGGGGCAAGCCAGCATTCAAGAAGCCTTTGCCAGCGGCAAAGAGGGTGGTCTCTATCTTATCAATGCGTATATTCCGGAATATCAGCAGGCGGGCACGCATTTACAACATGAAACACATCGGCCTCGCGTTTTACTCCTCCATAAACGAGAGAGGGATAAGCTTTTAGGCGCGGTCAAGCGTGAGGGCATGACCATCGTTCCTTTGGGCCTGTATTTTAATAAGCGTGGGATCGCCAAGGTAGAGTTGGGCCTTGCCAAGGGCAAACACAAAGCTGACAAGCGCGAAGCGATTAAAGACCGCGATTGGAAGCGCGATAAGGCGCGTGTCCTGCGGGATCGGAATAGGGGCTAACAAAAACGCCGCTTTCCTTTGATGGGAAAGAGCGGCGTTTTTTTAGGCGTCTTAAAGAAAGCGGCTGGACTTATTCTGCCGCTTCTTCTGTTTTGGCTTTTTTCGCACGAGGCTTTTTGGCCTTGGGGGTTTCTTCGCCTTCAACTGTTTCTGGGGCGGGAAGAACATCGGTTGTGCCGATGGCCTCAATCACGGCGCGTTCTGCTTCTTCAGCGGCTTCCTTAGCCGCGGCCTTGATCAGCGCCATGCCTTTTTCGGCTTGGACAGAGGCTTCCTCGATTGAGCGGGCGACGTTGACCGTTACCTTGATCATGACTTCGGGATGCAACTTCACCTTGATGGGGAAGAGGCCCAAGGCCTTGATGGGGGTATCGATCTGAACCATCAAACGATCAATGGCCTTACCGGCTTCTTTGGCGGCGTCAGCCACGTCACGCGCGGTGACAGAGCCGTACAGCATGCCCATTTCGCTGGCCTGACGGATGATGACAACCTTCAGATCGCCCATCGTGGCGGCCAACTTTTCGGCTTCGCCACGTTGCGCGGCGTTCTTGGCTTCAAGTTCGGCGCGTTGTTTTTCGAATTGCTCAAGGTTGATCTTTGTAGCGCGCAAAGCTTTTTTCTGCGGCAAAAGATAGTTGCGGGCAAAGCCAGGGCGAACCTTGACCGTTTGACCCATAGCGCCCAAACGCTCGATGCGTTCTAACAAAATAACTTCAATCATGATTTCCTCCTAGGGGGCATTGGCGTGATTTATGCGCCAGCGCGGTCATTGACATAAGGCAACAGGGCCAGAAAGCGCGCGCGTTTGATCGCTTGCTTCAGTTCGCGTTGTTTCTTGTTGGATACGGCGGTGATGCGTGAGGGCACGATCTTGCCGCGTTCGGAAACAAAGCGTCCCAAAAGACGGACGTCTTTATAATCGATCTTGGGGGCTGCTTCGCCGCCAAAGGGGCAGGTCTTGCGACGGCCAAAGAAGTGGCCTCCGCCCATACCGCCACCCATACCGCCGCTGCTTGCGCCGCCGCTGCTACGGCGCTTGCCGCCTGCTCCACCTGTGCTTGTTTCGTTGATGCTCATAATGATCTCCCTTAATTCCTGAAATTATTCTTCGATGACAGAGTCACGAGGTGGGCGAGGCGCACGAGGGGCGCGATCACCACGGTCGCCGCGATCTCCACGATCACTGCGTTCGCCACGTTCGTTGCTGTCGCGTTCGTCGCGGCGCATCATGACCGAAGGACCTTCTTCAAGCTCATCGACCTTGACGGTCATGAAGCGAAGAATGTCCTCGTTCAGGCGCATGTTACGTTCCATCTCATTGATGGCCGCTGGGGGCGCATCAAGGTTGAACAGCACATAGTGGCCTTTTTTGTTTTTGCGAATGCGGTACGCCAGCGTGCGAAGACCCCATTGCTCGGTCTTTTTGACGCTGCCACCAGCGGTGGTGACGATATCGGTGAATAAGGTTGTCAAGGCCTCAACTTGCGTTGCGGGAATATCCTGACGCGCAACAAAGACGGACTCATAGTATGGCATAGATCCACACTCCCTTCGGGTCTAGGCGACCGGCCGCTGGGTTTGAGACCATCTCAAAAAGCATCAGCTGCACCGATCAAGCCGGACTCTCAATAAAGGAATCCAGCAAGGAGTTATTGTCGCGGTCTATAGCTGTAAAGCCCGCAAGAGGCAAGAATAAAAGAAACTTGCAAAAGAAAGGCTGGAAGGGATACCTCCGCTATGGTTAATTTTAAGGGGAGGGGGCGGTGGAGGTGCTTTCTCTTCCTTTTTTGTGAAGGACATAAAGGTTGGGGCGCTTGGCGTGTTGCCCACCTTCTTGTGAAGGGGAGACTTTTGGTTCCCCTCTTTTGTTTTGCTCCTGCACATAGGTTTCTGTCATCGAAACCGTGCAGCCCTTCATCGAATAGCGATAATCATACTGCGGTGGCTTGGGATAGGTTTCCTCATCCAGCGAAATCATAGAAAGGCGTGCGACGTTCTCATCCCCATAATGGGTGCGCAAAAGCCCATCCAAATCTGTGAAGGATTGAAACAGCCTGCCATTTTGAAAAAAGCCAAGAAAAGGCCTGTTGCCAACAGTCTCTTTAATGGCTTCAAAGGTGGGTTTTTCGTTGAAAATAGCTCTTTCTGTTTCTTCGCGTTTATCGGATAGGCGTAAAAGCATTTGTTCGCGCATAATGTTAATTTCGAACTGCGAGGCTTGACGCCGCAAAAGCCGATTAAGCGTTATCTTATCGGTTTCAAAACCGGTCTTTATATAGGCTTCATATTTTTCATGAAATGTGCCGTTAGGGGGGGCGGTTAGAATTCCCTTGGCTTCACGGAACAACGTGGCAATTCCTGAAAGGCCGGTGTTAAGGGCGTGAACTTTTATCCCCACCGTGCTGGCCATTTGAAGAACGGCATCCATGGGCGTTGCAAGAGTGTTATGCAAAATAGAATAGAAAATTGTTTCCGTTGTTTTCTCTCGTTCTCCCTTGTTATAGGATTGCATGGCATCATTGATGCCTTTTTGCGTGCTAGACTCCATATCGATGACGACATCGCGCACACCTTGTTCGGACGCGGCATAGACAAATTCCATATACCCGACCTTGGCTTCATAAAGGTTTCTGTTTTTCCATAAGGGGAAGGGATTTTGTTGGGCTATTCCCGCTTCTGCCGAGCTTATTGCCGTCGCCCATCGATCAAGATAAAAAGCCCCCAGATCATCGCCAACAAGAACAACAGAGTGTTTTTTAAAGATATCTTGCAAGGGGCGAGGGCGGCGCCACGAGCCCATAAAATGATCCATCGGCATCTGTACAACAGGCATAAGAATCCTCCGTGTTTATAAATAGAGTCCGATCAAAGGGTTGTTTTTATACCCATGAGTCTATGATTCCTTCTTATAGAAGGTTCTCATAGGATGGAGCAGGATTCCACACCTTTTTTATTTTCATAGACTTAAAACAGGTCAAGAGTTGGCATCGTGCATGATGTTTCAGCAAGGACAATAGAGTCCCTCCCCCCTT
>DYDA01000027.1 GCA_020718105.1 Micavibrio sp. | reverse complement strand
AACGACTCTCAAATAGAATCCGTCATCGCGAGCGGAGCCGAAGGCGGAGCGTGGCGATCCATCACCTGAAGTGGCGAATAGGGGCTTTTGTGGAAAGTGTGGGAGATGGATTGCCGCGCTCGCATGCGCTCGCTCGCAATGACGATAGGGGTGGGGTTCAGCGGGCGGTTGGTATAAGTCAAAAAAGCCAGACAGCCTATAAGCCGGGTTTTGTCCTTATCTTGCGATAAGGGATGACCATTCTTCTAGGATGCTTGTTGCCAAGCACCTCAAGCAACCAACCCGAACCTGCGTGCCGTGACGAAGAACGGTGCTTCCTTTTGCAAGGAAACGTGCGGTTCCTATGCGGTTTTGCTCCCGATGGGGTTTTCCGTGCCGTTTCTGTTACCAAAAACGCGGTGCGCTCTTACCGCACCTTTTCACCCTTACCCCATCCCTTTTGCAAGGGGAGGCGGTTTGTTTTCTGTGGCACTTTCCCTAAGGTCGCCCTCGCCGGACGTTATCCGGCATCGTTTCGTCTGGAGCCCGGACTTTCCTCTCCCCACCCCGCAAAGGGCAGGCAGCGGCCATCCGGCTGTCTGGTGCCTTGAATTAGCATAATTTTCATGCCATTACACTATCTAATTGAGGTAAGGGCAGGGGGCATGGGTGTTCTTTGGGTTACACTTATACGTGGCATATTCGTTTTTGTAAGAAAAAGGCTGACAAAGTGTTAAAAATGGTATTACAATTGAGGTTGTTATTGAGGAAATTATCCCTCTCACGCCCTGTTTAATACGCCCCACTTAAAAGGAGACGCCCATGATTTCGCTTCGTACGATGAGCTTGGCTGTTGCGACAATCGCAATCCTCGCGCCGCTCTCGGCTCAAGCCGCCACAACCCCTGCTGGCTGGTATGTTGGTTTAAACACGAACCTTTCCTATCAAGAAGATTCCGATAGTGAGCTTTCTGGTGTGACAAATGTTTTCGAGTATAAGACGGGTTGGGGCCTTTCGGGCGATGCCGGTTATGCTTGGGGTAATGGCATTCGTACAGAAGCCGAATTGTTGTATCGCCACGCCCAAGTGGACAATGTGACGGGTACGAACGCTGGCGCGGCTGGCGGCGGTATCCATAACAAAGCTCTTATGGGTAATGTATTCTATGACTTTAGCACAGGCACACGCCTCACGCCTTACCTTGGCGCGGGTGTTGGTACGTCGCTGGTTGATGCGGACGCTATGCGCACCGTTAACGGCACAACGCTTGATGATGATCGTGTCGCCTTTGCTTATCAAGGCATCGCAGGCTTTGCGTTAGCCTTGGAAGGCAACTGGGACTTTACGGCGGACTATCGTTACTTTGCGACGCCGGATCTTAAGTTTAAATCCAACACGGGTGTGCGTGCGGAAACAGAAAACACATCGCATAATCTGATGATGGGTATCCGTTATACTTTCGCGGAGCCTAAGGCTAAGGCAGAGCCAGTGGCGGAAACGCCAGCGGCTCCTGCTCCTGTCGTTGCTACGTCTAGGGCTACGCCGCCTGTCGTTGCGCCAGTGCCGCAAAGCTATATGGTGTTCTTTGACTTTGATAAGTCTGTGTTGACACCGGAAGCCTTGCGCATCATTGCCTCGGCGGCTGAAGACTATAAGAAGGGCGGTTATGTTCGCTTGGTCGTAACGGGGCATACCGATACGATGGGGACAGCTAAGTACAATCAAAAGCTTTCCGAGCGTCGCTCTGCGGCGGTCAAGGCTGAGTTTGTTCGCTTAGGCGTTCCTGCTGATGGCGTTTCGGCTTCTGGCGCTGGAAAGGGAAGCTTGCTTGTTCCCACGGCTGATCGTGTTCGCGAAGCTCAAAACCGTCGCGCTGAGATCGTGCTGCAAAAGTAAGAGCCAGCGCTCTTAAAACCAAAGAAAACGCCGCCCCGCAAGGAGCGGCGTTTTTTTGTTGTGGGGGCTTCGCCTTCGTTATAGCTGATCCAGTATAAAATGATTCAGAATCAAATGTGTCATCCCCGCGAAAGCGGGGATCCAGCTGCGCCACGTCTGTGGCGCACATGAGCCAAAAAGTGAGTCATGTCAATATGTTTAAAAGTTATACGTCGCGCGGACGCGCTCCGCTGGATTCCCGCTTTCGCGGGAATGACACGTGTTTTTTTTATTTTATACCCAAAACAGTTCAAGAGTTGGCTTTCTGGCAGAAGAAAAAAACAAGAAAACTGGATTTCCTCCTGTCCCGTTCTTCGTTAGACGCCCTCTCTTCGTCATCCCGCACGGAGCGTTTGACCGCGTCAAACGCGAAGATGCGGGACCCAGTTGAATTCTCTTTGTTTTGCCAAAAAACAAGGATCGGGATTGTTGAAAAGAAAAGTTTTTAACTGGGTTCCGCATCTTCGCGACGCTCACGCGTCGCTTCGTGCGGGATGACGAGGGGGTAAGTAAAGGGTCTACTGCTTGCCAACTCTTCATTCACGAGGGGTATATATGAGACAGGCTATAATGGGAAAAAGTTTAAAAACGTTTAACTACCGAAACGAAATTTCAACCCAGTTTCTCACTATGATTCAACGGAGGTAATGGTCTAGTGTGAGGAGCTGCGGCTTTGAAGCGCTCTTGCGCGTCTTCTGCTTCCTGTGCAAGAGCCCCATAGCCATTCGAGATTTCTATCAATCTTTTTCTCTGTTCAACCCCATCATCTAATGCCCTAAGCTTGTCCATGGCTTTTTTGTACTCATCTTCCTGAGCCTTCGTACGACCAATAGCTTGGCGTAATTCCCAATCCTCCAAGACATACTTCACTCTTGCCCAAGCTTTTTTCGCTCTTCCCCATAGACGCTCCATTGGTGTGGACGGTTTGGGTTGGGTAACAGGGGTTGCGGGTTTCTGTGTCATATCGTCATTTGGCATGGATGTAGCTCCTTATACTGTTCACTTTAGCGCATCCCCGTTTGCAGGGCAAAAACAAATAGTTTCAGAAAAGATAAGCCAAATCCGTGATTTATGTTGACATTACCCCGTAAAACCAAGCATTTCCTTACCCATGAATGCTGACTCCTGAATCCTGAATGCTTGAAACATGACCGCCCTCTCCAAAATCCGTAACTTTGCCATTATCGCGCACATTGACCACGGGAAATCCACGCTCGCGGATCGTTTGATCCAGAATTGCGGCGGGGTAGAGCTGCGCGAGATGAAAGAGCAGATGCTCGATAACATGGACATCGAGCGCGAGCGTGGCATTACGATTAAATCGCAAACCGTCCGCCTGACCTATAAGGCCAAGGACGGCGAGACGTATCAGTTGAACTTGATGGACACACCGGGCCATGTGGATTTTGCTTATGAGGTGAGCCGCTCTTTGGCCGCGTGCGAGGGCTCTATTTTGGTTGTGGATGCCTCGCAAGGCGTAGAGGCGCAGACGCTTGCCAACGTCTATCAGGCGCTTGATAACAATCACGAGGTTATTCCTGTTCTGAACAAAATTGACCTTCCTGCTGCCGAGCCAGAGCGTATCAAGCAGCAGATCGAAGATGTCATCGGTTTAGACGCCTCGGACGCTGTTTTGATTTCTGCCAAGACGGGGTTGGGGATTAACGACGTGTTGGAGGCCATCGTCACGCGCTTGCCTGCGCCCAAGGGTGATGCCGCTGCGCCGCTCACGGCGCTTTTGGTGGATAGCTGGTATGATTCCTATTTGGGCGTTGTGATCCTTGTGCGCGTGGTGGATGGCACAATTCGTAAGGGGCAGAAGATCCGCTTTATGGCGACAGGCGCGGTGCGCGACGTTGATCGCGTCGGTATCTTTACGCCTAAAAAAGTTGAAATGGATGAGCTTGGCCCTGGTGAGGTCGGCTTTATCACGGCGGGTATCAAGCAGATCAGCGACACTAAAGTTGGCGACACGCTCACGGATGATCGCAAGCCAGCGGAAAAGGCTTTGGCAGGGTTTAAACCTTCTATTCCCGTGGTGTTCTGCGGTTTGTTTCCTGTTGATGCCAATGACTTTGAACATCTGCGCGAGAGCCTTGGTAAACTGGCGCTGAATGACGCTAGCTTTCAGTTTGAGGCAGAGAGTTCCGTTGCGCTAGGTTTCGGTTTTCGCTGCGGCTTCCTTGGCCTTTTGCACCTTGAGATTATTCAAGAGCGCCTTGAGCGCGAGTTTAATCTCAACCTGATCACCACCGCGCCATCGGTCATCTATCATATTTATAAGACTGATGGCACGCTGGTTCATTTGCACAACCCTGTTGATATGCCCGATCCTGTTCGCATCGATCACATGCAAGAGCCGTGGATCAAGGCGACGATCATGACTCCCGATGAGTATTTGGGCGGCATCTTGACCTTGTGCAATGAACGGCGCGGCGAGCAGATAGAGCTAACCTACGTTGGCAATCGCGCCATGGCGATTTATCGGCTTCCTCTTAATGAGGTTGTGTTTGATTTTTATGATCGCCTGAAATCTATCTCACGCGGATACGCCAGCTTTGATTATGTGCTGGATGAATACCGCGAGGGCGATCTTGTTTTGATGAACATTCTTGTGAACACGGAAGCCGTGGATGCGTTGGCGTGTATCGTCAATCGCGCAGCGGCGGAAAAGCGCGGGCGCATGCTTTGCGAACGCCTTAAGGAGCTCATCCCCAAGCAGCTGTTTAAAATTGCCATTCAGGCGGCCATTGGTGGGCGCGTGATTGCGCGTGAGACGATTTCAGCGATGCGTAAGGACGTGACGGCCAAATGCTATGGCGGCGATATCAGTCGCAAGCGCAAGCTGCTTGATAAGCAAAAAGAGGGCAAAAAGCGTATGCGCCAATTCGGCAATGTCGAGATTCCGCAATCCGCCTTCATCGCCGCCCTTAAGATGGATGATCGGTAAATCCTATTATACTACGTCAACTTGAAAACCCGAAAATTTTTTGGCCGCGGAGGCCTGTTTCCTTTTAGGTTATGCGGCTTGGCGGAGAAAAATTTTTCGGGTTTTCAAGCGGACGGACTATACTTTAGTCTTCTCACTCGTCATTTTTTTCTCACGTCATCACGCACGAAGCGTTTGACATCGTCAAACGCGAAGATGCGGGACCCAATGTCCAGTGGCTCGTTGGACTATGGCTCCTGTTTTTCCTACGCCACGCCGATTTTCAGAAGATCAGTCGGGCTTCATATAAGGTTTATGCCTCGGCGGCCACTTGGTATGCCATACAATCCCTTGACGTGTTTTGAACTTTCATATTGCCAAAGAGTTGCATCAGGGCATTTAGTTTTTAAATCTGTTGCGCCGAAACGGCCTTCAAGTTCTCTGGAAAGTTGTGCATGACCGCCCCAATGTTCTGACAAAAGAACATTTTCGCTTGCGGCATAGAGCTGTGACATTTGATAGAGATAATTTTCAGCCTTGGGTGATTGCATAACAATACGCGCAAGGGAAGCATGGTAATCTTGTATGCGCCCAGGGGCACTATAAGCACACCGTTGAGCTACCTCTCTGATGAAAGCGCGATTACTAAGAAGCGTGGGACGCGTAGCAACGGCGTGACTCAAAAACGAAGCTATTGCTGAATTGCGGGTGTCAACTTCGTTCAATTTGTCTTGTGTGATGGGGGCAAATTCGTTGTGTCCCATTCGGTATATATCATAAGAATTAGCGCGGTAAGCCAGAAGCAGCGGGTTGAGAATGTTAAAATTCAAAAGATTGTCTGAAATTTTCCGGTTGGGTGTGAGCTTTTGTGATAATGCGCTAAGAGAACCGCAGTTAAGGCCTCCGCTTAAGGCGACCTTTATTCTAAACCCCTTGTAAACCCCTTCATTGTAGGAATAGGCGCTATAACTATCGCACCAACTTTCTATGGTGAGGCCACGAAGAAAAGATTGAGCGCACGCTATAAAATCGCCGATTAATCGAGGAGAAGCTTCATGCTCCTTGCGTTTCAGAACTTTCCCTATAACAGGATGAGCCATAGCAAGGGCAACAAGAGCCTCCGTATTGTCGTATATTTCCGTAAAGGCCTTCGGCGATGATTTGCTGGTCATTTAGACTTTCCTGTATTCAAAAAAGGAAAGAATAATTGATAGGCTTTTTGTATGGCGCTGGGCAATAAGAAAATAGGGTTAACAATCACGCCACGCCGATTTTTAGTAAGTCATGGATGTGCAGGATGCCCAGTGGCGCGCCGCGCTCATCCACCACAAAGACTTGCGTGCGGTTTTTCTCGTTCAGGATTTTTAGGGCTTCTGCTGCTAACAGGCGCGGCGCGAAAACCATGGGGCTTTTCGTCATGACCTCGGCGGCTTGTTTTTGTGTGAGGCCATCGCTCATATGGCGACGTAAGTCGCCGTCGGTGATGATGCCTTGCAGCGTGCCGCTTTCATCCACGATGCCCGCGCAGCCAAAGCGCTTTTCCGTCATCACGACCAGCACATGCGCCATCGTGTCGGTGAGCTTGGCCAGCGGCACGTCATCGCCGCTATGCATAATGTCTTGAACGCGAAGCAGCGCTTGACCCAGCTTGCCGCCTGGATGGAAGTTGCCGAAGTCCTCGGCGGTGAAGCCCTTCATCTCCAACGCCGCGACAGCCAGCGCATCCCCCAGCGCGAGCGTGGCGGTG
The DNA here is from genome assembly GCA_020718105.1 of Micavibrio sp. Taxonomy (GTDB): domain Bacteria; phylum Pseudomonadota; class Alphaproteobacteria; order UBA9219; family UBA9219; genus UBA8914. Next base: position 21,531 of record DYDA01000027.1, on the reverse strand, counting down.
GTGGACGTTGTGGGCGCAAGGCCAAGCGCGCCGACTTCCGGCACGTCGGGGAGGCGGAGTAGAATATCGGCGGCGCTGCCCAGTGAACTGGATTCTTTGCGCGTGATGCCGATCAGCGTCATGGCAAAGCGCTTGGCATAGGCGATCATATCGCCCAGCTCCTTGGACTCGCCAGAGCTAGAGATCGCAATCACGATATCGCCCTGCATCACCATGCCTAAATCGCCATGGCTGGCCTCGCCCGGATGCACAAAGTGCGCGGGCGTTCCGGTGGAGGCCATGGTCGCCGCAATCTTGCGGGCGATATGGCCGCTTTTGCCCATGCCCGTCACGATCACGCGCCCCTTACAGGCAACGATGGCGCGAACGGCGTGGACAAAGGCTTCGTTCATTTGCTCGGCCTGCTGGGTCAGCGCCTTGCTCTCGGCCACAAACACGGCCCGCCCGCTGGCAAGGATAGAAGAGTCGTCGCGTTCTTGATGAAGAGGATCAACCGTGTTGAGCATTGTGTTGTAGCTTTCGGTCGGGGTGATAAGAAGAGGGGAGTAATAGCCTGCTAGACACAGGATGAAGATGTAAAATGTTCATCGCAATGTCTTGGGCTTTCGTGCAGAACTCTTTGTTTTTTTCTGATTCACTTGCGACGGAAACAAAAGAGTCCATCGGTTGGCGATGCCGTGCAGAATAGCTTATCTGTAGATGATAAATAGAAGGGGAAATAAAGGGAAAGGCTTTTTTATAGGTGATTTTGCAGATTAAAGTTTGAAGCGATGAAGTGCGAGCAAGATACTTCATGCATTTTTGAAAGTCTTCAACCACGTGCTCTGCGCCAAAGGAAATAGAGCTTGTTCGATCTGTCTCATAACCAATGACGAAAAGAGGATCGTTTTGACGATCCGTTTTTTTTGTCGCCGTAAGCCTGAACTGTTTTTTTATGGCCGCGTCAATCGCAGTGATCCTATCAGCTAGGGCGCTTGGATTGAAGGTGGGTATCTTATATGTCGTTTGGATGAACATTTTATTCAATCTTCCTTGCAATGGTTTGTTCGCCGCGTTTGGCCGTCCAGTTGTCGCTATCGTGGTCGCCGTAAAGGGCAGCTTCGGGCACATCGGCGGCCAGAATGTTCAACATCTTTTGAGCCACAGGGCGAAGGGAGCCATGCACCGTTTTGCCAGAGCGAAGCTCACCCACATAAACGGTTTCATTCACGCTATAGCTGGTATGCACCAACGCCTGCATCCCCATGGGGAAAAGATATTGGTTTTGCTGCGGCGTGGTGGCGATGCCTTGCGCGGGCAGGGCGGCGACGGCCTTAACCTGCGCGTCGATGGCGTCCAGCAAGTTTTTATAATCGGTCTCATCCATCAGTGTTTTAAACTGATCCAGATACCAAGGATGCAGGCCATAGCGTCCATCCAGCAAAGGAATTTGGCACACGCCGTTGCGATGACGCTGAATATCGCGGAAGCTGCCGTAGTCGAGCAAGAAAACGAAGTTATACGAACCATAAGCGTTCAGTCGCCATGGCAGCGCCGCGCCTTGTGGCCGCGAGGCCAGAACCTCACCTTCGTTTTTCTTAAGGCCGTCAAGGTCAAGGCTATCGCGCCGCGCCACCACTTCGCCTGCCGCCAGCGCCTTTTGCTCGACCTCGGTCAGGTGGAAACGCGCCTCGATATCCTCAGGCGTTTGATAGTGCGTGCGCATCGCGTTCTTTTGCGCATAGGCGTCGCGAGGCGCAGAGCCGCTATCATCCATGTCGTCGGCGCGGAAGCTGTGCGGATAGCGCTCGCGCAGCGTGGCGAAAAGGCTTTGCGCGACCTCGCGCACTTCGGCCAGCGGATGGAACTTCAGGCGGCGCAGATTGTCCCGCGCTTGCCGCAGGGATGTGCTCCAGCTTAAAAGCGTGGTCGTGCCAAGTGGCAGAAGGCTGCGGGCGATATCAAAGCCCCGCGCATTCAGCGTGTTATGCCAGACTTTTTCGTTCTTGTATTCGGCGGGATCAAAGGGGCGTTGTTTCTCCAGCCCCGCAATGAGCTTGGCGAGCGTGTCGTTGTAAATCTCTTTCCAGCGGTTTTGCAGCGCCGTTGACGTGGGATGATTATAAGGATCCACGATGGCTTGCTTGACATAATCCAGATAGCGGGTAGAGGCTTCCTGCCCATTATACAGCGGGTTTTCCTGCACCGCTTTGGCGACCAGCATAGAGACTTGTTCGATAAAGCACGTTGTCGATCCGCAATCGCCGATTGAGGCATGGCCATAACCGACATAGTACTGATCCATAAACTTGCCGCTGCCTGACTCTTTCAATTTTTCAAGATGTGTCACGACGCTGGCGGGCGAGCGCGAATATAGGGCTTGCAACATCGCCATGTCTTCGGGGTGATGATCATCAACAACAAAAACGTCATGCGACATAGAATAGCCCTTTCCTTAAAATGAGAATCAGAACAGATCAACCACAGCTTGATAGGCGGCTTCTAATCTTGTGCCGAGCAAAAGAACCGAACCGACGATGGCCGTTGCGATCATGCCCGCGATAAAGGCATATTCAATGGCCGTTGCACCGTCTTGGTTTTGAAGAAAGCGTCTTATGGAAGAGGTCATCATAGCGACTGCCTTTCGTTGATTAACTGACGGGCGCGTGGTGTTGCTCACGCGTTTTCAGAAATTTCAGATCGGGGTTTTCCTCGATCGTGCGGTTCAGGTGCCACGCGTTACGCGCCAGAAAGACTAGCGCACCATCATGATCCTCTGCAAGAGAGCTGCGATTGGTGTCGATAAAGCTTTTTACGGCATCGGGTTTATCCGATTCCACCCATCGCGCCGCTTCAAGCCCTGCTGTTTCAAAATGAGCAGGAAGGCCGTATTCAGCCCCGATTCGAGAAGCCAGCACCTCAAATTGCAAAGCGCCGACGACGCCCACGATCCAATCCGCGCCTGTTAAAGGTTTGAAGACCTGTGACGCGCCTTCCTCAGCAAAGTGTTCAAGCGCGCGCCTGACATGCTTGACCTTCATGGGGTCACCGATGTGGACGCGTTGCAGCATCTCTGGCGCAAAGCTAGGCACGCCGACGAAGTTGATCGCCTCGCCTTCGGTGAGCGTGTCGCCGATGCGAAGAGAACCATGGTTGGGGATGCCCATAATGTCGCCAGCAAAGGCGTCCTCGGCCAGTTCGCGCTCACGCGCTAAAAACAAAACGGCGTTGCTGATGGCCAGCATCTTGCCGCTGCGGCCATGAAAAAGCTTCATCCCGCGTTTGAAATGGCCAGAGCATAAGCGCACGAAGGCGATGCGGTCGCGGTGATTGGGATCCATGTTCGCCTGCACCTTGAACACAAAGCCCGTGACTTTATGCTCCAGCGGATGCACTTCTCGCGTATCGGCTTTTTGTGGACGGGGCGAGGGCGCATCGTCGGCTAAGCCCATAAGGAGTTCTTGAACGCCAAAATTATAAAAGGCGCTGCCGAAAAACAAAGGTGTCAAATGCCCTTCGCGGTAGGAATCCAGATTGAACGGCTTGCACAAAGCGCGTGCCATCTCCACTTCCTCGCGCAGCTTGGATGCCAGCGCTGCGCCCAACAGAACGTCGATTTTGGGATCGTCTAAGCCCTCGCACGCGATGCCTTCTACGGCGCGATGACGATCCGCTTTATCCAGCAAAACAAGGCGGTCACGCAAAAGGTCATAGCAGCCCCGAAAGTCAGAACCTTGCCCGATAGGCCAGTTCAAAGGCGCGACGTCCAACGCCAAAGTTTCTTCAATCTCGCTGATAAGGTCAAAGGGATCGCGGGATTCGCGGTCCATTTTATTGACAAAGGTGACGATGGGCACGTCGCGCAGACGGCACACTTCAAACAATTTGCGCGTTTGGCTTTCGATGCCTTTCGCGCCGTCGATGACCATTACGGCGCTATCCACGGCGGTCAGCGTGCGATAGGTATCTTCCGAAAAATCTTCGTGACCGGGCGTGTCCACAAGGTTGAAGGACTTGCCAGCATAGTCAAAGCTCATGACCGAGGCCGTGACGGAAATCCCGCGCTCGCGCTCCACCTTCATCCAGTCCGAGCGCGCGCGGCGTTGTTCGCCCCGCGCTTTAACCGCGCCCGCCAGCTGAATCGCGCCGCCGAACAGCAACAGCTTTTCGGTCAGCGTCGTTTTACCGGCGTCAGGATGAGCGATGATGGCAAAAGTGCGCCTGCGCATCACGTTGGTGGTGAGGAGTTGATCTGTCATAAGAATGTTTCAACGATGCAGGTAAAGGGCTTGTTCAAGAATCGCGGGGCGCGGATCCATTTTAAGCGTGTGAGGAGGAATGGTGTTGACGTAAAGATGGGGAAACATATCGGCGCGGGTATAAACAGGGCGCTTGATGTGATCAAACAAATCGGCGTTGCGGTGATAAAAAAGGGGAACAGGTTTGAACATATCCGGCCCATGATAACGATCACTGGGAACCGAGGGCCGATCGTAAATCAAGTTCTTGCTGTAAAACATATCGCCAGAGCGATTGTCTGAATACGCCGCAACGGGGCTTGAGAGACCCGCCAGCAAAAGCGCTGTTGTTAAAAGAGTAACCGCTTTCATCGTTCATCCTTGATCTTCGCCAACAACCTTGTTGCGGCCTGTTTCTTTGGCACGATACAGGGCGGCGTCGGCGCGATCAAGAATGGATGCAGGGGTTTTATCACTTTCATGGTTAAAAGTGGCCACGCCGAAACTGGCGCTAATCATCAAGGAATCCCCCGTTTCGTCTAAGACAACGGGGGTTTGAGCCACGGCCTCACGCAGGCGCTCCCCCACGCTGAGCGCCGTTTTATAGTTGGTCTCGGGCATGATCACCGCGAATTCCTCGCCCCCCATGCGGACAACAAGGTCAAAGGGGCGCAAACTCACGATCACGCGGTTGACGACTTCTTTAAGGGTGATATCGCCCGCTTTGTGGCCTTTTGTATCGTTGACGGCCTTAAAGTGATCGATGTCAAAGGATAAAATGGAAAGAGCGTGCCGCGTGGCTTGCGTGCGTGAAAACAGGGTTGGCAAATGCATATCCAGATAACGGCGGTTATAAGCGCCTGTCAGAGGATCGACGAGGGCGAGCGTCAAGCTGGCTTCATAGTTTTTATGCAAGCGATCATAATGCCGTTTTTGGCGAAGCTGTGTGCGAAGGCGTGCGAACAACTCCTCTTTTTCTAAGGGGCGAAGCAGATAATCATTAGCGCCAAGGTCAAGGCCGCGTGCGATTTGATCGATGTCTTCTTCGTTGGCCACCAGCAAGATGGGAAGCGTGCGCGTCGCCTCTTGCGCGCGCAATTGAGCGCATAGATAAAGGCCGTCGCCACTTGTTAAGTTCAAACTGACCATGACAAGATCAAAGGCCTGTTGGGGAAGCGTTAGCGCGACATCTTCGACGTTTTGAATGCGCGTGACGGCATGACCGCCTGTCGTTAGATGTTTTTCCAGTATATCCGCGTTATAAGCGGAATCGTCCAAAAGAAGGACGTTGCCGCCTTGGTCGCTCACTGGTTCTTCTTGTGCGGGATAAAGGGTGAATTGCGAGGCCGTCGCTTCGCGCAGGCGCCATTCATCCATGATCATTTTAAGGCGCAAAAGAGACCGTACCCGCGCCATCAGGGCGACATCGTTGATGGGCTTGGTTAGAAAATCATCCGCGCCGCATTCAAGGCCGCGCACGCGATCTTTGACATCGCTGAGCGCTGTGACCATGACGATGGGAATATGCTGGGTCGCGCTATCGGCTTTGAGGCGAGAGCAAACCTCAAACCCATCCATTTCGGGCATCATAACATCCAACAGGATCAGGTCGGGCATATCACGTTTGACAAGCTCAAGCGCTTCGGGGCCGCTTGCTGCCGAGGAGACAAGATAATAGTCCTTCGCCAGTTTGGCAGACAGAAGCTTAAGATTAAGGGGGGTGTCATCGACAATAAGAATGCGTGCGGACATGAACAGTGAGGCCTTAAGCCAGAGGAGAAGAGGGAGGGGCGTTGATAAACCGTTTAACAGTCGCCAAAAAAGACGCGACGGAAATGGGCTTAGAGATATAGCCTTCACAGCCGCCTGCGCGTATTTTTTCTTCGTCTCCCTTCATGGCAAAAGCGGTGATCGCGATAACGGGAATGGCTTTTAAGACAGGGTCTTTTTTTAGCCAACTGGTGATCTCAATACCTGATACTTCGGGAAGCTGAATGTCCATAAGGATTAAATCGGGTTTGTGAGCGCGAGCCAAATCCATGACCTCCATGCCGTCTGCTGTATGCACGGTTTTATAGCCGTTCGCTTCAAGAAGATCGCGAAACAGTTTTTTGTTGAGTTCGTTATCCTCAACAATCATGACGCATTTGCTAGAGCCTTGAGACATGGGTATAAATAAAAAGGGTGAAAAGGAAAGCCGAGTTCATCCCTAAGATACAGGGAAAACCCTTAGCATCCTCTTAAAGTCAGTTAGGTTGTTGGCGAAAAAGTCCTTATTTCTGCTAAAGATTTACGATTTATTTACCATACAAGGCTGTTTTGGGTGGGCATGAAAAAGAAAACCAAGAAAAAATTAAAGATTCTGCTGTGGCTTTTGGTGCTTAGCGCTTTGGCGTCTTTTTGGTTTATGCCTGTTCACGTTCTGCCGCGTCCTGCGCGGCATTGGCAAGCGCCTGTTCAAACGGTTCTTCCCTCGCTGTCCACAAAACCCGTCCTTGACGAGGCCTCTCGTGTTTTGGATGAGCTGAAAAAGCAGGCTCTGCTTTTTGAAGAAGATCATAAGCCGGAAGAAAGCTCTTCGCCTGTTTCAGACATTCCTGCGCCTGTGACTCCCGTAGCAGAATCTCCCGTGCCTCTTGCCTCTGGGGACGGGGCGCTTATTGCTCTTATCATTGATGATATGGGGATGACGCCTTCTGTGGAAGCTCGTGTGTTACGGTTTTCTGCCGCTGTCACGCTGTCTTACCTGCCGTATGCGCCCCACGTTCAAGAGCAAGTGGATCAAGCCAAAGCGCGAGGTCACGATGTTCTTCTCCATTACCCGATGGAGCCTTTGGGAAAGGCTAATCCAGGGCCGGATGCTTTGCGCGTAGGACAAACACCGCAAGTTTGGGCTGAACTTATGGATAAAAACCTCAACAAATTCGCTGGGTATAGTGGCGTGAACAATCATATGGGCAGTCGTTTTACGCGTGATCAAAAGGGGATGGAGGCCGTTGCCGAGGCGCTGCATCAAAAGGGGGTCTTTTTTGTCGATTCTCGAACCAATCCTGCTTCCGTCGCGGAAAAAGTCATGCGAGAGAAGGGGGTTAAAACAATCTCACGCGATGTCTTTTTGGATGATACCCCGTCTTTGCCAGCCATTCGGGGCGAGCTGGAGCGACTTGAGCGTGTGGCGCGGCGTCAAGGCACCGCCGTGGCGATTGGACATCCGCATCTTGTGACGATACAAGCGTTGGAATCGTGGTTTCCTGAAGCTGAAAAGCGCGGGTTTAGGTTTGTCCCCGTTAGGGAGGTCTTAAGATAATCTTGCCACAGGGGACGGGGCTAGGCATAGTGTCAGTCACGCGTGAAAAAGCGCGATTCGAGGCAATGGCATAGGAATGGGCTTGTCATGACAATAAACGGACGTATCTTCAATCGCAGGACGTGCGCTTTCGCGTTGGTTTGTTTTCTGATGATGGCCCCTTGGCCTTCTTTGGCGGGCGATATGCCAACGGCGGCAGGCTCACCGATTGCAGGCATTTCTTTTGATGATCGTCCGTTGATGCTGCCTATTCAGCGTAATTTCCAAATGGCGATGTTGACGGCCAGCAGCGAAATGGGACGCAGTTGTGGCCGGATGGAAGCCTATGGCTGGCGTTTGGGGGAAGAGGAACAGGCGCGGGTCAACCAGCTTTTCGATAACACGGTTGATCGTATGCGGGCGCAAGGCTTTAACGTAGAGGCAAAAACGGCGACGACGGTTTCGCGTGATGTGACCCTTTTTGCAGCAGATCGCGCCGATAAGCATCTTATTTTCATGTGGTCGGCGGGTGAAATTGGTCTTGTGATGGTTCTTTGCGAAACCTCGGCGCCTCTTTCTCCTATTGCCACTAATCTTGTGAAAGAGCGCACAGAGGATCAGCCCGCGTCTTTGCCAACGATGCGTGCGACGGCTAAGGCCGTGGCTTCACCTAAAACAGAGCGCGCTCCTGTCAATTTATCCCAAACGGGCAAGCCTCTTTATGAAAACTTCTCGCCGCTTGGTGATTGGACGGGGGACTATACCTGTTCACAAGGAACAACGGGCGCGACGTTGCATATTGCCAGCCTAAAGGGGGATCATTTTGAGGGGGAATTCCAGTTTTATCCTACCTCTAAAAATCCTTATGTTTCTCGCGGCAAATATAAGGTGTTTGGCGAATATGATCGTGATTCTCAACGTATCTTGGTCAATCCGGGGGCATGGATCGAACGGCCTAAGGACTTTTATAACACAATCATGATTGGTAGTTTTGATCCCGTGAATAAAACCTTTAGCGGGTTTTTTCAGGGCATAACAGGCTGCACAAGCTTTGAGGCGCGAGGTGAGCGTGGAGCTGAGGCGACCTTGCCGCCTAAAACCAAAGCCTCATCGGCCACAAAAGCCAAAAAGGCGACCAATAGTGTGAAAAAGAAAAAGGCTTCTGGAACTTCCACGAAAAACGCCGTCAAGGCTCTTCCTTTGGAGCCTGAGGCCGAGGCTCTAACGGCAACCCCAACAAAGGTGACACCGCGCACCTCCTCTATTGAGCCCCCAGCCGATGGGATTAAAATTCCGGCGCCTTAAGATAATTTTCTTTTCCCGTATCATTCCGCCCCTGCTTGTGGATAACAATCTGTGGGTAGTTTTCCTTTGTGGGCTACTATATCTTGCGTCTTGACGTTAACTATGCGTAAATGATTCGTCGTTTGGGGAGAATCTTTATGCGTTCTGTCAGTGAAAAATTCGTCGATTTGGGAAGCCCTTGCCGCATTTGGGCTGTGGCCGCTATTCATGGGGATCGTGAGCGCCTTGCGACGTTGCATGATCATTTGGCCTCGCGCTTTAACGTGCGGGATCGTTTGGTTTATCTGGGCAACTATCTGGCGACGGGCGCATGGGACAATCATGCGTTGATCGAGGAACTTCTTACCTTTCGCGCCGCGCTTTTATCCAAATCCGGCATGATGCCTACCGACATTGTTCATTTGCGCGGCCCTGCCGAGGAATCGTGGCAACGGTTGCTGCGCCTTCAATTCGCGCCGTCGCCTGCGGCCGCGCTGGAAAAATATCTTGAAGCGGGGGCTGAGGCTTATTTGCGCCTGTATGGCGTCAGTTTGAATGATACAAAATCAATGGCGCGTGCAGGCAGCGTGGCTATTACGCGCTGGACGAACCAGCTTCGCGTGCTGCAACGGCAGACCGTGGGGCATGAGGCCTTGGTGTGCAGCTTGCGCCGTGCAGCCGTCACCTCGCCACAGGACGGGCAGGGGCGTGTGTTGTTCGTGCCTGCCGGTTTTGATGCGGGGCGTTCGTTAGAAGATCAAACGGATCACTTATGGTACGGCGGCGCAGGCTTTCATAGCGTCACGCAGCATCGTAGCTATGCGCGGATTGTACGTGGGTTTGATGCGTTGCGCGGCGGAGTCAATACCGATGGCCTTGCCGTTACGCTGGACGGTGGATGCGGTCGCGGCGGGCCTTTGCTCTGCGGCTGTTTTGACGGGGCAGGGCGCCTTTTAGAAATGGTGGCCGTTGGCGGGCGCGGCGCGATTGAAACCTCACGCTTTGAGGAGGTGACGCAAGCCGACTTCGCAACGTCTTCGCGTCAAGGCTCCGCCAGCGTTTCCCCCAAGCAGCCAACCTTGTGGTCGGCGCAGGCGTAATACGCTTTTCTATTAATGAGAACGAAAGTAAGGTCACAAAAGAACATCCTATCCTTTTGTGTCATTCCCGCGACCGTCTTCGCTGCGCTTCGACGCGTCAAGCAGCCCCAGTCGCGCCGTAGCCTCTGGCGGAGGCGGAAGGCGGGAATCCCGTTTGTTTTCTTTCCCAATGAGTCAATTCATCGGGCGGTTGATATTATTTCGGTGTCGTTGCGTGTGGTGTTCTGACCGTTGGCTATGGGCTTAACGCCCTGTTTGGTTGAGCGCCGTCTGCAGCAGATTTACCCTACTCTATTTTTTACCAGCTCATCCACCACAGAAGGATCGGCAAGTGTTGATGTGTCGCCCAGACTGTCGATCTCATGCGCGGCGATTTTGCGAAGAATGCGGCGCATGATTTTGCCTGAGCGCGTTTTGGGCAAGCCGGGCGCGAACTGGATAACATCGGGCGTGGCGATGGCGCTGATTTCTTTGCGCACCCACTGCGCCATTGTTTTCCGCAACTCCTCCGTCTCTACGGCATCGGCATTCAGCGTGACATAGGCATAGATTCCCTGCCCCTTGATATCGTGCGGGAACCCCACCACGGCGGCCTCGGCCACTTCGGCCAACGCCACAAGGGCGCTTTCGATCTCTGCTGTGCCAAGGCGATGTCCCGCCACGTTGATCACGTCATCGACGCGTCCCGTAATCCAGTAATAGCCATCGACATCGCGGCGGCATCCGTCGCCCGTAAAATACTTGCCTTCATAGCAACTGAAATACACTTGCTTAAAGCGTTCATGATCGCCCCACAGGCTTCGTGCCTGACCGGGCCAGCTATCGGCGATGCACAAATTACCCTCACATGCGCCTTCCAAAACATGCCCCTCGCCATTCACGATCACGGGTTGCACACCAAAGAACGGTTGCGTGGCCGATCCAGGCTTCAGGTTTGTCGCGCCGGGCAATGGCGTGATCATATGGCCGCCCGTTTCCGTCTGCCACCATGTATCGACGATGGGGCAACGCTCCTCGCCTACAACGCGGTGATACCACAGCCACGCTTCGGGATTGATAGGCTCGCCCACTGTGCCCAAAATACGCAAGGAGGTGCGCTTGGTGCATTTTACAAAGCTATCGCCGTCACGCATCAGAGCGCGAATGGCCGTCGGAGCGGTATAGAAAATGTTGACCTTGTGCTTATCGCAAACCTGCCAAAAGCGGCTGGAATCCGGATAATGCGGAACGCCCTCAAACATCAGGCTTGTCGCGCCGTTGGCCAAAGGGCCATAGACGACATAGCTGTGCCCCGTGACCCAACCCACATCCGCTGTGCACCAAAACACCTCGCCGTCATGGTAATCAAACACCATCTGGTGTGAAAGAGAGGTGTGCACCATATAGCCGCCTATGGTGTGGAGCACGCCTTTGGGTTTGCCTGTTGAGCCAGAGGTGTAGAGAATGAACATAGGGTCTTCGGCGTTCATCTCCTCAGGCGGGCAATCCGCATCGACCAGAATGCATTCCTCATGCAACCAATGATCGCGTTCTTTATTCCATTCGATACTGCCGCCCGTGCGACGCGCGACCAGCACGCTTGTAACGCAAGGACATGAGGCCAGCGCCTCGTCCACATTGGTTTTAAGAGGAATCTTGCGCCCACCCCGAACACCTTCATCCGCCGTGATGACCAAAGCCGAATGGCAGTCCAGAATACGATCGCGCAGACTGTCGGGTGAAAAACCGCCGAACACGACCGAGTGAACCGCGCCAATGCGTGCGCAGGCGAGCATGGCATAGGCGGCTTCGGGGATCATCGGCATATAGATGGTGACGGTATCGCCTTTTTTGACGCCATGTTTTTTCATCACATTGGCGAAGCGGCACACTTCATCATACAGCTCGGCATAACTGATATGCTTTTGCTCGGAAGGACTATCCCCCTCCCAAATGAACGCGGTCTGCGCCGCGCGAAGCGGCAGATGGCGATCCACGCAATTCGCGCAGGCGTTAAGCGTTCCGTCCTCAAACCACTTGATCGACACGTCGCCCGTGAAAGAGGTGTTCTTCACCTTGGTGAACGGCTTGATCCAGTCAAGACGCTGAGCCATCTCTCCCCAAAAGCCATCGGGGTCTTTGATGGATCGATCATACATCGCGCGATATTGAGAAGCCGTGACCCAGCTGTCGCTGGCCAATCTGTCATTAACGGGAACCGTGATCATGGGGGACACTCTTTCTTGATGGTGTCAAAGGAAGGAGGAATCAACCTTCCCACAAACATCAACCCAAGATAAAGGCCTCTATCTCGCAACGCAGCATCGCCTTAGCCACTCAACATACGGCTCCCACACCAAAGCCTTCGCGCTGCCTCCGGCCATCAACCCAATATGGCCGATGTCGGGCTCATGCAGCGTCGCGCCCTTGATCGCCGTCGCAAGTGGCAAGGCACTCGCAGGCGGTACGATTTTATCCTGCCGCGCCGCAAGGACATAACAGGGCAACGCCAAAGCGGCAGGATCAACGCGCACACCCGCGACGCTCCACATCCCCGATGCCAGCGCGTTTTTCGCATACCATTCTTGCAAACATTCCCGCGCAACGGGAACGGTCAAAGGCACGCCATCGTTAAGCCAATCCTCTGTCAACGCAAACCTCTTCGCCTTTTCGCTTTGCGGCTCCAGCGCGGCAAAGCGCGTGAACTTTTGCAAAATCTGCAAGGGCTGAAATCCCGTCAGCACCATTTGCAGAATGGACGGTGGCACAATCCCCGCCTTTTCCAGATAGGGTTGCATCTGCAACGCGTGATCCAGAAAAAAGCGTCCCACTGGCGTGTGCGCGGCGGGCACGCCGCCCACGCCGCCCACGCTAAAATCCCAAGGTGTCGCCATCAACGTTAGCGTCTTGACTTCGTTTGGCTTCATGAGGGCGAGCGCCATCGCAAGGATCCCGCCCATGCAATAGCCCATGATGTGAACGGGATGGCCGCCTGCTTTTTCCACCGCAACAGCAAGGATGGGCGCAAGGCGCTGCGTCATATAATCCGACAGCGCGAAATCTTTTTCTTCGTGTGCGGGCGCATCCCAATCGACGACCAGCGGATGAAAGCCCTGCGCTGCCAGAAAGCGCAGGAACGAATGCTCCGCATCAATGTCCAAAATGGCGAAGCGATTGACCAGAGAGGGGATGACCAAAACAACCTCACCCGCTTGATGATCAGGCGCATAATCCAAAAGACGTGTTGTGCCCGCCTGCCAAAGAATGCGTGCGTCTTGCCGATCCAGCGGCGCTGCTTGCGCCTCTTGATAGGCGCGAACGCCCGCCATAAAGGCCTCAAGGCGCGATAGAGCCTCGGCCATCACGGCGGTCATCAACGCGGCGGATTCCTCAGCCGTTAAATCTTCGGGTATTTTATCACGAACGGGAGCGAGCCACGCGCTCATCATCTCCAACGTCTGATGAGGCAGAGGCCTCGGCATCGGCAGTTGACTCAGCCATGGCTGCGTCATCGCTTGCAGAGCGCTTGGGACGGGCGCGCAGGGCCTCCAACTCGCGCTCAAGCTTGGCCAAACGGCCGGCAAGCTGAGCCAAGTCCCCAGTGCCATCGGCAAGAGTGGCGCGCCGACGCGCTGCCTGTTGGGTAAGGGCGGATTTGGCGACGGTTGAAGCGGTAAGCTTTTTTCCGTCATCGGTTGTTCTTTCAACGGTAGGCTCTGGGTTTGAAGGGGGGGCAAGGCTTTCCTCCTCCTTGTTGGGAGCCGTCGCAAGTGGAGAGGGGCTTGCTTCAGGCGCCTTGATTTCTGGTTCATTTATAACAGAGGTCGCCGCCGTTTCTTCTTTCGCTTCCGTTGCCATCGGCTCAACCGGCGTTGCCGTTGTGGATGGTGTAGAAGACCCTTCGGCAGGGGATGGGTTGGCCGTTTCGCCCCATGCCTGTGGCATCACGCCAGAGAATCCGCTTTGCATCATGGTGGCCCATTGCGAAAACATCTGAGACATAGGCGCGACGAACTGCGCCATTTCGTCCTTAGCCGCCGTATCAGAGGCCAGCGAGGTCAAATGGCTCTGCCACAAATCCAGCGCCTCTTGCGCCAACTGGCCCCAGTCTGCGCGAGGCTTCTCATTTTCATTGGGATTGCTCATGGGGATAACTAAAACACGCTCTTTTCTAAATGTAAATGGGGATAAGCGGCTATTCTTTATGCCCTTGCAGTTTGGCTGCCAAAGAAGCTTGCAGAAAACGGTCAATGTCGCCGTTTAAAACATCTTGCGTTTGCGATGTTTCCGCGCCTGTGCGGGCATCCTTGACCATTTGATAAGGCTGCAAAACGTAAGAGCGTATTTGGTGTCCCCAGCCAATTTCGCTTTTGCCCGCTTCGATCACGGCGGCCGCATCCTCGCGCTTTTTCAACTCCATCTCATAGATTTTGGCGCGCAGCATCTCCATCGCCTTGGCGCGGTTTTTGTGCTGTGAGCGTTCTTGCTGGCACGCGACGACAATGCCCGTCGGGATGTGCGTAAAGCGCACCGCGCTATCCGTTTTGTTGATGTGCTGACCGCCAGCGCCAGAGGCGCGGAACGTATCGACGCGCAAATCCTTGTCCAAAACTTCGACCTGAATCGTGTCATCGATCACGGGGGTAACAGACACGCTTGAAAAACTGGTATGACGGCGGGCGTTCGAGTCATAGGGGCTGATCCGCACAAGGCGATGCACGCCGCATTCTGTTTTCAGCCACCCATAGGCATTGCGTCCCGTGATTTCTATGGTGGAGGATTTGATCCCCGCTTCCTCGCCGCGTGATTCATCCAAAAGAAAAACTTTATACCCATGCTGTTCGGCCCAACGCATGTACATGCGTAAAAGCATCTCGGCCCAATCTTGAGCCTCGGTTCCGCCCGCGCCCGCATTGACCTCAAGATAGCAATCATTGCCATCGGCTTCGCCCGACAGCAGGCTTTCCAACTCACGCTGCGCGGCGACTTTCTGATTGTCTAACAAGCCGCGTTCGGCCTCTGCGATCATCGCGGTATCGCCTTCGGCCTCGGCCATGGCCAGAAGCTCGCTGTTATCTTTGATGGCTTGTTCAATAGAGCGATAACCCGCCACAGCCTGATCAAGCTTCGTGCGCTCTTTCATCAGGCTTTGCGCGTGCGTGGGGGTTTCCCATAATTGAGGGTCTTCGGAAAGGTTATTCAGTTCATCAAGGCGGGAGACGGCGCGATCATAGTCAAAGATGCCTCCTCAGCAAAGCGAGCGACTTTTCCGTCGCCGTGATTGCTGATTGTATTTCTGCGCGCATGGGGGTGTCCTTGGCTGCTTTAAAAGAAAGGTTCTTGTAACGCGCCTGCGGCGTTTTGAAAAGCTAAAACAGCTTAAGTTGCTGGGGTTGGTTATTCTTATACACCGCTGCCGCGTCTTGTGGCGAAACGGGGCGCGTGGGCGGCGTATAGTTTGTTTCAATTAACCCGCCTGTGGGGGAGGTGGGGCCAGAGGGTGGCGGTTTTGCTTCCGGCTCTTGTGGCAGGCCAAGCAATTCACGCGCCGCGTCTTGGCTTATAGAAAACGTGCTGACAATGTTTTTCATGGGCGTAAAGCGCTCGCCATTTACAAATCCCATGATTAAATCGCGCGGTATTTTGATGGGCTGCGTGATGTTACCAGCCTCTTGATAGGAAAGGGTTTGTGTTCCCTTGCAGGCAAAGCCGACATAATAAGGCTTGCCGTTTTGTCCCCACACTAAGGAAGCCGGTTCACGCGCCGCCAAAATATAAGGCATAAGCCATGGTTGCGTGACTAAAACAGGATGATGAAAATAGGGGGCGGTTTTGCGAGTGGGATCAAGCGCCGCCAAAACTTTTTCTTTGGCGGTGTCGTAGGACAGGACAACTTGCGGACGCTTTTGCATCAAGGCTCTAAAAATTTGGGCGTTAAGCATCACCGTGTTGCCTTCTTGCAAAACGTCCAAGACAGCGCTGGCGCTTTTTGCGTCCTGTCCTTTTTTAAGAAGCTCCGCAAAGGGATATGTTTTTTGTCTGGCGACCATAAAGCCATTGTACTCGAAAAACACGAAAGTAATAAGATGAAAGCAAGACGAGGCTAAAACTTCGCGGAAATTGAGCTTCCGCAAAATAAGGGGTTAAAAAATCATTTGTTTTTTAATGGGATAAAGCGTGTTGGAATGGATCGGGGATAGGCTCTATAGCTTATGCCCGATCCATTCCAACACGAAGAGATGCTGTTTAAGCGGTTTTTTTACCCGTCCGTTTGGCGGTGCCAAGGCCGATTTGTTTGGCCAGTCTGCTGCGTTGCTTGGCATAGTTGGGCGCAACCATCGGATAATCAGCGCCCAGCCCCCAACGCTCGCGGTATTGTTCGGGTGTCATGTTGTAGGCCGTTTTTAAATGACGCTTGAGCATCTTCAGTTTCTTGCCGTCTTCAAGGCAAACAATATATTCCGGCATCACTGATTTACGAACAGAAACGGCAGGATCAGGACGCGCTTCAGGCGCGGCGACGTTGCCGCCAAGGCGCGATAGGTTTTGATAAATGGTCGCCATCACGGCGGGAAGCTCGGCGGCGCTGACGGTATTATGGCCAACATAGGCGGCGATGATTTGCGCGGCCAAGGTCAAAACTTTTTCATGACAGGTGGTTTCGCCATTCGCTTTTTCGGGGCTATGTTTTTCTGACATTATAATTCTCCTTAAATAGGGCAAAAATCGATTCTTAGGCGTCTTTGCGACGCAGGAAGGGATGTATGCTCTTCGTTTCTTGTTATTGTCAAGGGCGCGAGGCGCCTGTTTCTTCCTTTTTCTTAAAAGGACTTATCGGAAAAGGGAGAAGGAAAAGAATTATTGTATTGCCACCAATAACCCATCTTTTAATTCATGAGAGCGATCCATGCGTGCCGCCAGCGCGTGGTTGTGGGTTGCCATGAGCAGACCAAGCCCTTGATGGCTGACAAGGTCTTGCAAGATGGCAAAGACATGCTCTGCCGTGTGGGGATCAAGGTTGCCTGTTGGCTCATCCGCGATCAAAAGGGCAGGGCGGTTTGCCAAAGCGCGGGCGATGGCCACGCGCTGTTGCTCACCGCCGGATAGTTGAGCGGGGCGGTGCGTGGCGCGGTCGCTTAGGTTGATAAGGGCGAGAAGTTCGTCGGCGCGTGCAATCGCTTCCTGCCGTTTTACGCCAGCGATCATCTGGGGGAGCATGATATTTTCATGCGCCGAAAACTCTGGCAGCAAATGATGATATTGATAGACGAAGCCAATAGCCTTGCGGCGCAGCGCGGTGCGTTCCGCATCGCCAAGGCCATCAGCCTTTTGCCCTGCGATTGAAATAGAGCCCCCATTCGGCTTTTCCAAAAGCCCCGCGATTTGCAGCAAGGTGGATTTGCCCGAACCTGAAGGCCCAATCAGGGCAACCTTTTCGCCGCGATTGATGGTGAGCTGACACCCGCGCAGAACGTCCAGTTTGCCTTCGCCTTGGGTAAAGCTGCGGCGAATATCTTGAAGATGAAGAACGGGCTTACTCATAGCGCAGAGCCTCCACGGGATCGAGCCGCGCCGCACGCCATGACGGATACAGCGTAGCAAGGAAGGAGAGGGTTAGCGCCATGACGGCAACCTCTATCACCTCGCCCCAATCCAAAACGGCGGGTAGGTGCGAGAGGAAGTAGATTTCAGCCGAAAACAAATCGGTTCCTGTCATCTTTTGCAAGGCTTGGCGAATAACTTCGATATTTTTGGCAAAAGCGACGCCTAGGACAAGGCCAACGCTTGTGCCTAAAACGCCTATGGAGGCACCCGCCAAAAAGAAGATGCGCATGACCATGCCGCGCGTTGCGCCCATGGTGCGTAAGATGGCGATATCGTGCCCCTTGTCTTTCACCAGCATGATAAGACCTGATATGATGTTAAACGCGGCCACCAGAATGATGAGGGTGAGGATCAAAAACATCACGTTCTTTTCCACCTGAAGCGCGGTGAAAAAGCTGGAGTGGCTTTGCTGCCAATCCAAAAGGCGCGTGTTCGTGCTTCCCAAAGCCTCCACAACGCCCCTTTTCGTAGAGTCGAATTTATAGGGTTGCGCGATGAAAACCTCTAAAGCTGTCACGCCGCCCAAGGTGCGAAAGAACGCTTGCGCCGCCTCCAGCGGCATAAAGACAAAACCATTGTCATATTCATACATGCCAACATCGAAAATCACGCCGATGGGGTAGGCCTTCATGCGCGGGGCTGAGCCAAACACAGTTGCCTTGCTGGTCGGGGAAATGAGCGTCAGGCTATCCCCGACATGAAGGCCAAGCCGCTGCGCCATGCGAACGCCAATCGCGATTTTATCATTGCCAAAATCAGCCAAAGAGCCTTCGGCAATATGCGTGTTGATAATGGCGCGGCCCGCAAAAACGGCTGGCAAAAGGCCCCGCACCATCGCGCCCGATGCCTCACCGTGAGCCGTCACCAGCGCTTGACCTTCGACGGAAGGCGATACTTCCAGCACTTGCGGCACGGCGCGGATTTTGTCGGCCAGCTTGTCGTAATCCGTCAGTGGAAAACCGTCTTGACTATAGACGTTAAGATGGCCGTTGAGGCCCAGTACGCGATCAAACAATTCGGCGCGAAAGCCGTTCATCACGGCCATCACGATGATGAGTGTGGCCACGCCAAGGCCAATGCCTAGCAACGAAAACCAGCTGATGACGGAGATAAACCCCTCTTGCCTGCGCGCCCGCAGGTAGCGAAAGGCAACCATTGTTTCAAAGGGAGAGAAGGGGGCCATTAATACGCTCTTGCAAAAATGACTTCTAGCGTGGCGGGGCGGCCTGTCAAAACGCACACGCCTTCGCAGCCGTCTTGATCAAACGGGATGCAGCGAACCGTAACGCCCAGCACGTCCAGTTTGGTGAGCGAAGTTTCATCGCCGCACCATTTGGCGCGAACAAAGCCTTGGCCGCCTGTGAAGCCGCCGTCCTCGTCCTTGCTGAAATAGGCCTCAAACGCCGCCCAGTCCTTGATATCGCGAACAAGGCGCGAGGCGCGAAAGGCCGCCGCCGTATCGAACAGCGCTTGCTGAATCGTGGCCAGCTCTAGCCCTATGTTGCCGACAAACGTGCCGCGCTCATCAAAGCGCTTGCCGTCCTCCAGCTTATCGCGGCGCGTAACACAAACCTTGCCGCTGGCGATGTCTTTTGCGCCGATCTCGACGATCAGCGGCGCGCCTTTTTTAATCCAGTCCCAACGCTTTTCGCTGCTTTGAATGTCGCGACTATCTATCTTGACGCGAACGGGCTGGCCATCCAGCGTTTCGTTAAGCAAGTCAGCCTTTAGCTTTTCGCAGGCGGTCATAATTTCTTCTTTGGGCGAATCTTCGCGCAGGATCGGGATGATCACGACCTGATAGGGCGCTATGCGCGGCGGCATCTTCATGCCGTTATCATCGCCATGAGTCATGACAAGCGCGCCCAAAAGGCGCGTGGACACGCCCCACGATGTCGTGTGGACATAGTCAAGTGAGCCTGTGCGGCTTTGGAATTGGATTGTGCAAGCCTTGGCAAAGCTGTGCCCCAGATAGTGCGACGTGCCCGCTTGCAACGCGCGGCCATCTTGCATCATCGCTTCGATGCAATAGGTGTTGACCGCGCCCGGAAAACGCTCGGCCGCGATTTTCTCGCCCGTGATAACGGGGATGGCCAAAACGTCTTCGCAAAAGGCGCGGTAAACCTCCAACATTTGCGTGGTCTCGCGCATCGCGTCGTCCTTTGTCTCATGCGCGGTGTGGCCTTCCTGCCAAAGAAATTCGGCGGTGCGGAGCAAAATGCGTGGCCGCATTTCCCAGCGCGACACGTTCGCCCATTGGTTCAAAAGAAGCGGCAGGTCGCGGTAGGACTGAATCCATTTGCTCATGGACTCGCCAATGATCGTCTCGGACGTTGGGCGGATGATGAGCGGCTCTTCCAACTCACCATCGGGAACCAGCTTGCCATCCGCGTTTTTCGTCAGGCGATGATGCGTGACGACGGCCATTTCTTTGGCAAAGCCTTCAACATGATCGGCCTCGCGCTGAAAGTAGCTGATCGGAATATACATAGGGAAATAATAATTCTCATGCCCCGTGTCTTTAAAGCGGCGATCCAAATCGTGCTGCATTTGCTCCCATGTGCCGTAACCCCATGCTTTCAGAATCTGGCAGCCGCGCACGCCTGACAATTCGGCAATGTCGCTGGCGCGCACGATCTTTTGATACCACTCGTTATAGTTTTCCGCGCGGGTGGGCGAGATGGCGGTCTTGGGGGCTTTTGTGGACATGGCGATTTCTTTACTGGGTTACTCAATGATTGAGGTTTAAGCTAACCTAATGCAACGTCGATAAAAAAGAAAATGGGATGCCAGCCTTCGCTGGCATGACGGGAGTAGTGGTTAACTTTAAACCCTTGCCGTCATCCCCGCGAAGGCGGGGATCCCATTTGGTTTCTTTTTTCTATCTCGGTTATGCAGACGGGTTCGTATGATGAATGATAGAATGAAGGGCGAAGCGGGGCAAGGGGGGAAACAGGTCTGCCGCAAAGAAACCCGCCCCCTTTTTACGCCTATTTCGTCGGCTTCAGGCACAAAACAGCCAGATTATCTTGCTGCGCGTCCGTCAGGGGCTGGCCATTGAAAAGAACCGTATCGCCGCGAAGGGTTAAAAGAACGGGTTGAACCTCGCAGCAATCTTTGGCGACAAAGGGAATAGCGCTGAGGGATATTCCAAGATAGCGGCGAAGATCGGCGGTCAGCGGGATGGTGAGTTCATCGGGCAGGGGGAGAGCCGCGTTGCCTTCTAAATCCGCAGGCACAACCGCGTTGCCACGCGCATCCACTCCCGCCTGATAGGCCACGTCGGCGCTGGGCGTGTGTTTGACAAGCTGCTGACAAAACCGGTCATCGATGGCGGGGGTGGCAGCGAGGAGAGAATTTCCAGAAAGACAAAGCCATAATAAACTTGTCATCCCCGCGAAGGCGGGGATCCAGGGGGCTGGGCGATTCAGCTGTGTGTTGCCCCCCCTAGATTCCCGCCTTCGCGGGAATGACACGGGTTGTTGTTTTTTAAACGGGCTCAATAGAGGATTCATTTCTATCCCTCCAACCCTTTGCGTGCGGCGTCTGGTTTGGTTATCATTGGTCAACAAAAGAAATTTGAAGCCGTGATCCTGTCGCTTCGGCAATTTTAAAGAGAGTTGCCGCGCTAGGAAGTTGCTTGCCGCTTTCAAGGCGAGCGATGGCGGGTTGCGTTGTTTTTAATTTTTTGGCGAGTTGTACTTGAGTCATTCCTGCTTTTGCGCGCGCTTCGATCAAGGCAGCGGCGATCATGTATTCGCCTTCCAAAGCGTCATACGCTTTTTGATAGGCCTTGTCTTTGTGCCACGTTTTGGCAACTTCTTTGAACGCTTTCATAATAAAACCAAAATTCTTTTCAGCGCGGTGATCGCCAAAGTGGACAACCCAACCGCTTAAGGCGGAGTATATCATATATGGTATACCTTTTCCAAGGGAAAAAGAGAAGAAAAAACCTATGCCCAAAATAGTTCAAGAGTTGGAAAAGGCAATCACACTCAATCACCCTCTCCTTAAATCACCCTCCCCTTGCGGGAGGGTCGAAAAACGCGCGAGCGTTTTT
>DYDA01000026.1 GCA_020718105.1 Micavibrio sp. | reverse complement strand
ATGCCGGACAAGTCGGGCTTCGCGGGGCAGGCGAAGCGATGCGTCAGCATCGCGAAGATGCGGGACCCAGTTGAAAGCTTTTTCCTTTTTCATAAAATCGCAACATCGTCCCCAGTCCCCTGGGTCCCGCATCACGCGTCTGGCGCTGCCGCGCCATCCGCTGTGCGGGATGACGAGAGAGGGCAACAAAAAAGGCCTCGCGTTGCCACGAAGCCTTTCTTTTCCGTCATTGCGAGCGCGTGAAACGCGCGTGGCAATCCATCTCCTACACTTTCCGCCATCGACCCTGATTGCCAATTAAGGAGATGGATCGCCACGTCGGCCTTACGGCCTCCTCGCGATGACGGGGAAGGAAAAACCAACACCGCAATCCCCCCTAACCCCTAGTCCCTACTTTCGGACACAGCTCCGCGTGGGAATGTCAATATCACAAGGGAATCCCTCATGTCAAGTGAAAAATCGAATTATTTTTAGATTTTTCTCATTTTTTTTGCCGCCGATTAACGAAGTAAACTTTTTGTTAACAGAATCAACGAAAGACTGGTACTATCTTAACGATAGTCAGGCTCGATTCTGGGCGCTGACACAGTTTTTTTGAGGCTATCATGGTTGATTCCATCACCAACAATGCCATGCGCTCGGTTCTTCAGTCACAAAACCAGTCGCAAAGCGCGGGGATCATCGCGCTGAAAAGCAACGCGAAGGCGGCGCAGGGCGTCATTGACCAGCTTCAACAAACGGTGGATCAGGGCAAAGCCCTAATGAAGCAAACGGCGATGAGCCAGATCGCCCCCGCCTCCAACTTGCCACGCGGTAGCCTCGTCAACATCCTCGTCTAGGCCGCTCAGGCCATAATGCAAAACCAGTTTGGCAAGGCCAACCTTTAAAAAAGCCTCATGCTCTGGTGCGGGCATTTCATCGCAGCACGCGGTGGAAACGACGACATCGATCAAAGCGCCACTCACGGATTTCACCGCCACGCGCCAGCGTTGATAAGCCTCCTCCTGTTTTTCCGAACGATCACGAAACGCGGATGAAATCGAAAAACCCAAAGGCGCGGGATTATAACTGGCGACAAGATGCGCCCCCATTCCTGCCGCCAGAAAATCGGCGCGAAGGCGCAGCGCGGCGTGGCGCTGCAAAGACGTAATCGCTTTTTTGATATGCAAAACGTCAAGGACGCTTTCCTCAATCGTGCGGGCGTGAACGCCACCTTGCAGATTATGCTTGATCGGCTCCAACATGCGGCCCGCGTGTTGCCAACGCTCAAGGGGGCCAAGGTCGCCGGAAGCGGCGGGGATTTTAAAACGCAAATCAGAAGAAACGGGACGACGGTAACGAACCATGAAGCCTCCTGCTCAAGAGAATGAAAAAAGCACTATGGAGGGCACAATAATGGGACACTTCCCGTTTGTCCAGAGATTTATCCGCTGCACTGCAGCATAAAAAACGCCGGAAAAGAGAGGGGGTCTCCTTTCCGGCGTCTAACAACCTTAACCCGCACTGACAAAACTTATCCCAGCACAACCTTAAAATCCGCCTCGGTGCGCGCGCGCACTTCGTCCAACGTGATATCATGAGCCATCGCGGTCAGGATCAACCCTTCGCCACGCACGCATTCAAACTCGCAAATGTCCGTGACAACATGCCTCACCATGCCAGAGCCCGTAAGCGGCAGCGTGCATTGCTTGCGCACCTTTGGCTCACCGTCTTTTGAGTTATGTTCCATGCACACGATCACGCGGCGCACACCCGATACCAGATCCATCGCGCCGCCCATGCCCTTCACAATTTTGCCGGGCACCATCCAGTTGGCGATATCGCCCGCTTCTGATACTTCCATCGCGCCAAGGATCGCCAGATCGACATGGCCGCCACGGATCATCGCGAACGATTCCGCGCTGTCGAAATACGAGCCATAAGGAAGCAGCGTGACGGTCTGCTTGCTGGCGTTGACCAAATCGCCATCAAGTTCCTCTTCCGTGGGAAAAGGCCCCGTTCCCAGCATACCGTTTTCGCTTTCCAAAACGACATGCATGCCTTCGGGAATATAATTGGAAACCAAAGTCGGAATGCCAATGCCCAAATTGACATAGAATCCGTCTTGCAATTGTTTGGCCGCCTGTTGCGCCATTTCTTCACGAGTCCAAGCCATGGTCTTTCTCCTTTGAATTAAGCGCTGCGCGTGATGCGGCGTTCGATGCGGTTTTCAAAAGCGTTGCCCTTGAAAAGGCGCTGCACATAAATGCCGGGGGTGTGAATGGCGCTAGGATCCATTTGACCTGTCGGAAGCATCTCTTCAATCTCCGCCACCGTCATCTTGCTGCACACGGCGGCTTGAGGATTACAATTACGAGCGGTCTTACGATAAATAAGATTGCCTTCTTCATCGCCCTGCCATGCCTTAATGATCGAAAGATCGGTCGTGATGCCCTCTTCCAAAACATAACGGCGTCCATCAAACTCGCGGATTTCTTTACCCTCGCTGACAACGGTATCAACGCCGACGCGCGTGTAAAAGCCAGCGATGCCCGCGCCACCAGCGCGCATACGCTCCACCAACGTGCCTTGAGGGTTAAACTCCACCTCCAGTTTGCCTGAAATATAAAGCTTGGCGAAATTGTTGTTCTCCCCAAGATAAGAGCCGATGATTTTTTTGACCTGCCCGTTATCCAAAAGCTGACCGATGCCATAGCCATCGATATGCGCGGTGATGCTGACAATCGTTAGATCCTTGACGCCGGACTCGGCAATAAGACGCAAGCAATGCTCAGGGATGCCGCAAATGCCAAAGCCGCCGACGGCAATCGACATGCCGTCGCGCAAAATGTCGCGCAAAGCCGCCCCCGCCTCTTGATAAACCTTACCCATTTGACTGCCTCCTTTGAGGGAAAAAGAACAAAGCCATCCTACGGCAAGGGCATGAAGATATGGTTTATGCTTTATGAAGAAAGCGTTTATGATCCATCCGCTTAAAAAAGGCATAAAAGTTTGACAGCGCAAGCCAACTCGTGCCAAATCCCATCAAAAGCTGAACTTTCAACAAAGAGCGCTGATGTCTTTGCCACCCCCCTCCCCCAAAACTTTTGAAGGCGAACGCATTGCCAAAGTACTGGCACGCGCGGGCATAGCCTCACGCCGCGAGGTAGAGCGCATGATCGAGGCGGGTCGTATCAGCGTGGACGGGAAAAAAATCACCTCCCCCGCCCTGAACGTGACGGAAGCCAACGTGATCAAACTAGATGGCGACCTTGTTGGCGCGGCGCAGGAAACGCGCGTCTGGCGCTATCACAAGTCCGCAGGCACGCTGACCACCAACAAAGATCCGCAAGGTCGCCCGACGATCTTTGAAAAGCTGCCCCCCGAAATGCCGCGTGTCGTCAGCGTCGGCAGACTGGATTTCAACACCGAAGGCCTTCTTCTCCTCACCAACGATGGAGAGCTGGCGCGGCATTTAGAGCTTCCCCAAAATGCATGGCTGCGCCATTACCGCGTGCGCGTCTATGGCGGGGCGGATGCCAAGAAGCTCAAGGCGCTGGCGGACGGCGTGACGATTGAAGGCCTCCGTTACGATAGCATCAAGGCCGAGATCGAAGCCGAACAATCCGAAGGCGCGAACCAATGGCTGTCCGTGACGATCAAGGAAGGCAAAAACCGCGAAGTCCGTAAAGTGATGGAACACTGCGGTCTGCAAGTCACGCGCTTGATCCGCGTTTCATTCGGTCCCTTTCAGCTTGGCAAATTATCACGCGGCGCGATTGAAGAAGTCCCCGCCCGAGTCCTGCGCGACTCCTTAGGCAAATTCTTCGAAGCGAAGAAGAAGTAACCGCCCATGCGCATAACGGGTGGGACCTTGCGGGGGCGGACGATCAAAGCGCCAGAGGGCCTTACCACAAGGCCGACGAGCGATCGCGTGCGGCAAGCCCTTTTCAACATTCTTCTTCACCATGATTGGGGCGCAGCCTTGGGGCGCGTGCTGAACAACCGCATCGTGTTGGATGCGTTTGCAGGAACGGGCGCGTTGGGGATTGAGGCGTTATCCCAAGGCGCGGCCAAGGCGTTTTTTTTCGAAAAAGATCGCGCCGCGTTGACGGCGCTGACGACCAATATCGCGGCGATGACGATTCAAAGCAGCGCAAGCGTTTTCCCCCACGATGTGCGCCGCGCCGTGGCAAGAGAAAACGCCGCCAGCGAAGCCGCCTCTCTTCTCTTTTTGGATCCGCCTTATCATCAAGGCCTGATTGAGGAAGCCGTCCAAAAGCTTTCGCAAAAGAATTGGATCGCGCCCCATGCGTTGTTCGTATGCGAAACAGCGCGGGGAGAGGCGCTCGCGCTACCGGAAAACTGCGCCCATCACCTCACCCGCCCCTATGGCGACACAGAAATTCATTTTTGGGAATGGACAGCGTAAAAACAACGACCTCATCATCCCAGCACAAACAGAAAGGCCGCTTTTAAGCAAGAATGCTTTTCAGCCTTTTGCCTATGTAATTGATGGTTCTTGGCTCCATAACTTCGCTACATTCAATATGTTTAATCAACATAATAATGTCATTTTGCGAAAGAACACCCAAAAAACTTTCAGGAGTCAAATGCCTAATTTCCGAACTCAAATAAGACACAACACCTGTACAGCCAATAAAACTTTTGGGTTTTGAAAAGAAAGAATAATCGACCCTACGGATTTCAAACCCCTCACCAAAATAATTTTCTGAATTGATAAAAAGGAACACGCTCTTTCCTTTTTCACTTCCTATATAGACATGGTATTTAACGCGCGCTTCATGCCCTCTGGCTTTGGTTGTAACAAACTTATATATCCCAGCAATCTTCATTGCATATGCTCGGCAACCACGCTAATTTCTTCGATATAGGACGCTTTGATAGGGCTCTCTTCCATCATATCTTCATAACGCATGTCGCCGCTTTTCTTGTCTTCGGGCTTATTTTCCCACGCCTTTTTATAAGCGAAGTGCGCATGCGTCATATCATAAAGCTCCCCAAAAGACTTATGACCATGCTTCGTAAGAACTTCATCAAATATATTTAAGTCACTTTTTGAAAACAAGTCGTAGGAAACCGGTCGTAAAGGCTCACGAATATATATATACGTTCCCAGTTTTTCCAAACGGAACGGGAGTTTTTTAATGCCGAATTTTTTCATACCTTTTTCAGGATCTTTTAATAAGTCATAAGCGTTAGAAGCAACAGGCCCATATGGCAAGGCGGAATACTTCTCATACGTTATGGGGCGACCATGTCTGTTCAAATGTTCAATATCCGCAAGATACAAAAACTTTACCGCTTGATAATGGTCAGCACTCGGCCTTTTGTGAGCCATGTATAACAAGAGCTCCACAATCTTTTCATATTTAGGTTTAAATTTCAGACGCGTCATGCTCATCTCACGTTTAAAACACAGGGCATCAAAAACATCCTGCTCAAGGCACATTGTGAACTATACTCAAACATTATGTCAAACATATGCTAATACAGCCTTAACATTTGTTAACACCTCCAATTCTTTCTTTTTGGCGGAGAAAAACTTTTGGGATTTTTATGGCAGAAATGAAGACTGATCAAACGAGCCTAAAAAAAAGAGCAGGTGCAGACTATATCTCGCGCCTTAGGCTGGCGCATGTAAGCTTTCCTGAAGAAGAGGCAAAAGCCATCGTTTCTTGTGTTTTGGGACAAAGCTACGCGGGATCATCCGATCTTATGGATCAATCTTTTGATCAAACCACATCTGATAAAATCGAAAACTTTATGCAGCGCCGCATAGCGGGGGAGCCTCTTGCCCTTATACTAGGCTCCCTGCCTTTTTATGGGCTTAAGATTTATACAGCACGAGGTGTTTCTTGCCCCGTCTCTCAAATGGAGGATTTAGTCAAACAAACCCTCCTCCTTTATAAAGACGATCTGAATAAGACGATTCGTATTCTTGACTTGGGGACTGGAACGGGATGCCTTTTACTCGCTCTTTTGCGCTTCATGCCCAATGCCAGCGGAATCGGTGTTGATATTTGCGAGCAGGCCATCCTGTTGGCGCGAAAAAATGCTGCCGCAAACAAAATGGAAACCCGCGCCACGTTTTTACTTAACGACTGGGGTAAAAACATGACAGAGCAATTTGATCTTATTATCTGCAATCCACCAGCGGCACCGAAAAAAAACATACCGCATCTTCCGCCTTCATTGCGCGACCATGACCCCATCGCGGCAATAGATGGAGGAAAAGACGGCCTTGATTTTTTCAGGCAGGCCGCCAAAAGATTAGAAACACTGGCCAAGCCTAACGCCTTGTGCGTCTTCCACGTCCATCACGTACAGCGCGAGGCGTCTCTCTTTCGCAAAGCAGGCTTTTCCGTTGAAACAAAACTATATTGCTGCCATGAACAGGGCGAAACTTTTGTTGAACCATGCTGCATTGTCGTTGTGAACGACAAACATACTTTATCGTGGTTTAAGAGGCTTTGCCTCTTTGTGTTAAGCCCTTGACATCCATTTATGGAAACACGCGGTTGGGCAAATTTCTTGGTTTTCCCATGTTGTTTCTTCGTTTTTATAGGATTCTGCTCCCAATTCCTTTCTCCTTGCCCTTACCTATTGCGCCGTGATACATCTCATCGCCATCATTTCTGAATGCTAACCTTAAGGGGCAAAGATGGCCAATTTTCCCGAAGCGCTAACCTTTGACGATGTTTTGCTGGTTCCGGCGGCCTCCAACGTCTTGCCCTCTGACGTTTCCGTCGCCACGCGCTTTTCCCGCAATGTTACCCTTGGCATCCCCCTTGTTTCCGCCGCGATGGACACCGTGACTGAAAGCGCCCTTGCCATAGCGCTGGCGCAAGCGGGCGGCATCGGCGTCATTCATCGCAACATGTCCCCAGCGCAGCAAGCCGAGGAAGTCCGCAAAGTGAAACGCTTTGAATCGGGAATGGTTTTAAATCCCGTGACCATTACGCCCGATGCGCCATTGGCCGCCGCGCTTAAACTGATGGCCGATTATCATATTTCCGGCATTCCTGTGGTGGAGCAGCCCTCTGGCAAGTTGGTGGGCATCCTGACCAACCGCGATGTGCGCTTTGCCTCCGATTTTAAACAGCCCGTGGCTGAACTGATGACAAAGGACAAGCTGATCACGATTGGCATGGGCGTCGAAAAAGAAGAGAGCAAACGCCTTCTCCATCAACATCGCATTGAAAAGTTGATTGTCGTGGACGAAGCCTATCGCTGCATTGGCCTGCTCACGGTCAAAGACATTGAAAAAGCCCAGCTTCACCCCCATTCCTGTAAGGACGCTCAAGGCCGCCTGCGCGCCGCCGCCGCTATCGGGACAGGCGCCGATTCCATCCAGCGTGTTGAAGCCTTGGTTGACGCAGGCGTTGACGTCATCGTCGTTGATACCGCGCATGGCCATTCGGCAGGGGTTTTGGCCGTCGTGAAAAGAATTCGCGCCCATACCTCTGGCGTGGATATCGTCGCGGGCAACATCGCCACGGCGGACGCCGCGCAAGCCCTTATCGATGCGGGTGCTGACGGCGTCAAAGTGGGGATCGGCCCCGGCTCCATTTGCACCACGCGCATCGTCGCGGGCGTTGGCGTGCCGCAACTCACCGCCGTGATGAACGCGGCCTCGGTCTGCCGCAAGCAAGGCGTGCCCGTCATCGCAGACGGCGGCATCAAATTTTCGGGCGAGATCGCCAAGGCCATCGCGGCGGGAGCCGATTGCGTCATGCTCGGCTCGCTGTTTGCCGGAACCGACGAAGTGCCAGGCGACGTGATCCTGTACCAAGGCCGCTCGTACAAAGGCTATCGCGGCATGGGCAGCCTTGGCGCCATGGTGGAAGGCTCCGCCGACCGCTATTTCCAAAAAGCCGACTCCAACCAACCGAACAAACTGGTTCCCGAAGGCATTGAAGGGCGTGTCCCCTATAAAGGCCCCGTGTCGGGCGTGATCCACCAGCTTATCGGCGGCCTTCGCGCTGCGATGGGCTATACGGGCTGCGGCACGATTGCTGAGATGCAAACCAAGGCCGAGTTCGTGCGGATTACAGGCGCAGGCCTGCGTGAAAGCCACGTCCACGACGTGACCATCACCGCCGAAGCCCCTAATTATAGAGCGGAATAAGTCCCTTCGCTTCAACCCCTTAATAAGTTAAGGGCGGTTAATAAATAATCAAAGGTTTCAGTCCATTACATTTGGATCGATGAATCAACACAGCGACCAGCAAAAAGCATGCATAAACGAAGCCTTAAAAACGCGCACACAAACGCTCCATTAAGATTGGCAGCGATGACGCTTTTATGGCTTTCTTTCGTGTTGCCCGTCTGCGCCGCTGAAAAAACAACCCCGCCCCCTTTGCTTTTGGCCGATCATTTGGCCTATGACGAGACAACGGAGATTCTCACCGCGCAAGGGCATGTCGAAGTCAGCATGAACGATAAGGTTCTGCGCGCCGATACGGTGACCTATCATAAAAAAACGGACGTTGTGCAAGCCAGCGGCAACGTGGCCGTGACGGAACGCTCTGGCGAGATTCTCTATGCCGACAAAATGGAAGTAACGTCGGACATGAAACAAGGTTTTATTGATAGAATTGGGATCTTCTTTCCGGATAAATCGCGTTTGGTGGCCAAAGATGCGCAGCGTTACGAAGGCCGGTATCTGATCGCGGATCGCGGCATCTATTCAGCTTGCGATTTATGTAAAGACGATCCGACCAAGCCCCCCCTTTGGCAGCTAAAAGGGCGACGCATCACGCATGACACAGAAACCAAAAACGTGATCTATCGTGATGCGACGCTAGAGTTTGATGGCATCCCCGTTTTCTATACGCCTTATTTCTCGCATCCTGATCCGACCGTGCGGCGCAGACAGGGCTTTTTAACGCCAACAGCAGGCATGGATCTCACGTTGGGAACGGTGGTGCGCACGCCCTACTACTTTGATATCGCCCCCAACAGCGATCTTGTCGTCACGCCGCTTTTCAGCACCGTGGACAAACTACAAATGAAAGGCGATTGGCGCTATCGTTTTGTCAACGGCTCGATGAGGTGGTCGGGCAGCGTTGCGCGAACCGATTTCATCAGCGATTCCGGCGTCGCCAAAGGTCAGCAATGGCGCGGCCATCTGTTCGGCACGACACGCTTTGACCTGACCCCGACATGGCGGGCGGGAACGGATATCGCCTATACAACAGACAAAAGCTATATGCCGCGTTACGACCTTTCGGGCGATGATGTACTGGTCAACCGCGCCTATGTCGAGAATTTTAAAGGGCGCCATTACGCCTCTGGCAATATGTATTACTTCAAAGACCAGCGCCCAAGCCAACAATTAACAGAGCCGATTGTCGCGCCTGAACTTAATTACAGCGCCTTTGGCGAGCCCAACCAAACGCTGGGCGGAAGGTGGTCTTTTAACAGCGGGCTTCTTGTCACCACGCGACGCACCGATGTCGATCCAGAGCTTCAAGGCGCGAACACGCGGCGTCTCTCGCTTGCCGCAGGATGGGAACGCCAACGGGCCTCCTCCATCGGGTTTTTAACAACCGTCTCAGGCCTTGTTCGCTCTGACAGTTATTGGGCCGATCACGTTCCGATGAACAATATGGAACTGGGAAGTGGCTTCGCCAAAGTCTTGCGCACGCGCCCCTTTGCTCAAGGCGACATCTCCCTACGCTATCCTTTGGGACGACACGGCGAGACCTATCAACAACTGCTTGAGCCCATCGTCGTCCTGTCCGTCGCGCCACGCGTTTCCAGCAACACCCTTTTGCCGAATGAAGATAGCTTGGATATGGAGTTTGACGAAACCAACCTGTTCCTGCCCAATCGCTTTACCGGCAATGATCGCGTAGAAGGCGGAACGCGGGCGGCCTATGGTCTGCGTCACGCGATCACAGGCGCGAATGGTGGCCGTATCGAAATGGTGGGCGGCCAAATCTTTCGCCTGAATCGCGACGAGTCCTTTAGCGATGGATCAGGTTTAACGGAACGCCTTTCGGATTATGTCGCTCGTTTTGATATCGCGCCCAACAGTTTCTTTAACATCAATTACGGGTTCCGTTTAGATCAAGAAACGCTTAAGTTTTCCAAACAAGAAGTCAGCGCCTCGGCAGGACCAAAATTCTTAAGGCCTTCCGTTCATTTCCTTTCCGTCAGGCAGCCAAACGAAACAAGCACCACAGAAGAAGAACGGGTGGAAGAAATCACCTATAGCCTCTCCTCGGCTTTTGCCAAACACTGGTCGCTTTCCTCAACTCATACGCAAGCCATTGAGCCCGCGCCAGGGCCGCGCAGCACAGCCATTAGCCTGATATATGAAGACGAATGTTTCCGCACCGGCGTTTCCGCCGCGCAAGACCACACCAACCGTTTAGATGTTGAGGCGGGGAGAACGATTTTATTCCAATTCTACCTTCGCAACATCGGTGGCTTTTCAACCGATTGAGCGCGATAAATAAGGTAATGCTTCATCAAACGAGGCAATCCGCACAGCGCCTTCGGGCAGCGCCGCCGAGGCCGAGAGTAAGAGCCTCACAGGCACGCCCGCATTCTGTGCAGCCAGCATATCGCCCTCTCTGTCCCCCATCATGGCCGAACGTATCGGATCAATCCCAAGACGCTGCGACGCGTCAAGGATCATCCCCGCGCTGGGCTTGCGCCAAAAGCTGGCGCGATTATAGGGCGACACAACGCCGTCCTTATGGTGATAGCACGTTTCAACCGCATCGATGGTGATGCCCTCATGCGCGAGCGCCGCCAGCATATGGGCTGTCACGGCCTCATGATTTTTTGCGGTATAAAGACCTCGCGCCACACCTGATTGGTTGGTCACGACGACAAGGCGATAGCCAAGCCCTTGCGCAGCGCGAAGAAACGCGAAGACGCCAGGCTTAAAGACAAACCTCTCCACCGTGCCAACGAAGTTAAGGTCTTCGTTGATCACGCCGTCCCGATCCAAAAAGAGAGCCTTACGCTTCATTTCCGCCCTTCCCATAGGGAATAAAAACAAGTAGAAAAACACATACAACAAACAACAGGGTGCGCCAATGACCAAAAAAATCATCCTCACTCTTCTTTCTGTCCTTTTTCTTGGAGTTTTTACCATGACCGACGCTTCTGCCAAGCCTGCTCTTGACCTTGAAAACACGATCTATCTTGACCTTGCGGATGGCCGCGTGGTGATCCAGCTGCGCCCTGATCTGGCGCAAGGCCACGTCGCCCGCATCAAAGAGCTAACCCGCCAAGGCTTTTACAACGGCCTCGTCTTCCACCGCGTCATTCCCGGCTTTATGGCCCAAACGGGCGACCCCAAGGGCGACGGCACGGGCGGCACAGGCCAAAAGCTGAAGGCCGAGTTCAGCAAGTCGCCACACGTGCGCGGCACGGTATCGATGGCGCGCGCCGCCAGCCCCGATTCCGGCGACAGCCAGTTCTTCATCTGCTTTGACGATGCCTCCTATCTTGACGGACAATACACCGTCTGGGGTCATGTGACCTCTGGCATGGAGTTCGTGGACAAAATCAAGGCAGGCTCGCGCCTTGATAACGGCAAAGTGTCTGATCCGTCCAAGATCATCAAGATGCAAGTCGCGGCGGACGTGAAGGAATAAGCGCCTTCGTGCCTTATCCTCCTATCCTCATCATCGGCGGCGGGCTGGCGGGTTGTGAGGCTGCGTGGCAGCTTGCGCAGCGCGGCGTGCCCGTCGTTATCCATGAAATGCGACCTCTTCGCGCCACGCCCGCGCACCACTCGGATCGACTGGCGGAGCTTGTCTGCTCCAACTCCTTGCGTTCGGACGATAGCGCCTATAACGCCGTCGGTTTGCTGCATGATGAGATGCGGCGCGGCGGCTCGCTCATTTTACAAATGGCGGACAAGCATAAACTTCCCGCTGGTGGAGCGCTGGCGGTTGATCGCGACCTGTTCGCGGCGGCTGTGACAGCGGCGCTGGAGGCTCACCCTCTCATCACCATCAAGCGCGGCGAGGTCACCGCCCTGCCCCTTGACGATCCGCAAACGCCTACGCTGATTGCCACAGGCCCCCTCACCTCTGACGCACTGGCGCAGAGCCTCTGCAGCGTGACGGACGAGGATTCCTTGCACTTCTTTGACGCCATCGCGCCGATTGTGGAGCGCGAGAGCATTGACATGAACGAGGCATGGATGCAGTCGCGCTATGACAAAGGCGACGGCAGCGACTATATCAACTGCGCCCTTGATAAGGCGCAGTACGAAGCCTTTATCGCCGCGCTGCTTTCCGCCGAGACGACGGCGTTTAAAGAATGGGAAAAGAACACGCCCTATTTCGAAGGCTGCCTGCCTATCGAAGTCATGGCCTCTCGCGGGATTGAGACATTGCGCTATGGCCCCATGAAGCCCGTCGGCCTCACCAACCCGCATGCGCCAGAAAAAAAATCCCATGCGATTTTGCAGCTGCGGCAAGACAACGCGCTGGGCACGCTGTGGAATATCGTCGGCTTTCAAACCAAGATGAAATACGGCGAACAAGAGCGCGTTTTCCGCTTGATTCCGGCGCTTAAAAACGCCGTTTTTGCTCGTTTGGGCGGCATTCACCGCAACACGTTTATCAACAGCCCGCGCCTTCTTGATTCCGCGCTGCGCCTCAAAACGCATCCGCATATTCGCTTTGCGGGGCAAGTCATGGGCGTCGAGGGCTACGTCGAATCCGCCGCCATGGGCTTTATGGCGGGGCTGCTGATAGCACAAGAATCCTTGGGGCAACCCCTCATACCGCCGCCGCGCACCACGGCCATGGGGGCGCTGCTCGCCCACGTCACGGGCGACGCGCAGGCCGACACGTTTCAGCCGATGAACGTGACCTTCAGCCTTTTCCCGCCGATCACGAGCGTCAAAGGCAAACGCGAGCGCAAGCTCGCTTACACCGACCGCGCCAAAGAAGCCTTCGGCGCGTGGCTGCCATCCATCAACGGCGCAGTGTAGGGTATTCTTTATACCGTCCCATCTTCATCAGAACTTCTTTCTTCATCTGATCAAAAGAGCCGGGGGGCTTAGGAAAAACTGCAATTTCAGGTTTAAAATAAGCTGAGGCCGGACGCTTTTTCTTTAGATCCACAAAAACCTCCATCAGCGGCGAATCCTGCAAATGCTTTTCAATATAATCCCAGAAAGGCTGAAGACTATAAGCACAGCGGTTTGTTGTTTCGATATTAAGCGCCTCAAAACCCATTTGAAGCTTATCAATTTTTCCAACAAACTTGGCGGCGGGCGTTTCTTGCGCCTCATACGCCAAGAAATATTCTTTCATCACAGAACCATGAAAAGGCATCACCCCATTAAACGGCATCCCTCCGATATAGTCGATGATCAACATCTCTAACTCTCGTTTTTGATCCTTCGTGATGCCATCATGCGGCGTGATGTCAGGCATAATGCCTTCCGGCAAATCATGGGAGAGACCCAACATCTTGCAAGAAAAGGTTTTATTTTTCCCAAGATAACGGGGGGCGAGTTCTTCTGATAGGGAAGCGACATCCTGCATATGCTGCCAAACCGTTTCTGGTTCTTTAACATGACGAGCCACCCATCCGGCACGAGGCTTGAAGCACAAGGCCTGACGAAGATCCCAAAAATCCTCAACAATCTTCACATTTTTCATAACCGATCCTCTATAAAAAATCATTCTATACGACGCCAACCTTTTTTACGAAGCCCTTAAAACAATTTCAACAAAAGACTATGGTTAAGACAAAAGAAACGCGCGCCGCCGCCCCATCCAACAAGAAGGGCATCACCTTTTGACATTATGCCCTGCCCGTTGAGAAAAAATCAAAAAGGGTCCCAGAACCAACGCATCAATCGCTGTTTCCATAAAGCATGTTAAAGCATCATCGGGTGAGCCCACAATCGGCTCACCGCGTCTATTGAAAGAAGTGTTGATCAAAACGGGCACGCCTGTCAAAACGCCAACCTGCGCGATCAAATCGTAAAAAAGGGGATTGTCCTCACGCCTAAGAGTCTGAGGCCGCGCCGAGCCATCGATATGCGTGACGGCGGGAATGGACGCGCGTTGATGGGCAAGAACAGGCGCGGCGTAAAGCATGACGGGGCTTTCGCCCTCCAACGCGAAATAAGTGGCCGCCGCCTCGGCCAAAACAACAGGCGCAAAGGGGCGAAACGCCTCACGATGCTTGACGTGATCGTTCAGCGTTTCCTTCATGCTCTCGCATCGCGCATGAGCCAAAAGACTGCGATTACCTAAAGCGCGAGGCCCGAACTCCATGCGCCCTTGAAACCAACCGACCACCTTATCCTCGGCCAAAAGCTGCGCTACCCGCAAAAGCAACACCTCGCGCGACACTTTTTCATAACTTACCCCCCGCTTCTCTAGCGCGATGAGACAAGCTTCATCCGAAAACGATGGGCCAAGATAAGGCGTCAATCGTTCAAAAAAACGCGGCGCGCCAGACAGCGTGTAATACCCTTGCAGCGCCGCGCCTATCGCCGCGCCATTATCGCCTGCCGCAAACGGAATGAATAAATCGTCAAAGATTTTCTCATCACGCAGCCGCGCATTGGCGACAATGTTATGCGCCATCTCGCCTGCCAAACAAAGATGACACAGCCCCGTCGCAGCCTTCGCGCCTTGTGCCAGACGCAGCAAGGCTTCCTCCATCACCTTTTGCAGTGAAGCCGCAATATCCTTATGCCGTTGCAAAAGCGGGGCTTCCGGCTCACGCATGGGGCCAAGCAGCGCGGCAAGTTTAGCCCCCACCTCCAGTTCCCCCTCCTCGCTCAAAGAAAAAGAGGCCCTATCCAACGTGAACCCGCCATCCCCTTGCCACACGATCAACGCGTGCAGGGCTTCCCGATAAAGAGGCTGGCCATAGGGCGCAAGGCCCATCACCTTATATTCGCCTTCATGCGGCTCAAACCCCAGATAACTTGTGATCGCCGTATAAAAGAGACCCAAAGAATGGGGATAGGCTATCTCGCGCACAAGCTCTAGCGCCTCGCCCTTGCCGCGATAAAGGCTGGTCGTCGCCCCCTCGCCCACGCCATCAACGACCAGAACGGCGGCTTCCTCAAACGGACTGGTATAAAAAGCCAACGCCGCATGGGAAAGAGCATGACCAATTCCAAGAAGCCGTGGCCTAACGCCACACACGCCTTGAACCCGCGCCGCCACGCGCCCCAGCTTCGAGGGAGATTGTTCGTAAAAAGCAACAGCCTCCAGCGCCGCGCCTGTGATCCCACCTTCTTGCAAAACAAAGCGCACGGCTTTTTCAGGAAAACCGCCATCATGTTTTTTTCGGGAAAAGCGCTCTTCCTCGGCGGCCGCAATAACGCGGCCATCGCGCACAAGGCACGCCGCGCTATCCGAACCAAAGCAAGAGAGTCCAAGAATATCCATAGCTGGCCTTTTTTTTAAGGTCTAACCTCCCTGTTTAACAGGGAAAGCACGCAAAAAGAAAGGTTTGTTCTTCTGCTTTTTACAAACGAGTCGCTTTAGGCTAAAAGAAAGTAAGAGCCTTATCCTCCCTTCCTCCTTTTGATTCTTCTCTTACAGGTTTTGCATGCGCGTTTTGGCTGGTTTGTTTTCGTTTTTGTTCCTTGTGGCCATCAGCGGCGCTGTTGCGCTGTTTTTGCTTTTTCAACACTACAGCCACGACCTGCCCGATTATACCTATCTTAAAGACTACCAGCCACCGATCATGACACGGCTTTACGCCGATGACGGGCGCATGATGGCGACCATCGCGGCTGAGCAGCGCGTTTTTGTGCCCATCAAAGCCATCCCGCCTTTGGTGGTCAACGCCTTTTTATCGGCAGAGGATCAAAAGTTTTACGAACATGCGGGCGTGGATATTGTTGGCATTATCCGCGCCGCGCTCACCAACTTGCAAAACGTCGGCAAGGATCGCCGCCCGATGGGCGCCTCCACCATCACACAGCAAGTCGCGAAAAACATGCTGCTGACCAACGAAGTCTCCATCGCCCGCAAAGTGCGTGAGATTATTTTAGCGCAGCGCCTTGAACAATCGCTGACCAAAGACCGCATCCTAGAGATTTATTTGAACGAGATTTTCTTGGGGCAGCGCTCGTATGGCGTGGCGTCTGCCACGCTCAATTACTTCAACAAATCGATGGATGAGCTAACGCCCGCCGAGGCCGCCTATCTGGCCGCGCTGCCCAAAGCGCCCAACAATTACCATCCCGTGCGCGATCATGAAGCGGCCTTAGCGCGACGCAACTGGGTTCTTTCACGCATGGAGGCCGATGGCCGCCTATCCCGCGAAGAGGCCGAGGCCGCCACGGCAGAACCGTTGCAAACGCGCGCGCGCGATGAAGCAGAAATCGTTCAAGGCGGCGAGTATTTCACCGAAGAAGTGCGCCGCCAACTGATCGCAGAATTTGGTGAAAAGCCGGTTTTAGAAGGCGGCCTTGCGGTTAAGGCCAGCCTTGATCCTAGCCTACAAAACATAGCGACCAAAGCTTTACGCGATGGCCTTGTGGATTATGACCGCCGCAACCGTGGTTGGCGCGGCGCGGTGACTCATTTGGCTTCCTTGAAAAACTGGCAGGCGCAACTGAAGGCCGTCCCCGTTCCTGCGGGCGGTGAGATTTGGTCCATGGCCGTCGTGATCGGCCTTTCCTCCAAAGAGGCCGAGCTTGCCGTCATCGATGGGACGCGCGGCCATCTGCCATGGGGCGAGATGAACTGGGCAAGGCGCGAGCTAAAAGACAACACCTTCGGCGCGGCCATTAAAAAACCGGCGGACGTTCTCACCGTCGGCGATGTCGTGTTGGTGGAAGAGATCAAAAAAGACGACAAAGGCAAAGCCTATCCAACCGGCTCCTATACTTTACGCCAAGTGCCCGTTGTGCAAGGCGCGATTGTCGCGCTGGATCCTCACACAGGGCGCGTGTTCGCAATGACGGGTGGCTTTAGCGCGAAAATCAGCCAATATAACCGCGTGACGCAAGCTTATCGCCAACCGGGATCGTCCTTTAAACCGTTTGTGTACATGGCGGCGCTGGACAAAGGCTTCACGCCCTCTAGCCTCGTTCTGGACGCGCCTTTTGAATATGTCCAAGGACCAAACATGCCTTTGTGGCGACCCGAAAACTATTCACAAGAATTTTATGGCGCGACGCCGCTTCGCGTCGGCATCGAAAAATCGCGCAATGTGATGACGGTGCGCCTTGCCAACGCGATTGGTATGGATGCCGTTGTAGAAACAGCCAAAAAATTCGGCATCGTGGATGACATGCCGAACTTGCTCTCGTTTTCTCTTGGCGCGAAAGAAACCACCCCCCTACGCCTCGCTGCCGCCTATGGCATGATCGTGAACGGCGGCAAGGCCATCACGCCAACCATCATTGACCGCGTCCAAGACCGCAACGGACGCACCCTCTGGCGTGCCGATACGCGGCCATGCGAGGACTGCCAACGCGCGTATTGGAGCGCAAGCGCCGCCGCGCCCGATATTCCCGACACGCGTCCGCAAATTCAGGATTCGCGCACAGCGTACCAAATGACATCGATGTTGGAAGGCGTCGTACAGCGCGGCACAGGCGGAAGGCTGAAAGCGTTGGGCTTTCCCGTCGCGGGCAAAACAGGCACAACAAACGACAGCCGCGATGCGTGGTTTGTCGGCTTTACGCCCGATTTGGTGGCGGCTGTCTATGTCGGCTTTGATGAGCCTCAATCGCTGGGCAGTCATGAAACAGGCGCCAGCGTCGCCATTCCCGTCTTTCAAACTTTTATGGCCGCCGCTATGAAAAACAAAATGGCCATACCGTTTCGCATGCCGTCCGGCCTTCGCATGGTGCGCGTTGATCCAGCCACGGGTGACTTGACCTCGCCCGTCAATCAAAAAGGCATTTGGGAGGCGTTTATTCCCGACACCGAACCGAAAGAAGAAGAACCGCGCCCCATTCTGGATGGCTCCATCACGGGCGAATTCGCGGGCGGCAGCAACCCATCACTCACACCTCCTGATGCCTCTTTAAACGGACAACCCATTTCTGTAGAGGGAGAAGAACCAGCGCCCTCCCCGTATGGCGGCTCGGATAACGCCGTACCCGCCGCGCCATCTTCACCCTCATCCACCGAGGGAACAGGCGGCTTATACTAACCCGAATAATGGGTTTGAAGAGCAAAGAAACCAACAAAAACCATGTCATTCCCGCGAAAGCGGGAATCCAGCTACGCCGTGTCCACGGCGCGTATGAATCAAATAAGTGCAAAAATCCATCGTTTTTTGACTCATACGCCTCGCGGACGCTCGGCGCTGGATCCCCGCCTTCGCGGGGATGACGGCGTTCTTTTTGAGAAATTATGTCTTTTTACTTATGGTCGGATTAATACTAAGCCTTCTTGCTGTGATCCTCACCGATCATAAGAACGACGGCAGGGTGAACAAACAGCGTGAACAGCGTGCCAATGGCAAGACCAGCGGCAATCACAAGCCCCATGTTAAAGCGTGACACCGCGCCCGCGCCCGTCGCGAAGACAAGCGGCATGACGCCCAGCACCATCGCGGCCGTTGTCATCAAAATGGGGCGAAGGCGCACACCAGAGGCATGAACAATAGCCTGCCGCTTACTCATCCCCTGTAACATAAGTTTATTGGCAAACTCGGCAATCAGAATACCATGCTTGCTGATAAGCCCCATCAACGTGACAAGGCCCACTTGCGTGTAAATGTTGATGCTCGCGCCATGCACGCCAACAGAGATAAAGAGCAAAGCGCCCGCAATCGCCATCGGCACAGAAATCAAGATCGTGATAGGATCGCGGAAAGATTCAAACTGCGCGGACAAAACCAAATAAACAATGACAAGGGCGAATAAGAAAGTCATCACAAACCCGCTTCTTTCCTGCATGAACTGACGCGCTTGCCCCGCATATTCCACGCTATACCCTTGCGGCAAGGACGTTTGGGCAACAGCATTCAACGTAGCAAGCGCATCGCCAAGGCCAACGCCGGGAAACATCATGCCTGAAATGGTGGAGGCATTCATCTGTTGAAAATGGTTTAAAGTTTGGGGAACAGCTTTGGTGGTCACCGTCGCAATGGTTGAAAGAGGCACAGAATCCCCGCTAGAGGTCGTGACATAATAATCCTTCAACTGGTCGCTGTTCAGGCGGCTTTTTTGCTCCACCTGCGGGATAACCTTATACGAACGCCCCGAAAAACTGAAATAGTTGGCATAACCGCCACCCAGCATTGAGCTAAGCGCCCCGCCGATATCGCTCATCGACAAGCCCATCTGCGCGGCTTTGTCACGGTCAATCTTGACCGTGGCCTCTGGAAGATCGAACTTTAAATCCGTATCCAAAAACATAAACGAGCCACTGTCCAACGCGGCCTTCAAAAACGCATCAGAAACCTGTTGCAAGCGATCATAGCCTTCCGTTGTCTTAATAATGAACTGAACGGGCAGTCCGCGCGCGCCGGGCAAAGACGGCGGTTGCAACGCGACGACCTTAAGACCAGCAAGGCGGCTTATATCCTTTTGAAGAAGCGGCTGAAGATCATTCGACGTGCGTGAACGCTCACTCCACGGCTTAAGCACCATGCCATAAAAAGACTGGCCAACAAAGTCGCGCTGAAAAACATGTTCGGTTTCTGGATAGCTGGAAAGCATCTTGTGCGCCTCACGGGAATACAAAAGGCGCTGCTCCAACGTCGCATTGGGGGCGGCGGAAGCAAAAGCCATGACAACACCTTGATCCTCTTGCGGGGCCAGTTCAGCGCGTGACGTTGTGTACAGAAAATAAGTGCTGCCCAAAACAATCACCGAAAAGACCACCGTAACGGGAAGATAATTAAAGCTGCGATCCAACACGCGCTCATACCTTTGGCGCAAACGCTCAAACTTCACCTCCAACCAATCGACCAGCTCTTCATGCCAAACGGTGCTTTCATGGCGATGCGGTTTCAGGAACTTCGCACAGAGCATGGGCGATAACGTCAAGGCGACAATCGTGGAAACGGTCACCGCGCCAACAAGCGTAAAGGCAAACTCGGTGAACAGAGCGCCCGTCAAGCCGGTTTGAAAGCCGATGGGCAAATAGACGGCAACCAGAACAATCGTCATGGTCAAAATGGGGGCGGCCAATTCGTGGGCCGATTTAATCGCCGCATCAAGAGGCGACAACCCCTCTTCCATATGGCGATCAACATTTTCCACAACAATGATGGCGTCATCGACGACAAGCCCAATGGCAAGGACAAGCGCGAGCAAGGTCAAAAGATTGATCGAAAAGCCAAAGAGCATCATCATCGTAAACGCGCCGATGAGCGAAAGCGGAATAGCCACCGTGGGAATAAAAACCGAACGAGGCGATCCAAGGAATAAGAAAATCACAAGCGTGACGATGAGGACGGCTTCGCCCAAGGTCCACACAACCTCGTTAATCGCGCTGTTGACGAACTTTGTGGAATCATAAATGATTTCGCCTTCAAGCCCCGTGGGAAGCTCCGCCTGAACAGAAGGAAAAACGGCACGAATGCGCCCGATCACATCCAACAAATTGGCGGTCGGGGCAATTTCGATACTGATATAAACGGCATCCTTGCCATCGAAAGCAACACGCTCTTCATAAGAGTCAGACCCCAGCGTGACATTGGCCACATCTTTCAAACGAAGGATCGCGCCGCCCTCTTCTTTAACAATCATCTCGCGAAATTCATCCAAAGAGCGCAAGTCGGTGGACGCGCTTAAGTTGACCTGCACCATCTGGCCCTTGGTCATGCCAAGACCCGAAATAACATGGTTCTTGGACAACGCAGCCGATATATGGGACGCGGTCAATCCATGCGCCGCCAGTTTTTGCGGATCAAGCCAAGCGCGCAAGGCTAAATTCTGCGCCCCCAAAATAGCGGCGGTCTGCACGCCTTCAACAGCCTGCAAACGCGGCTGCACAACGCGCAAAAGATAATCGCTGATGCCGCCACGCGAAAGGCTTGTGCTTCGAAAACCAATGAACATCGCGGGAATGGTCTGGCCGATGCTCATCGAAATCACGGGCTTTTGCGCCTGTGGCGGCAATTGATTGATGACCGAGTTCACCTTGTTGGTGATTTCCGACAGCGCATTATTGGAATTATGGTTGAGGCGCAAATTGGCCGTGATCGAGCTGGTGCCACTGTGGCTGCTGGACGTTATGTAATCGATACCGTTCGCTTGCGCGATGGCGTTTTCAAGCGGCGTTGTGATAAAGCCCGCGACAATATCCGCATCCGCGCCGTAATAAACGGTTGAAACCGTCACCACCGCGTTTTCCGTGCGAGGGTATTGTAAAATGGGCAACATAAAAACAGCGCGAAGCCCCAACACCAAAATCAGCAAGCTGACCGTGGTGGCCAAAACGGGACGACGGATAAAGATTTCGGTAAAATTCATGGGTTAATAATCCTTAGGCGATGGCTTTTCGTCGTTTGTCGGCATGACCTTGTTGTTGACAATCACCAAAGAGCCATTCCTCAATTTCAGCTGCCCCGCCGTCACAACTTCATCGCCTTCAACAACGCCCTTCACCACAGCGATTTGATCGCCGCGCGTTGCGCCCGTTTCGATAAAAGTCATCGCCGCGCTTTTCTTGGGTTGCCCGTCTTCATCCACGCCATCGTTTTTGACAATATAAACCGTGCTGCCATAGGGATTAAACGTGATGGCCGTCTGCGGCAGCGTCACAAAAGCTTGCGACGCACCCGTGGCCAAAACCGCCGAAGCAAACATACCGGGGCGCAACAGCTTATCCGGATTTCTAAGCGCGGCACGCACATCGATATTGCGCGTTTTCTCATCCACCTTGGCGCCGATGGCCACAATCTCACCTTCGAAAACCTTGTCCTTATACGCATCGGCGTTCACCGCCAGCTTCTGGCCAACCTGAATCTTCGCTATTTCCTGTTGCGGCACAAAGAAATCCAGAAACAAAGGATCCAGTTGTTGCAACGTCACCATCGCCGTGCCTGCGGCAACAAACTGGCCGACATCAACCTGCCGAATGCCAAGCCGTCCTGCAAAAGGCGTGACAATCGTCTTCTTTTGTAGCGTGACGTTTTGCGCCTCAATCTGCGCTTTCAGGTTTTCCAGCGTTGCCATATCGCTCTCTAGCGTCGCTTGGCTGATGGCTTGCGTTTGAATAAGAGCCTGATCACGCGCCACGGTCAGCTCGGCCAGACGCGCTTGCGCGACCAGCGCTTGCAGCTTGGCG
This sequence comes from Micavibrio sp., assembly GCA_020718105.1. Taxonomy (GTDB): domain Bacteria; phylum Pseudomonadota; class Alphaproteobacteria; order UBA9219; family UBA9219; genus UBA8914. The sequence goes on along the minus strand of DYDA01000026.1, from coordinate 6,381 downwards.
ATATCATCACCGCTTCGCAGCTGGAATAAAACCGTGCCTTCATCCACATCCTGACCGGATTCCATAAAAACATTTTCGACAATGCCGCCGATTTCTGGCGACAAGTCTGCACCCTTAGCGGCACGCAGCGTGCCCACAGCTTTGATTTCGTTTTGCCAAGGTTGCGCGACGGCTTTAATCGTTGAAACGGTTTGAGGCGGATTTTTCATTGCCGCCATGCCCTTCATCATCATCGATTTGCCAAACAGCTTAAAGCCAAACACGCCCCCCAAAACAAGGGCGCATAAAACCAGCATGATTGCCATGCGTTTTTTCATTGAACTTCTCCGTTTTCTACTGTCCGGCCCCACCAGCCGCCACCCAGCGCTTGAAACAAAGCGGCGGTATCGGACAGGCGTGAGGCTTTGGCCTTGATCAACGCGATCTTGGCGGTTTGATAACTGCTTTGCGCGGCTAAAAGAGCGACATGGTTGATTGCGCCTGCCTTAAATTGCGTTTCCGTCAACGCGAGCGACTGAGCCGAAGCCCTTTCGGCGGCCACTTGCGCCTTAAGCGACGCGGCATCGCTTTCGATAGCTTTAAGGCTATCGGCAACATTCTGAAAAGCCGCCAGAACAACCCCGCGATACTGAGCGGCGGCGGCATCAAACGCGGCTTCTTTGGCGCGTTTTTTGTGCAGCAACTCGCCGCCCTTGAACAACGGCTGCAACAAGCCCGCGCCAAGCCCCCACAATGCCGTACCGGGTGTAAACAGGTTCGCTATTTCGCCAGCGCCTACGCCGTAACTGGCCGTCAAAGGAAACTGCGGCAGCATTGCGCCCATCGCGATTCCGATCTCCGCATTAGCGGCTTCTAAAGTGGCGCGAGCAATGCGAATATCGGGGCGTTGCTCCACCAAGTGAGAGGGCAGCGTCAACGGCAAATCGCTCGGCAACTTAAACGAGCCAAGCGTAAAGGTCGCGCCTACGCCTTCGCTAGGAAAACGGCCTAGCAAAACGGCCATCAAATGACGCGAAGCCGCCAGTTGTTTTTCAAGCGGCGGCAAAGCTGTTTCGCTGGCCGCAACGATAGCCGCTTGCGCCAAATAGGCGGGACGCGCAATCGCGCCCGCGTCCAATTGCGCCTTCATCAACTCTAACTGTTTTCTTTGCGCGGCAATGATTTCTTGCGTTGCCTTCATCTGCTCACGCAGCGAAGCTTCCTGCACCGCCGTCGTGACAACATTATTGGTCAACGTAAGATAGGCGGCCTCCATTTCAAACTTTTTCGCCTGCGCGCTGGCATCCGCCGCCTCAGTCGTGCGGCGCGTCACGCCAAAAAGATCGGGCGTATAAGAAACGGACACGGCCGTGTTATAAAGCGTAAAGGGACCCGCCGCCGTCGTTGTTTTCTGACGGTTATCTGCCGCGCTACCCTCCAGCGCAGGGAAGAACTGGCCATAGCTGGCCGTCGCTGTTTCCTGCGCGGCGCGAAGGGAGGCGCGGGCGGCCTCTAACGTCGGGTTGGCCTTGACGGCCTGCGCGATCAAATCATTAAGCGGCGCGGATTCGAACAAAGCCCACCACGCGGCGGGGACATCGCCCCCCGCTAAAAAGCGCTGCACGCCGCCTAAGTTGGTTTTGGCGCTGACGGTAGCCTTGGGCATCCCGCCCTCGCCATAGAACGCAACAGTAGGCGCCTCTGGGGCTTTAAAATCAGGACCAACGGCGCACCCGCCCAAAACAGGCAAGACAACCAAAAGCCAAGACACCATAAAAAGATTGTTGATTTTTAACATAGTAAAGGCTTTCACAGGACGGGATGAGAGCAAAACAGACAAAGTATCACCCCACTTTCTCAAAGAAACAAAGCATCTTAACAGAAAATTAACCAAACAATCCATCGCCTTTTTAACCTCTTCTTAAAAATTCTGTTGATAACATACGTTCATGTATGTATGTTTGTCAAGAGAAAAAATAGGGTGGAAGGATGAAAAGGGGACATAATGAAAATGCGCCTCACCATCTGCATCGCATGGACTCATGCAAAAATAAACCGTCATCGCGAGGAAGCCGCGCTCTTGCGTGGCTGACGTGGCGATCCATCGCCTGAATTGGCAAACGGGATCGTTGGTGGAAATCGCAGGAGATGGATTGCCACGCGCGTTTCACGCGCTCGCAATGACGGCAAGTGGGTCGTTTTATGCTTTCGTTGGTATACCTCTAACCCCTAACCTCTAACCCCCGAACCCCCAATGGCCAGAAAAACAAAAGAAGAAACCGAAAAAACCCGCCAAGCCATCATGGCCGCCGCGATAACCGTGTTCTACAAACGCGGGGTGGCGCGATCATCCTTGCAAGAAATTGCGCAGCAAGCGGGCGTCACGCGAGGCGCGATTTACTGGCATTTTAAGGACAAAGTGGATCTGCTGACCACCTTGGCGACCGAAGTTTTCTCACCCAACGAAGCGTTGTTAGAGCGCTTGGCACAAGACGCCAGCGAGGATCCCCTAAGCCTCCTTCATAAGACAGGCCTTGAGACGCTTCACGCCATGCTGAACGATCCCACGCGGCGGCGCGTTTTCACCATCCTGACGCAGCGATGCGAATATGTGGCCGAGATGCAGGCGCTAAGCGCCAGCAACACGGAATCGCGGGATCGCGTGCGCGACCGCCTGATCCGCGTTTTCCATCAAGCCGAAAAGAACGGGCAGCTTGCCGCGCCATGGACTCCCGCCACTGCCGCCGCCGCGCTGCAAGGCCTTTTCTTTGGTTTCTTGCATTTAGATATGGAATACGAAGCGCCTGCACGGCATCGGGATGGCCTCTATGCCGCCGCCCTTGATGCGCTGTTTGCCGCCTTCGCCTCAAACGGCAAGGCCTATGCCATCACGGAAAAACCAACCCCCAAACGAACGGCCTAGGACGCACCCCCTCAATGCCCTAGCTCCATCGCGGGGCAATGGTTCATAACAACCTCAAGCCCTGCGGCCAGCGCACGCTCGGCGGCGGGTTCGTTAACAACCTCCAGCTGCATCCACACGACCTTCGCGCCCTTGGCGATGGCCTCGTCCGTAATGGGGCCTGCGGCCTCGCTGTTGCGAAAAATATCCACCATATCGACAGGCTCGGCAATATCGGCCAAAGAGGCATAAACCACCTCGCCCAGCAGCTCCTTTCCCGCCAAGGCAGGATTAACGGGGATTACGCGATAGCCCTGCCTTTGCAGAAAGCGCATGACGCCATGGCTGGCGCGGTCTTCCTTATCGCTGGCCCCCACAAGGGCAATGGTGCGAACCTCTTTCATCAGGGTGAGGATTTCTTCATGGGTAGGATCGCGATAAGGCATCATGGGCTCCTGTTTCTTGATAGACTCAAAGGGGCGTTTAGTTTTATCTTGAAAAGAGAGCCTATAATACCCTTCCCCCCTGCGGGGAAGGAAGCAAAATCTTGGCGTTACGCAAGTAACGCCTTAGATTTTGCAGGTAGGGGGTTATAATGACCCCCCACCTGCAAAAACCAAGCACTTGCTAAACGCAAGCGCAGGTTTTTGCTTCCTCCCCCGCAAGGGGGGAGGTCAATATAGGAACACCAGATTTCAGACAAAGTTCAAACAAAGGTTCCCTATGCCCATCGAGAAAAACTACGACCCCGCCGCCACCGAAGCCAAATGGTATCCCAAGTGGGAGGCCGCCAGCGCGTTCGCCTGCGATCCGACATCGAAGGCCGATCCCTATTGCATCATGATCCCGCCGCCCAACGTAACGGGCAGCTTGCACATGGGGCATGGCCTCACCTTTACGATCCAAGACACGCTCATCCGCTATCAGCGCATGAAGGGCAAGGACACGCTGTGGCAACCCGGCACCGATCATGCGGGTATCGCGACGCAAATGGTGGTGGAGCGTCAACTGGCCGCGCAAGGCGCAAACATGAGCCGCCGCGAATTAGGCCGCGAGAAATTTTTGGAAAAAGTTTGGGCATGGAAGGCCGAATCCGGCGGCACGATCACCAAGCAGCTGCGCCGCCTTGGCGCTTCGCTGGATTGGCCGCGCGAGCGCTTTACGATGGATCCCGCGCTCAACAAGGCCGTGAATAAGGTTTTCGTGCAGCTCTATAATGAAAAACTAATTTACAAAGACAACCGCCTTGTGAACTGGGACCCCAAGATGCTGTCGGCCATCTCCGATTTGGAAGTGGAAGCCAAAGAGATCAAAGGCAATCTGTGGCATTTCAAATACCCGATTGACGGCAGCGATGCGTTTATCATCGTGGCCACCACGCGCCCCGAAACCATGCTGGGCGATACCGCCGTCGCCGTCCATCCCGATAACGAGAAGCTAAAGCACTTGATTGGCAAGATGGTGAAGCTGCCGCTTGTTGGTCGCCTGATCCCCATCGTTGGCGATGATTATGCCGACCCCGAAAAGGGCACAGGCGCGGTGAAAATCACCCCCGCGCATGACTTCAACGATTTTGCCGTTGGCAAAAGGCATAAGTTGGAGCTGATCAACATCTTTGATGCGCACGCACACCTAAACGATAACGCGCCGAAAAAATATCGCGGGATGGAGCGTTTTGCCGCCCGCAAGCAAATCGTCGCGGACATGGAAGAGCTGGGCCTTCTCGATCAAATTGTGCCGCACGTTCACACCGTCCCGCATGGTGACCGCTCTGGCGTGCCCATTGAGCCTTGGTTGTCCGAGCAATGGTATTGCGATGCCAAGACCCTCGCCGCGCCTGCGCTAAAAGCCGTAGAGGAAGGCAAGACCAAGTTTGTGCCAGAGCAATGGACGAACACGTACTATGCGTGGATGCGCAATATCGAGCCATGGTGCATTTCGCGCCAACTATGGTGGGGTCATCAGATTCCCGCGTGGTATGGTGAAGATGGCCACGTTTTCGTCGCGCACGATGAGGCGGAAGCGCTGGCGCTCGCCGCCAAACATTACGGCAAAACCGTCACGCTGACGCGCGATGAAGACGTTTTGGACACATGGTTCTCCTCCGCGCTGTGGCCGTTTTCAACGCTCGGCTGGCCAGAGCAGACTCCTGAATTAAGCCGTTATTATCCGACCGATGTTTTGGTCACGGGCTTTGACATCATCTTCTTCTGGGTCGCCCGCATGATGATGATGGGCTTGCACTTCATGGGCGATGTGCCGTTCCGCACCGTTTATATGCATGCCCTTGTGCGCGATGAAAAAGGGCAGAAAATGTCCAAATCAAAGGGCAACATCATCGATCCTTTGCTCACCATCGATCAATATGGCTGCGATGCGTTGCGCTTTACGCTGGCCAACCTGTCCACGCCCGGACGCGATATTAAACTCGCCACCTCGCGCATCGAAACCAGCCGCAACTTTGCCACCAAGCTGTGGAACGCGGCGCGGTTCTGCCAAATGAACGGCTGCGCGTGGGACGCCGCCTTTGATCCCGCCAGCGTGCAGCACACCGTCAACAAATGGATCATCGGCGAGACGCTGGCCGCCGCCGATACCGTGGCCGCGCATCTTGATCTTTATCGTTTTGACCTTGCCACCCACGCAGTTTACGAGTTCGTGTGGAACACGTTCTGCGATTGGTATCTAGAGTTTACAAAACCATTGCTGGCCGAAGGCAGCGACGCGGCCATCGCGGCGGAAACCAAGGCCACAACGGCATGGACTCTGGCGCAAATGCTGAAGATTCTGCACCCCTTTATGCCCTTTATCACCGAGGAATTGTGGGAGCAAATTGTGGGCGACGGCACGCTTCTCATCACGACGCCGTGGCCTGTTTCCTCTATCGCTATTGATAAAAACGCGGGCGCGGAAATGAACTGGGTCACGCGTTTGATCACGTCGGTGCGTAATGTTCGCGCCGAGCTGAATGTTCCGGCAGGGGCGCAGATCCCGATGCTGATCAAGGGCACAAGCGAGACGACAAAAACGCGCCTTGTCACGCATGAAGGGATCATCAAAAAAATGGCGCGGCTCAGTGACGTGACGCTCACGGACGTGGCAGCCAAGAATGCCGCGCAAACCGTGGTGGACGAAGCAACGCTGATCCTGCCACTGGAAGGCGTCATCGACATCGCGCAGGAAAAAGACCGCCTGACCAAGGAAATCGCGAAATGGGAAGGCGAGATTGCCAAGGTGGATGCAAAGATGGCGAATGAAAACTTCGTCTCCCGCGCGCCGCAAGACATCTTGGACGAACACCGTGAGCGCAAGGAAAACGCAACTTCCATGATCACCAAGCTTGAAGCCGCACGCAAAGGGCTGGAGGGATAGACTCATCGTGAATGAAGGGTTGGCATCAAAATCGCCCTCCCCTTGCGGGAGGGCACAAGATTTTTAATCCCGCAGGGAGAAAAAATCTTGGGGAGGGGTCAAAACACAATGAAAAACGACCCCTCCCC
>DYDA01000006.1 GCA_020718105.1 Micavibrio sp. | reverse complement strand
CCTTGCGGATAAAGCAATCCCAACTCTTGAAGTGCGAGGAGTATAAAGCTCTTTATCTTTGCGTCAGATAAAGGGATCGTAAGCCCATTGAAGCAGCGCTTGCCTTTGTCGGGGGCGGCAATCGGTATCCATAGGAAGACAATGAGCCTTGATTTGCCCCGCATGGCGGGCAAAAGATTTCCATCGCTTGATTTGCTGCGCATCGACCTCTGGCAATCGACGCCCCAGATAATAGCGGCAGTACCACTGAAACCAGCCACGCGGATCAGGCCCGATGATCCATCCGTTCTGACGCCAAATCGAGAGCGGTTGACGGCTTTTGATTTTGAAAAAGTTTAATTGAGGATCTGGCGTGTCGCTTATTAAGGCTTCAGTGAACCAGTCTTTTGGAAATTCGTCACGGCAATCGTTGCAGTATTTCCCTTCAAAAATGCCGAGCTTCAGCATCTCCTTCGGTGAAAAATGAGGTGTAAAGTCAGGGGAAAAGTTTTTTCCAGAAGGCTCCACGATCGCATAACAATAACGCGATTGCATGATGTCATGAACATGAACGATTGTGCCTATGCGATGGGCCACGGGGCTCTCCTTTGATCTTTCCATAACCCTGCCACCTATAAAAACGAAGGCTTATGCCTGTATCCAAAACAGTTCAAGCGTTGTTGGCAAGAAAAAAGAGGATTGGAGGAAAAAAACGTGGTGGGTGCGAGCCCCGCGTCTGTGAGCGGCGAAGCCGCGCAACAGCGCAAAAAGATAAAGAAGGACGAAGGGAAGAAAAGCGTGGTGGGTGCGACAGGGATTGAACCTGTGACCCCTACCGTGTGAAGGCCTCAAAGCTCATCACAATCAGTGTGTTAGCTTTCTTATAGCACTCCACAAAACCCAAAAATCCCATGGTTTAGTAGAGATTATATTACAGTGTAATATTACTACTCAAAAACTTGTCGCCTTGGACATGTTCTTCTCTTCATCTTCGGGGCAGGACTAGCAAACTTGAAAAAGGGCTTTTCTATCAGGGCCTTGAAATCATCGGAAAACTCGCCACCGAGCTTGGCGTTGCGCCGGAAGAGCTTATCAAGAAACAGCCTGCGCAAAAGCGCGGGCGGCGGAAATGATGGACTTTTAAAGCTGCGAGGCGTTTTTATGCGGCAATGGTTAAGCCGATGTCCTTTCTCTTTGCGGAAGGCGCATGTCTTGTTTCTAGCGAAAAACGGATGAATGCCGTGTTCTCAAGCCCATTCGGAAGCTCGTCAATAGCTCTACTTCTTGCTAAGTCAAGAACTTCCGGCGATTTGCCGGGGTAGAAACAAGCGTAATTGTACTGTCGGCCTAAGATGGTCTGCCCTGCGGCTTCTTCTAAGAGAAATGCCTTGCTGCGATTTGCAACGATATTTCTTTCTTCGGTTGAAGAAAAAACGCGACGCGAGATGAAAGCGTTTATGTCCCGATCAAGTGCGGCAGAGTAAATGGGATTTGTTTTTGCAATACGGCAGAAGGAAGAGTGAACTTCTTCAAAGTCGGGGAGGCTTATAACGCTATCCCATCGCGCAATGATTGGAGAAAAGGGCAATTTGTTAAGAAGGAAGGCATTTCTGTCAATCCACGTCGTCCCAGAATCACGGGCCTTCTGCCAAGCATCCATAACACCAAGGCCATCGGCCATGTAATTGTGCCTTTGAAGGGTGTCCGAAAGACGGATAACGCAAGGCCTGCCAATTTCAGCGATCATTTCTATCGCAGCGGCAAGGTCATCGCCTTCATGTACGGGTTTGCCAACGCTTATCGCAAGACAAAGCGTTTGATAATCTTGCCAAAGGGAACCACGAATTCTTGCGCGTCTTGTTAACATTTGCTTACTCTAATGTTTCGGGGGCTACGGTTTTCTTTGGGGCTTTGTGGAGCGTCCAAATTAAGTTGAAGGCTCTGCGCTGCGTTTCGGCAAAACTTGCGTTATGAATAATGAGCGCTTTCTTGTTTCCGTCGATCATTGAGCCGACTTTGTTTCCGTAAATAATCTGCGTATTGTTCTCAAAAAAGCGGGCTGGAATTTGTCTGTATTCGTTAAGCGGATAAAAACAAAACTCATCATCATGATTGATAAGAGCGCGGAACTTCACGCCGTTTCTTCTCAGTCGAATTTGGCTTTGGATTACGGCCTTTGAGGAAAAGCGGTTAGAGATATAGGCAAACAGGACCTCTCCACCATCTTTAAGGGTGTAATAAACATCATCAAGGAGTTGCAGGTAAGGGTCGTCGCCTTCAATAACGCGCAGGGTGTCGTCTTTGCGGCGCACTCCGGAGAGTTCCAAAAACTCAATGCCTTCTTTTTCAAAAGCGCCGACGATTTTCTCTATGGTTGCGGGGCGAGGTGTTGCTAGATCGTTTTCGACCGACAAAACGGTCTCCCGCCGAAGGCCGATTTTGGCAGCAAGGTCGGCGGCATCCCAGTTCAAAAGAACGCGTGCGGCTCTGATTTGTCTTCCGGTCGGCATTTTCTACCTCGCTTCAAGTTAGCTGAAAACTAATATAGCACGCGTTTCTGAACGGTCAATTAAAATCAAACATACCAAAAATTGGTATGATAATACCTAAAAATGGTAATGGTTGGCACGATAAAGTTAAGCCGTGTTAACACATGGGTATTTTTAGGGCATTATTAAAACTAACACGAAGCGCGTTGTCTGGCATCTTAAAGCGTGTTATTTTCCTTGCTTTCGTCCCAGAAATCCATTACGTTACCAAAATAAGGCAGCAAACGTATAAGGCGCAAAACACTTTCAGGTGGATGGAATGTTTGATTTGACAACAGCTTATAAAACCCAGAACGAGTCATTCGCTCAAAGCCTTTCCTGCGGCGTCCATAACGCCACAGTTTTGACCTTCCCCTATAGCCGCCCTAAAGCGGCCAAACAGCCCAACTTCGTAGCGATTGAGGGGGATATTATCGACCACCGTATGCAGGCTCCTCTTTGCTCCGAGGAAATGAGGGCCGTTCTGGAAATGATAAAATACCGCGCCAAGCAGTTGGGGCAAGAGATTTGGGTCGCCACGGGTTTTTTCTTGGTGGCGATGGGCGTTGAGGAACTGGAAGATTTGCGCCGTTGCGATTTTGTTCGCGCCGTTGAGCATCTTATGCCTTCGACCCTATCCACCCAAAGCGCAATATAAGGGGGCGAATATGGCAAAGGCTCTTTCCCCCGACGAAATTTTTGACGCCGCCGTTGCACAAGCAGGGGCTAATCTTGCTCCCGATGGCATGAGACTTCTTCTCTCCGGCCTCGATGTGCTCAAAAAAGAGGGGTCGGCGCTTCGCAAGAATGAACTGATCGCCATTTATAGCTTGATCGCTTATGTCGCCTATGAACAAAAGATTTGCGAAACGACGGTCGCAGCGGTGTTACTGGCCACCTTCGGTGGAGAGGAAATAAAAGGCCTGCCATCCCGCTTATTTCAGACCATGATAAATTTTCTGGTCGATTTGAAAATGGACAAAATCATCAACTGAATTTGGATTTGAACAATGCAACGGATTTACTCAACACAGATTAAGATGGCGCGCGCCTATCTTGGGTGGTCGCAAGAGGAATTGTCCGAGGCAACCGGCGTTGGCATTTCAACAATTCGCAAAATGGAAACGGGCCATATTCTGCGCGGAAAAACGACCGAAGCCATTTGCCGCGCTATCGAAAAAGAGGGGCTTGAGTTTGTCGAGCCGGAAGGTGTCAGGCGACGTTCCAACGATGTCGAGCTTATCAAAGGACAGGACAGCGTGGAGATTTTCTTTGAGGCGATGCTAAAAACTGTGAGAGAGGAAAAAGGTGAAATCGCTTCAATGATGGCATCGCAAGAGCTTTTAGCCAGTTCGATAGGTTGTGGTCAAAGCGCAAAGTTTGAACGACTCATGAGGCTCAATACGCACGCCGATATTTTATGTCTTCTGCCCGATACGGCGAGTTGCAGCCTTACGATGCCGGAAGTACGTTTCAGAAGAATAGAAAAAGACAAGATCGGGCTTGCTCCGACGTTTATTTACGGCAAAAAACACGCCGTCGTTGTCCCAAATGATGACGAGGGATTTCAGTTTGTTGTTTTTCATTCTTCAACGCTTACCTTTTCCTATAGGGCGCACTTCTTGTCTTTGTGGAAGAATGCGATACCCTGCAATGGATCTTCGGCTCAAAACTGAAAGATGAAGGGAAACCTATCCTCAAAAAAAAGCGGCCTTACGCCGCTTTTTTTATGCTTGTTTGACAAAAAACTTTTGGGCGCTGCCAATGAAGCACGCAGAAAATCGTTACAAAAATAACGCTTTTCAATAGCTTTGCGCGAGAAAGTTTAAATCTCGACGAAAATCGCCAGAAAACAACCCAAAATCGACATTTATATATGTGGCGCCGTTCAAGCAAAACGGTGCATGTGATCCTTGTTGATATTGAACAAGGAGTTTCCGCCATGTCCGCTATAGACGAGAAAACATTTTTCACGGCTCTTGGGTTTCTGGCCGTTCTTCTTGCCGGAAGCAATGAAGGGGACAGCGCAAGGCGCGCTGGAGGAATCGGCCAGTTGATTGAGGCCTTTTGCATGGAAGAAAATAAAGACCCCTGTGCGCCTGCGCAAGACGATCACAATCCGGCTTTGCTGGACAGTTTGATCGAGCGCCTCAAATACAATTTTGAATCCACACATCAAGCCGAATTGCCGAGCGATCTTGGCATTCTTCACGGTCTCTATGAACGCTTGATCGTTCGTCATCGCTGGTACGCGTCCGATGATTTGGTCGCGGACGCGGTTCTTTTCTTTTTGGAGGAGGAAAACAGAAACAAAAACGAGGCTCACATGGAAATCGTAAGGGTTGCTGGAGACGAAGATGTTTTTGCCCCGTGTCAGGATCTAGCGACCAAAATCGCAAAAATATTGAAAGACAAGGGTGAATGCAAACCGTCCGACCTTGAAGCCAAGGGTTTCCCTTCGCAAGAAATCAAACGGCATTGGGCCATGTCCTATGCCCTCGCTAAGGTCGAACTCAATTGGATGGGTGCGTGACATGACCCACTCGCCAACGCGTCCGTCTACCTGCTTCACCGGATGCCAATTATCAATTCTGTTAAACGGCCTCAATGTTCTGACAATTGATGAAGGTGTTTCCATTAAGTCTGTTTTGTCGTTTATCGTGCAGCAAGAAATCAAGCAAGCTGGAAAACAAAAAAGAACGGCCAAAGCGAAAGAAGAGAGGCTTACATGATTATCCGCCCCCTCAGCGCAAAACAGATGAAAGCGGCTCGGGCGTTGCTTGATTGGTCACAAGAAGATCTGGCAAATGCGGCACAATTATCGGTTGCGACAATTCGCAAGCTTGAATTGGGACATATCTCGCCTCGCGATTCAACGATGAGACTCATCCGTCAGGCAATAGAAAGCGCAGGGATTGAGTTTATGGATGCTGATGGCGTGCGCCGATGTTTTGAGGACATATCTGTTTTTACGGTGCCGAACGGAATGAGCCAGCTTTTCGATGACATCAAACAAACCGTTCAAAAGAACGGGGGACATATTGCGATCATGGCATCGTCTATGGACGACCTTAGGGAGGTATTTGGGCGTAACTTTGAAAAGATGGACGAACTATTTAATCAAGCGAGTTCTGTTAGCATTCAATGCCTGATAACGAAAGCGGAACCAGAGCTCGAAATTATTCAAGGTGCGAACATTCGCTCAATATCAAGAAAATACGTCGATACAATTTCGTTTTGCGTGTACGGCGACAAGTACGCGCCTTTTCCGACGACTTCCGGAGCATGGACGAAGATAGTATCTGTCAAGTCATCTGCTATGGCCGATGCGTTTCGTGCGCAGTTTGCGTCTCTGTGGGACAAGACAATGCCCACGCAGACCCCCGTTCATGCAAAAGGGAGACAAAGCAAGAAAAAATCTGGAAAGTAGCTTTTATCTGCTTTTCGAGCACAAAGAACGAAAAAATATAACGCGGTTACAGATTTTATATGAAAAGGCCGATTGAAGCGGGCATCGGCCCTCCACAGAATGAAAAGCTCGCACAACCATATAAGGAGGACTTGGTTCATGTTAGAAAGACACAGAAAAACCGTTTCCGCTATGACTCGTGGAAAGTATGATGGGATCAAAGCAAAAGCGAAAGAGAAGGCCTCAGGGGAGGATGTTCTGTCGCAATTTGTCGAATTGATGTGGATGAATCCCCAGATGGCCGATCCTTTCATCAAGAATCGGAAGGGATGGCAGCAGCAGGTCGGCAAGGAGCTTAAGGTTGATCTGGTTCATCTTGAAGAAGTGCTGAAGGGCATGGATCGCAAAGAGCTTGTCAAGATTGTCACGATCAATCCTGCTGGCGAAGCGCCCATGGTTCGTTCCGCGCAGAATATGTCTGGACGGGCTTATCTGACTGGGAATTGTGGCACGACTATTTGCCAAACAACGGTTTGCCAAACGACGGCTTGCCAAACAACGGCCTGCCAAACAGCATATTGTCAAAGCGGTCGCTGCAAATTCAAAGTGCCCGAAGGCCCAATATAAACCCGTTAGTTCTTGCTCTGGCCGCGCTTCTCGCCCAATTGTGACATCAGGCGCGGTCAAAGCAGAAATTGTAAATATAAGAACGATTTTTAGAGATCCATCTTTTAACAAACTTCCTAATGACATAAAGGGCTGCGATGATCGAAGAAACCATTTTAAGCCGTGCACTATCACTATCCGAGCGATTTGCGCAAACTGGGCATCAAAACGATTTATCAGACTATGTCGCCGCAGCAACGGAACCCAAGATAAAATGGTGGAGCAACCGTTATTTCCAACGGAAGAAAAATCTTCTGCGCAAACACGTAGGCATGATGGGCGGAGCGCTTGAAAGGATAGGCGGCGTTCTGAATGAAAGCCGTTTTGCTTCCGACGCACTATACGGTGAGATTGCTCCGTATTGGTGTGACCCTGAAATGATTTCAGAAGAAGCTGGCGCTTTTTCCAGCGAGCATGAGAGAGAATCCGGATATGGCTTTGAGGCCTTATGCGCGCCGTTATTCTCCCATGCTATGAAACGTATGGTTCAAGCCATCAATGCCTTGCAGGCCGTTGGGCTTGGCTCGGACAGTGAAAGGTTGCTGGCAGAATATGATATTTATTTTTCCCAAAGATTAGCGAACCTCATGCTTCCAAGTATGGCGATGGAGGCGAATCTTTTTCGAATCAAGCGGAAGAACAAATCCTCGCAAACTCCGGAAGAGAGGTTCGGCGCTTTTGTGGGTTCCCTTGGCGAGAAAGAAAACCAACGTAGGTTTTGGGGTAAATACCCCGTTTTGTGGCGCTTGGTCTCCACGACTGCTGCGAACACAATTAATGCTTCCGTAAAGGCACTGGAACGTTTGGCAAAAGATAAAGCGACAGTTGAGTCTTCTTTGGGGTTATCTTTAAGAACCCTTCAGTCGATACACTGGGGCACGGGCGATGCACATTGCGGCGGACATGTCGTGGCTATACTTCACTTCGCGGAAGGCATCCTTGTTTATAAGCCGCGCTCGCTTGCCGCAGATGTCGCTTATAATGCGCTCATCAATTGGTTTGCTTCTTGCTCGGACGCGCCTGCGCCCAAAACCGTTTCGGTTCTTGATTGTGGGACCTATGGCTATTGCTCGTTTGTCGAGGCGAACACGGATGCGTTACCTTCCGACATTCCCATATATTACAAGAAGCTTGGGTCTCTCCTTGCGATTTCGTGGTTGCTGGGAATTACGGATTTGCACCATGAAAACTTGATCGCTTCTGGGGGCGATCCTTATCTCGTTGATGTTGAGGTAATGTTTGACCGCTCAATAAGGCCCTCAGGAAAGAGCGCGTTTTTTCAGCAATGCTACCTTCAGGCCTTTGAAGACCTTTTATTCAGAACCGGCTTACTGCCATATCGCCTGATGGGGCCTGGAGGTGTGTACGATCTAAGCGCCATTGGTGCCTGTGGCGAACAGCCAGCGCCGACGGAAGCGCTGATGATGGAAAATATCGGCAGGGACGACGCGCGGTTTGTGATGCAAAAAGTTTCTATGCCACAGGAAAAGAATATTCCATATGTCGATGGCATCCCGTGCCGGGCGTATGAGCATCTTGGGGAGATTATTGCTGGCTTTGAGTCCGCCATTTCCACATTCAAGAAACATCGGGTCTTTCTGCTTGGCCCACGGAGCATCTTGAATGTCTTTCGATCCGTCCCCGTTCGATACGTAACGAGAAACACGCGGGACTATGTTCATATTCTCCAGTCTATGGCACACCCCTCTGTTTTGGGCGATGCCGTCGAAAGCGATATGATGATCGGCGGCGAACTTTGGGCGGGCGTCCTGTTGGCGCACCATCTTGAATCCATCATCCCTAGCGAGGTCGAGGATTTGTGGAATGGGGACGTGCCCTATTTCTGGACAACACCGGATTCAAAAGATATTTTTTCGTCAACAGGAAGACCTCACAAGAACTTTTTTGCTTGCACGGGAATGCAGTCTGTTAAAAGGCGTTTGCGATCTCTCGAAAAATTGTTGGTTCCGCAAACGGAAACCATCCGTATGGCACTCAAAAGTACAATGCCAGCGGAGAAAGAAGAAAACCCAAACAGGCCTATTTCTTTTTGTAAGAGAAAGAAAACTTCCTCAGATGAGCTTATTTATGAGGCATCAAAGATAGGCCAATCGTTGCTTGACAGCGCCTATTACGTCAATGATACGCCGATATGGTCCGGTTTGTTACCGGTCGATAAAGAAAGCTACACGGCTGACGTTCCAAGGCTATCTCTTTATGATGGAACGCCGGGCATTGGCCTTTTCATGGGGCAATTGTATAAACAGACGCGTGACGAGAGATTCAAGGCTATAGCCACGGACGCTCTTGCCACCATTCGGAAAGTTTTTGCCGACCGCTCTCGCGGGCATGGCTGCGGAGCGTTTAACGGAATCGCTGGCTTGATTTACGCGGACAGCCTTTTGTCGGACGCTTTGAATTGCGATGAGGGAAGTGGGAGAAAAAACGCCTTTGCTGTGTTAGAAAGATTGGTCAAAAAAGATGAATCCAACGATCTTATTTACGGCGCTGCTGGTGTTCTTCTTGTCGCAATGGGTGTCTATCGCCAGAACGGATCGACGGAAGCGCTTCAGGTTGCCGCTGCCGCTGCTGACCGATTGGCAGCTTCATCTGAGAAGCAAGAATTTGGCGTCACGTGGAAGACTGTTCAAACGGAAGAAAAGAGACTGGGCGGACTTTCTCACGGTGTCACGGGAATTGCGTGGGCCTTGGCCGAATGGGCGCAGTATACGAAAGAAGAAAAATGGACAGGGCTTGCGCAACAAGCGTTTGCCTATGAACAAAGTTTTTTCGATGAGAAACAACAAACATGGGTAGACGCGCGCGGCGGTGCTCCAACCTGTCATTGGTGCTATGGCGCTCCGGGCATCGGTCTTGCTCTTCTGAAAATGCCGGACGTTCTTGGAAAGGATTTTTGCGACGAGCGTGTGCGTTTGGCTTGCGAGGCGACATGGAAGCAGGGCCTCATCAGCAATCAATGCCTGTGTCACGGAAATCTTGGCAACTCGGAAATCTTTCTTGCTACAGGAGATCATGACAGGGCCTGCGCCATGCTATCCGCTATCATGGCTGACTATCGGAAAAAAGAAAGATGGGACTGTGACATGCCGGGCGGAGCAACGACGCCGGGACTGATGTGCGGCATGGCGGGAATAGGCTATGGCCTGTTAAGGCACGCTGATCCAGAGCGGACGCCCAATATCCTTGCTCTTGAACTTTCGTAGGAAACTTTGTGCGCGGGCGAAAAAGCCTCTTTGACTCGTTTACGTGTATTCTGGCTTTTTATACGCAAACAGCATCGGCGCAGGCTTAGAAGGGCGGTATGGCGTTGGTTGAGCAAAAATCGAAACAACGCCGCGCAAAGCCCTGCTGATACCGCCCCCTTTGGGAGAAGAAACTGCCGCTTTGCCCTTTGCCGAAAGGGATGGCGTTGCAGTCGGTTTTCTGGGGGGCGGGACGAAAGCTTTCTTCGGGCCATACCAACGCGCGGAGGGGCGAAGTCCGTTCTTTTTGAGCGTCTTGTCGAGGCTTCGCGCATGTTGCACGGAGACACCCATCGCGTCTGTCTGGGCGAGCGCAGCAACATACCCCTCGATAAGAGGAAGATAATATCCGGTCGGTCTTTTAAGGCGCATAGCTAAATTTTTCATGACCCCCATCCCTTCACACCATACGCACAAAGCTATCATAAATTACTTGAAAACTCAAGAAAAATAGGGGGTTTTGAGCATGGCGGCAAAGCTATGAAAACGATAACTTCCATCTATTTTTTCGCTCTTTTCGTGTTTTCATTCCATTCACGGGTTCTCCCTGTGGGTTCGGGGGGGGGCTGATATGGTCTATTCCATGCGCATGACCGTCAGCGTTCGCGACAGATGGACAACGCAAACCATCGTCCGCGCCAACGCCCAATACAATA
This sequence comes from Micavibrio sp., assembly GCA_020718105.1. Classification (GTDB taxonomy): domain Bacteria; phylum Pseudomonadota; class Alphaproteobacteria; order UBA9219; family UBA9219; genus UBA8914. The sequence continues at coordinate 63,467 of DYDA01000006.1, read as the reverse complement.
TCACCGCCATCGAAGACCCGCTCCCGTACCAACAGTTCTTCGTTGCCCTTGAAAAGGCCATGTTCCTGACGGCGCAACAGGTGGATTAATGACCTCTAACCGATTAGAAAGTCATCATCTTTTGAATTAAGAGCTATCCTTTGTCGCCTTTATGACATAAGGTCTTTTGACTGGGGGAATGTGTGGAAATTGGGACTGGATACTGGACGAATGAAAGCAGAAACAGAACCTTTTTGGCAGGAGAACAAAGGAACAAAGACGTCCATCACTCCCTATCACGCGAAATACTTTGCACATGAGCTTTCGATAAAGAAGTCCGCCACCGTTGTTGATCGCCTTACCACCTCGCTTTTTGATGCTGCCGTAGATTTAAATCCACACCAAATTGAAGCGGCTCTCTTTGCACTACGCTCGCCGCTTTCCAAAGGCGTTATGCTGGCCGATGAGGTCGGCCTTGGAAAAACTATTGAGGCTGGTATCTTGCTTTGCCAACTTTGGGCAGAGCATAAGCGACGGCTTGTTGTCATATGCCCCGCTGTTCTGCGCCGCCAATGGTCAATAGAGCTTGAAGAAAAATTCAACCTTCCAACCCTTGTGCTTGAAAGCAGCAATTACACAGAACGACAGCAGAGTGGCAGCGATCCTTTTGACTTCAAAGGCGTTGTGATTATCTCTTATCAGTTTGCCAATCGTTACGCCGACGCACTTAAAGCAATGCCATGGCATATGGTTGTGATCGATGAAGCGCACAAGCTGCGAAATCTCTTCAAAAAAGACAACAAAATGGGCCGCACGATTCAGGCGGCTCTGGCTGATCACAAAAAAGTGCTTTTGACAGCAACACCGCTGCAAAACTCCCTTCTGGAGCTTTACGGCCTTGCCTCATTGATTGATGACAGGATCTTTGGTGGCATTGATACGTTCAAATCCGCTTATGGAAATAATAACCCAAATATCGACGACCTCAAATCACGCCTCGCGCCTTTTGTTAAGCGCACGCTTCGGCGGCAAGTTCTGGAGTATATCCGTTATACGAAACGCGAAGCCATGCTGCAGCCGTTTAGTTTGTCAGCAGAAGAACAAAGACTTTATGACGAGGTCTCTGACTTCCTCCTCCAGCAAGATACCTATGCTATTCCGTGGGCACAGAGAAAGCTGGTCGTTCTCGTTATCCGCAAGCTTCTAGCATCGTCAGCTTATGCATTGGTTGGCACGTTGCAAACCATCAAAGAGCGCCTTGAGAAAATGCGAGAGACCCGCAAAGAAGAGAAACTGAACTTGCGCGGCGCGTTTATATTCGGACAGGATATCGATATCGAATATGCCGAGGCAGCAGAGGAAGAAGAACACGCTGCCACCCAACCCAACCACAGCGACATCGACATTGAAAAACTGAACTACGAGATCAAACAGATCGAAGGCTTTGCCGCCCTTGCCCGTTCCATCAAAATAGAGACCAAAGCCAAAGCGCTTTTATCCGCACTTCAATCCGGTTTTTCCCGTATGGGTGTGTTGGGCGGCGCGCGCAAAGCTCTCGTTTTCACGGAATCCAGCCGCACCCAGCGTTATCTGAAAGAATATCTTGAAGACAACGGCTTTCGCGGCAAGGTCGTGACTTTTAATGGACAGAATACGGATGAGCTTTCCAAAGACATCTACGGCATGTGGCAGGAGAAGAACGCCACCACAGGCCGTATCTCCGGCTCCAAGAATGTCGATATGCGTATGGCGCTTGTTGATTTCTTCCGGGATCATGCCGAGGTGATGATCGCCACTGAAGCTGCCGCCGAAGGCATCAACCTTCAGTTCTGTTCTTTGATTGTCAATTACGACCTGCCTTGGAACCCTCAGCGCATTGAGCAGCGCATTGGCCGATGCCATCGTTATGGCCAAAAGCACGACGTGGTCGTCATTAACTTCCTGAACCAAGACAATCTCGCTGACCAGCGTATCTATGAACTACTGAAAGAGAAGTTTCAGCTTTTTGACGGTGTCTTTGGATCATCAGATGAGGTGCTAGGCCGCGTTGAGTCCGGCATTGATTTTGAAAAGCGTATTTTGGATATCTTTGAAACCTGCCGCCACCCCAAGGAAATTGAAGAAGCCTTTGCGCGCCTTCAATCCGAAATGGAAGAGCCAATCCAAGCCCGCATAGCCGAAACGCGCAATATGTTGTTCGAGCATTTCGACGAGGATGTCACACGACATTTGAAATTCAGTATGGAAGCAACCAAACAGCGCCTTGATATCGTGACCCATCATTTTTGGGAGCTGACGAAATTCATCTACGATGGAACCTTCGTCTTCAACGACGAGAAACTAATTTTCGGAGACGATCCCGATTTTATTGCCAAAGGCGAACGCCCCAGCGAAGGCGACCGCACTCCCATTTATCATTATCTGGAAACAAAAGCTGTAGCTGCCATCGATCCATTGGAGCGGCTCCATAAGGGGACGGCCAAGGTTCCTGTCACAGGCTATCCTTATCGCCTGTCCGATCTTATGGGCGAGCGTGTAATCCAAAAGGGGCGTGATATCGAGACTCCTCTCGTGACGTTGACGTTTGATCTTTCTTCTCATCCGCACAAAGTTGCGTTGCTGGACGAACAGTGCGGCAAACGAGGCTGGCTCTGGCTGGACAAGCTGACGATCAATACGTTTGAGGAAACGGAATCTCTCATCTTCACCGCCTGCAATGAAAGCGGCGTGATCCTCCTACCAGAGTTTGGCGAGAAGCTGCTTCTCCTTTCAGCATCGTGCTCGGAAGATTTCCGCTCATGTCCTTATGCAGCCATCATCGAAACCGCCCGCCAGAACCGGATGACCTTGCTTTTGAACGAATCGGAAGCCAGCAATCACCACTATTTTGAGGAAGAGCTGGATAAGCTCGACCGCTGGGCCGAAGACCTGAAGACGGGGCTAGAGCTTGAACTCAAGCAACTTGACCGCGACATCCGCGAGGCAGACCGCCAGTCTAAGCAATTGATAAGTCTAGCGGAAAAGCTGGCGTTTCAAAAACAAAAAGCTGCCTTTGAAAAACGCCGCTCACAAAAGCGGCACGAACTTTTCACCAGCCAAGACAAAGTTGACGCAAGACGCGAAGAGCTTATTAATCAACTAGAAAAACAATTGCAGGACAGCAGGCATGAGATTGAACCGCTGTTTTGCGCGAGGTGGGGGCTCGAATGATTGTAGTTATTATCTTTTACCTTGTCTTATGTGCCGTCGCTAACCTTGCAGGGATTGCTTTTGTGTTAGCAGGTCATGAACCCCTTTTAGTTCCATACAAAGTTGGGCTTATCTGTGCATTTTCTGGTGGACTTGGTGGCTTCCTCTATTGTTTGAGAGGAGTCTATTTGAACGTCTGTGTTTACGATCAATGGGACTCCAGGTGGCAGGTATGGTATTTCTTACGCCCAATCGCGAGTCTTACTTGTGGCGGTGCGAGTTATCTGTTTCTTAAGGCAGGGTTGATCGTGCTGGAATCCAGCATCCAGCCTGATGCAAGCGAAATTGGGTTTTATGCCTTTGCTTTCGTTGCTGGCCTCAACGTCGATAAATTTATTAAAAAACTTGAAGAAGTTTCTGAGGCCGTTTGGGGAATAGAAAGGTCTCGAGCCGCTAAAACTTCTGGAGGCAGAAAGGAAGAGTTATAATGGCCGCACAAGAAATTGTCACTCGCTTTCGCGCATACCAGCTGGGGCAAGCGGGTTCTTCCTTTTCATACTTTGGTGCAGGAAAGTTTACCTTGATTGAAGCGCGACTGAATGACGTTAACCGCGCAAATATACACCAAGAAATGGAACTTTGCGGTAAGCAGTTTATTGATTGCTTACATATTACCAGCTGGGATCAAGATCACTGCACTTTTTCTGATCTCAAAAGTATTCTTGAAACGCTAAAACCCAAACAGGTTGAATACCCCGGATATTTGCCCGAAAGTGATAATGGCAAGGCATGCCAAAAAGCCATCGAGAATTATGAAGCCAAAGGAACCATAGATGGCACCCCTGTGAGTTGTGTGTGTGTAAACCCAAACTACATTAATGGATTGAAATCAGCAGAAGAACTTGGATACAGAAACGTTTTTTATGGCCCTAAGATCTTTTTCGAAAAAGCCAATGACAATTCGACAGTCAAGGTGTTTCGTGAGGGCTGTTTTAATGTTGCAAGTCTTGGCGACGTTGAAGATGTGAACATTGGCTCTCGCCTCAGGGGATGTGGCATTTTCAAGAGAGAAATTGACATCCTTATTTTAGCTCATCATGGAGCAGACTGTCCTACTAACTCAAAAAACTTTTTGGAACGTGTCCGACCTCAACTGGCTGTATGCAGCAGCAATTATGACAATCAGTTTGAACATCCTAGACAAGATGTTCGAGATCGTTTGTTCGACCTAGATATCCCGATCTTTACAACAAAAACAGGCGACATAATTGCCCAATCTTTACCCCCGCACAATAGTGTCTTTAGGGTCTACAATTTGATATCAAACTCAACAAAAGTGTCTTCGTACAAGGACTTTGCCATCAAAAAGCATCATTTTCTTTCGATGAACCTAGATAGCCTAAGAAACATTTATAAAAGCAGGCCTTCCTATGGAAGATAAAACGATACATCTTCCGCAGTATTATAGCGCCCTTATTGGAGACATCGCAGGGGCTTTCGATGTTTTTGGCGGCTCTGTAGCAGGAATTGCGGTTCAAAACCTTTTCAAAATACGACTGAGTGCAGCCAGAGAAATTTTACTCTTAGAAATCAGCGCGGGAGAAAAAGATATATGGGAAGCCTGTGAGGTTGATGAAGTGGCAGCAATCGTTTATCGCTACATGCGAGCTGCACAGGAAGGAACCGCGCGAACAAATCTTCGACTTCTTGCGCGCATTATCGCAGGGCAAAAGGCAGCAAAAGTATTGAGAGCCGATGAGTTTTTATATTATGCGGACATTATCGATTCTCTGCGATATGAAGAGATCATTGTCTTAGGAAAGCTGCACAAATCTTTCAATGAGCAAATCGAGAAAGAAAAAGCCAATCAATTAGACACAAAAGAAATCAGTAGGGCTGCGACCGAGGCTTATAGGCGCACACAGAAGGAAACGATAGAATCTGGTGTCTTTTCCACGGAAGACGAATATGTGGCAACTTGCGGTGCTCTCGTACGAACAGGGCTTGTTTGGGGGACGGGTATGGAAACATACACTAGCTGGACACAATCAAGATGCCATGAAGGAAATGTTAGCTCTTTTTGGCAATGATGTCTTTTCAACACCCAAACCTGAACGTCTAATTCATACACTTCTTCATATTGCTACCAACCCTAACGACCTTGTCCTCGACTCCTTTGCTGGTTCCGGCACAACGGGTGCTGTCGCCCATAAAATGAGGCGACGTTGGATTATGATTGAGCTTGGCGAGCATTGCCATACTCATATCATCCCGCGCCTCAAGAAAGTCATTGATGGCGAGGACAAAGGTGGCATTACCGAAGCGGCAGCGTGGAAAGGCGGCGGCGGTTTTCGGTATTTCGCGCTCGCACCATCCCTCATCACGATGGACAAGTACAGCCAGGCTGTCATCAACAAGGAATACAACGCGGTCATGCTGACGCAGGCCATGTGCAAGCTGATGGGCTTCACCTATGCGCCGAGTGACAGCGTTTATTGGCAGCAAGGGCATTCGACCGAGACGGATTTCATCTATGTCACCACCCAAACGTTAGATCAGGCGCAACTCGCCGCCCTGTCCGAGGAAGTGGGCGACAATCGAAGCCTCCTCATCTGCTGCTCGGCGTTTCGCGGCAAAGCCGAGGCCTTCCCCAACCTAACCCTGCGCAAAATCCCCCGCGCCGTGCTGACCAAATGCGAATGGGGCCACGACGATTACAGCCTCAACGTCCAAAACCTTCCCTTGGCCGAAGAGGAGCAAGTCGATATCCCAACCCCGCGAAAACTGAAAGCTAAGGCCAAGGCAAAAGCCAAATCCTCCGAACCCTCTTTGTTTGGAGGCGACGATGAGTGACGATATAGCAAATTGGCTCTCTTTTCTCGCCCTGTGTATGTCCGCGACCGGAACAGGCATTTCCGTGTGGGCAAAACGAGATTCTAAACGTTCAAGCGATGCGGCAGAACGTTCCGCTCAAGAAGCAAACAAATCTCGAAGAATTCAACAGGCTGAACTGCTGGCCTCACATTTTAATATTATATCTGACTTTATGCAGCAGATAAGCTCGGTTCAAATATATCAACCAACTTACGACCTAGCCTTTCGTACAAATGCAGCGATCAAAGCCCTCCAAGGATTGCTTCCAGATGATACAGATTTGCAAAATTGTTTGTCTCATATGCTTACTTCACTTGAAGAAGGACATCCCACAGACCAAAGTTCGTATATGGAATCTGTTGAGCGTTCTGTCAAACAACTGAAATCAGTAAATCGGAATGTGTTTAATACTTTTGACTCCAAGCGGCGCGAACTTCTTAACATCGGATAATCCCTATGAATCGTCATCTCAACGCCATTTCGAACCGTCTGTCCCTCCGCACACCGCAGAAGGAGTCGCTTGAGATTCTTGCGCGTGTGACAGAGATCATCTCTCTCGACAAAGATCGCGACGTGGTCGCCGCTCTTGAGACCATCAAGTCCGAGTTTCCGAGTGTTGAGGATTTTGAGCGAGACTTTCCATCTCTCTGCTTTGCCCTTGCAACGGGCGTCGGCAAAACTCGGCTTATGGGCGCATTCATTGCTTATTTGCATCTTGCGCATGGGATGAAACACTTCTTTGTATTGGCACCAAACCTGACGATCTATAACAAGCTCATCGCCGACTTTACGCCCAACACGCCAAAATACGTCTTTCAAGGCATTGCCGAGCTTGCCATCACGCCGCCGGAAGTCATCACGGGCGATAATTATGAAAGCGGGCGCGGTATTCGCGGCACGGATTTGTACGGACAGGCTGACAACATCCATATCAACATCTTCAACATCTCCAAGATCAATTCCGAAACGCGCGGAGGTGCAGCACCCCGCATCAAGCGGCTTTCGGAATATCTGGGCGAAAGCTATTTTGAATATCTTTCTAAACTAGACGATCTCGTGTTGCTGATGGATGAATCACACCGTTATCGCGCCTCGGCGGGCATCAGGGCACTAAACGAACTGAACCCTATTATCGGCCTTGAACTGTCCGCGACGCCTCAAATTGAAAACGGGAAGAACGCCATCCCTTTCAAAAACGTCATTTACGGCTACCCCCTTTATAAGGCGATGGAAGATGGCTATGTGAAGGAACCGGCGGTTGCGACGCGTGAGAACTTCAACCCGAAGAATTTTACGGAAGACGAGCTCGAAAAGATCAAGCTGGAAGACGCCATTTGCATTCATGAAAACGCAAAGGCTGAGTTGAAGGTCTATGCCGACAATAATTCACGACCTTATGTGAAACCGTTCATCCTTGTGGTGGCGCAGGACACGACGCATGCCGAAAACTTGATGGCGATGATCAAGTCAGATGCCTTTTTTGATGGTCGTTACAAGGATCGCGTTATCACCGTTCACTCAGCCCAGCGTGGCGAGGAAAAGGATGAGACCGTTCAACGTTTGCTTGCCGTCGAAGATCCCAATGAGCCGACCGAAATCGTCATTCACGTCAATATGCTGAAGGAAGGATGGGACGTTACCAACCTTTATACCATTGTGCCTTTGCGTGCAGCCAACTCACGCACTTTAGTCGAGCAGTCCATTGGGCGCGGCCTTCGTTTGCCCTATGGCAAGCGCACAGGCGTTGCTGCCGTGGATCGTTTAACCATCGTTGCCCATGACCGCTTTGACGAAATTATCAAGGAGGCCAACGATCAGCATTCTATCATCCGCACTGGTGTAATAATTGGTAAGGACATTGCTGCAAAGCCCAAACAGGCGGTTGAGATTAAGTCGAATATCGAACGGATAATTTCTGGCGAAGGCACAAAACCAGAGCAACAGCCTTTATTTACTGAAGCTGAGCGGCCTATTGCAAGAGCCGTTTTTGAGGCGATTAAAGAACAAGAACATTTACCAAGCTCACGGAACCTTTTGAACCCAGAGGTTCAGGAAAAAATGGTTGCTCGCGTGATGGAAAAAATGACGCCCGCACAAGGCTCACTTGACGTTATCGCGGACAAGCCAAATGTTGAAGACATAGTGCGGAGGCAAATTAAGGCCTATATCGATAACACCATCGATATTCCGCGCGTGACCGTGACACCTATTGGATCAAATAGCTATGAGTTCACGGATTTTGATCTAAACACAAAAGACCTTCCGCACCTTCAGCCAGTGGACGATAAAATCCTCATCCAGCATTTACGCACCTCTGAACGCGAAGAAATGGCCAAGGGAGAAGCTATAGGGCAAGAAGCGCGTTTAGAAGATTACGTCGTATCCGTTTTGATTGATAAGGATGACGTCTCTTATGACGATCACGCAGACCTGCTTTACAAGCTGGCGGGGCAGATGGTGGCGTATGTCGCTTCATATTTGGGTAAGGATGCCGATAAAACCAAAAATGTTGTCCAATTTTACCGCACGAAACTCGCCGATTTAATCCACGCGCAGATGAATGAGCATGTAAAACTTGGCTATACGGATTTTCAGGCCTCAGTCACACGTGGTTTTGAACAGCCTAAAATGGGCGCGGTGACAATTGATGCGGGAGAAAAAGTCAGAAACTTTCGGCAGACCCTCGCCAATGTTTCGGATATACGCGGGATGGTATTTGAGGGCTTTTCAAAGTGCCTTTACCCGCAGCAGAAGTTTGATTCAGACACCGAGCGCCAGATGGCCATTTTACTCGAAGATAGCAAGGAAGTCCTCAAATGGTTCAAACCCCTCCGAAATGACGTCAAAATCTACACAAATGATAACGAAGGATATGAACCGGATTTTGTCGTAGAAACAGACGGAGAGAAGTTCCTCATCGAAACCAAACGTGCCGATGAAGTTGAAGCGGACGCCGTTCAACAAAAAGCCCGTGCCGCCATCAAGTGGTGCGAAGCGGCCACGAAGCACGAGATGGAGAACGGTGGTAAGCCGTGGACATACGTTCTCGTGCCTCACGATGCTGTTAGGCCCAACACAACTCTCTCTGGACTATCAGCGCAGTTTCGCAAATAAGAAGCTTCCTATTTGCACTGTGCAAGCTGTTGTCTGAGGGGGATGTAATCGACCAAAGCTTCCGGAAAAGCCGCGCCATCTGGTGCGGCTTTAATCTCATCGGCCAGCTTGTTCTGAAATTCGCGGCTGTACCGAGTCTGCCTAACCGAGCAACGCATGGGCCTTTATGAGGCCATTGAAGGTGCCGATGTAAAAACAATTCGTGCTGCGATGAAGCTTGCCGCGAAAGACGTCTGCACTCGTTCAGTTGAAGCGTTCGAATATTTTTTGGACAGTCGGGAACGTTTCCTTCACGATAGCAAAAATATGATGAAGAGAGTGGCCCCAACGGCTTCACCATTTTATGCGAGATCACCAGCAGAACGTGCACAGCATAAGGATGATAAGCTGAAACAGTTTGGCCTGATGGTCTGGAAACTGGTCGAAACGGAACTTAGCCTTATGCCAGCAAGCTCGCGGCCCAAGATCATTCTGCCGCCTTGCTTGGTCGGTGCGGTTTCAATGCCGTAAGTCAGGAAGGCTACAGAATTAGTCCTTGTCGCGATCTAATCTCATTCACCCCTGGCATCATGAGTTTGCCGCCGAAGGTGCGGTTTTGGGCTCCGATGGCTTTAAGGCCATCGAGCATCGGCTTGTCTTTGATGACAAAAACGTGGGCTTCCGGTATGGGCGGGATAAAGGTGCTGCCCCGTGTTTCCGGGCTGGCGACTAGATCACTTGCGCAGGACGTGCACAAGTCTCTCAAAACTTCAGGGCGAAGAGCGCGAAGCGGGATGATGGGATTGGATGCAATCGCCTCGCTCTGCGATCCCCACTCGCTATCCAAAATCTTATTCTGAATCGCGTTCATGGAGGAGGCGAGGGCGGCGTGCAAAATTGCGGGGTCTTCTGGCAGATTTCCGTTATGCCATGGGCGCATATCGGGGCGGGGCTTTCCGGCGGCTGTGGCTTGCCCCTTGGTTACAGCAAAACGAATGTCAATAATGCCGTCACTTAATCGTGTGGCGAAGATATTGGGCGTTGAAGCGCGGCCCATATCCATAATCTCGACATCCATCGGGATTGTATCCAAGAGATTATTGGGAAAACGCTTGAACTCAAGAACAGCACTATCCTGTGGCGTTCCAATCAAGGCATCATTCTGAAGCAACGAGCGCATCATCGTTGTGTTGTCGGGATCGATCTCGCCAAAACGATACCAGAGATCGTCTTGCTGCAATAAATCCTGAAGCTTGATTTGATCGAAACACTCGGCAAGGCTTCGTTTCGGAAACGCCTTATCCCTCGGCTTTAATTTGATGAGCTGGCGCAATTGTGGTTTGTGGATACAAATATCCTCGTCATAGATGCCGCCATGGATATTGCCCATCTCGTCAAAGCCAGCCGTTTTCCACTTGATAGCTGCGCCAAGATAGATGGGCTTGGACTTTGGTTGGCAAACCTCCCACTTGGCCAGATAAAGATCAACTTCAAGATCGCCACGATAAAGGGCCCGCATATTATTGCGAAAGCCTCTTTCACTGAAAGAGGCTCCATGGACTTGTGCAATGGTTTGGATCGAGGCGTGCATGACATTGGCAACTGCCTCCCGATGGTCAGGATTGTCCTTATTGAAAGGGACAACCGCAAGATGAAGACCGCCGGGTTGCTCGTGCCAATGTTCAAAGTCTGTCATTTGGTGCCCTTCTTCTTTTTCTCAGAAGTTGCCATGTTCCAGAAGATATCGAACTCTTTCAGATAACGCTCAGCCAGCAGTTTGGAGCGAATGGTGATAAACTCCCGTTTTCCGCCGCTTTCATTCAGCGACAAAACAAGATAGTCGCCATAAAGGTACCAAGGGGCCATATCCTTGAACTTTTTATCATTCTTGCGATAAGAGCAATAGGCGAGGGGGTGTTTAGTTTCATCCCCGATTTCAAGCACTTTTGAATCCAGTCCCTTGATCGACCCCATACGCAGGAAGTGATTCGCGACGAAGGTCTCTTCGTTGGGGAGATAGCGCATGTCACTAAAGTTGAACTGGCGTATATGACCGCCACCCTTAAGCGTTTCATAGACATGGTCAAGAAACTGCCGATAGCCAGCCTTGCCGGAATAAATGCGGGTGTCCTGTTTGCGGATACGCATGCCTTCGTCGGGCAGGAACTCAACGCCGAATTTATCGAAAACTGCGTAAATCTTGGCCAGCGTCTTTTCTTGAGGCTGTACTATTTCGTTTTCAATTTGGCGAATGGTGATACGGGTCAGGCCTGCCTTATCGGCTAGGTCTTCCATCTTCCACCCGAGGAGGCCGCGTGCGGCGCGTATTTGTCTGCCTGTAATGTCCATGAAGGATACCATAGACTATGTTCATGAATGATGCAATGGAAATTGTAAGTGTTAATGGGTAGCCTGCATATCACGTCATATCAAGTGTAATCTATGTGAAATGACGTATTGCGTGTACTCTATGGAAAGAATATGTATTCCCCATGAATATCTGCTCTTGACATTTAGGAAATCCGTGCTATGAGTCGTGTATAGTTGATGTTGCAGAGCCTTCTGACCCATTCATTATGGAGGAGCCGATGAGCAAGTTTCAGAACAATCCGACAATCTCTAAGCCGCCCGCTGATGTGGCCCCAACAAAGGAACGCGCCCAGCACAATGGCGGCGTGAAAGAAGAAGTGGTTGCATGGGATGCCGATGGCAATCCCGTGGCCACGCGGTTCAGGGCCGTTTGGGAATGCCCCCTCGATGCCTATCGGGATCATGGGGTTATTAACAAAGCGGAGCATAAGACGGGGATAGAGTTTCGGCGCGTTTACTATGGCGTTGTGTTCAGCCGCCAGCCTGAAACAAGACCTACGACTGAGGCCCAAGCCGTAAGGAAGCCAACCACGAGCGAGACCAAACTGAAAGAAGCCTACGACACATTACCTTTCGATGAACTTGACGTGATCGTGACCGTCTGTGGCAATAACCACCATATCTGGAATGCCCGTGCCTATGAAAAGTTGCGGCGCGGCCTTGGCCATTTGGCGGTGGCTTGGCACTCGGCGGCGATTGAAGTGTGTGATCCCTGATTAACTGATCTTACGAACATAATTGAGGCCTTCTGCACACATAGGGTAGAGGGCCTTTTTTATGCCCAGGATACTTTCCCCAAAACCCGAACCGGAGATACAGCATGTCACAAGACGGTGCCAAGACACTACCCGTGCGTGAACAGTTCCGACGAGCCGCGTTAGGCATTTGCCGTCCGGCGCGGGCTTATGAAGCCCTCAAGTCTTCCCCTTCATTGTCAGACAATCCGGCTGTGAAACAGTCTACCCAGAAAGCTAAAAGCTCTGCGCAAGTTGAGAGTTATGTGAAACGCTCCGCCGTTTTACATAACTCCAGCGGGCTAAAGCCCGAGAAAGCTCGATCCGTACACCTAGGCATAAGGCTGGATTTGCAGGAACGGGAACGGCTGGCCGAGCAAGCTGAAAGAAACAATCTCTCGACCAGCCAATATGCTCGGCTCATGCTTTTGAAATCTCCGCTCCTTGACCCTGAACGGAACAGTCTGCTCCACAAGGTTCATTTTGAACTGACTAAGCAGGGCACAAACCTCAACCAGATTGCCAAGCAACTGAACGCCGGAACAGTAACCAACGGACAGGGGACCTCCATGGTTGCGATGAGATATCCCGTTCGTTGATGACGGCACATCAGGCCGTGTTGCAAGCCTTGTCCGAAGGCAACGCGCCGGAATGATTATCAAAAGCCACACACGGGGCGGCTATAGGGCCGCTGCGGACTATATGAAGGAGAAAGGCAAGAACGAGAAGACGCGCCTTGTCGAACTAAGTGACCCCAGTGCCCATAATCTGGATGATGCGTTTCACAATATGTGGGTGGTTGCTGGCAAAACAAAATGCACAAAGCCGCTTCACCATATCAGCATCAACCCGATGAAGGGCGAGCATCTGACCGACAAGCAACTGATGGCCATCGTGGATCGATGCGAAGAAGCCTATGGCTACAAGATGTTCCATCACCAGCGCGTGATTGTCGAACACGTCAAGGACGGACGGCAGCACTTTCACGTTATCTGGAACCGCGTCAGTCTGATGACGGGAACGCCTGTCTGGCCCGGCTACCACTGGAAGAAGTCAAAAGAAGTCGCACAGGAGATGGAAGCCAAGCTTGGTTTGAAACGCACTGAACCAAGACAGGGCAAGAAACCTAGCAAGCGCGAATTAAGTAGCGCACGGACGAAGCGATCAACGCGAGCAAAAATGAGATCGTCAACGGCCAAACCGTCTGCGTCATCTAAACCCAAAGGCACAAAGTTAACGCCCACCAAAACGGCAATAGAGAAAAAATCCAGTAGTATCCCTGTACCGATCCGCCCCGCCGCGCAAAAGAAAGGCTGGCCAGAGGCAGCTATTGTCGATTGGGAGGTCTGGGGCCATCTGTTCCCGCGCTGGTTCTTTGTGAGGTGGCCAGAGTTGTCCAACCACTAAGTGAAAGGAGGCTCATGAGAAAGAAAACCTTCATCCAAACCGACACGTTCTTGGTCAGGCCGCGCCGCTTGCGCATCTTTCGCGTCATCGTCCCCGGCACGGCCATCATTCTTTGGACATCGGAAAAGCTCGCAATCCGCTACGTCCAAAGGCTTCATATCCGCAAACTGATGGGGAGGAAGAAGGACAAATAAAAAACCAATAGTACTGAACCTATCCGATCAACCGCCCCGCTGACACCTGTCTCGCGGGGTTTTCTATAGGAGGAAACATGACCAAAGAAACTTTTGTGAATGTGTATGATCGCGTGACCAGCAAGATTATCGCCGATTTGGAACAAGGTGTCCGGCCTTGGCAAAAACCTTGGAGCGGCGAGAATGCCGGATGCCGCATTGTCCGACCCCTGCGTCATAACGGTGAGCCTTACAATGGCGTGAATGTCTTACTCCTGTGGGGAGCGACACTAGAGAAAGGCTATCTCAACCCCACATGGATGACCTTTGCCCAAGCCGAAGAGTACGGCGCACATGTGCGTAAAGGCGAAAAGTCGAGCTTTATTGTTTATGCCAACAAGACCAAGAAAACAGAAACAGATGAACATACGGGGGAGAGCGAAGAAAAAGAATGCTCGTTTCTGCGTGGCTATAACGTCTTCAACATCGATCAAATCGAAGGCCTACCTGAGCGATTCTATAAACACGCCACCCATCAGCCCGAACCAACCCTCGGCCAACGTGTGGATGAGGTCGATCATTTTATCCGCAACACGGGCGCGTTAATCCGCCATGGCGGTAATAGGGCTTTCTATGCGGAAAGCACCGATTACGTCCAAATGCCGTTGATCGATGCCTTTAAGGATAGCGAGAGCTATTACGCCACTTTGTCCCATGAGGTCACGCACTGGACGAAACATAAAACCCGCCTTGACCGCGACTTTGGCCGGAAGGATTGGGGTGATAAGGGCTATGCCAAGGAGGAGCTGGTTGCCGAAATCGGCTCGGCGTTCTTGTGCGCAGACTTAGGCATAACGCCCGAAATCTGTGAAGACCATGCCGCCTATATCGACCATTGGCTCAAGGCCCTCAAGGATGATCGTAAGCTAATCTTCTCCGCAGCCGCACACGCAACGCGGGCTGTGGAGTTCCTGAAGAGCAAACAGTCCATTGAGCCAAACCTGCGACCCAAAGAGAGTCCACTTCCTATATCTGCCGTCGGCAAACAGACGAAGCTAGAGCCGTAGCGGCAAACGCCGCAACCAAGCGCAAAACAATAAAATCCACACAACCCAACGGAGGAGTCATGACCGAACCATCCGGCTCGTTTCCTGCGCGTCACTTCACGGTCCAATCGCTGGCCACGCATTGGGAAGTCTCGCCAAGCCATATCTACAACCTCATCCATTCCGGCGCGATCCGCTATTTGCGGATCGGTAAGGCCATCCGCATCCCCGCCCTTTGTGTCAACGAATATGAGGAGGCCGCATGTCGAGGAACAAAGAACAATACAGATTCTGGCAGCATGACAATGGCACAATCTATATCGTCTGGACTGAGCGCGATGTCTCAACCCAAACAGGGATGCAGACAAGGCGCGTTTCAACGGGGACAACGGATTGGAGAGCAGCCGAGCAATACCGCTCCCAATTCATCGCGGGATTAGACAATCCACCGCCGCCGCCAGAGCCGACATTGGCGTATCTTCTTGATCGCTACAAAAAGGAACATGGGGTTAATACAAGATCACTGAAGACCATTGAACATCACACCAGAACCTTGAATAAGTTCTTTGGAGACCTTCAGCCCGATCATATCAGCAATGCCCTTTTGCTGAAATATGCCAAAGAACGTGGTGTATCGGATGGGACGATCCTGCGCGAGTTGGGGACGCTCAAGGCAGCACTTCACTTTGCGGAAGGCAATCGTTGGATCGCGCATCAGCCTCGTTTTAAGATGCCTGTGCATCAGCCGCCGCCCCGTGACCTGTGGTTGAAGCGAGAACAAGTAGAGTTGCTGTTGAGCAAGGCCAAGTCGCACCATATGAGGCTGTTCATTCAGATTGCAATATCAACAGCCGCCCGATCCGGCGCAATTTTGGACCTGACTTGGAAACAAATTGACTTTGAAAGCAGGCTTATGGACTTCGGGCGAGGGTGGGGCAACAAGCGTCGCGCCGTTGTCCCGATGAACGATGACGTTTATGAGAGTTTGAAGACGGCCAGAGAGCTGGCCGAGGCTGACTATGTAATCGAGTATCATGGTAAGCGCGTTGCATCTGTTAAAGCGGGCTTCAGGCGGCTTTGCAAAGAGTGCGGCATCACGGCCAGCCCACACGTCCTGCGGCACACAGCGGCCACTTGGCTGATTATGGACGGGGTTCCTTTGTCTGAGGTAGCTCGGTTGTTGGGGGACAGCGAAAAGACGGTGGAAAAGGTCTATGGCAAGCATGCACCGGATTATTTGAGAAGGGCGGTAAGTGCTTTGAACTTTAGGCAAAAGCCGGAAGCATTAAGTATATAGCAATTTCAAGACTTCTCTTGATGTATATAATGGCTTGCGAAGCAGGGCTGCAACCTTATAGGCTTGTGCATGGTTTGTGACAAGGCAGGAACAATGGAAAAATCAGAGACTTCAGAAATTCTAGCTATTGTTGATACTCCAACGGAAGTTGGACCGTTATCAAACGCCGCGCGTCTTCGTCCGCACTTAACTGCTAATGGCTTGGCAAGCGTGCTGCTGGATGCTTGGCTTGGTGGCTCAAAGGTAGATGCACATAAACGCATGGCGCAAACTATTAATGACTTTTATACAGAAAAACAGGCGTCCAGTGACACGTCCACAGTTAAAAAAGATTGAGGTTCATGGTTTCCGAAGCTTCGGCACAGGAAAACAAACTTTTGAATTGCCCAGCACCGTTGCTGTGTTGTGGGGTGGGAACAGTCAGGGTAAAACAAGTTTAACTGAAGCCATCGAATTTCTATTAACCGGCCAGCTTGTCAGGCGGGAACTGCAATCAAGTTCGAAAGAAGAATTTTCAGACTGCCTTCGCAATGTTCATATCCCAGACACGGCTCCCGTTTCTGTCGCTGCGGAAGTGCTTTGCAGTGACGGAACCATAAGGCATCTAAAGCGCATACTACTCGAAGATTATAAAAAAGGAAATCTGGGTTGCACAAGCAGAGTAGAAATTGACGGCAAGTCTTGTGTAGAAGACGATATCCTATTGCGACTAGGCATTAAGCTTTCTCAAGCACCTTTGATTGCGCCTGTGTTAGCACAACACACTCTAGGTTATATTTTTTCTGCTGGGCCTAACGAGCGTGCCTCCTATTTTAGGGCTGTCCTCGATACTCAGGATTTAGAAGATTTCCGAGCCAGTGTAGCTACTTTTATAGCGAGCATGCCTGCGCCCATATTAAGTGAAATCGTTTATCTTCAAACTGTCGAAGCTATACCGGGATTGAAAACTGCCAACACAATACGCAAATCGAAAACGCAGGAAGGTGTCGAAAAAAGTATTCTTGCAACAACGGCAGCATTTTTAATCAGTCTTGGAATCACTCCGGCAGTTACACTACCGGAGCAATCCACACAGATCAGCCTTGAACTACAGAATCGCCGCGCAAAATCGTTTCCTCTCGACTTATTTGTGCGCAGCCCATTTACTCCATGGGAGAACAATTCATCTCTCCTTGATCATGCCGTTAAATCTTTCATAGAAGAGCGCAAAAAAATCGATGCTGAAACTCGTCGATTAGTTGATTTATTCAAAGCAGCCCTTTCGCTGCCCGAATGCAAAAGTCATGATGCCGCCGATTGCCCTTTATGTGGGACTAAGGCTGTCTTAACACCAGAACGTATTCAACTGATCTGTGATCAAGTGAAGGCGACTGAAACATATCAAACTGCTGAACGTGCCATAAAACATGCATGCCAGATTTTAGAAGCAAGCTTGTCAGCTACATCATCGTCCCTCGATGCTTCGTTGCCCAAATTCACACAAGAAACGCCCGGCGCGCGACGCTATAAAGGCTTTACTATAGCGCGTTTGCGCTCCCTTGTTCAGGATGACGCCATTGTTGCAGACTGGACTGTATCAACACGACACCTAATTCAGTCCGCTAAAGTATTCAGACGGGCTATTGCTAGAGCACAGCATTATATTGCTGGCCTTAAAGACACACTTGATGACTGGGATGATCCCGTCGGCTTAACTCAAGTCTTAGCAACCATATACGAGACACAAATAACCTATCAGCAAACCCAGCAGAGCTATGGCCTTGCTGCACAATTGCTTGGGACACCCCTCAAAATTGCGGTTGACCAAAGCACCAACACCGCTGGGTGGGAGGAATTGGTCAGCCTTGCAGTTGATACAAAAAGATTATGGAAAGCCATTGAGTTAACATCTGCTTATGAACAGAAGTTCAAAGAACTTGATAAGGCGATAAAAGAAATTGAAAAGGGTAATGGTAAAGTTGCCGACGAAAAGTTTGATGAGATGAGTGGAGGTGTTAAAGTGTGGTGGGATTTCTTACGTCCTAATGAGCCTTCGTTTTTCGGTGCCATTCAACGACGCAGCAGCAAAGCCCGCCGCACCATTGATATTAAGGTCGGTTTATCTGCGAATGACGACTGTAGTGATCCAAAGTTTCGGGATGCCGTGGCCGTTTTCAGTACATCGCAGCTGCATTGTCTTGGTTTGGCCATGTTTCTTGCACGGGCCGTTCAGGAAAAAACTGGTTTTATCGTTCTTGACGATCCTGTTCTTACCAGTGATGACGATTTTAGACCCAATTTTGCCCAAACTGTCATTGAAGAATTATTGAATGAGGGCGTTCAAGTCATTGTTACAACGCAAGATCATTCAAGCTGGAAAGACATCGGGCATCGATGGGAACATAAACAGGTGGCACAGTTTCAGATTATCCGTAATGACCCACTTTTAGGGACTGAAATTAGAAATCAATATGATGGGCTCGCTACCATGCTTGCGAAAGTTCAACCATATATTAGATCGCACGACCCTGACCAGCGCAGAGAGGGTGCCATAAAAACACGTGCGGCGATTGAGCGCTTTTGCAAAGAAATTCTCGTTAGAAAGCGCCTTAAAGATGGCGAAGCAATGGCTTCAATCACCGACTATGACGGGAAAAACTTCGGCGAATTTAGCAATTCGGTATATTTACTACTCACAAAAGACCCTGCTCATACAGGCAAACTTAAGGCAGCTCACTCTTATGTGACCCCCGGACCGCATGATGATGCTCCGCCGTCGGCAAGCCAACTGGCCACGGCCTATGGTGATCTGAAAAAACTTAAGACTGATTATCTCGATTAAATGGAGTGCTCACGTGTGGCCGCGCATCCATAATCAAACATTACAGCTGTAATGTTTTGAGCTGGTTACAAAATCGCTAACCCCTTGAAAAGCGTGGTGGGTGCGACAGGGATTGAACCTGTGACCCCTACCGTGTGAAGGTAATGCTCTACCGCTGAGCTACGCACCCACGCCTTACTAAAACAATCAAACCACAGCCTGAACCATAGCCCTTAGAACCTTACCTGTGACACACAATCTCTAGCCCGTGTGAAGGTAATGCTCTACCGCTGAGCTACGCACCCACGCCTTACTAAAACAATCAAACCACAGCCTGAACCATAGCCCTTAGAACCTTACCTGTGACACACAATCTCTAGCCCGTGTGAAGGTAATGCTCTACCGCTGAGCTACGCACCCACGCCTTACTAAAACAATCGAACCAGAAACCTCACTAAAAGTCGAGGCGGTAGATAGAAGGATTTTCCCTTTGCTGTCAAGCGTGGGGGGTGTTAACCTTGGAAAAATGATACAAAAGCTCCTTTCTCCTTCTGCGAAGCCTCATATTCTGGTCGTTGATGATGATGACCGGCTGCGTGAGTTGTTGCGCTTATTTCTTAGCAAAAACGGTTTTATCGTGACGACGGCATCGGGCGCGGCGCAGGCTCGTGGCGTGTTTGAATCTTTGGCCTATGATCTGATGGTTTTAGACATCATGATGCCGGATGAAACGGGGCTTGAGCTGGCACGCTCATTGCGTAAAAAGGGGCTGCCGCACGTTAAAGATATTCCGATCCTTTTCTTGACGGCGAGGGCTGAGGCCAGTGAACGCATCGAGGGGTTTGAAACGGGCGGCGACGATTATTTGACCAAGCCGTTTGAGCCGCGTGAGTTGCTTTTGCGTATTAACGCCATTTTACGTCGCGCTCAAAAGGAAGCGGTTGCCGCTTCGCCCCTTCGTTTAGGGCGATGGATTTATGATGCCAAGCGCGGCGCGCTCTGCTCCCCCGATGAAACGGTTCGCCTGACAGACACAGAGGCGGGCCTTATGCGCGTGTTGGCGGCGCAGGCGGGCGCGGTTGTGAGCCGTGAGCTTCTTGGGGAGTTGAGCAAAGACGGCGTGAATGATCGCACGATTGATGTGCAGGTAACGCGTCTTCGCCGCAAGATTGAGGGCGATACGCGCAACCCGCGCTATTTAATCACGGTGCGCGGCGAGGGGTATTGCCTCATGCCAGATGAAAACGGATAGAAGAAAAAATGGCCAACCTAAAACTTCCTTTCCCTATGCGCTGGATTAAACGATTACTTCCCAGCAGTCTGTTTGGCCGGACTCTTTTAATCATCGTTATGCCAACCTTATTGGCGCTTATTGTCGCCACCTTTGTCTTCTTTGATCGGCATTGGTACACCACGACGAACCGGCTGACCCTTGCGGTCGCAGCGGATATTTCGATGGTTGTCGAGATGCTGGATCTTATGAAGGATAGTGAGGAAAAGGACGCGTTGATCCGCGTCGCTAATAAAAAAATGGATCTGTCGGTTTCTTATCAACCTAAGGAACATTTGCCCAAGCAAGTGAAGCGTTATGCGAATCCTTTGTCCGATATGCTGCGGCGCGCTTTGGATGAGCGTGTCGGTTATCCTCACCTGATCGATATGCGCCGTGCGCCCGACATGGTTGCGATTCAAGTTGAGATTCCCAAAGGCCTTTACACGTTCTATGTGCCGCAACGCCGCATTTACACGCCAACGACCGAGGTGTTCATCGGCTGGATGATCGGAAGCTCTATTTTGCTTTCCGGCATCGCTCTTTTGTTTATGCAAGGTCAAATCCGGCCTGTTCGCCGTCTGGCTGAGGCCGCCGAGGCGATTGGCAAAGGCCAAGACGTGCCATGGTTCAAGCTGGAAGGCGCAACCGAGGTGCGGCAGGCCAGCGCGGCGCTGATGGTCATGCGTGATCGCATTCACCGCGCCATGAACCAGCGCACGGCTATGCTTGCCGGAGTCTCTCACGATTTGCGCACGCCGCTCACGCGCATGAAACTGCAATTGGCCATGATGGCGGAAACGGCGCAAACGCGTGGCTTTCAGGCCGATATTGCGGACATGGAAAACATGCTGGAGGCTTATTTAGCCTTTGCGCGGGGGGAAGAGGCCGAAGCCGTCACGCAAGTGGACATGGTCGGGTTGCTTCAAGAGATTGTTGATGGCATGAAGCGGCAAAACGATCATGTACTGCTTAAGATTGAGGCTCCTTGCGTTATGATGCTGCGCCCCCATGCCATCAAGCGCTGCATCGGCAATCTGGTTGGCAACGCGGCGCGGTATGGAAAAAATGTGGTTGTATCAATAGCCCTTCGCGATCATGCCATCGATATCTTTGTGGATGACGATGGGACAGGGATTCCGCTTCAAAAACGTGAGGACGTTTTTCGTCCCTTTATGAGGCTTGATGAATC
Organism: Micavibrio sp.; assembly: GCA_020718105.1. Classification (GTDB taxonomy): domain Bacteria; phylum Pseudomonadota; class Alphaproteobacteria; order UBA9219; family UBA9219; genus UBA8914. Next base: position 42,043 of record DYDA01000006.1, on the reverse strand, counting down.
GCGCAATAAAGACACGGGCGGCGTTGGCCTTGGTCTTACCATTGCGCGAGATATTGCGCGTGCGCATGGTGGAGACGTTGCTTTAGAAGAATCCCCCATGGGGGGGCTTCGCGCCCGTGTTTGGTTGCCTGTTTAAAAACGATTTATCGCGCGTCGGTTTCATCGTCTGTGGCGACATCAACAACATCATCAACATCGACTTCGTCTTCGCCCAGTTCGTCAATATCTTCAATCACCACATCATCCGCTTCATCCGAAGCAACGGGGATGTCATCAATTTCTTCTGGTGCGGCGGTGGTCTTGCGCGTTTTTTCCTCGGCGGCCGCACGTGTGCGCCGTGACTTTGTCAGCGTTTCAGGATCAAAAACCGTTCCACAGCTTGGGCACACGGGCGGATTCTTTTTCATATCGTAATAGCGTGTGCCGCAATGCGGACAAATCCTTTTTAAACCCCACTCTGCTTTCGCCACGTTAAGTCTCCCTGCTCTGAATTGATGAGTCAAAAATAGTTCATTTCGAAGGCGTAGTCCTGTGGCATAGAAAATTATGTCTGTCAACGCGCTCGTTCGCCAATTTTGCTTTTCTTTTAGGGGAGGGGACATAATAAAAAGGCTTTCCAGAACGGCGTCATCATAAGCTGTCGGCTCCGGCCTTTTTATTGTGTCCTCATTGCCATCATGCCCCCTCCAATAGTCTGGAATTACGATAGAGTATATTAATAATTAATCCTTTATTAATAAATGCTTTTTATAATTAAGTATGGGAATTTATTTGCCTTAACCGAGGGGGATATCATGCGTTTCGTATCTGTTCGTTTTTTGTGGGTCATCGCCTTTGTCATGATGGCGCTTGCGCCGTGCGTTGCGCAGGCAGCGGTCGCGGGGCCTACTACTATGCAGATGCTGCCACCAACAAAAGTTGAAAGTAATACTACAAAATGTGATGCTGGCGGACAACGCGTTTTAGTATGGAATGGGAATGGCCCCATTAAATGCGCGCCTGGAATCATTGTGGGATTGGGAGCTTCTGACGCAATCAATGCTACCCTATCCATCGGCGGCGCTACAACGATTAGTGGCGCAACGACAATTAACAATGCGGCAACCATTACGGGGCTGACAAAGACAACAGGCGGGCTTGTAATACCGCCCGTGGCCGTCAATCCGTCTTCACCTGCCCTTGGTCAAATCTGGGTTGTGAGCCCTTAACATGAAAAAAGCATTCTATACATGGCTTTTGACAGCTTCTCTTGCCGCAGCGATGATGCCGGCGGGGGAGGCTTGGGCGGCGTGGACTAATCTTGGTGGTGGCGATCATAGCGGGGCAAATTGGACGCCTTCAAATAACGTCAGGATTGCGGGCAATCACACCAATATTGGGACATTTACCGTGGATGGAGGCAAAACCATTTTCGTTGAGCCATGGAATGGAGCCAACTATGGCAATGTGACCATTAATGCCACGAACATCACGGTTGCAGGCACACTGACAGCGGCTGGCGCAGGTTATGGTGGTGGCGGCGGCGGCGGCGGTGGTGTTGGGGCTCAAGCAAACGGGGCTCCTCCCATTCCTTGTCGTCCTTATACAAACGGAGCCGCAGGGGCAGGCACACGCGGCGGAGCGAATGGAACGCTTGGAACAAAAGGATTTGGTGTCAATGGTTACTCCATCGGTGGGGCTGGTGGAGGTGGTGGTGGAAGCTTTGGCGGGGTTGGAGCGGTAGCGATTCAAACGCGCGATATAGGGGAAGGTGAGCGGCTTAATGGAAATATGGGCGGCAGGGGCGGCTATGCCATTGCCGGAGGACAGGGCGATGGCTCAACGAATACTTCCTTGCGTATGGGATCAGGCGGCGGCGGCGGCGGTGGCGGCGCAAGCGCCCGTGAATGGATGTATAGCAGTATTGGCGGATCGGGCGGCGGCGGCGCAGGTGGTTCAGGTGGCGGGTTTATTGCGCTGATTGCATCAAACGCATTGACAGTATCGGGCACTATCCAAACGAACGGATTAGGTGGCGGTAATGGCGGCGCGGGAAGTGATGGTCATGCCGGAACGAGTTTGCAGTGCGATTTGAATGGTTCTGGCGGAGCTGGCGGCAATGCATCTATAAACGCATCGGGATCAGGCGCTGTTGGTGTTTGGGGGTATTATGTAAGGACCGCCCAGATTACTGGAATTTGTGCGATGGGGGGGCCTACTAGAGATTGTTGGGGCGTTGCTATTGATCCTAGAACCTCTGAAAGCCATCAAGGTGGCAATGGTGGTGCGGGCGGTAATGGCGCTGGGGGCGGTTTGTTGTTGAAAGCGGATACGTTATCTGTGACAGGCGGCGCAACCCTCAATGGTCGCGGAAGCAACAACGACGGGGTTAATGCGGGGACGCTGAAGGCCTTTTATTGTTCACTGACGGGGGTTGTTCCAACGGGCAATTATGGTCGTTATTATCAATCGGATTCTTCCTGTTTTAGTGACAGTGGCCTTCGGTATCGGGGAACTAGCGGCACAATAAGCATTGCCGCTAAGACAACGGGAACATCTCAAGTCAGACTCTATAATAAAATTGGTGGTGTGAATAAGACTGTTCATCTTGCGACTGTCGCGACGGCGGATGCGAAGGCCTCAAAGCTTCGCGTCAAGCTGCCCGATGGCACGATCAAGGCTCTGCGCGTTTATCCGTAAAAGGGGTGTGAGGTTATCGCCTTACAAAAAGCTATAGGGATCGATGTCCACTTGCACCTTGATGGTGCGGGGCAGGGAAAGCGGCGCAAGCCATGCGCCAATCGCGCTGGAAAGAGAAACGCCTTTGCCTGCTTGCACCATCAAGCGATAACGATGCTTCCCCCGTAAAAGAGCAAACGGCGCGGGCGCGGGGCCAAGGATTCTCATGCCTTTGTCCTGAGGCGCGGCGGCAGCAATTTGGCGAGCCGTATCGATCACTTGCCCTTTATCCGCGCCCGTAATCGTCAAGCTTGCAAGGCGGCCAAAGGGCGGTAGATGATAGTTTTTCCGCTCTCGCATTTCGGCTTGCATAAAGGCATCGCGCTCACCCTTGATCAGCGCTTGCATTACGGGATGGTCAGGGTTGGTTGTTTGCAAATAGACCGTTCCCGCGTCCTCTGCGCGGCCGCTGCGTCCTGCCACTTGTTGCAAAAGCTGAAACGTCCTTTCCGCTGCGCGGGGATCACCGCCCGCAAGCCCAAGGTCGGCATCGATCACGCCCACAACCGTTAGGCGTGGAAAGTGATAGCCCTTGGCCATGATTTGCGTGCCGATCAAAAGGTCTATGGCATGATCGTCCATTTGAGTGACCATGGCTTGTGCGGCCTTTGCATCGGCAATAGTATCGCTGGCCATAATGGCGGTGCGGGCGTCTGGCAGCCGCGCTGCGATTTCCTCGGCAATGCGCTCTATGCCTGGGCCGCAGGCGGCGAATTTATCCTCTGCGCCGCACGTTGGGCAAGCCTTGGGAATCGTCATGCTATAGCCGCATTGGTGGCAGTGCAGGCGGTTTGTTCGTTTATGCTCAATCATCCAGCTGGTGCAAGACGGGCATTGCAAACGAAGCCCACAGGCGCGGCACAGTGTCAGCGGCGCATAGCCTCGCCGGTTCAGGAAAAGCATAGATTGCTGGCCGTTTTCCAAAGCGCCTTGCAATGCTTGCAAAAGAGGATCACTGATAAAACTTTGCGTCGGCATTTTCTCATGCCGCAGATCAACAATCCGAATGGCGGGCATTGTCGCCTCACCAAAACGGCGGCTCAAAATCAAATGGCGGTATTTGCCTTTTTGGACGTTGTGCAGCGTCTCCAGTGATGGCGTGGCCGAAGCCAGCACAACCGGAATAGAGCCAAGCCTCGCCCGCACCACGGCCATATCGCGCCCGTGATAGATAACGCCTTCCTCTTGTTTGTACGCGCCCTCATGCTCTTCATCGACAACGATCAGACCAAGGTTAGCATAGGGCAAGAAGAGGGCAGAGCGCGCCCCCAAGATAAACCGCGCCTTGCCTTGCTTAATCGCGTGCCAGTTCAGGCGGCGCTGCTTTTCGGTCAGGCCAGAATGCCACAGCGTTGGCGGCAGACCGAACCGAGCCTCCAGCCGTGAAAACAGCGCCGCCGTCATGGCAATTTCAGGCAACAGGAGAAGGGCTTGCCGATCGTCTTTAAAGCATTGTGCTAACGCCTCGCTATAAACTTCTGTTTTGCCAGAACCTGTCACGCCGTCAAGAAGAGTCACGGAAAAGGCGCTGTCTTTGACGGCGGTGTTAAGCGCGGCGGCGGCGCTTGCTTGTTCGGGGCTAAGAGTAGGCGTTGCAAAGGTCGGATCAGGCAACGTGTCCGGCACTTTGTCCTTTTCCTTAAGCGGGCGCAGCTGCCCGCCCAAAACCATCTTGAGGATCAATCCCGCGGGGGTGAGCGTATAGCTTGAGACCCAATCGACAAAACGCCGTGTTGTCTCGTCTAGGGGCGCTAGATCAAGGACGGAGGTGATAGACTTAAGCTTGCGGGGGTCAACATTTCCGCTCCCTTCGCCCCACACGATGCCGATAACACCTTCCTTACGTCCCAAAGGAACCATCACAAAGGAACCTTGGGGGATGGAAAGATCGAACGGAATAAGGTAATCATACCCATCGCCCAACGGCAAGGGCAGTAAGACCCGAACAGTTTCTGGTTTTAAGTTTTTTGAAGGCTTGGCATCTGGGCTGTTCATTGGTTAGACTGTCCCATCCATCGTCTCGAATCGTACCCCAAGGAGTTTAAAGCTTATGAAGTTTTTTGTTGATACCGCCGATTTGTCAGAAATAAAAGAGCTGGCTGCAACAGGCCTTCTGGATGGGGTGACAACCAATCCCTCGCTGGTCGCAAAGTCAGGGCACAGCAACTTTATCGAATTGATCCGCGAGATCACGGCTATCGTTGAAGGCCCCGTGAGCGCCGAGGTGGCCTCAACCGATTATGCCACCATGATGGGTGAAGCCCAAACATTGGCCAAGATTGCGGACAACATCGCGGTCAAGGTTCCTTTGACGCCCGCTGGCCTTAAGGTCTGTAAGAACCTGTCCAGCAATGGCACGATGGTGAATGTGACGCTTTGCTTTTCTGCGGCGCAAGCTATTTTGGCGGCCAAGGCGGGGGCGACGTTCGTCTCGCCTTTCGTTGGGCGGCTTGACGATATTGGCCAAAGCGGTATGGATTTGATCGCTGATATTTGCGCGATTTATGGCGCTTATTCCTCTTTCGATACGCAAGTGCTGGTCGCCTCGGTGCGTTCGCCCATGCATGTGGTTGACGCGGCCAGAATGGGCGCGGACGTGGCCACCATCCCGCCGTCTGTGATCCGCCAGCTTTTTAAGCATCCTTTGACCGACAAAGGCTTGGCCCAATTTGTTGAGGACTGGAAGAAAACCGGTCAAACCATTCCTGTGTAACGGGTAACACCTATGGATTCTTCATCAAAGCGCCCTTATCTTGCTGTCGCTGGTCTTACGCCAGAAAACGTGCGCGGTTTTTTGATGGAGAATCCCGATTTTCTGGTCGATAACGCTGACCTGATGGAAGAGCTTGTCTCGCCAGAGCTACGCACCGGAAACGGCGTGCAGGATTTTCAGCATTACCGCACGGCAAGGCTTCAAGAAGACTATGACGACTTGAAAGCTGAGCACGAGGATTTAATCGATCTTTTACAAGAAAATCTGCAACGCCAAGACCGTATGAACGCGGCGATCCTTGCTTTAATGGATGCGCCCGATTTCACCGCGACGTTGAGCCTGATCGGCCATGACTTTGCCGCGCTGCTGGATCAAGAAGCCGTTGGCTTTTTTCTAGAGGCAGGGGGCTGGCTGGATGTCGGTGATTATGATGGCCTAAAAGTCGTTCCGCCGGGCGTGGTTAACCGCTGGATCAATGGCCGCGACGTGATGCTAGAAGAAGTGCCTTACGGGCTTGAGGACTTATACGGCGATACAGCACCGAACATTCGCTCGCAAGCGCTTGTGCGTCTTGTCATACGCGAAGGGTTGCCGCACGGGCTTTTGGCTCTTGGGCATACCGATCCCATGCATTACGCCACGGATTTGGCAACGGAACAAATTGAAACCCTTGGCGGCGTTGTGGGGCGTTGCCTTGGACGGTGGCTTTAACCCTGTGAAATAAACCTTGGGCGTTAACGCTATCCTTCTATGCTTAACAAAATAAGAATTATTGACGGGTCAGCGGGATTGTGGATATTGTCTCTTGACCTCATAGGGATGCCCGCGTATGAATGCGCCTTCCAAAAGAGAAGATAAAGAACCCATAAGGAACAACGATGGCTAATCATAAATCCGCCGCCAAGCGTGCGCGTCAAACTGTTAAGAACAATGAGCTGAACCGCTCGCGTCGTGCCAAAGTGCGCACACTGACGAAAGCTGTTGAAAAAGCGATTACCGGTAAGGAGCCTGAGAAGGCTGTTGCGACTCTTCGCGTTGCTGAATCAGCTTTGGCTAAAGCGGCAGGTAAGGGCACGTTGCATCGTAAGACGGCGGCTCGCAAAACATCGCGTTTGGCAAAGGCCGTTAAGAAAATTTCTTTGGCAAAGGCCTGATCCTTTCCGATCAAGACACTATGAATTTTAAACGCGCGAGGCTCTCAGTCTCGCGCGTTTTTTTTCATCAGAAAAATCCGCTATAAAAAACATCTTGGCTTCAGCCATAATAACCTTGATTTTAGAGTAAGCCAAAAACGAAAATCATCGTTTCATGCGCGTGATGTTTTCTTGCGAAGAAAAAATATTTTTTCAATTTTGGATGACAAGACCCATTGTAAAACGAATCACTTTTGTTCTATGGTGCTCACCTGTTCGCCGAAGTTTGAATGCGTATCAATACGGACTTTCTGCCTAGCTTTCCGAAAAGCTTTTTAAAGCCCGCTCCTGTAACATGTTGCGTTTTAAGTGAGGACTTCCATGGTATCGATGGCAGCTAAAAAGCAAATGAGTGAAAGCACACAATTGCCTGATCAAGTTGCCGACTCTTTGGATATCGCTGCCTCTCTTGATTTGGCGTCGCCTGTCTGGGCGCAACTGCGCGACCTTTTGCGCGACCATTTGGGTGAGACGGCCTATCGCCGCTGGATCGAACCCGTCAAAGGAAGCGTTGATCTTAATGCCAAAGGCGATTCCGTCCTTTCTGTTTCTGCGCCTACGCGCTTTATGCGCGATTGGATCGAAGCGCATTACGGCGATGTCGTTCGCATGTTGTGGCGGAAACTTGTCAAGACGGGCGACGTTGATTTTATTGTTGCCTCCCCCTTGTTAAAACCCATTGCCACGGTGCAAGAAAGCATCGCGATGAGCGATAAGTCGCCTGTGGCTGCCGCGCTGCCCCAACAAAAAGCGGCGTCTTTTCCTTCGCTGGTGACGTCTATGCCGCAGGGCTCGCCCAGCGAAGAGGCCGCGTTGGATCCGCGCTTTACGTTTGAGAATTTTGTCGTAGGCAAGCCCAATGAGCTGGCCTATGCCGCTGCGCGTCGCGTGGCCGATACGGAAGCGCCGACGTTTAACCCGCTCTTCCTTTATGGTGGCTCTGGCCTTGGCAAGACGCATTTGATGCATGCCATCGCGTGGCAAATCCGTCGTAATTTCCCCAATCGCCGCGTCATTTATATGTCTGCCGAAAAGTTCATGTATCAATTCGTGCGGGCGCTTCGTTATAAGGACACCGTCTCGTTTAAAGACCAGTTCCGTTCGGTTGATGTTTTGATGATCGATGACGTTCAATTTATTGGCGGCAAGGACACGACACAGGAAGAATTCTTCCACACCTTTAACGCGCTGGTTGATCGCAATCGTCAGGTCATCGTCTCTGCTGATAAATCGCCACAGGATTTGGATCGCGTTGAGGAGCGTTTGCGCTCACGCCTTGGCTGGGGTCTTGTGGCGGATCTTCATCCCGCAAATTACGAATTGCGCCTTGGCATTTTGCACGCCAAAGCCGAGAAGTTGGGCTGTGCCATGCCCGATAAGGTAATCGAGTTTCTGGGACATAAAATCACATCGAACGTGCGTGAGCTGGAAGGTGCGCTGAACCGTATCGTCGCGCATTCACAGTTGGTGGGACGCACCATCTCGCTAGAGATGACGCAAGAAGTGCTGGCCGACGTTCTTCGCTCGACCGAGCGCCGCATCACGATTGACGAGATTCAAAAGAAAGTGGCCGAACATTACAACATTCGCGTGTCGGATATGCACTCAGCCCGCCGTGCTCGCGCTGTGGCGCGTCCTCGCCAAGTGGCGATGTATCTGGCCAAGCAACTGACGCCGCGCAGCCTTCCTGAAATTGGCCGCAAGTTCGGTGGCCGTGATCACACCACGGTTATTCATGCCGTGAAAAAGATTGAGGAGCTGTCGGCTTACGACAACACCTTCCGCGAGGACGTTGACCTCCTCCGCCGCTTGCTGCAAGGATAAGCACCGCTGCCGCCGTAAGAGCGACGGGATGGGTTTGTATTTAAAATTATCCTCTCTCCTCATCGCCCTTCAAGCGTTGGCAAAAGCAGGGGGTATCCATTAAGGGAGTCTCTTTTCCGTGTCTATTTTTAAAACCGTTCAAGCGTCTGTTGCATCCATCGTTGATCAATTGGTGAAAGAGGGCGCTTTGACTTTTTCTGCGCCGATTCCATCTTTTGTGGTGGAGCCGCCGCGCGATCCCGCGCATGGCGATATGGCGACGAATGTCGCGATGACCCTCACCAAGCTGGCAGGTAAGCCGCCGCGTGTGATTGCCGAAATCATCAAGCCCAAGCTTTTGAAATTGCCGATGGTGGCGAGTGCCGAGATTGCAGGCCCCGGTTTTATCAACCTGCGCTTAAAACCCGAAGCTTGGCAGGTCGAGCTTAAAGAGATTCTGACCGCTGGCCTTGCCTATGGCGACAGCGCTCTTGGCCATCACCAAAAAGTGAATGTGGAGTTTGTCTCGGCCAACCCCACAGGCCCCATGCACGCGGGGCATGTGCGCGGCGCGGTGCTGGGCGATACGCTGTGCCGCCTTTTGACCAAGGCTGGCTATGACGTGACGCGTGAGTATTACATGAATGACGCGGGCACGCAGATTGATGTGCTGGCCAAGACAACGCACTTGCGCTATCGCGAAGCTTTGGGCGAGGACATCGGTGCGATCCCCGAAGGCTTTTATCCGGGTGAGTATTTGAAAGAAGTTGCGGCGGCACTGGTCAAGCGTGATGGCGATAAATGGCGGGGCAAGCCCGAAGAGGCATGGCTTGCGCCCGTTCGTCGCTTTGCTTGCGATTATATGATTGAGGTGATCAAGGAAGACTTGGCGCTGATCGGCATCAAGCACGACGTGTTTACGAACGAGCGCGTGATTGTTGAAGATGGCACGCTGGACAAGGTCTATAAAATTCTGGATGAAAAAGGACTAATCTATGTTGGCACGCTGCCGCCGCCGCGTGGCAAGGAAATGGCGGATTGGGAACCTGTACCTCTCACGCTGTTCCGCTCTAGCCAGTTTGGCGATGATGTGGATCGCCCGCTGAAAAAACGCGATGGGACATGGGCGTATGTGATGCCCGACATGGCCTATCACTATGACAAAGTGCAGCGAGGCTTTCAATACATGATCAACATTCTGGGAACGGATCATGGCGGCTATTTAGAGCGGTTGAGGCCTTGCGTTGCGGCTTTTTCTGGTGGCACGGCGCGGCTTGAGGTTATCTTTAACAACATCGTCAAAATCTATAAGAACGGCGTGCCCGTTAAACTCTCCAAGCGCTCCGGCAATTTGATTACGCTGCGCGAGATGGTGGAGCAAGTCGGCGTCGGCGCAGTGCGCTTTTTCATGCTGACGCGCGCGCCGGACTCTGAGTTAGAGTTCGATTTTGCCAAGGTGGTAGAGACGACGCGCGACAATCCCGTGTTTTATGTGCAATACGCGCATGCGCGGTGCTGTTCCGTCTTGCGTAATGCGGCGGCGATGATCCCCGACCTTGACGCCTCGGCGCAGGCGCTGGCGCGGCTTGATTTGTCGGCGCTTAAGGAGCCAGAGGAAATCGCATTGATCCGCGCCTTGGCGGGATGGCCGCGTGCGGTTGAAGCGGCGGCGATAGCGCAAGAACCTCACCGCATCGCATTTTTCTTGTTAGAGATGGCGGCGGCCTTTCATGGCTTTTGGAATAAGGGCAATGACAATGCCGCGCTACGTTTTATCATGACGGATCAACCCGACCTAACGCGCACCAAGATGGCGCTTGTTAAAGCGGTGCAAACGGTTTTAGCCAGCGGCCTTGCCGTGATGGGCTGCGAGGCTTTAGAGGAGATGAAGAATGACGAGACAATCACCGCCTGAATTGTTCGCCCAGCGTCCTGTGCGCTCAGACTATGCTCGTCGTAGCGCTGCCGCGCCGCTTATCACGCCGCGCCGTCTTTTAATGGTCGTAGGATTGCTGATCGTGGCCGTGATCGCAGGCATTGTGATTAACGGGATGGGGGAGGGCTCTGGTGATGCGCCACAGGAAATCCCCACCATTCAAGCTGAACGGCCCATCAAAGAGCGTCCCGATCAACCCGGTGGGATTGATATTCCGCATCAAGATGTGGCTGTGTTTCAGCAGCTTGATCAAAAAAGCGGTTCGCCTTCGCCTGTCACAGGCGGGGCTGAACAACTTTTACCGCCACCCGAAACACCACAGGCTCCACCGGCTCCGGCCACGCCTCCTCCGCCTGTTCAAGAAGAACTGCCGCCTGCGGTCACCGAAGCGCCCGTTCCTCCTGCGCCTGCTGTTATGGCTGCCCCTGAAGAGCCCGCCCCCAAAAAAGAAGAGGCTAAAAAAGAAGAACCTAAGCCTGCTGCCGTAGCGCCTAAAGAACCCGTCAAAAAAGCGGCAGAAAAGATTCAGCAAGAACCCTCGCGGCTTCCTGCTGCCTTGTTTACGACGGGGGAGGTTCCCGCAGCGGCCAAGGTAGAGCCGGAAACAACGACGGCTCCAACGCCTGTCGCCACAACGGGAAAGAAAGCGTCGGTTCAGCTGGCCTCTTTCCCTGATGAGGCAACAGCGCAGCGCGAGTTGAAAAAATATCAAGCCAAATACGCGGGGGTTTTGGGCGGCGCATCTTTGCGCGTTGTGCAGGCTGATTTAGGCGCAAAAGGCATCTATTATCGCCTTATCAGCAGCCCCGTCGGCGAGGCAAAAGCCAAGGCTATCTGCGCCGATCTAGCTCAACAAAAAGCCAGCTGTTTGTTGGTGAAATAGGTTCGTCACCCAAAGGGGGGGCTGCTTGTTGACTTCAAAAGAGAGACGTTATGTCCGATAAAAAGTATGAAATCATTCACCGCGAGGCTTTGTTTCAGGGCTACTTTCGCGTGGATCGGTTTCATTTACGTCAAGAGCTTTATGCGGGTGGCTGGAGCGATGTTTTCTCACGCGAGGTGTTTGAAGGCGCACGCAACGCTGCCGCCGTCCTCCTTTTTGATCCCCATCAAGACAAAGTGATTTTGATCGAGGAGTTTCGCGCAGGCCCTATGGCCAAAGGCGACAATCCCTTTTTGATCGAGGTCGTCGCGGGCGTGATTGGCGCTGATGAAACGCCGGAAGTGACGGCTCGCCGCGAAGCTTTGGAAGAGGCGGGCTGCGAGGTGACGGACTTGCAAAAAATCGCCTCCTATTACCCCAGTCCAGGGAGCGTATCAGAATACACAACCTTGTTTGTGGGGCGCGCTAAAGCTCCCGAAGATGGCTCAATTTACGGCCTCGCTCATGAGGGGGAGGACATCAAAGTTGTCGTTTTAGAGGCTGTTCAGGCCATTAACCTTCTGTATTCCGGCAAGTTGCGCGATGCGTCCAGCGTGATCGCGATGCAGTGGTTTGCCCTTCATCATACTGATCTTCGCTCTCGCTGGCTGGTGAGCGATACCAGCACGATGATCATTTGATTTTTTCGTAAGGCCTCGCTATAAACAGCGCTCGCCCGCGAGCGTCTTGTCCGGCGAAGCTGCGTAGCAGCGAAGACGGAAGGCGAGCAAAAAAGAAGAGATGGATGGGTGTCCGAGTGGTTTAAGGATCCGGTCTTGACAGCGACGCGAAGCGGAGATGCCGCGAAGGCGGCTTTGCCGCCGAAGCGAATACCGGCGGCGGCGCAAAGCGCCGCAAAATGAGAAGGCAGACGACTTAAGATTTCGTGTGGATGGGTGTCCGAGTGGTTTAAGGATCCGGTCTTGAAAACCGGCGTGGGGGTAACCTCACCGTGGGTTCGAATCCCACCCCATCCGCCATCACAAAAGACCCCTAATCAATTTTTAACTTCCTTGACCTAAACTTCCCCAACATTACAGCAAGGGAGGTATCGTTATGCTTAAAGGTAAAACAGCCATCGTTACGGGCTCCACCAGCGGTATCGGTTTTGGTATTGCTTGCTCTCTTGCCAAGGAGGGCGTGAACATCATGCTCAATGGCTTTGCGGATGAGGCGACGGTAACCGCCGCTAAGGCTGAGATTGCTGCTTTAGGCGTGCGCGTGGAATACAACGGCGCGGATGTTGGCAAGGTTGATCAGATCAACGCGATGATGGACGCGACGCTTACGGCCTTTGGCTCTATTGATATCGTTGTGAATAACGCAGGCATTCAGTTTGTCGCGCCCGTTGATCAATTTCCCTTAGATAAATGGGATGCTGTGATCGCGACCAATATGTCTTCTGTGTTTTATACAACGCGCAAGGCGTTGCCTTTGATGCGTGAAAAGGGTTGGGGGCGCATTATCAACATTTCATCGGCGCATGGCCTTGTCGCCAGTCCGAATAAAGTAGCCTATGTCGGCGCAAAGCATGCTGTTTTGGGCATGACCAAGGTTGTGGCGCTAGAGGCGGCGGGCAGTGGCGTGACGTGCAATGCTATTTGTCCCGGATGGGTTTTGACGCCGCTGGTGCAAGCGCAAATCGATGCCATTGCGCAGCGCGATGGCCTGACGAATGAGCAAGCCTCGGCCAAACTGTTGTCCGAAAAGCAACCTTCAAAACAATTTGCGAGTCCGGAAGACATCGGCGCGCTTGCCGTGTTCTTATGCTCTGACGCTGCGCGACAAATCACGGGCGCAAGCTATACCATCGATGGTGGTTGGACAGCGGTTTAATCACGAGCCTTTGATGGTTCAAGGGCTGGCGTTTTTTTGTTGATTTTATAAAGAAGCTGTTGCCGCTGTCAGCCATTGCGCCGAAGCTTCGTCCAGTTGAGGGCGCAGAGCCTTGGCCACGCGGGCGTGATAGGCGTCTAGCCATGCTTTTTCTTTTTGTGAAAGAAGCTCAACCGCGATGGCGCGGCGATCAAAAGGCGCAAGCGTCAAAGGCTCAAAGCCAAGCATCTTCATCTCTGGACTGCTGATTTCAAACAGCTCAATCACGTATTGCAGGTTCTCAAGCCGTATGCCGTAGTGCTTGGCTTTGTAAAAACCTGGTTCGTTCGACAGCACCATATTGGGGACAAGCGCCGTTGTTCCTCGCCGTGAGAGGCTTTGCGGCCCCTCATGCACGCCAAGATAGCTGCCGACGCCGTGCCCTGTGCCGTGGCCATAATCAAGGCCAACCTCCCACAGGTATTGCCGCGCCAAAACGTCCAGCTCTGCGCCGCTTGTGCCTTCGGGAAAACGGATAGAGGCCATGGCAATATGACCCTTTAGCACGCGCGTGTAACGCTCGCGCATTTCTGGCGTGATCTCGCCAACAGGGATCGTGCGTGTTACGTCCGTTGTGCCGTCCAGATATTGCGCGCCGCTGTCCAGCAGAAGGAAGCTGCCCTGATCCAGCGTGCGGCAAGTATCTTTTTGAGCGCGATAATGCACAATCGCGCCGTTGGGTCCTGATCCCGCAATGGTGGCAAAGCTGGGGCCGCGATACAGCGTGCCGATGGCGCGTAGCTCGGTCAGTTTTTCTTCAACATCAATTTCGCTGATGCCGCCTTGTGGTGCGGTTTGATCCAGCCATGCCAACAGCTTGACGAGGGCCGCGCCATCGCGCCTGTGCGCTGCGCGCATGCCGTCAATCTCGGTGTTGTTTTTGCAAGCGCGGGGCAGGGCGCAAGGATCCTTTTCATAAACCAGCGTCACCCCCGCTTTTCGCAGAGACGTGATCGTCGCAAACGAGGTTTCATCGGGATCAACAAGAACCCGCGCTTTGGCTTCGCCAAGACGGCGCAGCGCAGCGGGGAAATCATCTTGCGCATGGCGCGTGATTTCTGTGCCTAAGGTTCTATCAAGACCATGCGCGATTTTGCGCGGCTCCACGAACCATTCGGCGCTTCCATCGGCGCGAAGGATGGCGGTGCTGAGCGGCAGTGGCGTATAGGGAACATCGCCGCCACGCACGTTCAAAAGCCACGCCACGGAAGCGGGATTGGTGATGATGGCGGCGTTCAGATTTTTCTTTTGTAAAGCATCGCCAATTTCGTGCCTTTTAGTGATGGAGGCTTTGCCCGCATAGGTCGTGTCATGCGCTGTGATAGGGGCGCACGGCGCAGGCGGTTTGTCTTGCCACAACACATCGATGGGATTTTCTTGCGCTGGCGTAAGGCGGGCATTGCGTTTAAGTGCGACTTTTTCTAGCCGCTCAATTTGCTTGGCGGTATGAAGCGTAGGATCAAAACCCATCGTCATTTGCGAGAGAAGATTTTCCTCTAACCACTCGGTTGGTGTTTTTTTAGCCGTATCAAAGAGCGTGTAAAGCCCCGCCGGAAGTTGCTCTTGCGCTTGCAGCGTATAGCGGCTGTCCGTGAAAAACGCGGCACGATCCATCAGCACAACGACAAAGGCAGCAGAGCCGGTAAAGGCCGTCAGAAACTTGATGCGCTTGGCATACGACGCGACGTATTCGTTTTGATATTCGTCAGCCATCGGCACAAGAAAGCCATCCAGCCCTTGCGCTTTAAGGGAAGCGCGAAGAGCCTGCAAGCGATCATGAAAAGGAGAAGCGAGGGGCGGCAGAGGGGAAAGATGAATCATATTTTATTTTGATCACATCGGACGACCAAGAGCAAGCACAGACCATTCACCCAGCGTTTGATGATCTAAAAGCGTGAGTCCTTGAGCGAGGTGCGCGGCGATGACGGCATCGGCTTGCGTATTCAAAAGGCCAGAGAGGATAGCGTGACCGCCGACCTTTAAATGATTTTTTAAATCGCCTGCCATCGCGCACAAAGGATCGGCAAAGATATTGGCCATAATCAAATCATACGGCGCGCCTTGTGCCACAGGCGGCGGCGCATAGCCCATGCCAGCGATAAAGGTCGTGCGATCTGCCACGCCATTGATCGCGGCGTTTTCATTCGCGATGGTGACAGAAAGCTCATCCATATCGACGCCTAACGCATGGCCGTTTGTCAGAGCCTTGGCAAACGCCATCGCTAAAATGCCAGAGCCACACCCCATGTCCAGCATGGATTGGGGTTGTGGCAACGCCTCATTTTTCAAAAGACGATCAAGCGCTTCAAGGCAGCCGCGCGTGGTGGGATGCTCGCCCGTACCAAAGGCCGAGGTCGCATCAATCTGTAAGGCTGCGTCAAAATCCGTTATTTTATCGCGATGCGCGGCACCGTAAACCGTCCACCTCGCGATGGGCAGTGGTGGGAAATCTTGCGCCACCTTTTTGATCCAGTCTAAATTGCCAACGGGCGCGATGGTATAGGACGGCGCGTGCGCCATCCCTCTTAAACGCTCATCCACCCATGCGGTCGTAGGCTCACCGTCCAGCAAGACCTCAACCTGCGCGGTGTCGCTGCGCGGCGGGGACAGAATGCTGATGGCCAGTGAGTCTTCTTCAAACAACGCCTCTATCGCCTCAATCTGGTTGGGGCGGCAGGTGAGGGTCAGGGTGTAAAGGTCGGGATTGGGGAACATGAGCAACCTATACACTACGGTGTGACAGATGGGGATGGCTTTTATGTTAGAAAATATCCTAGAAAAGGCAATAAGTTAACGAATTTTTGGAAAAAACATAAAAATCTTGAAAAAATCCCTTGACTCATGAGGATGTTTCTGCTATTGACATTGCCATGCGGAGCTATGTCTGAAGTTAGCCTTCAGGATTCAGCGTTTAGGAAAGAGGGGGTTGGCTTTTAGGGGCGGCATCATTAAGGTCAGCCGCATGACACAAAAAACAATATATCTGGCCTCGGATCATAGGGGCGTGGGGCTCAAAGCAACCTTGGTCGCATGGCTTGAAGGCCAACCTTATACCGTCAAGGATTTGGGGCCGATGGACGAGACGCGCGTGAACGCGGGTGAGTACGCGGTGCGTCTTGCAGGAGCGATGCGTGATGAGGCGGACGCTGTCGGCGTTTTAATTTGTGGAACGGGGCAGGCGATGGCGATGACGTCCAACCGTTTTACGCACGTTCGCGCCGCTTTATGCATGAACGGCTTTATGGCGCGTTTGGCGCGTCAGCATAACAATGCGAACATTCTTGCGTTGGGTGCAGAGCTGGTAGGCGAGGGTCTGGCCATTGACTGTTTGCAAGTGTTTTTGACGACGGAGGCGCTAAGCGGTATCTATGTGGATCGCTGCCAAATGCTGACGGATTTGGGTGGGCTGTAGGGAGATAAAGGAAAACTTCTCTCATGTTCTTTCCTTTATCGTCATCCCCGCGAAAGCGGGGATCCAGTTTAATTTGTTAAAATGGATAGAGCGAACATGATGGATGGTTTGAAAGACCAAACGGGATCCCCGCTTTCGCGGGGATGACGGAAGGGTGGGATGGGAATAGAAATTGGCTGTTAGTTTCTTTTGAAAGGACAACGCGTATGAGTGGTTTAGATTCTTCTTTTTTTGCCGAGTCTTTGGAAGCCCATGATCCTGAGCTGTTCGCCTCGATCAAATCGGAATTGACGCGGCAGCAAAATAATATTGAGCTGATTGCATCGGAAAATATCGTTTCTCGCGCTGTGTTGGAGGCTCAAGGCTCTATCCTCACCAATAAGTATGCCGAAGGCTATCCCGGCAAGCGCTACTATGGTGGTTGCGAAATGGTGGATATAGCAGAGAGCCTTGCTATCTCACGCGCTTGCAAATTGTTTGGGTGCGCGTTCGCGAATGTGCAGCCGCATTCGGGCGCTCAAGCGAATGAGGCCGTGTTTCTCGCGCTGCTTCAACCCGGTGATACGTTTATGGGTCTATCGATGGCTTCGGGTGGGCATCTTACGCATGGCGCGAGTGTCAGCATGTCGGGCAAGTGGTTCAAGGCCGTTCCCTATGGCGTTCGCGCCGAGGATGGCCTTATCGATATGGATGAAGTTGAGCGTCTGGCGCGGGAGAATAAGCCCAAGCTGATCATCACGGGCGGCTCGGCCTATCCGCGCATTATCGACTTTGCGCGTTTCCGCAAAATTGCGGACGAGGTCGGCGCGATACTTATGGTTGATATGGCGCATTTCGCGGGACTGGTTGCAGGCGGTGTGTTTCCATCACCCATTCCTCACGCGCATATCGTTACAACGACAACGCATAAGACTTTGCGTGGGCCTCGCGGCGGCATGATTTTGACGAATGATCCTGACCTTGCGAAAAAGATCAACTCGGCTGTTTTTCCCGGCCTTCAAGGTGGCCCTTTGATGCATGTTATCGCCGCCAAAGCCGTCATGCTGGGGGAGGCGTTGCAGCCTTCCTTCAAGCAATACGCGCAAAACGTGGTGGATAATGCTAAAGCTCTGGCCGAGACGTTGATCAAACACGGGCTTGATATTGTGTCGGGAGGGACGGACAGCCACTTGCTGCTGGTTGATTTGCGTCCCAAGAATTTGACCGGCAAGGTCAGCGACCAAAGCCTTGAGCGCGCAGGCATCACCTGCAATAAGAACGGTATTCCCTTCGATCCATTACCACCCGCCGTAACATCGGGCATTCGCCTTGGCACGCCTGCGGCCACAACGCGTGGTTTTGGTCGCGCTGAGTTCGTGCAAGTTGGTGAGCTGATTGCCGAGGTTCTGGATGGACTGATGCGTTGCGGGATCGACGGTGAGAATACGGAAATTGAACAGAGTGTTAAAAAACGCGTGATTGAGCTTTGTCAGCGTTTTCCCATTTACTCATGAGGTAGTCCATGCGCTGTCCGTTTTGCGGTTTTGATGATACGCAAGTCAAAGATAGTCGTCCCAGTGAAGACAACGTCGCTATCCGTCGTCGTCGCTCTTGCCCCAATTGCGATGCGCGGTTCACGACGTTTGAGCGCGTGCAGCTGCGCGAGTTGTTCGCGATCAAAAACGATGGCACGAAAAAGCCTTTTGATCGCGACAAGCTTTCGCGTTCGATGCGAATTGCTTTACGTAAACGTCCCGTGGATGAAGAAAAGTTGGAACAGGTGATCAACGGTCTTGTGCGCCAGATGGAAACGATGGGTGATGGCGAGATTACCACCAAGCAAATCGGCGCGTTGGTGATGGAAACGCTGCGCCGCCTTGATCATGTGGCCTATGTTCGCTATGCCTCGGTTTATCGCGATTTTCGCACGCCCGCCGATTTTAACGAGTTTGTTGATTTACTGAAAAAAGAAGCGACGGAGGGGTAGAGGAGAGGTTAGGGGTTAGAGGTTAGAGTTCAGAGTTCAGAGTAAAGAACCTTGATGGTTATTTCTCCTGTCCGTCATCCTCGCCCTTTTCTTTCTTCGTCATCCCCGCGAAAGCGGGGATCCCGTTTGGTTTGGTTTTTTATCCGTTAGCGTCATTGCTGCTTGCTGTTTTTTGTGAAAAAGAAAACGGGATCCCCGCTTTCGCGGGGATGACGAGGGAGGGGATGGGCGAGAGCGACAGAAAAATAAACAGAACTGACAAGGAAAACTCTTTATGTTCACAGGCATTATTGCAGAGATTGGCGCGATCACGGCGCTTGAGAAACGCGGCGACTGGGTGATGACGCTGGCCGCAAGCAAGGCGCTGCTGGACTCGCTTTCTCTTGGCGCGTCGGTAGCGTGCAGCGGCGTGTGCTTGACGGTCATTGCCCACGATGTCAACACGTTTACGGTGCAGGCCTCGGCAGAGACTCTTTCGAAAACGACGCTCGGTGCGTGGCAGGTGGGGACTCCCGTGAATCTGGAACGCGCTTTGCGCATGGGCGATGAGCTGGGCGGGCATATTGTGTCGGGCCATGTGGACGGGCTGGCGCGGGTTGTTGATCGTAAGGCTGAAGGGGATAGCGTGCGGTTTCGCTTTGAGGTTCCGGCTGCGTTCGCGTCGTTCCTTGCGCCCAAAGGCTCGGTGACACTGGATGGCATTTCGTTGACGGTCAATGAGGTGGAGGGGAACGTGTTTGGCGTGAACATTATCCCTCATACGCAAACCGCGACGACGATGGGCGCAAAACAGGTTGGCGATGTGCTAAACTTTGAGATTGACGTAATTGCCCGTTATGTCGGGCGAATGCTGGATCAAAAGGGCGGCCTGTGATGGCACTCGCCTCCACGCTTGAGATTATTGATGATGCTTGCTCTCGGATTTGGTGGCTTTTAGACGAAAGAGTATGCTATACCCTTTCCACTTCAAGAGTTGGTTTTCTGGAAGCAGAAAAAAACAAGAAAACGGGATCCCCGCTTTCGCGGGGATGACGCTAAAGGGAAATACAGCCACAAAAAATTCCGTCATGCCCGCGAAAGCGGGCATCCCGTTTGGTTTCTTGGCTGCTTGCCAAATCTTGAACTGTTTTGGGTATAGAAGACCAAAGATAATCGCAGCAAAGTTGCAAGGTGTAACAATGGAACAGAAAAAAGAACCGGCGGTTTTCACGTTTGAAGACAAGCCCCATGTGATGGTGATCGAGGCGCGTTTTTACGACGACGTGGCCGATCAATTGCTGGCGGGTGCCAAAGCCGTTTTGGATCGTGCGGGAGCGACGTATGAGGTTTTTACAGTTCCCGGTTCGCTAGAAATTCCGGCGGCTATTTTATACGCCGTGAAGTCTTTAGATTTTGACGCCGTGCGTCGGCGCTTTGATGGCTATGTCGCGCTTGGCGCAGTGATCAAGGGCACCACGCGCCATGATCAGGTCGTGGGCGATGTCAGCACGCAAGGCCTTCAGACATTGGCGCTTCAAAACACGCTGGCTGTCGGCAATGGCATTTTGACCGTGGAGACGTTAGAGCAAGCGCAAGAACGCGCCGATCCTGCTCGTCTTAATCGCGGCGGCGCGGCGGCGGAGGCTTGCCTTAAGATGATCGAATTGAAACACCATTTCCGCTTGATGCCTAAGCGTCGTTGGGTTGGGCGGTAAAGGATGAATGAGAGCACAACGCCTAAGGCCGATCCTTTCGCCCCTAAACGTCTTGCGCGGCTTGTCGCGGTGCAGGCGCTTTATCAGGCCTCGTTTGGGCAGGAAGAACTTAGTGTAATTCTGCGTCGCTGCCTTGAGGATGTCTCGGCGGGGTTGAATGATGATGAAGGCGAGGGCGAGGTTATTTTGGAAAAGCCGGATGCGACACTGCTTTCGCAAGTCGTTCATGGTGTGATGGATCATCGCGAAACGCTGGAAGAAATGGTGGCTGGTTCGCTCAGCGAAAAGCTAGCCTCTGGTCGCATGGAAACGCTGTTAAAGGCGATCTTGCTTGCGGGCGCTTTTGAGTTGCATCACCATCCAAAGATTGCGACAGGCATTATCATCAGCGACTATGTCGATGTCGCCCGCGCTTTCTTTAATGCCAAGGAACCTTCTTTGGTGAACGCCGTTTTGGATCGTTTGGGTAAAACGCTCAGAACTTAACTTTGCGCGCTCTTGCGCTGTGATAAAATCAATAAACGCATCACATTTTAAGATGAGGAAAATCGTGGGTTAAGGGCAGGCAAAAAGAGGTGACAAAATAGAGAATTATTTTGTCACCTCCTGAAGTGGACGATGCTGTAACGGAGGAAAGCTTACGCCGCCTTGGGGGCTTTAAAGTTTCCTTTATTGCGGGGTTTGTTGACTTTCCAAGCAGGCTTGGCGCCGTTGCCGCCGTCCTTTTTCTTAAAGTCGCTGCCCTTGCCCTTATAGCCGCCTTCGGCGCTGTCTTTGCCCTTATAGCCGCCTTCGGCGCTTTTGCCCTTGTAGAAACTTCCGCCGCGACCCTTATAACCGCCGCCAAACTTCTTGCCCGCAGGCTTTTTATCATCCGTTGCAATCGACGGATCGTCATGGCCGTGGATCAGGCGATGGATAGCCCGCCACTTGCTTCCATCCGCAGGTGTCAGCAGATTGATGGCGCAGCCTTCCGCCCCTGCACGAGCCGTGCGACCAATGCGGTGAATGTAATCCTCAGGGCATTGCGGCAAGTCATAGTTGATGACGTGTTCGATATGCGGAATGTCAAGACCACGCGCTGCCACGTCGGTGGCGACAAGGATGCGATATTTTTTATCGCGGAAGCTTTGCGTCACGCGCTCTCTGCGTCGCTGCTGCAAATCGCCATGAAGACAATCGGCCTTATGCTCGGCCGCGTTGAGCTTCTTGGCCAGCTTTTCCGTTCCATACTTTGTCTTGACGAAAATAATGACCGAACCCACGCGTTGCTCAAGCTGAGTCAAAAGGTGGCCATACTTTTCGGTGTCCGTCGTGTGAACCAGCTCTTGCTTGATGTTCGCGGCAGGTGTGGTGGTGGAGCCGACGGCAACGCGCAAAGGTTGGCGCATGTATTTGCCCGATAGCTTGACGATGTTGGCGGGCAACGTCGCCGAGAACAAAAGCGTCTGACGATCCTTAGAAACATGAGCCAGAATCTTATCGATCTGAATGCCAAAGCCCATATCCAGCATGCGATCCGTTTCATCCAGCACAAGGAAATTCGTGCGGCTGAGGTTTAAGGACTTGCGCTCTAAATGGTCGTTGATGCGTCCAGGTGTACCGACGATCAAGCGCGGTTGGAGGCTAAGCTGCTTAAGCTGCTTGAACATGGAATCGCCACCGATCAACAGGGCGGTCTTGATGTTGGGAACAGGGATCATCGGCAACAGAGCCGCCTGCACCTGCGTTGCAAGCTCACGCGTTGGCAGCATGATAAGCGCTGTCGCTTCAGGGTTGTTCATCAAGTGAACGATGAGCGGCAGGCCGAACGCCGCCGTTTTGCCCGTTCCCGTTTGGGCAGAGCCAAGCACATCGCGCCCTTCGAGCGCGAGGGGGATGGTTTGCTCCTGAATGGGGGTGGGGATCGTGAAGTTCATACGAGCAAGCGCAAGAAGAAGCTTGGCCGGAAGGCCAAAGCCGTTGAAGTCTTGAGTCATTGTTTTTCCTTAGATGTAAAAGTTTGTATAAATAAGTATGTAAGCAAATCGGTAACATTCCTCATCAACACTTTTGTCATCCTCGCGAAAGCGGGAATGACGCACGTATTTTAACGCGGTCTTACTTACGTTCTCATTCATATTCTGGGATGTTTGCGTCTTATAAAAACGATAAGGGGAAGACCTGCTGGCCCCCAGTGTGAGAGCCTCTTATGCAGGAGTCCCATTTTTAAAATCAAAAAAACAGAACTCATTTTCCTTTAAAACACTTAAGGCGGCCTACAAACTTTCTGCTAACAGAAAGCCTATAAGCCACCTTAAGCGATAATCGTTTCGAAAAATCCGAAAACGGTCTCTTAGCCTTCGATAACCTGAAGGTTCGCAGCCGAAGTCTTGCCGCGCTCTGTTGCCAGCTCGAAGCTGACTTTTTGACCTTCGCGAAGTTCGCGAAGACCGGCGCGTTCAACGGCGCTGATGTGAACAAAAACGTCCTGACCGCCTGCTTCTGGTTGAACGAAGCCGTAGCCTTTAGTGGCGTTGAACCATTTAACTGTACCTTGAGCCATAGTGTGTATCCTTTAGTGTTGCGTGTGCAAGCGTCACCATAACGCCTCGAGTGAAAGAGACTGCTATGGCAAACGACGCTCTTGAAAGAAACGCATAGGCAGAGAAGTCAATTTTAAACTCACAAACCTTTTAAAGGATTTGCGAATAAAGCGCAAGGGGATTTCATTATTCCGCAAAAAAGAGAAGGGCGTTAACCTTTTAAGGAACGTGTTTTCCACAAAGAAACCCCGATTCCGCTTCCCAAAATGGCAAAGGTGATCCCTAAAGACCAGCCTACGGGGAACTTTTCCCACCCCATGATGTCCGCGATAAAGGTTTTGCCGCCGATAAAGATCAAGACAACCGATAGCGCATATTTCAAATAATGGAAGCGCTTGATAAGGGATGAAAGGACAAAGTAAAGCGAACGCAATCCCAAGATCGCAAAGATATTGCTGGTGTACACGATGAAGGGATCGGTCGTGATGATAAAGATGGCGGGGACGCTATCGACCGCAAAAATCACGTCCGCAAACTCAATCATCACAAGGCAGACGAACAAAGGCGTCATCCACCAAACATTCTTGCCATGCTTGCGCGAAGGTTGCTTCACAAAAAAATCATGGCCATGAAGCTTATCCGTAATGCGGAAATGTTTGTGCATAAACCGAAGAAGGGCGTTGTTGCCAATGTCGGCTGGCTTATCGCCTGTGAGCAGCATCTTGACGCCTGTGCCCATAAGGAACACGGCAAAGACATAGAGAACCCATTCAAACTCATGCACCAGCGCAGCGCCAACACCGATCATGATTCCGCGCATGATGATCGCACCCAAAATGCCCCAGAATAAAACGCGATGCTGGTGAAGGCGCGGAATATGGAAGAAAGAAAACAGTAAAGCCATGACAAAGACGTTATCAATCGACAGCGTTTCCTCAACGATATAACCCGTTATGTATTCGATGGCTTTGGCTTGCCCCATCTCATACCAAATCCAGCCGCCGAACAGGAGAGCAATGATCAGATAAAAGACAGAGAAAAGGAGGCTTTCTTTCGTCTCAATCTCGCGTTCCTTGCGATGCATCACGCCCAAATCAAAAACGAGCAGCGTCACAACAACAGCCGAAAACGTCAACCACATCCATACAGGTTGCGAGAGAAAGGTAAGGGACCAAAATTCAGAGGGGATCATGAGAGACTCGCTGGTTGATTAACGCTATAGGAAAGAGGTTGTAGCGGCTCCCCCTCCCAGTTTCAAGGGATGAACGAACGATGGATTGAAAACATTAAGTTTAGGAACTATCTAAGCAGGGACGGCGTAGGTCACATCAAGCTATTTTTAAAGACAAAATGCACGCCATCTCTGGATACATGCTCAATGACAAAGTTATTTTTTAAAAGAAGGTTCACAACTTGGGGAATGGTGCAATCTTGGGTTGTTCCGCGTTCCCATCCCAGATCCGCCGCAATATAGCGAATTCTGTGAAGTGTTTCCCTCGCGCCTTCTAGTATCTCAGGCTCAAAACCCTCGGCTTCAAGTTTAAGAAGTTTAATTTCTTTGTTCAAAGGAATAGACGGCTGATTTTGGAGCCAGCTATCAAGCGTAAGACTGCTAACCTGCATGGTTGTGTCATAGGTCGCTGGTTCAGAAAGAGAAGAATCGCCGCCAAGCGTTGAAAGATAAAGCACAGCAGACTCACACTTATTCCCCAGCGCTTGATGAACGGCAAGCGCGCCTTTTAGATTCTTACAATTCAAGGCCAAAGAAGCGAAGGCAACGGGGTCGGGCTCAAAACAATGAACGGTCAGAGGGGTTTTGAGGTTAGAAAGATAAATCAACAGATCGCCACTGTTCGCACCGACATCAAGGACAACATCATCAGCTTTCAATGAAAGACGATCAATCCCATAATTGGCTGCGATTTGCTGCCCTCTGCGCGTTATGCCTCTCAGATAAATGTGAGCGCGTTCGGGAAGATGAAAATACTGAATCTTAGGCGGCGCATTCTTATCAGCGTGTGGCAGCCGCTCTGTAACACGGCATAAAGCCTTGCCAAGATTGGGGCATTTCTCAAAATGCAAATCTATAGAGAAGGCCTTTAAGGCTGCGTTTAATATCGGAAGAGACAGCCCCCCAAAGAAGTGAACAAAGCGTATCACAAGATAATGAGCAAGAAATCTTAGGAAGTTTTTGGGCATTTTGTATCCTTATGTCTGAAGAGACAAGACCGAACAGCTCATGATTTTTGTGTTACTTTAACCCCAAGAAATCCTCTAGCCAGTGGATGTCATAGTGACCGTTGATAAAGTCGGACTGGCTGATGATGCGGCGGTGAAGGGGCAGGGTGGTGTCTACGCCGCCGATCACGAATTCTTCCAGCGAACGGCGCAGGCGGAGCATGCATTCGTTACGCGTCGCGCCATGAACGACCAACTTGGCGATCATGCTGTCGTAATAGGGCGGGATTTTATAACCATCATACAGAGCGCTATCGACGCGCACGCCAAGGCCGCCTGGGGCATGAAAGCCCTTGATCGTGCCGGGAGAAGGCATAAAGGTTTCCGGATTCTCGGCGTTGATGCGGCATTCAATCGCGTGCCCCGTAAAAACGATGTCCTCTTGCGTATAGCTTAGCGGCAGGCCAGCGGCGACACGGATTTGCTCGCGCACCAAATCGATGCCCGTGATCATCTCGGAAATCGTGTGTTCAATTTGAAGGCGCGTGTTCATTTCGATGAAATAGAAGTGCCCGTTTTCGTAGAGAAACTCCATCGTCCCGACGCCGCGATAGCCCATGTCGCGCACGACCTTGGCCGCAATCGCGCCAATTTCTGCGCGTTCATCGGCGTTCAGTCCCGGTGAGGGCGCTTCCTCAATCACCTTTTGATGACGTCGTTGCAGCGAGCAATCGCGCTCACCAAAATGCACCGCGTTACCGTGCGTGTCGCCTATCAGCTGCACTTCGATATGGCGCGGCTTGCCTAGGTATTTTTCCATATAAACTTCGTCGTTGCCAAACGCAGCTCTTGCTTCGCCACGCGCCAGCCTATAGGCCTCTTCCAGCTCATCTTCGCTGTTTGCGACCTTCATGCCTTTGCCGCCGCCACCTGCCGAGGCTTTGATCAAAACGGGATAACCTGTTTCTTTGGCAACGTCGCGGGCTTCCTCAACCGTTGGCACGCCGCCCACCGATCCTGGAACCGTTGGCAAACCCAAAGCTTTGACGGTTTTCTTGGCTGTGACTTTATCGCCCATCATGCGGATATGCTGCGGCGTGGGGCCGATAAAGGCGAAGCCGTGTTCTTCCACCATCTCGGCAAAATTGGCGTTTTCTGACATAAAGCCGATGCCCGGATGGATCGCGTCCACGCCCGTAATCGCCGCCGCCGTCAGGATGGCGGGAATGTTGAGATAGCTGTCACGCGCAGCGGGGGGGCCGATGCACACACTTTCATCCGCAAGGCGCACGTGCATGGCATCAGCGTCTGCCGTTGAGTGAACGGCGACGGTATGAATACCCATCTCGCGGCAAGCGCGATGGATGCGAAGGGCGATTTCGCCACGATTGGCGATTAGGATTTTTTCGAACACGAGAACCTCTTATGAATAATCTATCTCTACGCCGTCTTTTTCGATGATTTCTTTAAGGAAAGGCGGCGCTTCGAACCAATCAACGACATCAACACGCACGGGCAGGCGCGAATTAGAAAAACCATCGCGCAAGTCCGCTTTAAGAAGGTCATCAATCTTTTCTTTGCCGCGAATACAAATATCGAAATCTGAATACTGTTTAAGCCGCACGCCCGTGGCGCGAGAGCCAAACAGGATCGCTTTTTCCCCTGCTTCCAGATTAAAACGCAGGACTTTACGCACCAATTTTGTCCATTCTTCCGGCGCGTGGATCATGATTTATCCTTGGCTTTAGCCTCTATGGCCTTAAGAAGGCACTGTGCTTCCTTAAGAAAAGCGGGAATGATCGTGACGATAGCCTCGGCTTTATTCTCTGCATAGGCGTGGCTGGTTTCGTTGCGTTTTTCCCTATAAGCGAGCCACGGGTCGATAGAGGAAATCAGTCCATAATCAAGAGCACTGCGTAAAAGATCGCGAAAGGGTATAGACCGACTAGAATCGTCTTCGGCACCAAGAATATTAACAGTGCGCTGCATAAACTTGATCGAAAGCCCATAGGAGTATTCAAATCCTTTGACGGCAGCTGTGCGCCCAACCGCTACTGCTTCGGCATTTTTCTCTGCCAAAGCCTTCTGACGAAAGCGCTCCATGGTTTCCAATTGGGTGAGCGCGTTACGAAATGCGGTTATATCCAGCATTTTAATTTCCTTTTATCCGATCACAACCAGCGTCTCGCCGAACTCGACGGGTTTGGCGTCGGTGACGGGAAGCTCAACAATCGTGCCGCTGGCGGGGGCTTTGATGGGATTCATGACCTTCATGGCCTCAATAATCAAAAGCGTGTCGCCCTGTTTGACCTTATCGCCAACTTTGATAAAGGCGGGCGCTCCGGGTTCTGGCGAAAGATAGACCGTTCCCACCATGGGCGATGTCACGTGCGTTCCTTCTGTCACCACGGGCACAGCAGCAACAGGCGCGTTTGATGCAACGGAAACAGGTGCAGCAGCAGCAGCGGTAGGCGCGGCAACAATCTGCTGCACAGGGGCATGAGCACCAACGCAGCGGATACGCTTATCGCCTTCGGCATATTCAATTTCCGTCAGGCCGGTTTCTTTCAAAAGCTCGGCCAGCTTACGGACAAATTTTATATCAAGATCAAAAGTGCTCATTTTTTCTTTCCTCGTTTATTGAATAATTTTACTAGCTAAAGCGCGTAGCGCCAGCTTGTAGCCTTCCGCGCCAAAACCACAAATAACGCCTGTGGCGACGGGGGAAACGTAAGAATGATGGCGGAATGCTTCGCGTGTAAAGATATTTGAGATATGAACCTCAACAATCGGCACATCCGTCATTTTTAAAGCGTCCATAATCGCAACCGACGTATGGGTATAGGCGGCGGCATTGATCACGATACCATCAAAGGATTTTGTGATCACTTCCTGAATCCAAGTCACAAGCTCGCCCTCATGATTGCTTTGGCGAAAATCGATGGACAGACCAACCTCATCCGCTGTCTGGGCGCAAAGAGCCTCGATAGCGGAAAGCGTAAGAGAGCCATAGATCGCAGGCTCTCTCACGCCCAACATGTTCAGGTTAGGGCCGTTGAGGACCAGTATGCGCGGTTTCTTGGACACGGGATCACAACCCTCAATAAGGACGATTACTTCTTGGCCTTGCGCGCATCGGCAACGGCGGCCTTTAGTTGATCAAAAGACAACACGCCCGGATAAAGCTTGTCATTGATGATAAACGCAGGGGTTCCCTGAATATGAAGGGAGGCCGCCAGAGCTTGATTGGCTTTTAAGATTTCTTTGACTTTGTCACCTTCCATGTCCTTGGTCATTTTCTCGACATCAAGCCCCACATCTTTGGCAATTTTTTTGATGATCTCTTCGGACAATCGTTCTTTAGAACCCATTAAAGCGTCATGAAAGGCCGGATATTTCCCCTGCGCTGCGCTGGCCAACGCGGCTTTAGACGCGATAACGGAACCCGCACCTAAAATGGGGAGTTCTTTATAAACGATGCGAACATTTTTGTCCTCAGCCACAAACTTGATCAAAGCTTCCCGCCCCATTTTGCAATAACTGCAGGTATAATCGAAGAACGCGACAATGCTTGCATCGCCCTTGGGATTGCCACCAACGGGGGATGTGGAATCGTTATAAATTTTGTCATGATTTTTCGTGATGGCGGCTTGGCCTTTTACTGAGTTTTCTTTTTCCATGCGCGTTTGAATCTCTTCCGCCGCTTTCATAACGATTTCCGGCTCTTTGTCGGTAAGCAAATCGCGCACAATGCCTTCAATCGCAGCCTTTTGACTATCGGTAAAGGCGGGAGCCGCATCGGCTGCCATGCCTAAAGTAGGAAGCGCACTGAGTGACAAGGCAAGGAGAAGGGTTTTAAGAGAGGACATGAAAAAGCTCCGCTAAGAGTTAACGATCAAACCGTGGAAGAGGCACAAGACCAAGTTTTCAGGCATAAGTCAATCATTGCGGTTGTGCTCAACATTAAGCTTAATGTCTTGAGCTTTGAGCCAATAGGGAGAACCTTTAGAAAGCGTTCTCAAAGCTCTAGCGGCATATTGGCCTGCTTCTTTATCTTGACCGTTTGAAATGGCCTCCTCAGCAAGAGCATAGGAAACAAGCCCTTGGTCGTGGGGACTCTTGGTCAATTCAGCTTTGCGAGTCCATGCCGCTGCTAAAAAGCGCCAAGTCTGGCCGTTTCGCTCTTCTAGGCGGTTGGCTTCGGTCAAATGTGCGATCACTTGGTCAAGAACGCCGTCCTTTTTACTCTCTAACAAAGCATGAGCATAAGCGACGCGTAAAAGGGCTGAATCGGGCACTAAATCGACCGTTTTTTGGTACAAAGTGATCGCTTCTGAAACGCGTCCGTTTTCAAAAAGCATTTGGGCTTTTAGCTCGATAAAAAAGGGATTTTCCGGCTCTTCCTTAAGCAAAGTCTCAACAACGGCCAAGGCGCGAGGCAGTTGGCTCGTTCTGTACAACGCAATGGCGCGAGCATAGCGGGCGGGCAGGCGCGGGTCTTTATCGGTATAGCGCAACAACGCTGTTTCAGGCTGGAGATAGCCAAGCAGCTTCGCCTTCATACGCTCATGCATGAGGAGGACAGCAGCGCCAAGAGTCTTGTTGGCTAACTCGGGGCGCGATTGAAGATGATGTTCTATATTGTTGACGCGATCTTGGGAAAGCGGATGCGTGCGGACATATTCAATTTGCCGATCAATTGGCAGAATATCTTGCCCCGCCAACTTTTTCATAAACTCAAGCATGCCTTTGGCGCTTTGCCCTATGCTGTCCAAAAAACGCAGCGCTGCCGTATCGGCAAAAGATTCTTGCTCACGTGAATAACGCATCAAGTTGCGCTGCGCTATTTCCTGAGCGCCGCCGATAGCCCCGATGGCCACCTCGCCCTTGCCGCTGGCGATGCCCGCCGCTAGGCCTGCCAGCATACCGATGATGGCCTGCGCCGAGGCATGACGCATGGCTTGCGAACCACGTGCCAGATGGCCACCTGCAATATGGCCTGTTTCATGGGCTATCACGCCTTGCAATTGCTCTGGCGTATCGGTAACTTGCAGCAGCCCTGTGTAGAAGAAAATATTGATGCCACCAGCGACAAATGCATTAATCTCGCTGTTTTGAATAAGGAGGAGGCTGACCGCTTTGGGATCAAGATCAGCTGCCCGAAAAATCGGCGTGCTAAGGGCGCGAAGGTAATGCTCAATCTCCGCATCACGGATAAAGGTCATCGTGCCGCCATCTTGCGCCACGGATCGTTGCATCGGAACAAGAGTCAAGGAGAGCAAAAGAATAGAGGCAACAAACCTATGGAGGCGGCTGATAGGATTATTTTTTTGTTTCATTCAAACCTCCGAACTTTGCCTTTAAAGTGTTTATAGTCGAGACGCTTCATTTCTGTAATACCCTATCGTCACTGCGAGGAGCCTTGAAAAGGCGACGTGGCAGTCCATCTCTTGAATTGGCGAACAAAGTCAATAATGGAAAATAGAGGTGATGGATTACCGCGCTCCTTGCAGTCGCTCGCAATGACGGGGGAGGTATTCGATTTGGTTATAAAACAAGACTTTGTCAAGAAACGGGCAGCCACAACACATCATCAATCACTTCTGTTCCTGCGCAAAGCATCACAAGACGGTCAATGCCAAGGGCAATACCGGCAGAAGGCGGCATGCCCCATTGTAAAGCCGCGATAAAATCGGAATCAATGGGGAAGCGCTCACCATGCAGTTTTTCCTTTAAGTCCATGTCAGCCTTAAAACGGCGAAGCTGCTCATCCGCATCCGTTAGCTCACCAAACGCATTCGCAATCTCATAGCCCGCGATGTATAGCTCAAACCGCTCGGCAAGGCGCGGATCATGGGGCAGGGGCCTTGCCAAAGCCGCCATACTAATAGGGTAATCGCACAAAAACGTAGGCCTATCCTTGCCCAAGAACGGCTCAATCTTTTCGCCCATCACGCGAAAAAATAAGTCCTCCCATGTGTCATCTGGCGCGGTGCGAAGAGATAAAGGCGCCATCGCGCAGCAAAGCAAAGCTGCATCGGGCGTTTTGGGATTAGGCGCGGTGGCCATCAGATCGATGCCCGCATAACGCTTGAAAGCATCAGGAACGCTTAGGCTTTCCCACGGCGCAAAGGGATCAC
This sequence comes from Micavibrio sp., assembly GCA_020718105.1. Classification (GTDB taxonomy): domain Bacteria; phylum Pseudomonadota; class Alphaproteobacteria; order UBA9219; family UBA9219; genus UBA8914. The sequence continues at coordinate 10,968 of DYDA01000006.1, read as the reverse complement.
AGGTCATGCCATTTGCTGTAAAAACGGTTTTTCCCGACGCTGTAGCGCAAGCGCGGGTCAGCGCGATACAGTCTTCTTTAATCGCGTTCGTATCAGCGTTGGCGCGATACCATTCCATCATGGTGAATTCGGGATGATGACGACTAGACCTCTCGCCGTTGCGATAGACATGCGCGATTTGATAAAGACGAGCCTCGCCCGCCACCAGAAGTTTCTTCATCGCGAACTCTGGGCTGGTATGCAGATAAAAAGTCTGCGGCGGATCGCCATGCGGGCTTTTCAACTCGGTCTTAAAGGCCTGCAAATGCACTTCGTTACCGGGGGAAACCTGAAGCGCGGGCGTATCGACCTCGGCGAAGTCTTGGCTTTCAAAATATCGGCGAAGAGCACGGATCACCTTTTGCCGCACGTCCAAAAACGGCCTGCGCCGCGCATAAAGATCAGGATGCCAAGAGGGTGTGGTCATAGGTGATGCCGTTAAAAAAACTCGTCATCGCGAGGCGCGAATGCGCCGTGGCGATCCAGTCTGCCGAGCGTCTGCGAGGCATATAAGTTTTATGCGCCGTGGACACGGCGCAGCTGGATTGCCGCGTCGGCCTAAAGGCCTCCTCGCAATGACAAGAGAGGAGAAATATCTCACGCTTCTTTGGCCAAAAGCGACAGTTCGCATTGCCCGTTTTTATTGTCATGATCGGTTAGGGCGATGGGATAATCACCCGTGAAGCACGCATCGCAATACTGCGGTTGCGCGAGGTTTCGACCTTGTTCGCCAAGGGCGCGATAAAGCCCCTCAGTGGAAATAAAGGCCAATGACTCCACGCCGATAAAGGCTGCCATTTCCTCAACCGTATGCGCATGGGCAAGAAGCTTATCGGACTCGGGCGTATCAATGCCATAGAAACAGCTATGTTTGGTAGGCGGGCTAGAGATGCGCATATGCACTTCTTTGGCGCCCGCTTGACGCAGCATCTTGACGATTTTAACCGATGTTGTGCCGCGCACGATGGAGTCATCCAAAAGGACAATGCGCTTGCCCTCAATCAGCTTGCGATTAGCATTGTGTTTCAATTTAACACCGATATGGCGAATGCGATCCGTCGGCTGAATAAAGGTTCTGCCGACGTAGTGATTGCGGATGATCCCCATCTCAAACGGCAAACCGCTTTCCTGCGCAAAACCAATGGCTGTCGGCGTGCCGGAATCGGGAACAGGAACGACCATGTCGGCCACAACAGGGGATTCTTTGGCCAACTCGCGCCCGATGTTTTTGCGCGCCTCATAGACGGACACGCTGTCCAAATAGGAATCGGGACGCGCAAAATAGATGTATTCAAAAATGCAGAAGCGGCGTTTGATGTTGCCAAAAGGCTTGATGCTTTCGATGTTATCGCCGTTCAAAATAACGATCTCACCTGCTTCAACATCGCGCACAAAAGATGCGCCGATGATATCAAGAGCGCACGTTTCGCTGGCCAAAACATAGCCGCTTTCCAGTTTGCCGATCACAAGCGGGCGCACGCCATAAGGATCGCGCACACCGATGATCATGCCTTGAGCTAAACAAACAAGGGAATAGGCTCCTTCGATTTGTTTCAACGCGTCAATAAGGCGGTCAATAATGGTTGCTTGCTTAGAAAGAGCGACAAGATGGATGATAACTTCGGTGTCCGTCGTCGCGTGGAAAATGCAGCCGCGTTTCACAAGGTCTTTGCGAAGAGCATACGCATTGGTGAGATTGCCGTTATGCGCGACGCCAAAGCCACCGAAATCGAAATCGGCAAAAAGGGGCTGAACATTTCGAAGCGAGGTCTCTCCCGTGGTGGCATAGCGCACATGGCCGATGGCGGCGGAGCCTTTCAGCTTATTGATCGTGGTTTCCGAACTGAAATTCGCGCCGACTTGACCCAGCGCATGTTTGGCGTGGAAATGCTCGCCGTCAAAGCTGACGATGCCCACGGCTTCCTGCCCGCGATGCTGCAAGGCGTGAAGGCCGAGAGCCGTCATGGCGGTGGCGGATTCATTGCCAATGATGCCAAAGATGCCGCATTCCTCATGAAGCTTGTCGTCGTCAAAAGGATCCGTCGTTACAGAAAGGGTCATGGATTTGCGTTCCGATCATACAAATTATTCATTTTATCGCGTGTCTCGTCGCCATAGGAAGCGCCGTTGCCTTGCTCTCTGGTGACAGTGGGAACAGGAACCGAAATGTCCTCAAGGCGCTTGGCATTTTCGGCGGCGCGTTCGGCCATTTCACGCCCTTTTTGAAGTTGCTCAGAGGCGGCTTCCTCTGGATTTTCTGGAGTCATGCTCTTGATAACCTCAACGCCATAGGAGAGCGCCGGTTTGGCCTTGGCCTGCGCCAGCCAGACGGGCTGCTTGGCCTCGTCGTTGCTCCAAACATAGGTCGCCCCCAAATAAAGAAGGCACATGATCACAAAGCCGCGAACAAGGCCGAACACGAAACCCAACGAGCGATCAATGGAACTCAGCGTCGGCGTTTTGACAAGGCCGGTCAGGTAATCGCCCAGCGGAACCAGCACGACAATCGCGATACAAAAAAGGCCGATAGCGGTTGCCGCATCGGCGAGCATAGCGTTCTTGATATGCTCTTCAAGAAAAGGCCTTGCCATCGGATAAAAGGAGAAAGCAAAGACCGAGGCCAAGACCCATGTGCCCAGCGAGAGAACCTCACGGATCAGGCCGCGCCTAAAGGCAAAGATGCCGCTGGCCACCAGCACGGCGGCGGTGAGTATGTCAAAGATGTTGAATTGCGTATGTTCCATGGGCATCTCGCTCGTGATTTAGACGAATGCTATTTTAGGCCTCACAATAAAATCACCCTCCCCTTGCGGGAGGGTCGAAGTTTTTGTAACCGAAGGAAACAAAAACTTCGGGGAGGGGTTTGGGTTTTAAGAGGGAACACTCCCGACCCCTCCCCGAAAACGCTGACGCGTTTTCGACCCTCCCGCAAGGGGAGGGTGATTAAGCTTAGATGGCTCATGCTCTACCACATGATTCCTGCTTTGCTAAGAGCGCTTATGAAGAAATTACTTTCTTTTGTCCATTTTTTCCGTCTGGAACAATGGCAATAACCCCGAAAGGCGGTTGATTTCGGTTCTGCCGATGCCGCTGGTGGGTTTGATTTTGCCCTTATCGTCAACTTTGGGCAAAATAGCCTGTGAAAACCCAAGCTTAGCGGCTTCTTTTAATCTAAGCTCTGGCTGCGCCACGCGGCGCACCTCGCCCGACAGGCCAATCTCGCCAAAGACCACGGCCTCGGCAGGGACAGGCACGCCCGTGAGCGAGGAGAGCAGGGCGGCAGCGACGGCCAAATCGGCGGCGGGCTCCGTCACTTTCAGGCCTCCCGCCACGTTCAGGTACACGTCGTTATTGCCAAAGGTGACACCACAGCGGGCCTCTAGCACCGCCAGCACCATGGCAAGCCGTCCGGCGTCCCAGCCGATCACGGCGCGGCGCGGCGTGCCATAGGAGGAAGGGGCGACCAGCGCCTGCACCTCCACCAACACAGGGCGCGTGCCCTCTAGCCCCGCAAAGACGGCGGCTCCCGACGTATCGCCGTGGCGATCCGCAAGGAACAGGGCCGAGGGGTTATGAACCTCAAGAAGCCCTTCCTCTTGCATCTCAAACACGCCAATCTCGTCCGTGGGGCCAAAGCGGTTTTTGACGGCGCGAAGGATGCGGAACTGGTGGCCGCGCTCACCCTCAAGGTACAGGACGGTGTCCACCATATGCTCAAGCACGCGGGGGCCCGCGATGGTTCCCTCTTTGGTGACATGCCCCACCAGAATAACGGCAATATCGCGCTTTTTGGCGATGCGGATCAGCTCTTGCGCCGAGGTTCTCACCTGCGCCACGGTTCCGGGGGCGCTGTCAATCGTATCGACATACATGGTTTGAATGGAATCGATAACAAGAATATCGGGAGCGTCGGCGTGATCCAGCGAGGCCGCAATATCCCTCACCGCCGTCGCGCTGGCCAGATCGCAATTCACATCGGCAACGCCAAGGCGCTCGGCGCGAAGGCGCACCTGATCGATGGCCTCTTCGCCAGAGATATAGGCCACGCGCGCGGCCTTCGCCAGCCTGCACACAACCTGCAACAACAGCGTGGATTTGCCGATGCCGGGATCGCCGCCGACCAACGTGGCCGATCCGGGCACAAGCCCGCCGCCGACCACGCGGTCAAACTCGCCCATGCCGGAAAGGTGGCGGGGCAGGTGGCGCTTCTCGCCTTTCAGGGGCACAAAGGCAATGGCGCGGCCCTTGTGTTTGCCCCTTGCCCCGTCATGAAGACCCTTGGGAGGGCCATCGGCCACAGCTTCTTCGACAAGGCTGTTCCACGCGCCGCACGCCTCGCACTTGCCGCCCCATTTGGGAAACGACGCGCCGCAGCTTTGACAAACATAATGGGATGATGATTTGGCCATGAGCGGCAGGATAGCCGAGAGGGGCTTGTTTGGTAAATGTCTTTATTCTACTCTATCCTTAGATGGTGCGGGCGGGGGGACTTGAACCCCCACGGGCTTACGCCCAACGGATTTTAAGTCCGTTGCGTCTACCGATTCCGCCACGCCCGCGCTTTAAGCGCCCTCCTTATAACGAGAAGAAAGCTTCTTGCCAAGCGCGGTCTTGCGCATCACACAAAAAGAGAATCAAGGGCTTGCCCCATCATTTGGGTGGTGGCTTTTGTGATATCGGCTTGCCGCATTAAGGATTCTCCGATCAAGAAGCACCCCACGCCTGCGCGGCGCATGCGATGCAAATCCTCTGTGGTTTGCAGGCCGCTTTCGCTGACGAGCAAGCGGTCAGCCGGAGCCATAGGCGCAAGCCTTTCCGTTGTCGCCAGATCAATGGCCAGTGTTTTCAGGTTGCGGTTATTGATGCCAATAAGGCCGGAGGAAGGCAGGCGCAGCGCACGCTCCATCTCAGCTTCATCATGGACTTCGATTAATAGGTCCATCCCATACGCTCTTGCGGCGGCATGCATGTCAGCGGCCAGAGCGTCATCAAGCAGCGCCATAATCAGCAAGATGCAATCCGCGCCTATCGCTCGTGCTTGCGCGACTTGCCAAAGATCAACCATGAAATCCTTACGCAAAGCGGGCAGGGCGCAAGCCTCCCGCGCTTGCCCCAGAAAATCGTTATGGCCTTGGAAATAGGTTTCTTCGGTCAGAACAGAAAGGCACGCCGCGCCGCCCGCCTCATAAGCTTTGGCGATGGCGGCGGGATCGAAGTCGGCGCGAATAAGTCCTGCAGAAGGCGAGGCTTTCTTGATCTCGCCAATAAGGCCAAACGCGCCGCTTTTGACCTTGGTTTGAAGGGCGTTGACAAAGCCACGAGGGGGGAGAGCCTCTTGGGCGGCGCGATCCATTTCGGCAAAAGGCATAAGCGCCTTTTCCTTGATAACTTGCGCCCGCCTTGCCTCGCCTATTTCGATCAGTTTATTGGTCATGCCGCACGATAGGCGGAAATAACACAACAATCAATCTAGAGCAAAAAACCAGTGTTTTTTCATTGTTTCCTGATTTTCTCTTGTCCTAGAACGTCTTCCATGTTGCCATAAGTCAGAAAGTCCTTTAGAGAGCAAGCTTGCGCATAAAGCTGCCGAGGTGAATCATGACCGAAAAGATTGCTGTTTTGGGGTTGGGCTATGTCGGGCTGCCGATGATGATCGGTATGGCACGGCATTTTGAGGGCGTTGTCGGCTTTGATATTAACCAAGCTCGCGTTGCTGCCTTAAAAACATTTCATGACTGGACGGGGGAAGTTGAAAGCCATGAGCTTAAAGAAACGACGGGGCTGATCACAGATAAGCCAGAGGACATGCTGGATTGCAGCGTGTTCATCGTGACTGTTCCAACGCCTATCGATCAAGCCAAACGCCCTGATTTAACGCCCGTCCTTGGTGCCTGCCGGACAATTGGTGAGCTTTTGAAGAAGCGGACAGCGGCGCAGGGTAAGGCCGCGTTGATCCCCCTTATCGTTTTTGAATCGACGGTTTATCCGGGGTTGACCGAAGAATTGTGCGGCCCCGAAATCGCAAGAATTTCTGGCCTTCGCCAAAGCGTTGATTTCAAGATGGGCTATTCGCCAGAGCGCATTAATCCGGGTGATAAAGTCAACCGCCTTGAAACCATCACCAAGATTGTGAGCGCCGAAGATCAAGAAAGCCTTGATCGCGTTGAAGCCGTCTATGGCGCTGTGATTACGGCTGGGCTGTATCGCGCCAGCAGCATTGCCGTTGCCGAATGCGCCAAGGTTTTGGAAAACACGCAGCGCGATATCAACATTGCGCTCATGAATGAATTGGCGATTATTTGCGAAAAGATGAACCTTCGCACGCATGATGTTTTGGCGGCGGCGGGGACGAAGTGGAATTTCCTGAAGTTTACGCCGGGTCTTGTCGGTGGGCATTGCATCGGGGTGGATCCCTATTACTTGACCGCGCGCGCCGAGGAGCTGGGCTATCACCCGCAAGTCATTTTATCGGGGCGCAGGATTAATGACGGGATGCCCGTTTTTATCGCGCAAAAGATTATGAAAATGCTGGTCAAAAGCGGACGCATGAAGCCAACGGCTCGCGTGGGCATTTTGGGCTTGGCTTTTAAAGAAAACGTCCGCGACTTGCGCAACAGCCGCGTGCCAGAAATCGTGCGCGAGCTGAAAAGTTTTGGCGTTGAGGTCATGGTCTTCGATCCTGTTGCCGACCCCGCGCATGCTAAGCACGAATACAATCTTGATTTATGCCAACGTGAGAAATTAAAAAATCTCGACGTGCTTGTTTTGGCTGTCTCGCATCAGGCTATTTTAGATGACTTACAAGGATTCGTGGCCGATGTTGCCGATGGGGGTATTGTTGTGGATATCAAATCCGCTATGAACCCTGCCTCTCTTCCCTCAAACGTACAGTATTGGAGTTTATAATATGAAAGTTCTTATTACCGGCGTGGCTGGTTTTATCGGATCGACGTTGGCGCTTAAGCTTTTTGAACGTGGCGATGAGGTTGTCGGCATTGATAATTTGAATGATTATTATGACGTGAATTTGAAAAAGGCGCGCCTCGCTCGCGTTCAAGAAGCAGGGAAGGGCGCTTTCACGTTTCATCAGCTTAATATCGCGGATAAGGATGCGATTTTAGCTTTGGAAGAAAGCTGCAAGGACGTCACGCATGTCATGAACCTTGCCGCGCAGGCGGGCGTGCGCTACTCGCTGATTAATCCATTTGCCTACGTTGAAACCAACGTGATGGGCTATGTGGCCATGACCGAATTGGCGCGGCGCTTGCCGAAGTTAGAGCAATTTGTGTATGCCAGTTCATCATCGGTTTACGGCGGCAACACCAAGACGCCATTTTCGGTTGAAGATCCCGTTGAAAAGCCCGTTTCTCTTTATGCGGCGACCAAGCGCGAGAACGAACTTATCGCGCATACTTATGCGCATTTATACAAGATGCCTTGCACAGGCCTGCGCTTTTTCACGGTTTATGGTCCGTGGGGACGCCCCGACATGGCGGCGTATTTGTTTACGAAAAACATCATCGCGGGCGAGCCAATCCCCGTGTTCAATAACGGCAACATGCGCCGCGATTTTACCTATATTGATGATATTGTCTCTGGCGTCATTGGCGTGTTTGACAACCCGATGAAGTTAGAGGAAGGCAAGGTCCCGACGCGCCTTTACAACATCGGCAACTCGCACACCGAAACGCTGATGGATTATATCGGTGAGATCGAAAAGGCGCTTGGCAAAAAAGCCATTTATGACTTTTTACCAATGCAGGCGGGCGATGTGCCTGCGACCTCGGCGGATATTGAGACAACCAAGCGTGACTTTGGCTTTTCCCCCACCACAACGATCCGCGAGGGAATTCCCAAGTTTATCGAGTGGTATAAGACGTATCACGGCGTTTAAGCGAGGGTCTGTTGGTTCGGACTTGCAAAGACTCTGTGAAACGCTAAACTAACTTTAGTTCCACCAACCATGCGATTCGTTCCATGACAGACGTTCAAGAACCAAGCCCATCGTCCGAACCATCGATGGAAGAAATTTTGGCCTCGATCCGCCGCATCATTGCTGATGAGAAGGATCCTGCGACAGCGGCTGCCATTATTCCTGAAGACGATGCATCTAAGGAAGATGTTTTAGAATTGACGCAAATGGTTGAGGACGATGGCTCGGTTGTGGATCTAGGCGCGCAGGCACCAGCGCCAGAGCCTTCGCCGCCGCCTGCTGATGCGATGGCTTTTGATCCTGTTCCCGTTGCGTCGTCAGCGATTCCGGAAGAGCCTCTTATGTCTCATGATGCGGCAGAGGCTGCGACATCGTCGTTGGCCGCTTTGGCCAGCACCGTTCAAGTCGAACGTCGCGTGGCTTTCGAAGGCCATACGCTCCTCGGTGAGGGCGGCCGGACGCTTGAAGACATCGTGATGGCGCTTATGCGTCCGATGCTTAAGGAGTGGCTGGATCAGAACTTGCCAGCCGTTGTTGAGCGGATCGTTCAAAAAGAAGTCGAACATATTGCCCGCCGCGCAACGGAATAAATCCTAGCTTTTGTTTTTCACTTAGTTTAGGCTCTACTTCCAGCCCAAAACGAGTTTGCCGTAGCCTTCGGTTCTTCGAATCGAGGCACGTCTTTGTTTGTTATTTTTAAGAGGAGTTTTCGCTATGCAGGATGTTTTGCTGGTTATTCACTTGATGGTTGCACTTGCTCTTATCGGTGTTGTTCTGATGCAACGCTCGGCGCAAGATGGCGGCGGCCTTATGGGCGGCGGCGGCGGTGGAACCATGGGGGGCTTGTTTTCTGCGCGTGGATCGGCCAATTTGCTGACTCGCACCACAGCGATTTTGGCGACACTGTTTATCGTTTTAAGTTTGGCGCAAGGCATTATCGCTGGACAGCAACACACAGCGCGCAGCTTGGCTGAGCAGCTTACCGACCCTGCGGCGACAACAACGGCCCCCGCCGTTGCCGACACAACCCAAGAAGCGCCCAAGGTTGATAAGGCTCCAGCGGTTCCCGCTGTTCCTGTTTCTAAGTAAATTTTTTGTTTTTTAGCGTTTCATAATAAGGAGAGAAGCGATGACGTCCACGCGCTTTATTTTTGTGACAGGAGGTGTTGTTTCGTCTCTTGGCAAGGGTCTGGCCGCCGCTGCGTTAGGCTCTCTCCTTCAAGCGCATGGGTATAAGGTTCGTCTGCGCAAGCTGGATCCTTATCTGAACGTCGATCCGGGCACGATGAGCCCCACGCAGCATGGTGAGGTTTTCGTCACCGACGATGGCGCGGAAACCGATCTTGATCTAGGCCATTATGAGCGTTTTACAGGCGTTCATGCTCGTCAAAGCGATAACGTCACGACAGGGCGTATTTATTCTAATGTCATTGCTAAGGAACGGCGCGGCGACTATTTGGGCGCGACGGTGCAGGTGATCCCGCACATTACCGACGCAATCAAGGAATTCATTCTGGCCGATTTGACGGACGAAGATTTCTGCCTTTGCGAAATTGGCGGAACTGTTGGCGATATCGAAGGGCTGCCTTTTCTTGAAGCTATTCGCCAATTGGGCAATGAGCTTGGCAAAGAACGCAGCATGTTCTTGCATCTCACTTTGCTGCCCTATATCAAGACGGCGGGTGAGCTGAAGACCAAGCCCACGCAACATTCCGTGAAAGAGCTTCTCAGTGTCGGCATTCAGCCCGATATGCTTTTGTGCCGCACGGATAGGCCTATTCCAGAAAACGAGCGGCGCAAGATTGGCCTGTTTTGTAACATCCCCCAAAACCGTGTTTTGGCGGCGCAGGACGTGGACACCATCTATCGCGTGCCGATCAATTATCATGAGCAAGGCTTTGACCGCGAGGTTCTGCGCTATTTCAATTTGGAATCGAAAGAGCCGAACCTTGCCAAATGGGAAGAAATCGTTCGCCGTGTTTTAGAGCCAGAGGGTGAGGTCACCATCGCCATCGCGGGCAAATACACAAGCCTTTTGGACAGCTATAAATCGTTGAACGAGGCTCTGCTTCATGGCGGCATCGCGAACAAGGTGCGCGTCACTTTAAAGTGGATCGATTCCGAAGTGTTTGAGCGCGAAGACGCGGCGCAATATTTAGAAGGCGTCAACGGCATTCTTGTTCCAGGTGGCTTTGGCGAGCGCGGAACGGAAGGCAAGATCAAGGCCGCACAATTCGCACGCGAAAACAAAATACCTTATTTCGGCATTTGCTTTGGGATGCAGCTTGCGGTCATTGAAGCGGCGCGGCACCTTGGCGGAATCGCTGATGCGACGTCCAGTGAGTTTGGCCCCAGTGATCACGCTGTCATCGGCCTGATGACCGAATGGCTTAAAGGCGATCAGCTGGAGCGGCGCGGGAAGAACGGCGATCTTGGCGGCACGATGCGCCTTGGCGGCTATCCTTGCAAATTGCAAGAGGGAACCAAGGTTCATGGAATCTATGATGCGGATGAAATCATTGAACGCCATCGCCATCGTTATGAGGTGAATTTGACCTACAGGGAAGCGTTTGAAAAAGCCGGTTTGGTTTTCTCTGGTCTATCCCCTGATGGCGTTCTGCCCGAAATTGTGGAGCGCGTCGATCATCCGTGGTTTATCGGCGTTCAATTTCATCCAGAGCTGAAATCCAAACCCTTTGATCCCCATCCTCTCTTCCGCTCCTTTATCGAAGCCGCCAAAAAACAAAGTCTGTTGGTTTAACGCTGATAAAAATTGAGATCTACCCCCTATCCACGTCTCCTCGCGGGGAGGGGGGGAAGGGTGGGGCAAAGCCTCTTTTTCCCTCCTTTTTTGCCCCCTTTTTCGCCCCCTTTTTCGCCCCCTTTTTCGCCTCATAAAAAACCCAATAGAATCAACGAATCTTGTGTTTTTTATCGATTCTCAGCCCCAAGAGCGTGGAATAGTGCCTCTCGATCGCCTTCCGCTCAAAGTTAAT
>DYDA01000025.1:24794-33234 GCA_020718105.1 Micavibrio sp. | reverse complement strand
TCCAGCCACACAATTTTGTCCATTATGCCTGGAATCACGTCAACCTTCATCTTGGCCGAGGGAAAAACAGTGCCGATATTCACTTCTTTGGAGTCTTTGGAAGCAAAGAGCCGCGCCGTAACCTTCGCATCTCCCCTTATGTCTATGAGACAAGATTTGGAACCCCCCAAAAAAGTTTTCAGCTGGAAGGGTCAAGCGCCTTTGGTCAGGACTTTGCTAAGACATTTGAAAATGAAAGAACTTTCCATTTTAACTGGGGAACACCTCACCTAAAGGTAACCAGCCCTGCGCCTAAAGGTTGATCACCAGCCCATCATAGGCAGGCTCGATGTTGGCAGGCAAACTGGCCTTTAACGTCGCGTAGTCCAGCGTTTGGTTCATGTGGGTGAGATAGGCGCGCTCTGGCTTCACGCGGGCAATCCACTCTAGCGCCCTATCGATATGCGCATGCGTGGGGTGCGGCTCTGCCCGCACCGCGCCGACAACCCAAACCTTCACGCCGCTAAGCGCCTCAAACGCGGCCTCATCCAAAGCGCCCGCATCGGTGGAATACGCAAAGTCGTTGAAGCGATAACCCATGGAGGTGATCGCGCCATGTTCTTGCGGAAACGGCGTGACCGCAATACTCCCCAAAGTGAACGGAGTTTCATCAAGAACATGCGTCTCAACGCTCGGCCTTGTGAAGCGATCGACTTGGGAGCGGGCGGCAAAGATATATTCAAAACGATGCGTCAGATCCGCCATCGTTTCCGCATTCGCATAAAGTGGCATCGGCCTTTGCGTGATCCAGTTTAAGGTGCGGATATTATCGATGCCGTGGCAGTGATCGGCATGAGCGTGCGTATAAAGAATGGCCGTTATATCGCGCGCATTGGCGCGAAGAAGCTGCTCACGCATATCGGGCGAGGTGTCAATAAGAAGGGTCTGATCGCCCTCCTCCACCAAGATGGAGACGCATGTGCGCTTGTTGCGAGGCTCCAGAGGATCGCACGCGCCCCAGTCGTTGCCGATAAGGGGCACGCCGCCAGAGCCGCCGCAACCAAGGATTGTGATTTTCATAGTCGCTCCTATAGCATAGTTTTGCACTATCACACCGCCCTCTCGCAAGGGGATGGTAACACCAACGAACGCATGCCCCCCACCTCCGTCATTGCGAGCGACCGCAGGGAGCGCGGCAATCCATCGCCTGCCCCTGCCACCATCGTCCCTGTTTGCCAATTCAGGAGATGGATCGCCACGTCGCCTTTTCAAGGCTCCTCGCGATGACGGTTTATTTTTGTTATGAGTCAGTTCATGGGATCGTTGGTATAATTATTCTGGTCTACTTCGCCTTTTCAAACAAGCGGAAGAAGTTTTCCGTTGTCGCTGTCTCTATCGCCTCAACGGAAACGCCCTTGACCTCGGCCAGCTTTTGGGCCGTCAAAGCAACATGAGCAGGCTCGCACGTTTTGCCGCGATAAGGAACGGGCGCAAGGTAAGGCGCGTCCGTTTCAATCAGCAACCGATCCATCGGCACATCCGCCGCGATGGCGCGGATAGCCTCAGACTTGTTAAACGTGATCATACCGGAAAACGACAGGTAGAAACCGATCTCAAGGCCATAGGACGCCAACGCAGAACCAGAGCTGAAACAATGCAGCACGCCCGTCAGGCCACTACCCTGCCCTGCGCCCTCTTCTTTCAAAAGGCGCATCGTATCTTCATCCGCCTGTCGCGTGTGAACGATCAGCGGCAAGCCCGACTCTTTACAAGCGCGAATGTGCTGGCGAAAGTTACGCTGCTGCACCTCACGCGGCGCATGGTCATAGAAATAATCAAGACCCGTTTCACCAAGGCCAATGACCTTGGGATGACGCGCGATCTGGATCAACTCTTCGGTCGTGATGGCCTGCCCTTCCTTCTCCGCCTCATGCGGATGGACGCCCAGCGCGGCATAAATGTCTTCGTGCGCCTCCGCGATGGCCAAAGCTTTCGCGAACTCAAAACGCGAGCAGCCAATCGTCAGTATCCGTCCCACACCCGCCGCGCGTGCGCGATCAAGAACCCCCGCAAAATCCTGCGCGAACGCCTTATCATCCAAATGGCAATGACTATCGATCAACATAGATAAACGCCCTTTTTTCTATCGTCATCCCGCCCCTTAATCACCCTCGCCTTCCACATAACGCGGGAAAACGCCCGATGGTGCAGGCAGCAGCGTGCCGGACTTAAGCGCATGCCCCTCGCCCCACTGCGCAAAATCGCGTTGATCCGCAGGCACACTCAACTGATTCAGCATCGCGGCCATCGCGGTTGGCATAAAGGGCTGCACCAGCAAAGCCACGCAACGAACAACCTCCGCCAGCACATACAAAACAGTGGCCATTCGCGCAGGATCGGTTTTCTTCAGCGTCCACGGCGCTTGTTCATCCACATAGCGGTTGCCGTCCGCGATCACGCCCCAAATGGCCTCTAGCGCCTTATGAAACGCTTGCGCATCCATCTCGCGCCGCACAACCTCCAACAGCCCATAAGCCTTGTCCAAAAACGCGCGGTCGGCTTCCGTGAACGCGCCATGCTCTGGCACGGCTCCGCCACAATTCTTCGCGATCATGGACAAAGACCGTTGCGCCAGATTGCCAAGGTCGTTGGCCAGTTGGCTATTGATGCGGGCGATCAGCGCCTCATTCGAAATATCGCCGTCTTGCCCAAACGAAATATCGCGCAGCAAGAAATAACGCAAAGCGTCAACGCCGAATTTACTGATCACGTCCTCGGTTGAGACGATGTTCCCGACAGACTTCGACATTTTCTCCCCATGCGTCAAAATCATCCCGTGTCCCGAAATCGTCTTGGGCACTTCGATCCCCGCCGACATCAAAAACGCGGGCCAATACACGGCGTGAAAGCGAATAATATCCTTGCCGATCACATGAAGATCGGCGGGCCAAAACTTCTCCATCAAGCTGCCTGCGCCAACCTCTGGATACTTCAACGCGGTGATATAGTTGGACAGCGCATCGACCCATACATACATGACATGCTTGGGCGCATCGGGGACCGGCACGCCCCATGAGAACGTGGTGCGCGAGACGGACAAATCGCGAAGACCTGACTTCACAAAATTAAAAATCTCGTTATAGCGCGATTTCGGCGTGATGAAATCGGGGCGGCGCGTGTAAAGATCAAGCAGTTTATCTTGATACTTCGACAGGCGGAAGAAATAGCTTTCCTCTTCCATCCACTCAACAGGAGCGCCTGACGGCGCAAACTTTTTACCGTCCGGCGCTGTCGTCAATTCGCCTTCGTCAAAGTACGCCTCATCGCGCACCGAATACCAACCGCTGTATTTATCCAAATAAATGTCGCCCGCTTCGACCATCTTGCACCAAAAGGCCTGAGCGCGTTCCTTATGCCGAGGCTCGGTCGTGCGCATAAAGTCATCGAACGAGATTCCCAGCGTCTCGTACATGGCTTTAAACTGCGCCGAGGTTTGATCCACCAGCTCTTGCGGCGTGATTCCCAACTTGGCCGCCGTCTGCTCATTCTTCTGGCCATGCTCATCCATGCCCGTTTGAAAGCGCACGTCAAAGCCATCCAGCCGTTTAAACCGCGCCAGCGCATCCCCCGCAATGGCTTCATACGCATGACCGATATGAGGCGCCCCGTTGGCATAGGGAATAGCGCACGTGATGTAATAGGGTGTTTTGTTCATTGTGTTGGACTTTGTGTTGGTTGCTGTTTTTCAGGGGGAAAGCCTCCCCAACGGCCAGCTTACACCGTAAAGGGACGACCCAAAAGAATTTCTTTAAAGTCACAGGAAGGAACAGCAAAAACCTAAAGCGTGGCAACGGGCAATAATTTGATTTTCTTTTTATCAGGCCGCAAAGTGGGGAGAGGCTCAAGAGTATAGGCCTTTTTACCCGCAACATCCCACAAAGTCCAAGACGTGGAAGGACACGTTTCTTTTTCAACAATTCTTGTTTCAATCCGCGTTTCCGTGTTCTTGCAGACGTTGTCGTCTTGCTTTCCCGCATAATGATTGATAACAGCGCCAACCCCCACGCCACAGAGCGTGCTGGCAATCGTGCCCCAAGCGACAGAGTGCAGCATCAGTTTGAAGCCATCCTTGTGCGTTTTATCGGGATCCGTTTGGCCTTTGACCACTTTAATGCCACCGTTGGCTTCACTGGCGTGCTCTTTGGTTGTTTGGACATCCTTCTCTAGTTTTTGAAGTTGCGCATCCAAGTGTGACGAAATCGTCTCAAGCTTCGGCACAATTTCTTTTGTGCTGGTCATAGCCCTAGCCATATCCTGTTTGAGAGACCCCGCCACAGCACGAATTTCACCAAGCATTTTCCTGTTATCGGCTGCCTCGGCATTGGCATACGTTGCCGCTTGTTCAACCCGAGACAGCAACTCATTGGTCTTTTTCCCCATAGAGGCAATGTTTTCAACTGTCGTTCTAAGCGAATGAAAGCCCTTGGAAAGAGCAATGATCAAAGCCGTTGGATCAACACTCGATTTTTCCGATTCCCCCGTCACTAGCGCAGTAGACGCGTCAGCCTTAATCCCAATCTCATAAAACGCAGCTACGCGCTCTTTGTCTCCAAGAAGCGCGAGAGCGTCCACCATCGAAAGACGTTGGCGACGAACATGTTGCGTAAAATCATAAACCGCCGCTTCGCGTGCGCCCTCTGACATTTCAAAGGATGAAAAAACTTCATCCAACTTATCATAATAATGGGCAAGATCATGGTTGTTATCACTCATCAGAAACCTCCGTAAAAATACACGCACAGAAATCGACTAAGAAACAAACCGGCCGCGAGCTAAATACTAAGTTCTTGATGCGCTCGCGCTACGCGTTCTGCTAACGAAGGCCTTGTGATCGAAGGCCTTGTGATTTTTGGGATTTTATTCAATTCCCTTGCAATGATTGGCAATTGCTCCATGAAATCATCGCACGCAGCAGTGATCGCGCTTACCTCTTCTCTAAAATCAGGAAAAGTTCCTGCACTATCAGCAATTTTCGCGCTTCCGTCTTCAGCAATTTGCGGTGTAGCCATGATCTTCCCCCATCTATCGTCTATGGGGGACATTATGATCCTTTTATAGCCTAACTGCAAACCTTGCGTTAATATGATGTTAACCATAGCCGCTACACCTTCTTATAATCTTGGTTTCTCTACGCGCCAATTAAAGCGCCGCTTGTTTCGATGCCAGAATAACTAGTCTTTGTTTAAAAAGGATTAATACTGGGGGGCTATCACGCCGTCATACGGCTGACGGTGGACAGTGCGTTGATCAGCGCCAGCTTCTTATCCAAGGCCGCGCTTTGCGCTTCGGCAAACGTACGCGCCGTACTTTCCCACAACTCTAAAGCCTTATCAAGACGCCCTCGACCGCCCAGCTTAGCGGCCAGACCAAGGGCATCCCCCTGCCCCAACGCCGCCGCCCGCACGGCATCGCGCAGCGTATCCACCAGCAAGCCCGTCACGACATCAAAAACATCGGCATCGGCCTTCTTGCCAATTTGATCGGCCAGTTTATGCACGCGCACAAGGTCGATCACGGGCATCGCCGCCAAAATCGCCAGAAGCTCATCAAACAGTGTCAGCGCATCCGTGTCCAACAGTTTGACAGCGCGAGAAGCGCTGCCCGCCGATGCCGCCATAAACCGCGCCTTGGCGTCCTCACCTGTAGGAAGATCAGCCCCCATCCGCGCCAGAACGATCCCCAGTTGGCTATCGGTGAGCGGCTGCATCGGCAGCATCCGGCAGCGCGAGCGGATCGTGGGCAAAAGGCCGCCGATCGTGGTGGCGGTCAGGAAGATGGTCGCGCCAGTTGGCGGCTCCTCAATCATCTTTAAAATAGCGTTCTGGCCGTTGCGGGTGAGCTTTTGCGCCTCATCAATCAGCGCGACGCGCCCGCTTCCCTGACTGGCCGTCATGCCCATAAACGGCGCAAGCTTTCGCGCGTCCTCAACCGGAATGGAATCTTTGACGACGCCCGTCTTATCGTCAACAGGGCAGCGCAGGACAAACAGATCGGGATGCGCCTCTGCCGCGATCAAACGCGCGGCAGGATGCTGCGAATTGGGCGAGTCCAAGTGGCTCTCACCATCCGATAAAATCATCTGCGCCGCTAGGTAGGCAAGGCTCGCCTTGCCAATGCCCTCCGCGCCGACCAGCAGCCACGCATGGTGCATCCGGCCCGATGCGTACGCGCTCTCCAGCTGTTGTTTGGCGTCCTCATGGCCGATGACGGCCAGCGTTTGACAGGGAGGGGAAACAGTCAGCATACGTCTTCTCTGTCTTTAGAGATAAGTCTGGCGACCGCACCCATCATCGCAAGAATTAACCTAAGCTTTTTTCCATGTCCTCAGGAGCGATATCAGGTTGTTGCTCATCACTACGGCCAAAGGTCACAAAAGGTTCATGATGACGCGAGGTTTCTGGCGTATCAAAATCCTTGAAAGGCGAGGCTTCTTCTTGCACCACAGGCGCCGTGATGCCCGCCGCCTTTTGCTCACGCGCAACACGGCGCGAAGCGCGTTTCAACGCGGCGTCCAGATCGGCTTGCTTGCAAAGACCCAGCAACACAGGATTGCGCGGCTTGATGTTGGTTGCGTTCCAGTGCGACTTTTCGCGCACTTTAGAAATTGTATCCTTGGTCGTACCAAGAAGCCGCGCAACTTGCGCATCCAAAAGCTCTGGATATGTTTTGATAAGATAGGCCACAGCGTCAGGCTTGTCTGCGCGTTTGGACACGGGCGTATAACGAGGCCCTTTAGAACGAACGACAGGTTGAGGAAGCTCACTACGCGTCATCTTTAAGTGGGCGCGGCTGTCACCTTCACAGCGTTTAATTTCCTCGGCCGTCAGCTGACCGTTCATGGTGGGGTTCAACCCCAAGATGCCCGTCGCGACATCGCCATCGGCAATCGCTTGAACTTCTAGCTTATGCAAGCCGCAAAACATGCCGATTTGATCGAACGTCAGGGTTGTGTTTTCAACCAACCATACGGCGGTGGCTTTTGGCATCAAGGGCAAAGACATCGGGATTCTCCCATAACAAAATTAGACAAGCTTTCGCATCATCCGGCCACGCAAAACAGCCGGACGATCCAAAAGCAAACAGGTTTTCTGGATCGATTAGAGGCCGCCTTTGTCAAAGGAAAAAGGCCGCGTCCGAGGGGCATCATAACAAGATGGTAAAAAGATTCCAGCCCTAATTGCCCTCCCCTCACCGAAATCTCCGCCGTTTTTGGATTTTGAGAACGATAGATTTTGACCCACTACAGGTTGTGTTTTTCTGCCTTCAATTACCACAACATATGGTATGTTTTTTGGTTAAAATGCCCGTAGAGCGAGCTCTTGGCAAAAAAGCGGGTGAATATACGTTCTGCTCGACCATAGAGGCCGTTTTTTTGCTAACCCATTGATTGATAAGGATTCACGTTTTCCGTTTTGGGGCAGTGGGGACACAATGAAAATGCCTATTGAAATATCATCCGTGCGATGCAGACGATGAGGCGCATTTTCATTATGCCCCCCCCCTTCCGTCCTTGCGAGACATCGTAGAGTTTTTTATTCGGAATCGCAGCTGCACCACTCACCCACACAAACGGCGTTATGGCCTTCTGAAACGGGTTGCGTATAAATCACGCCGCGTTCTTTTCCGCCTATAACCGCATTGGTCGTCACGCCCGCCGGATACTCCGGCGACGATGAACAGGCGGCCAGCGCCACTAACAATCCTATAAGAGCTATTCGTTGCATGATCGGCTTTCCTCTCTTATTCTGATAAGCAAGAGCATAGCATAAGGTTCTCTTTCAAACCATCCCTTTGGTGACCCCATGATGGCCCCCGATGACCTTGACTGCCATAAAAATTACCGTCATTGCGAGCGACCGTAGGGAGCGCGGCAATCCATCGCCTATGCTTCCCACCATCGAGCCTGCTCGCCACTTCAGGAGATGGATTGCCACGCGCGTTTCACGCGCTCGCAATGACGGGAGTGTTTACTGTGTGATCACTGACCAAAGATCATTCCACTCGCGATTTATCGAATGAATAAGATCAAGTTTCTTTTTTCGCGATCCTGCTTTGATTTGCTTTTCACGCGTAATGGCATTTTCCATGGTCTCAAACGGTTCGTAATACACAAGGCGTTTGCAACCGTATGTTTTTGAAAACCCTTTATTAACGTCCGCTTTGTGTTGAAAGGTGCGTTGCAATAGATTGGATGTTACGCCTGTGTAAAGCGTACCATTCTTTCTGTTCGCCAGAATATAAACGGCGATATAGCCTCTTTTTCTCATTCATCCTCACCCAACAACAAACGCCGTCATTGCGAGCGACCGTAGGGAGCGCGGCAATCCATCGCCTATGCTTCCCACCATCGAGCCTGCTCGCCACTTCAGGAGATGGATTGCCACGCGCGTTTCACGCGCTC
>DYDA01000025.1:0-24674 GCA_020718105.1 Micavibrio sp. | reverse complement strand
CAGGAGATGGATTGCCACGCGCGTTTCACGCGCTCGCAATGACGGGTTTTATTTTGACTCTAGACCCTTTTCACCATCTCCAGCACATAAAGCCTAAGCGCGCTGGACAGGTTACCCGTTCGCGCCGCGTCGATTTCCGCGACGAGTTGGTTGACGGACAGGCCGCGCCGCTGAGCAATGGCGCAAAGTTCCTCCCAAAAGGCAGGCTCAAGCGACACGCTGGTGCGATGCCCCGCGATAAGAACCGAGCGCTTCAGGTTCGCTCCTCCCTCTTGGGAAAAGCCCTCAATCAAGTGGATGCACCATGTCTTGCGGTCGGATCAGGCGGTCGTAATCTTCCGCCGTCAACAGGCCAAGCTCAACCGCCACAGCCTTAAGCGTCTTGCCTTCCTTGTGCGCTTTCTTCGCAATCTTTGCCGCGTTGTCATAGCCAACATGCGGGTTGAGCGCTGTCACCAGCATCAAGGATTGCGACACCAGCGAGGCGATCCGCTCTTCGTTCGCAACAATGCCAACGACGCAGTTATCCGTAAAGCTGTTTGCCACATCCGTCAGGAGACGAATAGATTGCAGCACGTTAAAGGCAATGACGGGCTTGAACACGTTCAGCTCAAAATGGCCATTCGCGCCCGCGATGCTGACGGTGACGTGATTGCCCATCACTTGCGCCGCCACCATCGTCATCGCCTCGGACTGCGTGGGGTTCACTTTACCCGGCATGATGGAGGATCCCGGTTCATTCTCTGGCAAAGAAATCTCGCCGATGCCACAGTTAGGGCCAGAGGCCAGAAGGCGAATGTCGTTCGCGATTTTCATAAAGCTCACCGCAATCGTATTCATCATGCCCGACGCCTCAACCATCGCATCGCGGCTGGCCAGCGCCTCAAACTTGTTGGCCGCCGAGGTAAAAGGCTTTCCCGTGATTTGCGCGATATGCTGCGCGAACTTTTCGGCAAAACCTTTTTTGGCGTTGAGGCCTGTGCCTACCGCCGTGCCGCCCTGCGCGAGAGGATACAAACGCTTCATCGCATCGCGCGCGCGCTCAATGGAGAGCTCCAACTGCATCGCATAGGCCGAAAACTCCTGCCCCAACGTGAGGGGCACAGCGTCTTGCAAATGCGTCCTCCCGATCTTGACGATAGGCTCAAACGCCTTGGCTTTGTCATCCATGGCTTTATGGAAATGCTGAAGCGCGGGAATTAATTCATCCGTGATCATCTGCACCGCCGCGACGTGCATCGCCGTCGGAAACGCGTCGTTTGTGCTTTGCGCTTTGTTGACGTGATCGTTGGGATGAACAGGTTTCTTGCTGCCGATCTCGCCGCCCAAAAGCTCAATAGCGCGGTTGGCAATAACCTCGTTCACATTCATGTTGGTTTGTGAGCCGGAACCTGTTTGCCAAACGACCAAGGGAAACTCATCGTCCCATTGCCCCTGATAAACTTCGCCTGCCGCTTGCACGATGGCGTTACCGATTGTCACCTCCAGATTACCGCAATCCATATTGGCCAACGCAGCGGCCTTTTTGACCGCGCCAAAAGCCCGCATAAGCGGCGTTGGCATACGCTCGCCTCCGATCTTAAAGTTCATAAGACTACGCCCCGTCTGTGCCCCCCAATAACGGCCAAGGGGAACCTCAATCGGGCCAAACGTGTCATATTCTGTACGAACAGTGGCTTGGGTGGGCTCTGATACGCTCATTTTTTTCTCCTGATCGATCACTGGATTTTCTACGGGCAGCGGTTTATAACACCTTCTGCCAAGATTTGGCCATGATGTTTTGATAGTTTGCACGCTTATGCCCCATAGAACCGCCCCCCTTTTTCACAGCTCTCTCAAAGCCCTTTTATGGGCGGGGATTGCCTTGTTTTGTTTTCCAGCCAACGCGCAGGAAAATCAAAAAATGACAGGCATTCCCTTTGTTCAGGACAACGGCATCTTATCCATTAACGGCCAACAAATTGCTCTTTGGGGCGTTGATCTTTTAGCGCCGGATCAACAATGCTGGCAAGGCGATATAGCTTGGGGTTGCGGTGAAGACGCCATGTCTGCCCTTAAACACTATGTCGGCAATAAAACCGTCGAATGCCAAATTAAACAATCGGCTGTCAACGATATGCCTGCCCTCGCGCAGTGCTTTCGCTTTAGAGGCCCTAAAGCGCAAGACATCGCCGAACACCTCATCTTAAAAGGCTGGGCCATTGAGCGCACGGACGTATCAGGAGGCCAATACTATGCCGCCGAACAAAAAGCGCAAACGGGCAAATACGGAATTTGGTCCAGTCGCTTTCAAACAGCACAGGATTGGCGAGATGGCCTTCAGCGCTTTGTGGGAGAGGATCCCGAAAACAAAGGAGATGAAGACCCCGCGCCACCAACCGAGGATTGGGAACAAGAATAAAGCGGATCAACTCTTAGGGCGCTTTCTTTTCTTCTATAATGTATTCTTGTTCGTCATCGCCTGCGAAGAAAATGTTGCGCAGGAATCCGGGCGTCAGCAAGGAAACGGGGTTGACGCTGACATCCATACCGGACAACGGCCCCTTTACCGTGAACGTCGCCGCAATAATGCCCTGCCCGCTGCCGCCCGTAATCACATCGCCCAGAAGAGGGATTGACCCGATAATGCTGTTCATAAAACTAAAGGGAACAAGCGTACCGTTCAAATTGGCCTCGCTCTTTTCCATGTTCACACGACCATCAAGATTGATGCCAACGACCGAGCCAGCGGCGCGAATGTCGCGCAAATCAACCTGATCACCATGCCAACGATAATAGCCGCGCAAGTGGTCAAAGCTGGCATCGCCCGTGATGAGATCCACAAAACCGAAAGGAGAAACCGCGCTTAAAAGCCTCGCCAACACGGGAAGATCGGAAACAACAAACGAGTCGATTTTAATTTTGCCATCAATCGCGCGCGGCGCATCGGCGCTGCCCTCGCCATTAATTTCGATAGCACCGCCCCGCACGCCATCGCTAAAGCCTAATCCTTGCAGCGCAAAGCCGAAATCATCGCTTTTGAATTGAAAAAGGCCACGGCCATTCTTTTGCTCTAACCTAACATAAACAGGCACGCTGCCTTGCGCGATGCCCCACAAATCAATATCGTGCCAGCCTTCCTGATCGCGTTGCGCATGACCAGAGAGGCTGGCCATAAAGCCCTTCTCACTGGTGTAAAGCTTAGTCAGCTTTAAATCATATTGTTTGACACGCGCCGCTTGCGCCGCATCTGGCTTGTCGCTTTCAAAACCGCTGATATCAAAAGCCTCCCCTTCCACCTTAATCGATTGAGGCAAGGTGAGCGCGGTAGGGCGAGCATAATGCACCCTCGCGTTGCTGCGCCCCACGACAAAGGGGTTTGAATCAAAGGCAACAAGCTGGCTGGTCGTGGCATCAAGAGCCGCCGTTCCCTTAACGCGAACGCCCGTGCCTTGTAAATCGATGGCGCTGAAAAAAAGATTTTTACCTTCTTCCATGTCCAGCGCAAAGGAAAACTGAGCCGTTGCGCCAGCCGGTTTTTGCCACGCGATAGGCTTCACCTGCACCGCCGCTTGCTTCAACGCAATCTTGCCTTGAATCTTGGACAACCCCTTTTTGATGTTCTGATAATCAATCACCACAGGGGTTTCACCCTGCACCTTGATCAAGTCGCCAAGACCGTAAAACGCATCCCACTGTTCATTTTTCACGCTCGCCTTAACCGTAGCCTCATGCAAAGGTTTGCCTTCATCGCTGTGAAAGCGGCTTTTCCATTCCACCTTGGCAGGCACTTTATTAAGCGCAAGACCGCCCTTAAGCCCAAAACCATCCTTTGTCACATCAAGATCAAGAAGGCCTTGCGAAAGAACGATACCGGGGATTAGCTTTTGCGCCCCAAAATCCTTAAGCACAGCATTCGCCTTCACCTCAACATCCTTTAAAAGAAGCGCATCCAACATGGGCATGTGAAGAGTCAATGTTCCCTCGACCGTTCCAACACTATCCTTGGGATCCAGTCCGATTTCTTTGGCATAGCCAAGCGGCGGCGAATCCAACAGCGTCAAAACATTGGTGATGGGGCCTTGAATCTTCGCCGGAATAGTAATGTATTGCGTGTCTTGTTGAAAATGATCCATCACAATCGTGAAGGGCAACAGTTTGATCGGCCCCGTATGCCCTCCTAAAATCTGAACATCCATATGATCAAGATCGAATGTTGCGTGGGCAGAGGCCTCCTCGACCGCAGGCATGCCGCCAAGATAGGTGATGCGGCCATCTTTAGCTTCAATAAACCCGCCCCCTGACTCCAAAACAACATTCTCTAAATCGTCAAGCTTGGCCTTGCCCTTCACCGTGACTTCGCCATGCGTAAAGACGCCCTTGCTCATGTTGGCGGCAATCCAAATATACGCATCAGGGATCACGTTTTTAGGCCACAAGGAACCAAACTGATCCATCGGCACGTCATCAAGTTTGACCGTCACCGAAAACGCGTTGGTTTGCTTTTTACGCGACGCCCAAAGAGACTCTAACACGTCCTTAGGCGCAGGAATCTCAGCCTGCGCCATCAAAGAAAGCCTAGGGCCGCCAAAATTTATCTCTGCGCGAGGCAGAAGCAGGCTTTCCTTTTTCCTGTCATAGGCCGCTTCGAACACAAACTGCTGCAACGCACGCGGCTTTTCCCACATGGAAGGATAAACAAGCTGCCCCGCGCCGCCCATGACATGCGCACTGGCCTGCGCGATATCCAAATCACGATCCGTCTTGACCACAAGGCTACCCGATACGGGAAACTCGGCCCCCTTGAGCGGAGCAAGAAGCGGATCAAACGACACGAACGATGACAATCGAATATCTTGAAAAGCCAAAGTGACTTGATGCTGTTTATCCTTAAAATCAAAAATATAATTCAATTGAACAGCCGACGTGCGATCCTTTTCAGAAACAAGAACGGAAGCCCGCGCCTTCGTTTCTTTATGATCATGCTCCAACGTGATTTCTGGAACTTTCATGTCCCAGTTTTGCGCCGTCTTTTGATCATGAAGAGAAAGGACAACGTCTTTAATCTCAATCTTGTGCTGCGATCTTTCACTCGAAACTTCATCAGCGATGTTTTTCAAAAAAGAGAGCACGCTGATGGTCGAACGCTCCGTCAGTTCGCTCGGCTTATCGGCTGACGTCGTTCCAAAAGAAAGAACGCCGTCCTGCCCGCGCACCAGCCAAAAATGAGCGCGGTTGGCTGTGAACTCTTGCGGGAGAATGCGTCCACGCAAATAATGCCCAAGAGATAATTTTAAACTGGTTTCAGGAAAAGCAAGAACGGGCACGCCCGCCTGATTGCTTAAATGAACGTCTTGGCACGTTAAGGTTAATGTCAGCTTTTCATTATCCCACAGCAAAGACGAAGAGCCGATCTTGGCCACCGTATCAGGCACAAACCTTTCAAAAACATTTTCGATATAAGGCGTTAAGGCCGTCGTCGTCATGGGTTTTGTAAGAAAATGCCAAGCCCCCCCCGCCACCGTGATAAGGAGGAGGACACCCAAAAAAGCAAGAAACTTGAAGGCTAGGGACAAAGCGCGAGACATGGGCGCAGAATATCGATCCTACAGGCATCTGTCATGTTAAATAAAAAAGTAGAAAAAAATGGAATATCAAAGAGTTCCATGCTTTAATCCAGCATAGTCGCCTCAAGAATAGAAGAAGATGTGGATAAGAAAATGACTATTCAGCCCATCAACGAGAAGACCTTGGCCAAAGCCGCCTCTTTGATTCAAGATGGTGGGCTTGTCGCCTTCCCCACGGAAACCGTCTATGGTCTTGGCGCGGATGCCACCAATGAAGCCGCCGTTGCATCAATTTTCGAAGCCAAAGGCCGCCCCTCTTTCAACCCACTCATCATTCATGTCACCAAGAACACCGATCTCCTGCCCTATGTCGAATGGAATGATCGTGCGCGCCTTTTGGCTAAAATCTTTTGGCCAGGGCCGCTCACCTTTGTGCTGCGCCGCGCTGCGGGATCGCCCATTGCACCGTCCGTCAGCGGCAAAGGCGACACCATCGCGGTACGCAACCCTAATCATCCCGTTGCGCAAGACTTGATCAACCGCGCCGGAAGCCCCATCGCTGCGCCAAGCGCGAATGCCTCTGGCAAGCTTAGCCCCACAACGGCGGAGCATGTTTGGGATTCGTTAGGCAATAAGGTGGACATGATCCTTGACGGCGGGCCGACGCTTGTCGGTCTTGAATCCACCGTTTTGGATTTGACCTTGCCCATACCGACCATTTTACGCCACGGCGGCATCACCAAAGAATCCCTTATAGCGTTGCTGGGCGAGGTTCAAGAATCCTATGCCATAACAGAGGCGCCCCAAAGTCCGGGCATGCTCTCAAGCCACTATGCGCCGCGCCTGCCGCTTCGCCTCAACGCACTGAGCGCAGGCGACGATGAGGCTTTCCTCACCTTTGGACCAGAACTTTTCGTGCAAAGCGGGGCGTACCGCATCAACCTTAGCCCACGCGGCAATTTGGACGAGGCGGCAGCCAATCTTTTTTCGATGCTGCGCATTGTGGATCGCGAACCCTATAAAGGCATCGCCGTTATGCCCATCCCGATGGAAGGTCTTGGCGCAGCCATCAACGACCGCCTCACCCGCGCCGCCGCACCAAGGGATTAAGCCGCTTGCGCCAGCGTTGTCAGCGCCGATTTTCTGCGGCTCTCGTCATCATGGCCATCAAGGCGGCGCACTTTGTCCATCGCGTCCAGCCCCAGCGTCTCCATATCCATTTGTGCCAACACCATCGTTGCAAAGGACGACGTTGTCGTCGTGGGATGAAGAGAAACGCCGCCAGCCTTAAGGCCACCGCCCCCCGTTCCCAAACTCGCCATCGTGATGTTGGTGGCAGCGTCCACGTCAGCCTCGGCCTTGATCGTCGCGTTATAGGTGGGCTGAGCCGAGGCCACCGCCGTTGCCGCGCTATCCATAGCTGGAGCCTTATCAAACTTGGCCGCAAACTTCGCATAAATCTGGGACACCGAACGCGCCTTGCCCGTTTCTGAATCATAGAACACCGACTTATTCGCCGCTGCCGCTTGGGGGAGTAAATCCGCCGCCGCCGCGTTCGGATTTTCCTTCATCGCGTTTAGAAACGTGCTCGCCCCACCGCTGCCCAAGAAATGCGCCATATACATCTCGGTCGAGCCAATCGTGCCGCCAACCTTTTTCTCCAAGGCTTCTTTATTGATCTTGGCAAGCTCCGCCGCCATGTTCGCGGCGACTTCGGGATTGGTGCGAAGCGCAAGGATAGCCTTCTTATCAGCCGCGCTCGTCACACTGGCCAAGCCATTCGCGCCAATCGTGATCTTATCGGCGATTGCGCCCATGCCGTACTTCTCGCCGCTGGCCTTAATGGTCTTAAGCCACGTCTGATCGATAAACTGATAAAGACCCGTGGCCGAACTGCTAGAGGCTTTGGCCGTAGGGTTCAAATCACTCTCTTGCGAAGCCTTGTTCATCAAATAGGCAAAATCGACCCCCGACTTGGCGCTGGCAGCCTTGATCGCAGCCACAACGCGAGCTTTGCCGGTCTGCATAGGCAGGACAGATTGCATCGCTGTATTGATTCCACTAACATTTTCCATCAGAGCACGATTCTCGTTGTTGCCTTCCCTCGTTACGTTGCAAGGGTCATGCCAAAATAAGCGCAATGCGTATCCTGACCCAGCGGGTGCGTGAAAATGCTTCGATTGACTGGACGATCAAGGAAAATGTTAAGGCCAAGCTGAAAGTCATAATCAAGCGCACCCTGCGCCAATTTGGCTATCCGCCAGATATGCAGCTTCTAGCGACGGAAACCGTGTTGAAACAGGCGGAGATGATTGCAAATGAACTGGCGGGTGGATAACTGGTGGTCTCTTACGAGGCCAAGGCATGGCATATCCATGTCCACAAATCGCACCCCAAGGCATTAACCTGTCCCTTCCAGTCCTCAGTCTCTGGATTAGGCAGCGTCCAGCGTTCGTCCCAGTTCTGTTGCCAGATTGCAGGATACAAACCGCATTACAGCTTTAAGCACAGACCTAGCCTTAGCCTTTCACGCTTTTGATAAACCAGCTCTCAAAATCAAAACTCTTCCATAACCTGCCGCGCGCGTTTTTCGATAACCTCGCGGATACCGCCGATGATAGGTGATGTGATACCCTGATCCCTGAGCGCTTCGGCAAGTGCCGCCGCTTCCGTGCGAATGGCCCGCGCCATCTCATTCAAATCTTTGTCGAGAGCCTTGCGCGCCGCCGCCGTGTCCGCCACAAGCCGATGCCAATGCCGCCGGAAAATCTTTTCGGGGTCATATTCGCCGCCGATCTTCATGGCGAGTTTCTTTTGCACGTCGGGATAAACGGTGGTGCACATCAAGTCATAGGCGGGCGCGAGCCTCGGCCCTTCGGGGCGATAGAGCAGCGAGGAATTCTTCCCATGGCAATCCGCATTGCCGATCAGATAATTGAAAATCACCAAATGCAGGAAGGCTAGCCTGTCCACGGCAGGCCTCGCGCTGCGCCGCTCAAGAAGCTGCAAACAATCCGCGATGTTCGGCCCGCCTTCGCGTTCATATTTTTTCTCAGGCGCGATGGAAAGCGCCTGACAAAAATCCTCCTGATGCAAACGAACGCGACCGCCATTTTCCATAATGCGGTCATATCGTTCGACAAGCAGATAGGACGCGTCGCCCGCAAACCCAAGGCTGGCTTTTGCCGCCGAAAGGCCGAGGCGTGCGGCGAGCAAAAGGCAAAACAACTCGTTTTGCGCGCTGTCATGCACACGCTCGATCATAGGTTTCAGAATATGCGAAGTCGGTGCGCCGCCTTTGAGCAAGGCGATCTTGCCATCAATAACGCCAACGGCGATTTTGTCCTGCGCTCCTGCGAGCGACAGCCGCAGATCGCCCTCTCCCGCAAGCATGGGGCGACGTTTGAGAAGTTCGAGAATATCCCGCAGTTTCTTCTCATCAAGAATTTCCGGCGCGACCGAAATGCCGGAAGGCGGCTTTTCACCTTCGGGATAAAGGGCGATGGCCCCCGCGCATTCGCCGCCAATCTCCGCCAGCAAAGCGAACGGGTTCTTCTCCGAGACGCCGAGATATTCCGCGAGGCGCGTGCGAACAATATCGTCCGGCAAAAGGCCGGAGAAGAACGGGCGCGCGATGGAATCCAAATACGTGTCATGAGAAAGAGGCATCGAAACCGAGAGCGGTGTCGCTTTGCCATCGTTCGCATATGCTTCATCATAGGTGAAGCTGAGAATTCCGCTCTTTTCCTGCGAGAGCTTTCCGGCAAGGCGGCCATGCAGATAAACGTCGAGAATGTTTTTAGTGTTCATGGTTATCCTTCTCCCGATCCGTCGCCAAAACCGGCCCCCGAACCTGTGCCTTTGCCGTCACCGCTTCCATCGCCTGATCCCACACCATCCCCCGAGCCGCCGAAAACATCGCGCGGCGCGATGCGCATTTCCAATCCCAACATCGCAAGCACAGAAAGAGCCTTGCCGATCTGGCAGCCAGGCTTGCCGCTTTCAAGTTCGCGTAGAAAGCGCACGCCTACGCCGCTCTGTGCAGCGAGTTGTTCCTGCGTGAGGTTCTGAGTCTTGCGGAACGTCCGCAGGATGTGTCCAAGCTCTTTGGTGTCTGAAATGTCCATAAATCATCCCTTTCGGGTTTATTATGCCCCAACAAGACCTAAGATCAAGTTAAATACACCCGAACGGGATTATGATCCATTTATCGGCACCATAACACCAATAATCGTCCCGTTCGGGATGATGGACAGAAAAGAGAACCAGACGAACCAAGGATAACGCTTTGAAAACAAGATAAACTCGACAAAAAAGAGCTTAGACTCATGGTTGCGTTTATGGTTAAAATCTTGGTAACTATTTGATATTCATAAAGTATTTACGTTGATTTTTGGCGTGAAAGTAAATTCAGTTCTTATTTGCACCCCTGTCAGTATGGTAAACTGCCCTTGTTAGGAATTTCCCCAAAACGCCAGTTGGCAGGGCCCGTTAATACTTTTGAAACCATTTTGAAACGGAAGGAATAATTGCTATGACTGTATATGTCGATTTCAACAAAACGGCGAACGCCAACAACATGGCCATCGCCACACTGGTAAGCGATAACGCGTCAATGAGCGAACTGAAGATCAAAGTCTTGAAGTCTGAAGACCGTACAGACCCAGAATGCGGTCTTTATGGACGGGAAGGTATTGCCTATACAGTCGAACTTACAGATGAACAAGGCAAGGCAACAGTTCGTGAAATTTACATGCCGTGCACGGAAGGTTGCAACAGAGATTATGAAGTCGTTGGATTTGTAAAACGCGGCGCAGAAGGGGACAACTTTTACAAAACCCCTTTTAAAGAACGTTGGGCTGATGAGGAAGTAACGCCAGAGATCAAAGAGGCGCTAAAAATCTCCGCCAAACTCACACCTCAAGAAAAGCAGGAACGCGATCTGGGCCCAGAGGCCAGAGCACGTATCGCTGTGCGAGCGATAAAGCGCCCAGAATTGAACCATAACTAATCCTCCTTCCTAACCGATTGAACAGGGATAGCTATGGTTGATGTTCTTCCATTTGAGAAGCACCACACTTATGATCGCGCGGACGAGATCATCCCGCTCTTTGACGCGTGGATAAATACATTAGGCATTCACAATGCATTTCAAATTGTCGGAACCACACTTTTATATTCAGGCCCATCGGCAGAGATATACAAAAAATTCTGGACCGACCATTTACGCAATCACACGCGGGTTGAAGAAATCATCAAGACTCTTCAGAAGGAGAAGAATCACACACTTCTTGACCAAACCAATATCGGAGATAGGGTCGAAAAATATATCAATGGCGAAAAGAATCTCTATGAACATCTCAAAGATATTTACATCAAAAAATATGAACTGATTTTTCTCAACGCGCTCAATACAGATCAAATCGAAGAAGCAAAAAAGTTTGGCTCCACAGAAGCCGACAAGGTTATGGAGCATGTTTCCAGAACCTTTATCGAAAACATCGAAGGCGATGTTGAAACCTGCGTCTGCGGCGCTGATCTCAACCGCGTTTTCTATCAAGTCGAGATGGAAGCTCTGATCGCGAATGATAAGGTCACAACCATCAATGGCATGCCACGCGATACGCTCAAAGATATTCTTAACTCTGGCGATCCGGATGCAAAGTATAAAACCTTCACGGCCATCTGCGAAGCAGAGCTGAAAATGATCTACGCCCGTGCCACAGCCCCCAGCAATAAGCACCAGAAATTCTGGGCGGAGGATTACGAAGCACGCAAGGCGTTCTTTGAAATGGAACAGGAAAAAACCGCCTTGGCGAGGGCCAAAATACCTGCCGCCGCGATTGTACCTCCACGTCCGGCAACACCAATCGGTGCACCGGCTTCCAAAAAAGTTGCAGGGTTGCATTAAGAAGAAAATAATGGAGGAGCCAAGCTCCTAAATAGCGCCGCCCCGTGAGGGGCGCGCTCGAATGATGCAATCACTATGTCGGAAGGAATTAGGGAAGAGCTAAGACTCCTCCTCAAGCATGATCGTTAATACGCGCTTCGTTTGGGAAGGATCGGCAGGGTCTTGTGAGCCGAAGCGCAGCGAAAGATCGTAATAGTCGATCTTCCACGCGAGAAGTTCCTCGTCTATTTCGAAAATGCCAAAATCATGCTCGCCGTAGGGATCGGTCGCGGACGTGAAGGCGTTATAGGCTTTCACCGATTCAAGCGCGGCGACCTCGAACGGGACGCCCATAGCTACAATGAAGCCAGCAAATTGTAGAAACGATTGTTCTTTTGTCCGCTGATTCTCGGCAAATTGCGTGTGAAAACTTTTGAGCAGTTCAGGGGCTATAGCTTTGAACGCATGAGGCTCATTATCATGATGGTCAGACGACATTTTTCCACCCCATTCCTCACCCTTTAAGGGTGATTTTGCGGCACCAGTGCGGCACCGGAAAAAACAAAGCCGCCCTATAAGGCGGCTAAGTATTTGATTTCTTTGGTTGCGGGGGCCAGATTTGAACTGACGACCTTCAGGTTATGAGCCTGACGAGCTACCGGGCTGCTCCACCCCGCGTCACCAAGAATCTTGCAATGATTCTCTTTCATCAAGAGAGCGTTTCTTTTAGAGCGAGAATCCTTTTGAAGCAAGCGATTAAAAGGCCATTTTAGGGTTCTTTTACTGTTTTCTTGAAAAAAAGAGCCTATGGCTTGCTTAAACTAATCCATTTAGCGACATTTTTGTTGTGTTCGGTAAGCGTTTTGGCAAAGGCATGGCCGCCCGTACCATCCGCAACGAAATAAAGGAAGTCGCTTTTTTCGGGATGCAAAACAGCCATAAGAGCGGCGCGCCCCGGATTACAAATAGGGGTCGGCGGCAGCTTAGCGTTGATATAGGTGTTATAGGGCGAAGACGACATCAGGTCGGCATGGGTCAATGAACGCCCCAGTGCCCCCGTCCCGCCCGTCAGCGCATAAATTACGGTCGGATCGGATTGCAACGGCATGGAGGCGCGCATACGGTTGATAAACACTCCCGCAACAACAGGACGTTCGCTGGCGCGTTTACCCGTTTCCTTCTCAACGATAGAGGCAAGGATCAACGCTTCTTGCGGCGTTTTGAGGGGCAGGTTTTCCTCACGGTTTTTCCAAAGTTCCTCCAACAAGTCTCGCGCTTCGTTTTGCATACGCGTGATCACACCCTCGCGGCTATCACCATAGCTATAACGATACGTTTCCGGCAGCAAAGAACCTTCGGGGGGCACAGCATGAAGAACGCCTGTTAGCGCCGATGTTCCTTGCAAAAGTGTGGTGATTTCATGCGAGGTCAACCCTTCGGGCGCTGTAATCTGACGCAAGACCGTTTTGCCATCGCGCAATGCCGTTGTTACGTCCAGCACATTCATGCCGACAGAAAAAGCATACTCGCCCGCTTTAAGTTGGTCTTTTGCCATCAGGCGAGAAGCAAGGCGAAACAAAATTGGATTTATCAATACCTCGTTTTGATCCAATAGCGCGGCAATGTCTTGCACGCTGCTGCCACGCGGAATGATCACCGTTGTGGATTCTTTCATAGGCCCCGGAAGGTAAAGCGACAAAAAAAACAACGGCCCTGAAAAAAAGGTGACAAGAGAAACAAACAAAAGAACATAAGGCAAAAGGACGCGTTTTTTAGCAAGAGGGGCGGCGGCCTCTGGCGATGGTGCTGAAGACAAGGGGGGCGCTGCCCCCGTATCGTTGGAGGATGATGAAGGAGGAGAAGGAGGAAGCGAAGCGGCTTCGTTCAAGAAGAACCTATGAGGCAAGAAGAAAAAGACAGAAACGGCCTTTTGGCGTTTTCTAAACACGAGCCAAGTTGTTAACACAGGGTCTTAACAGGGCGCAATCTTAAACAGGATTAGGGGAAAACCTGAACCGCGCCGCGAGAGATAAGCTTTTGAACAAAAGGACACGGGCGCGTTCAGATGGTCGGCGTGGATGTAATGGGTCGCTGCCCCCACCCCGCTGCCCGTTAGCACAGCCACAGGCACATCGCCCAGCCATAGGTCGAGCTCCCGCCCTCTGTCACCCGCGTCAACCGGTTGCCGTTCGCGTCATAGGTGAAGCTGTGCGCCACCGGCGTCGCGGTATAGCTCAACAACCGGTCAAGGCTGTCATAGCCGAAGTCTTTCGCTGTCTCTGCCGTGTCCGCCATCTGCGTCACGCGGCTTGCCGTGTCATAGGCGGGCGTGATCGTGCGCGTTCCCGGCACTTGCGTTGTCCCCACAATCGAGATCGCTCACTTATTTCTTACTACCTTTCTTGCTTTCCACTTACTCCACAACTGCGGCAGCGACACAAACCATTGGACGTATCCAAGAACAAAGTAGATTGTCCACTCGATCCCCAGTGAAAGATACGACGTTTGGATAGTTATCGAGAACCAATCACCCAAAATATAGTGCACCAGAGAAACCACTAGAGATAAAGGAAACGAGAGAATAAGCATTCCCCAAGTTAAGAAAACCCAAATGTCACTGAAGGACTGTCCATCAAAAGCATATAGCGTTACAAAGAGCACAATAAGCGTTGCCACAACCCACAGGCTCTTGATAATTTTCATGACCATTTCAGATACTCCAACCATTAAATTTTACACTGCTTGCGGCAACGTGTATTCACATCATCATCATATTCCTGACAATCTGTTCCGAATGGCAGCCCATATGATGGTCGCGGTTTAACAGGGCGCAATCTTAAACAGGGCTATGGGAAAACCTGAACCGCGCCGCGAGAGATAAGCTTTTGAACAAAAGGGCACGGGCGCGTTTTTCTTGATAAGCCACAGCGTTGAGGCTTTATGACTTGGCCTTGGGCATAAGCCAGTAGCACGCGCAAGGTCGAAGCATAACCAGACGTCAGGGCAAACGGATCCTCTTGCTCGCCCAGCGTCATGCGTTCGTCAGGGCGATGACTTCCGTTCCGATGAGGTATGAACAACACGCTAGAGGCTCTCCCGCTTTGTTGCAGGATGGCGCTGTCATGGCCGGGGCCGGACGGCATGGTTTTCGCTTTAAGCCCCAGCTGTTCTGCGGCGCTGGCGAGGCCGCTCACCAAAGCCGGATTCATTTGAACGGGTTTTTGAAGGAGGATATCCTTCTCGTTTATTGTAAAGGTCAGGCCGCGTTGCTTCGCCACGGTTTGCCCTGTGCTTTGAACGATGTCCATCGCTTTTTTAAGAGCGTTTTCATCGCTGCTTCGAATATCAAAAAGCACTTCATTATTGGCGGAGACGATGTTGAGGCTTCCGCCGCCAACAACACGCGTATCGCCAAAAGAAAAAGTAAGGTCAGCCGCTTGTTGCCGAAGGCGCGTGAGCCCCTCTTCCAGCTTAACGATAAAATGAGCCCCGCCTAACACGGCGTCTTGCCTTTCGGCTTGCGGGCAGGCTCCTGAATGATCGGCGCGTCCATCAAAGCGCACATAACCGGCACGGTGGGTTCCTTTGATGCTGTGAACAATGCCGATATCAAGCTGCGCATCGGCGAGCTCGTCGCTTTGCTCGATATGGGGTTCAACAAAAGCGGCCAGCTCTTCATGTGGCATCAAGGCGCGAAAAGACGCGAGAGCCTCTTGCAGCTTTTGGGTGTCAAGACTGTGATAGGCCGTCATGGCATAGGCCAAGGTTTCGCCAGAGCCCAGTTTATCTTGCGCCGCGAGCGCTTCAACAGGAAGGCGTCCCGTAGAGGCTTTAGCGCTAACCGCAAATTGAAAACGAGAGCTTTCCTCGTTGGGGAAAAGAACAGTCACCAAAGGGGCATGAAAGGGTATCTTTTGACGCGCTATAATTTCCATGGTTTGAAGGCCAGCGATAACGCCCGCCATGCCATCATACTGCCCGCCGTTAGGCACGGCATCCGTATGAGACCCCATGGCCAAAGCGGCGTTAGCCCGATCCTGCGGGTCGGTGGGTTCCATAACAATGTAACAAGTCCCCGCCAAATCTTGATAGGCGATAGCGCCAAACGCGTTATAGGCTCCGTGACATAAGAGTTGAGTGGCTTGCCGCGTTTCCTTTGTGTAGCCCAAGCGATTAACGCCTTGAGCAGGCTTGTGATGAACGGTTGCCAGCCTAGCAAAAAGGGTGCGGGAAAAAATAAAATCTTCTTGGGTCAATGGCGTCATTTTAAGTTGGCCTTTTTATGGTTTAACTATAGCCTATCCACCTGAAAAATCAAAAAGTTTTCCCCGCCAAGCCACATAAAACAAAGGACAGTTAACAATCGCGGCTGGATAGTGCTGGCTTGACCTGTTCAAACACTCACGACGTGATTATCACAATGGCCCAGCGGGGCGCAATCTTAAATAAGATATAGCAAAATCAGCCGTCTATGAATACCCCCGTTTTTTAGCAGAGGGCGAGATCGTGTGCTTGCCCATCCTTTATGGCTGGATATGGCTGGACATTTGGATGGTGAGCGGGTATAACTAGCCTTATGGCTGCTTATGGGGGGATTTATGGCTGACATGTTCAACGCTGACGCGCTGGTTATCAATCCAGCGATGCTCGACATTATCGGCGAGATTGATGAATTCAAAGGAGCATGGCGAGCTTTGGGGACATTGGCTCCGGAACGCCTTTCTGCCTTAAGACGCGTGGCGACCATTGAGAGTGTCGGGTCGAGCACCCGCATCGAAGGAAGCAAACTATCTGACCGTGAGGTTGAACAGCTTCTATCTAACATCGCCATCAATTCCTTTAAGACAAGGGATGAGCAAGAGGTCGCTGGTTACGCGGGCGTCATGGAAACAATTTTCGCTTCATGGTCTGTTCTTCCTTTAACCGAAAACCATATTAAACAGCTTCATCGTGATCTTTTGAAGTATGCCGCGAAAGATGAGCGCCATCGCGGTGAATATAAGAAACTGAACAATCATGTCGAAGCCTTCGATGCAGCGGGCAAAAGCATGGGTGTTGTTTTTCAAACAGCGTCACCCTTTGATACACCACGCCTTATGACCGAACTCGTCGACGGAACGTCAAAGGCTCTTGCTGAGCGCACCTTTCATCCCTTGCTGGTCATCTCACTTTTTGTCGTGGCGTTTCTTGAGATTCATCCGTTCCAAGATGGCAATGGTCGTCTGTCCCGTGCGCTCACAACGCTTTTGTTGTTGCGTGCTGGTTATGCCTATATGCCGTTTAGCTCGCTTGAAAGTGTAATTGAACAAAGTAAGGACGGTTATTATCTGGCGTTGCGCCGTACGCAAAAGACGATGAATGACGAAAAACCGGATTGGCAGCCGTGGATACTATTTTTCTTACGTGCCCTTCAACAGCACAAGCGGCGGTTAGAGACCAAGGTTGAACGTGAGAAGAAAATTCTAGGGCAAATGCCGGAGCTTTCCTTGC
The DNA here is from genome assembly GCA_020718105.1 of Micavibrio sp. Lineage (GTDB taxonomy): Bacteria > Pseudomonadota > Alphaproteobacteria > UBA9219 > UBA9219 > UBA8914. Next base: position 7,748 of record DYDA01000025.1, on the reverse strand, counting down.
AAATCTATGAACTTGCCAAAGAGCGTGGGCAAATCAAGGTCGAAGACATCATTCGAGCAACAGGAGCGGCGAGAGGAACCATCAAGGATCACCTAGGCCTATTGATCAAGAACGGTTACCTCATTCAGCATGGCAAGGGCAAGGGAACGTGGTATGCCGCATCATAAGTGCGGTCAAGAAGAATTCGTTCGCCGCTTGCACGGTAAATAGTGCCGGCTTGCCGAGCCGTAACTCGCGCAGCGGCAAGAGCCCGACTTCGCCCTTCGGGCTGCGTCGCGGCAGCCTTCCCTCGCTGCGCGAGTGAAGGCCGGTGCGGTCAAATGGACTTATATCGAACTATGAGGGTGTCCACGAAGTCATTAACACAATAGCCCAGTGGGACGCAATCCTAAATAGTCTTCAGCAAAATCAGCTGTCTATAGAGCCACCGTCAACCAACTTGTTCCGTGGCAATCCATCGCTTGAATTGGCAAACAGGAACTCTGGTGGAAGATTCAGGTGATGGGTTGCTTCGTCCCCCGCATCAAGTGCAGGGTCCTTGCCATGACGAAAAAAAAGGGGGGGGATGATAGGATAGAAGGGCTGTTTAGGCTTTAACGATTTCTAATGATTTAGGCGTATACTTTTTACAGCAAGGTTTTATTGGGACGCCCCCCCCCTTTTGAGGGCTAACTTCCTTTTTGAAAAAAGGATCACTGTCATGAAACGCATTCCCTTTTCTCTTTTTCTTTCGTTCGCTGTTCTGATGGGCGTGTCAGGCGCTGCTTATGCTTCCGTTGGATCTTCAGTAACGGCGCAACTCTTCCCCCCTTATCAAAACAACACAACCACGACATGCTTGGGCGAAGCCAATACCCATAAAATGATGACATGGGATGGGCAAACCGCAACAAGGTGCAACAAAGGCGTTCGCGCCAATAATACAGGAACGGGTTTACTTCTTGGCAATACCCCTTTGGCCGGTTCCGTATTAAGCACAACCCTTTCAAGCAACGCAGGCGCCCTTGGTAATGCCGCAGGCTCCACGCTTAATTTAGCTAACATTGGCTTTACAGGCGGCAACAACGTCAGTCTGGGGATCAAAGCTCTGCGCACGACGACGGGCTCAGATTGGACCACAACCGCCTTAGGCCTAACTTTTGATGTTGATAATACTTCCCCCGTCAATAACGCACAAATTTGGATAAATAGTGCGGGCAACGTCGGCATTGGAACAAGAACACCTGCGGCGCCTCTCGATATTTATTCGGCATCCTACCCCGTTCTTAACATTGGCAGCCCCAACGGGGTTATCCGTGGTATTCGCTTTACGAACACAAGTAATAGTTCTGTTTGGACACCCAATACACAATCCGATGATAGCTTTGTTCTTGCCTTTTCCCCCAATGGCGCCACCAATTGGACAACGGCACTTCGCGTAGCCCAAGATGGTCGTGTTGGCATCGGAGAGACCGTCTCCTTTGACGAATTAACTGTTTCTAGATCCAGTGGCCATAGCAACGTTCTTATTCAATCGCCCATAAACGGGCGTGGAGGCGTTCATCTTTATAATACTGCTAACAATGGCTGGTGGATTGGTCGTGGTGACAATAGTGCCCTTGAGGGAGGCGGCCTTTATTTTAATCATGATGATTGGTTGGGCCATGCCAATCTCACGCTCTTAAAACTTACCACGGATGGAAAGGTCGGCATTATGACGCACACGCCTGCTTATGCTCTTCATGTTGCCTCTGGGCAGGTTGCGGGGGCGGGGGCTTATGTCAACGCATCGGATGCGCGGCTTAAAAAGGATGTCGCACCGATTGCCTATGGCCTTGAAGCTGTCATGAAGCTACGCCCCGTTGGCTTTAACTGGATCGATCAAAGCCAAGATTGGAAAAAAGCGCATCAAATTGGGTTAATCGCTCAAGATGTCGAAAAGATTATTCCAGAAGTCGTTACAACAGCGCAAGACAAAGAAGGAGCTAAAAGTCTTGCCTATGGATCGCTAGTTCCAGTCCTGATCAAAGCGGTACAAGAGCAAACAGCCCGAATTGAATCACTTGAAAAAGAAGTGGCTAAACTAAAAGCCGCTAAAGCGCCAACAAAATAAAGGCTCCCCCCCCTAAAGCCCCCGCCGGATTGCTCCGACGGGGGTTTTTTATGGCTGCCACCAGCTTTCTAAAATGGGGCCGTAAAGCGGCGTGATGGATGGATGGGCAAGGCGTGGTTGCCAATAGGCGAGATGATCCGCGCCCAAATAATAAAACGGCACGACATAATGCCCCGCCAACAAGGCGCGATCCAAAGCGCGGGTGGACGCCACCAACGCCTGCCTTGTCCGCGCCGCTGGAATGGCCGCCGCCAAAGCATCAATCGCCGGATCACACACGCCCGCATAATTGCGGCTGCCGTTTTGTTTGGCCGCCGCGCAGCTCCAGAAAAACATTTGCTCATTGCCGGGGGAAAGAGAATTGAACCAACGGCCCGTTGTCACGTCGTAATCAAAACCGTTCAGCCGCGCTTGATACTGGGCGCTGTCCACCGTGCGCACCCGCGCTTCAATCCCCAACCGCTTAAGCCCCCGCGCCCATTCCAGCGCGACCTTTTCCTCCGCCGGATCGCTAAGCATCACATCAAACGCCACAGCCTCCCCCGATGGGGCATACAAGCTCTCGCCGCGCATGACGTAGCCCGCTTGTTTCAAGATTTCCGCCGCCTTCAATAGTTTTTCGCGTTGAGATAGAGCCTGTTGTCCTTCTCCCTCCGCCGCCAATTCGGAGTTCGGGAAAAAGCTGGTCGAGCGCCGGTAAAGCCCCTGAAACAGCGTGCGGTTGATCCAATCAAAATCAAACGCCAAGCCCACGGCCTCACGGAGCGCCACGTCTTTCAACAACGGGCGACGTGTGTTTAGAATAAGACCCGTCAGCGCCTCGGTGCGGTGATGAACAAAACGCTCCATCTTGATAAGCCCGCTTGTAACCGCAGGATGATCATAAGCCTTCGCCCATTTCTTGGGGTCAGGTTCACGCCGCACATCAAACGCACCCGCCTTAAACGCTTGCAGCGCCACGCTGTCATCGCGGTAGAAATCAATCCGCACCTCATCAAAATTATACAACCCCTTTTGCGCGGGCAGATCGCGTCCCCAGTAATCAGGATTGCGCGTGAGAGTCACGCTACGCCCCGCCTCAACCTTTGTGATGCGATAAGGCCCGCTGGCCACAGGGGGGCGAAGCGTCGTCTGATTAAAAGGCCGATCCGCCCAATCATGCGCGGGCAGAACGGGCATCAAACCCATAATCAGCGGCATCTCACGATCCCACATGCCGCTGGCCTCGCGCTTAAAGGAAAACTTGACGCTGAAGCCATCCAGTTTCTCGGCCTTCTCCACCTTTTTGTAATAGGTGCGATGGTTGGGGCGTCCCTGATCGCGCAGCGTCGTAAAGGAAAACAAAACATCGTCCACCGTGACAGACTGGCCATCCGACCACCGCGCGGCAGGATTAAGATGGAAGGTGATGGAGGAGCGATCTTCTGGCACGTCAACCGACTGCGCCAACAAGCCATAAAGCGAAAACGGCTCATCCCAGCTACGTGCCATCAAGCTTTCATACACAGCCGCCGACGAAAACAAGCCAAAGGCTGGCGCTTGCGGCACGGTTCCGCGCACGATAAATGGATTCAGGCTATCGAACGAGCCGACAACGCCCAGCTTAAGCGCGCCACCCTTAGGCGCATTGGGATTAACATAAGAAAAAGGTGTGAAGCCTTCCGCTTGCTTGGCCACCCCATGCATGGCAAGCGCTGTTTGAGGCGCGGCCAAAACAGCGGATGGCAAAAGCGCCACGCAAAAAACAATCGCCACCACAAGCCCTGCGCTTCTCATCACGCCCCTCACGGAACCGTGCAATGGCTGTCTGTGGGGCCTGTCGTAGGAAGCGTGATAAAGACAACGAACTTTTGCGAAACGCTCCCGCTGTCATACGACACTTCTTGCGTTGTAAACTTCGCCGCCGCACGCGTCAGCCCATCAACAATCGCCGCGCTGCTATTGCCCCCCGTAGGCGTCGTCCAAAGGCAGCGCCCGCCAGCGTCTCCGGCATTCATATACATCCAACCATTGAGTCCTTGACTCGTCGCAGGAAGCGAAGCGGGACGCAGCCCCGACCATAGGCCTTGTTCAGCGCCGCCGCCTGTCAAAGGATCATTGGGGCACGTCAACGCGGAAACCAGCGTGCCATCGGTTTGATCCGAACAAGGATAAGAATCGTTGGTGCATGGGGCGCTGGCAAAGTTGGTTCCGTTCACCAAATACTGCATTTGGCATTCGCTGATTTTGGAACGGATAAGGTTCGCTTGCCCCACCACGTCCGCTGTAACGCGATCCGTAATGCCCGCCGAGCCAAGGCTGCTGCTCCCCCCCGATGCAAAGACGCTCGCCAAGATTCCCAACATCGCAAGGACGAAAAGGATCGGGCCAATAGCAATACCCGCGCAAGGGTGCAACCGTTTCATAGTCTTCCTTTAATAAAAGCTGTAGCGAAGCTGAAACCCGTATTCCAGCGTGTGGTTATGAGGCTCATAACCACAGACAAGCGCCGTTGTTCCATCCCCATCCGAACAAGCCGTATCGGACTGATTGATGTTCCAATAATTGGAGAAGGGGCCAAACGCCCAATCACGGTATTTGTACATAAGATCACTATGAAGGCCATAGCCTCCTTTTTGCCGGTTTGTTAAATCAGGATAAATTGAACTGGCATCGCTTAGGCGGCTTTTCTGCCTCCCATAAAGTAAATGATCGAATTCCGCCGTGAAAGCCAATTGAGAGCCATTGGCAAACATAAGCCGCTGTTGAAAACCAACGGGAACAAAGAAGTAATGGCTCTCACGATTATACCCGCTTGCGCCCGTCGTGGTAACGCCCCGCGCATCGTTACGAAGATAGCGATAGCCCGCGCCGATATAGGGCGTGAAGGCAAGATTATGCCACAAGAAATCACGCCCAGAGGTCAAACGTGCCTCGGCAATTGAATTAGGATCAGCCTCAGACTCGCCCGATCCTTTATAATGGACGGGGCCGCCAACATAACGCCCATCCAAACGAGCGAACCATTGCTCTCCAAACGTCCCCGTTGCCGCCGCTGTAACGCCAAACTGCGCGCCTTGCGTTTTTACGGCTAAACTGGATTCATGGTAATGATAGTGTGAGCCTTGAATGCCCACATCAATCGTCGCTTCCGTTTTTGGCTGCAGCGCCCTTTCCGATGCTTTCTTTTCTACAGGCTGCGCGATAGGCCGAGGCGGCAGCGGCGCAGGAACGGGCGTTGGCACAACCATCGGAGTCACAGTCCCGTCCTTAACATCAATGACGGGCAAATCGCTCCACGCTGGCTCTGCCGGTTGAGCAGGCGCAAGAGCAGCGACGGGCGCTGCAACTTCAGCTTTTAACGGCAATTGAGAGGATCGCGAGATCGCGGCATGGCGAGACGTATAAGTTGAATAATGAGGGCCTTGACCGGGTTGATACAGCCATTGTTGAGGTTGCCCTGCATTCGCAAGCACAGGATCATACGCCACAGCATGGGGACTGCCCGCAACAGCCGCGAGGCATAAAATCAAAGCTGCCATTCCTTTTTTACCGCTCGCCATTCCACTTCCCCTTATTAAAGGATCGATCGTCAGTGAGAATCCTAAACTAAGGACGACTCAGTGAAAAGCGAGAATTGGACAAACGACTCTTTATGCTTTAGCTTTTGTGTTCAATATGCAACGCCACTTTAACTTTAACAGAGGATTCCCATGAGCTTAACCCGTCGCGTACGAGAGATTCTTGACCATTATGAAGGCGAAACCCCCGGAACCAAAGCCAATTTAGCGCGTATGTTGATGGCTGGCAAACTGGGCGGAACAGGCAAAATGGTTATTCTGCCTGTCGATCAAGGCTTTGAGCATGGCCCTGCCCGCTGCTTTGCCGTCAATCCCGCCGCCTATGATCCCCATTATCACTATAAGTTAGCGATTGACGCGGGGCTGAGCGCCTACGCCGCGCCGCTGGGTTCACTGGCCGCTGGAGCCGACACCTTCGCTGGCGCGATTCCCACCATCCTCAAGATGAACAGCGCTAACAGCCTTTCGCGTCAAAAAGAAAACGCCGATCAAGCCGTCACCGCCAGCGTCGATGACGCTTTGCGCCTTGGCTGCGCGGCGATTGGCTTTACGATCTATCCGGGCTCGGACAACATGTACAACCAGTACGAGGAAATCCGCGACCTATCCCGCGAAGCCAAAGCCAAGGGTCTTGCCGTTGTCGTGTGGTCCTATCCTCGCGGCGGCGATCTAAGCAAAGACGCCGAAATGGCCGTGGACGTGATCGCCTATGGCGCTCATATGGCGACCCTCCTTGGCGCCAATATCATCAAGGTCAAATTGCCGACGGCTTTCTTGGGCTTTAAAGAATCCAAAAAAGTCTATGAAGCGGAAAGCATCCCCGTCGCAACAATGGCTGAGCGCGTGAGCCATATCATGCAATGCTGCTATGATGGCAAACGCATCGTCGTCTTTTCAGGCGGCGCGGCCAAAGGCGAGGATAGCGTGATTGATGATGCCAAGGCCATCTATGCAGGCGGCGGCAACGGCTCGATCATCGGGCGCAATTGCTTCCAACGCCCGCGTGAAGACGCCCTGAAGCTCCTTGAGCAACTCATCGCGATCTATAAGGGAAAAGCGTAAGCCTTTTTCGTTCACAAAAGAAAAAACGGCGGGCTGTTTTCCCGCCGTTTTTTTATGTGAATTTGATAAGCAACAAAAAATTACCGCCCCGGTTTATGGGCGAAGATATCGGCGTTCTCCCATCCGGCCACGTCCAGCGCAGCGCGGGTTGGAAGAAAGTCAAAAGCCGCCTGAACATAGGCTTGGCGCTTTTCACGAATCAGCATAGCGTCCAATTTTTCTTTCAACGCGTGCAGGTGCAAAACATCCGAGGCCGCATAAAATTGCTGTTCAGGGGTTAAAACATCCGCGCCCCAATCAGACGTTTGTTGCTCTTTGGACATATCCAATCCCAATAAATCGCGACACAAATCTTTCAGACCGTGACGATCGGAAAAGGTTCGCGCAATGACAGACGCAACCTTAGTGCAATAAAGGGGGGCTGGCATAACGCCAAGATGATGAAAGATTGTGGCCAAATCGGCGCGGGCAAAATGAAACAGCTTCGTGATGGCGGGGTCGGCCAACATCTTTTTCAAGTTGGGCGCGTCATAGCTATCCTTGGCAAACTGAACCAGATGAGCGTTTCCATCGCCGCAAGAAAACTGCACAACGCACAAACGATCACGCTTGACGTTAAGCCCCAGCGATTCCGTATCCACAGCGACACGAGAGCCAAAAACCAGATCAGCAGGAATGTCGCCTTTGTGAAGAAAGATTTCTGGCTTGGCCATCGTCGGGGATTTCCTTGCACCGAAGAAAAAGGAGCATCAATCCTCATGGCTGCGCCACGCATAGCCCGTAAAGGCGAAGCGTGGTGCCCAGAAGAAGACTCGAACTTCCACAACATTGCTGTCACAGATACCTGAAACCTGCGCGTCTACCAATTCCGCCATCTGGGCATGAGGAAGCCTTAGGTACGGCCTTAAGCACCAAAAGTCAAGGGTGGCAAAGGAGCCTTAGCTACAATTCATTTCATTATATACTGATCACACTTCAAAAGTTGGCATCGTGCATGATGTTTCAGCAAGGACAATAGAGTCCCTCCCCCCTTG
>DYDA01000024.1 GCA_020718105.1 Micavibrio sp. | reverse complement strand
AATATGAACGCACGGACGTATGATCCGGTCATAGGCCGCTTCACAAGCCCAGATTCATTGATAGAGGATTACTTCAAGGGCCAAATCCTCAACCGCTACAGCTACGTCGGCAACAACCCGCTGTCATTTACAGACCCGACGGGGCATGGAATCTTTGACTCCCTTTGGAAGAGTCCGATATTTAAGATGGTTGTCGTCACTGCTGCAATATTGACGTTTAATGCGTATGTTCTGGCACCATATTTAACATCGGCCTGTTTTGCCAACGGTATGGCAGCGTTGGCGTCAATGTCCTCTCTCTCCGCCCAAACACTAATCGCAGTTGGGGTTATTGAAGGCGCCATAAGTGGCGCTGTTTTGAGTGGTAATTTAAGTGGCGCTTGGCAAGGGGCGGCGAGTGGAGCAATATTCTCCAGCATTGGCAGCTTTGCCCAGAACGCTGGTATTGCGGAAGGTAGCATCGGAAAGGTCGCCCTTAGCGGCGCTGGTGGAGGTGTTTCAAGCGTTATTCGCGGCGGGAATTTCCAAAGTGGCTTCTTGGCGGCAGGCTTCTCGGAATTCGCGGGGCCGCATATTGAAGACATGAAACTTGGGCCAGTAGGATCGGGGGTTGCCAGATCTATGGCGGGAGGCACCGCCTCCAAACTTGGAGGAGGAAAGTTCGAAAACGGCGCCATCACCAGTTCGTTTCAGTATTTGTATAACGCTTGCTTGGATGGGCATTGTGATGGCTCTTACTCGCTCTTTTCTGCTAATACGGAGCAGTGGCTTTACAATAATTTCCCCCCCTATAAATATGGGGCATGTATGGGGGCATTGTTTAGCGGATATTCGTCTTGTACTAATGCTGATATGCTTGGGGCAGCGGTGGGAACAATGGGGGTTGCTGCTGCGGCTTTGGGGGTTCCGTATGCTGTCCCTGCTTCCAGTGCTTTAAATTCAAACCCATTTGTGGGAAGAAGCGCCGAGGAAGTTGAAAGCATGTTTTTAGAGAAGGGTTTTGAACCACGAGGCCCCGATCCGTTGAATGGAAGAGGCGGATATGTTAATCCTGAAACGGGGCGTTCTTATCACATTGATATGAATAACAGCTATAATGAACCTTCGCATATTGACGTAAATCGACTTGGAAATAGTGGCCTTGGCGATAAAGCAAAATATTTTCTTGACGGTGGCAGGGAACTGAAGTGATGCTGTTTACAGTTGAAATAGCTAGCACGAACTCAGATCGCCCCCGAGTTGAAATATTTCTTGATGAAGACGGGATAAAACTATTGCTACGTAGGCTTGAATTTATAAAAAATGGGAAGTCCCATGACCATTTTATGACGCCGAGTTGGGCGGGTAATGAGTTGACGGAGGTGAAGGTAGGGGGACCAAATGTATTAGTAAACATGCTCAATATAAGATACGTCCCACCTAATTTTATACCAAAAGGCGGAATCGGGCTTATTGATTCTATAAAGGTTTTTTCGATTGAGATTGAACGTCATGGTTCTGAAACACCTATTGTTGAGATGTTCCTTGATGAAAGTGCCTTAGGTTATTTAATGGACGTTGTTCGTGATATTAATGAGACGAAGGGGGGGCATCGGTTTATGACCCCGAATTGTGGCGGCTGGGAATTAACAGAAAGAAAAATGGATAACTCGAACGTACTGGTAAATCAGCTCGACATAAAATATGTGTCGCACTAGAATGTGCTTAATTTCACGACGCAATAATAAAGCCTTCACCCTCCTTGAAACCATGGTTGCGCTGATGATCCTTGGGATTGCATCGGGGGTTATTGTCACGCTATTTTCAGAATCCCTCCACCGCATCCGTGCGTCCGAAAGTGCGGCGCAGGCGGGGGCTTTTGCGCAGTCTCTTTTGGCGCGGATTGAGGGTGGTGATGTTTCTCTTCAAGGTGGCGATACGCAATGCTTTCTCTCTTCATCTAAACGAGCCAGGATCCGATTCATTGGCTAGAACTACCCTTGAAGCTTACCTGAAAATGTTACGGAGAAATCATGTGGACGATGACAATCTTCAAGAAATTGCTCGTGAACTATGGCGCAAACATAAAAATGCCCTTATATATCTTGCTGATAACACTCCCAATGATATTGATGATGTGTTCTCAAAGTTAAGAGATTCGTTCAAAGGCATTCTCAGTGCTATTGAGGAAAAAGGCGTTCAGGTTGTAGAAGATCAGTCAGAAAACACCATACTCCGATTTGCATTTACGGGTTGGGATAAAATTCCCGGATTCAAAGGAAATGGCACCTGGACAAGCAGTAAACGATTTATTCTGTTCGAAATAAAAAGACGGCCAGATAAAATTTCATGTGAAATATATCTGGGGCCTGGTGATGAGAAAATACGTCATAGATTATGGATTGCCTGCTCTAAAGCACAAGAGTGTAAAATAGGCACACGTCGGGAAACACCCGAATGGACTAGAATCGCAAGCCTACCCATATGTAAGCTTAACAACGAGGGTGAAATCGAGGACATAGAAAAAGAGAAAAATGACGCAATTAAAGCCATTATAGATTTTGCCATTAAACGTTATACGGTATTCACTAAAGCCTTTAATACACCTGAAATTTTAGGGATGTTTAATTCTCTGGATGAAAAGGATGCCCTTACTGAACCGCGTTAGAAGGACATACAAAATACCTGTCACTACAATTTTTAGATTATGCTTGACGTGAGGCTTGTACCCATATGTCTCGTTGGGCACGGAACACTCTCCGCTCATCTTCTATGGGTTGCAAGACCAACACCAAGCAGAATGAGCATCAATCGTGCTCTCTTGGACTTATGTTTGCCATTATTCACACCCCCAACCCCCGCTGCTTTCCAAACGTCCACGATATGCCGTCGCCGCGCATAATGCCGAAGACTTCCTTGCCAATCTGTTTGTCGAGGACGGCGCGCCATGGAACGAGGGTGAACTCGCGGTTTTTCTCGACGATGCCGACTTTGCCGCTGGCGAGTTCGACGATGCGGCTGAGGCGGCCTTCGACGGGGTCGCCGGAACGGGTTTCGACAAAGGCGAGGCCGAGCTGGTCGGAGAGTTGCCCTGCGATGCGGGTCAGTTCGCGCCTTAGCAGGGGGTCCACCCCTAAGGCACGCGTTCCGCCTATGTTGGCGAGTATGCTGGTGAAATATTATCGCGTTAACAACGAATTGGTAAGGAATTGAGGTTATTAGCAAGGTAGAAAAAGCCATTTTATGCCCGCCAAGTTTGGTGTATGTTTGGAATCGAAGGGGTGCTATGTCCAACGCAAAACAAATATTGGCTATGCTTAGAAGTCGCACCGACGGCAATGAGGAGGCTTTCTTCTCTATTGCTCTACAGGTAGCCGCAGCCGAAGCTCGCCAAGGAAGAAAGCAGACAGCCGAAGAACTGCGATTAGAGATTGATAAAGCTCGCGCAAATACCACTCGTGGCGCGTCTGTCCCTATTCAATTTTCTACTCCACGCGGGAATCTTGAAGGCTTGCTCGAGATGCGCGAGCCTCGTTTTAAGTTAAAAGATGTTGTGCTTGCCAAGAAATTAATCTCAATGTTTGAGGACCTCCTGCGTCAACAACGGCGACGCGACTGGTTGCGTGAACACGGAAAAACCCCCGCTCGCCGTATCCTATTTATTGGACCTCCGGGCTCTGGCAAAACCATGACCGCCGAGGCTTTGGCTGGAGAGCTGCATCTTCCGCTGCTTGTCATTCGGCTGGAAGGGCTACGTCCCGCAACACCAGAGGAGATTCCCAGTGGCAGGAATTGAGCTAAATGCCTTACAAAGGCTGCAAGAGTGGTATGTTTTTCATTGTGATGGGGCGTGGGAACATAACTCAGTTGTCCGCATAGAAACCATGGATAACCCCGGCTGGTATCTTGAAGTTGATATATATGAAACGGAACTAGCAGATAAAGCATTTGAAGCAGAAAAAGCGTCCTCTGATGATGGGCGGTGGCATGAATGTTATATCAAGGGGGGGAAGTTTATTGTTTATGGAGGGCAATTTCAACTCGAAGAATTGATCAATATTTTCCTCAATTGGGCAGGAAAGCATAGTGTTTCGGATACGACCAATAAATAATAATTGCGCATGCTTTCCCATCTCTTGTTGGTTCGTTAGTAACAAAATCTGGTCGTGTTTCCCAGATTGTGGGGAAAGATGGAGCTAGCTACCTTCGTCTTGAGTCAGCAGGTTCAGTCAATGGAACAAAGGGGGTTTTTGAATATATTAAAGATTCAGCAGGAGAAATAAACCATCGTTTCTTTAAGGCAACACCATGATGCTACCCCAACGATATGTTGAATTATGTGCGTCACATGGGTTTAGTCTTGATCAAATTGCCCCTGGAAGCGAAGAAATTGCTTTCCCAAAAGCCAACGCCGTTGAAGCATTGAAGTAACTTGATCAGACGATGTTCGCCGTGTTAGGGGGAGATGTTCTTCGGCTTTCAGGAGGGCATCTTGAGTATACATACGAGAACTGGTCATGTAAGAGAACAAAGGACGAGAACGCAAAAAGTTTTGCGGAACGTAGTCGGCAAATGGCATTGTCATACGTCGAGATATTTTATATAGATGATTACGAGCCTTTGTTTTCTTTTGTGATACAAATCCCTTTTTAGTAAAAAAAGAGTGTGTTATTGCACGATAGACAAAAAAATCAAGAAAGCGTGGTATGCACACCAAAGCCTTCACCCTCCTCGAGACCATGATCGCGCTGATGATCCTTGGGATTGCATCGGGGGGTATTGTCACGCTATTTTCCGAATCGCTTATAAAAACCATCTGGTGACCATACAACTAAATGCAAATTTATTATTACGAGCTCCAGTGCTTTTTTATCCACAGATAAGATGCTCGCTGACGAGAAGTTCACCACAAGTTTATTGTTAATATTTAGTTAATGCTCTATATAATTTTACGTAATCTCTTTTCGTGAACTGTGCTTTCTTGCCTAACACCACACCCTAACTGCTTATTTATTAACCACAAAAGGATCTTTTCTCATGGCTTTCTCAACGAAGAAGTCCCTTCTTGCGTGCGCGTCTATCATTGTTATGTCTGCGATGGTTGCAAATCCAGCTCAGGCGGCTTCGGTCGTTGTCAACGGCGCGAATGTAACCGCACCAATTGCTCTTGGGGCGGGGGAAAGCCTGACCTATACAACGGCAAACAAGGTCACCGTGGATAACTCGGTTGGGGCCGTTGTGACGATCAATGGCAATGGTGCAAGCATAAATACGACAAATGGGAATGCAACGGAAGCTATCACCACAACGGGAACCTTGGGTGGGCCTGTTATTGATATTGTTGCGGGCGGTACGAATGCCACAATCACAAACGCCGCTTGGAAAGATATATTAGAGGCAGCTGGTTCAAATCAGTCCATCATTCGGGTTGATGCAGCCGGAGCCACCATTAATAACAATGATGGCGCGGTAATATCTTCGGATTCCACGGGGCCAACCATTAGCCTGTTGGGCGGCGCAACTGGTTTTACTATCAACAATAACTTAGGCAATATAAGAAATACAGGTTCAGGAACGGCAATCACGCTAGCCAATGGTGCTGCGGGCACCATTACCAACACACAAGGCACCATAGAAGGTGCCATTGATAATAGTGCTAACGCATCTTCGATTACGTTAAACCTAGGCAGTTCTTTTTCAACTGTTACGGGGGATATTCTTTTCGGGTCTGGAAACGACATTATCAACAATGCCTCTGGTTCTCATATTGGCATCGTTACTGGCGGCACAGGCAGCAAGGGTACTTTGAATGCAACAGCAGGCACGTCATCTGCAACGGCAGTTGGTTCAGGCACAAGCGTGGCAGCCGTTAATGTAAGCAACGGCGCGACATTGATTGTTGCGGGTGATGTCGCCGCAACGGCGATAGGGATTGCTGGCACGGGCATACTTAACAGTGGCGGTGATATAACGGGTACAACAACCTTCACGGGTGCTGGCACTTTGCGGATGACAGGGGTCAATAAGACCCTTACGGGAGATGTTGTCACAACAGGTGGCGGCACAAGCGGTTATGGTACAGTCACAGTAAGCGGCACGGGCACGACTTTGTCGGGTCAACTTGGTAGTTCAACGGCGGATCGAGTGATGGACATTGTCATAGCCAATGTAGGCACCACGACAGCTTCTAACATTATTGATGCCGCTAATCTGTCCTTTGAGCAAGATGGAACGCTGGAGATGACACGAGCGGCTGGCGGCTCCAATATCACGGCAGTGACGACGGTAACTGACGATAAAGGCACACTGACTGTCAGCAATACCAGTGGTATGAATACTTTTGGGGCTATTGGCGATTCAACGCATGCGCTGAAAGATCTCAACATCACAGGCAACGGTGGCATGACAACAGTGTCAGGGGATTTATATGCTAAAAACATGGCAATCAGCAGTGGCGCAGATCTGGAAATGTCAAGCAATGTGTCAGCTTCGTCCCTTACTATCAACGGATCGGGAAGCGTCAATTTCTATGACAACGCTACCATCACAACAACCACGTTCACAGGCTCCAATGATGGTTCTCTGGCCCTTAGGACAGGTGGAACAACTTTTGCAAGCGACGTCGTAACAACGGGCTGCGGGACAATCGGCTGCGGTTATATTACCGCCTTAGCAGCAGGGCAGACCTTCTCTGGAAAGTTGGGCAGTTCGGCAACCGATAGATTGACCGGCCTTTATGTACAAAACACCGGAACAACGACGGCCTCGAATACCGTTGACGTGCGAGTCCTTACTTTCTGGGATGACGGAATATTGGCACTGACGGATGCGACGGGAGGATCTGATATTACTTCTGCCAACACTAGTGCAAGTAACACGGGAACACTTACTATTTCCAATACCAGCGGCACGAACACCTTCGGGACAATTGGCAATTCTACCCACGAGTTGAAAGCGCTGAACCTTACAGGTTCGGGTGGCGCCACTCTCATCAACGACGATATGTTCGTAACCAACACAAACATTGGCAACGGTTCTATCTTGCGCGTTGGCACGACAGGCAAAACCTTTACGGGCGCGATGGCCAACAATGGTACCTTTGCACTGGGGGACAATACTGTTACGGTTGACGGGAATATCACGGGCACCAACGGCACGATCACCACGACGATCGGTGGCGCGAGCTCTGGCAACATCATCAATACCAGCAACACAACGAACGCGACCTTCTTGACAGGCCTATCCGTGACGCCAACGGTGAGCGACGGCGTGACCATCAATAATCATGACAAGATCGTGCTCGTTCACGGCAACACGGGCGTGGCGGCGGTTGATCCGTCCGCGATTTCGACCGTGGCGTCTTCCGGTTTGTTGCGTTGGAGCCTCTCGGCGGGAACGGCAGGAACTGATTTTTATGGCAATGCGTTTAGTGCGCAAGACCTCGTGCTGACCGCCTCGCGCTTTGTGATTTCTGAAATCAGCGGCGTCAATACAGGCGTGATGCCCGTGATTGGAAACCTCGACAGCTATACCGGTTCTAACACGGCCGTTCTGGCCCTTCAAAGCGAGCTTCAGAATCTGACAACGGGTGAGCAACTTAATAAGGCTGGTGCCCAGTTAGCGCCGCAAACAAACGATAGCGATCGCGCCGCAACGATAGAGACTGTTCGAACCGCTTTGAACACGCTTTCCGTGCGCGAAGAGACCCTGCGCGGCGCACAAATCGAGCAAAAGGGCATCTCTTCCGGTGAGGCTCTGAGCGGCAGCGGTGTCTGGACGCAGGGCTTCGGCTCACTTGTCAGTGAAGGTATTCGCGAAAGCGTCAACGGCTACGACTCGGCGACGGGCGGGGCGGCCTTTGGTGCCGATGCTCGCGTGCTGAAAAACCTGCGGGCTGGCGCGTTGCTGGCCTATGCCAACACGAACGTTGATGAGACGGGCGACCGCAAGGGCAGCGGCCTCGGCATCAATTCCTATATCGGAACCATCTATGGAACCTATACAGGCACGCCTTGGTACGTTGATGGAGCCGTAACGATGGGCTATCACGATTACCGCAGTACGCGCCTCGTTGATGCGCTTGGGACAACGCAAACAGCCAAGGGGTCTTATGTTGGCAAACAATACGGGGCGAGCGCCGAGGTTGGATATCCGATGCAGATTGTCCGGGTGATCCTGACCCCGTTTGCGACGTTGGCCTATAATTTCCTCGATCAAAGCGGCTATACGGAAAGCGGCGCGCCGGGCGCTGACCTGACAGTCAAAGGCAAGAACACCGACTCGATCCGTTCGGGCCTCGGTGCTAAAGTATCCGGTACGGTTGGTGTAAAGGGATCATGGAAGTTTGTCCCAAGCGCTCGCGGCGCATGGATGCATGAGTTCAACACGAATGCGCCCTCAATAACTTCAAGTTACGCAGGTGGTTCGTCCTTCACGACACAAGGTATCCAGCTCGCGCAAGAAGCTGGCATCGTCGGTCTTGGGCTTGAAGCAAAATCTGAATCCGGTCTAAGCTTCTCGGCAAAATATGATTCTGAAATTCGCGAACAGTACTTGGGACATAACTTTATGCTGCAACTCCGTCAGGAGTTTTAAGTCCAAAGGTTGGTGGTTATGAAAAAGGGTTCTCTTCTTGGCGGCGCGTCCCTGCTGTTGGGGTTGCTTGTCGTCGGTTGTGCCTCCGACCCTATTATTCATGCGGATACGTTGGCTTCGGCGTCGGGGCTGCAACGCAGGCAGATTGAGACCAAGCCGTTTTTGCTCACGTCCTATTCGAAAATAATCGACAAGACCCAGCCGATTGATGTCTATATCGAAGGCGACGGGTTGGCATGGATATCACCGTCTGAACCGTCATGGAATCCGACACCGCGCAAGGCGCTAGGCCTCTCCTTGGCGGCTCTCGATCCAGCCGCAAATGTCATCTATATAGCGCGACCTTGCCAGTACACGCCCCTTGATCGCGACTTGAATTGCAAAGTCACCTATTGGACAGATCGTCGTTTTTCTGAAGAGGTCATTGCATCAGTTGATCAGGCGATAGATCAACTGATTGTCCATGCCCCAAAACCCAAGCTTAATTTGATCGGCTACTCGGGCGGCGGGGCTGTGGCCGTTCTTGTAGCGGCTCGACGTAATGATATTTTATCCATTCGTACAATCGTCGGTAATCTGGATCATGTCGAGGTAAACCGCCAGCATGATGTGACGCCAATGATGGGATCACTTAATGCGATGGAGGAGGCCCGTAAAGTTGCGACGATTCCGCAGATACATTTTAGTGGGGCGGATGATGATGTCATCAGCCCTGTTATAGCCAAAGGATTTCTTGCCGCTTCTAAACCCACAAGTTGTGTTACGCTGCACATCATTGATAATGTCACGCACGAAAAGGGATGGACCGAACGTTGGCCGGAGCTATTGAAAAAAGTACCGACATGTAACGCCAACGCCAGAGCTCAGTAAGCGTTTGCACATTATATCAAGGGATCGTGTATTATCATCGTAGGCTTCCACAAACATATGGAGGCCACTAATGTTAAGACAACCCTTTGCCCCACGGCTTGGAAAAGAACCCAATCAGCATGCGTGGTACGTTTACTGGAAGGATCCCGTCAAACGCCGCTGGCGGAGATTTAGCACGGGAACGCGGGATCGCGCAAAGGCCGAATACGCTCTTGGAGAATTTTTGGTCAAACATTCATTGGATATTGGTTGCGAAGAGATTAGGCCGCCGGAAGGATTCTTTGTTATTACGGCCCTGCAGCAATATGTCCAAGAGCGAAAGAACGATCTTAAGACAATCGGCCTTGCCAATCGGTGTGCCGACTCTTTGATCAAATTCTTCGGGCCCCATGCAAAAGTTTCACACCTGACACCCCAAGCGTTTAAACAATACGAGCATGAGCGTACGAGAAAGCCGCGCGTGATAAGGAAAAAGGATGGTCTTGTTTATGTTGAAGACAAGCGCCCCGTCACAAAAGGGACTGTCCGGCGTGAGTTAAGCGTTTTATCTTCGGCGCTATACGATAGGCCGGTTTGGCGATTGGTCTGTACTCAAAGCCGTCCAGGAAGCAAAGAAAATACGCCAACGCATTGATCGTGGGGACAATCCTCTAAATGATAAAATAAAGCCCACTAAAACACGGACTGTGGGGGAAGTGATTGACGATTTTATAGAACAATATGTACGCGATAAGGAACGGCTCCTGCGTACCGCTGACGCATACGAAAGCACATTTAAACGGTTGGTTAAGCCTGCCATAGGAAAAGTTGGAATTTACGACCTGCGTCGATCTCACGTCGCAAGAATGTTGGATCAGATTGAAAAAGAGCGTGGCCCTGTTATGGCCGACAGGGCACGGCAGAATCTTCGGAAAGCGCTCACTTGGTATGCCGAGCGCGATGATGTTTTTAATTTGAACGCAGCCATTGTTCGAGTTACGCCCCGCGCCAACACAAAAGATCGCGCGCGCACGCGGGTTCTAAGCGATGACGAAATTCGTATCATCTGGCCAGTGCTTGACGAGGCTGGAACATTCGGCACCCTCGTGAAGGCCTTATTGCTTACCGCACAACGACGCGATGAAGTTGCAAGCATGAGTCTCAAAGAAATTAATGAGGATGGAATGTGGACCATTCCTGCGGAAAGATACAAAACAAAGCGCCCCAATTTTGTTCCCTTATCGAAAACAGTTCTAGGCCTTGTCGAAGAGCGGAAAAAAATCAGTAAATGCGATTATGTGTTTGCATCAAGCGCCAAAACACCATTCTCAGCGTTTGGTAAGAGTAAGGCCGCGCTAGACGAGGCCATCCTTTCGGCAATGCGGAAACAAGCAAAGAAAGGAGAAAAGGTCGAGCCGATGCCCAATTGGACTCTTCATGACTTACGCCGAACAGCCAAAACTATCATGTCGAGCGCAGGTGTGCGCCCGGATATTTCCGAGCGCGTGCTTGGTCACGTTATTGGCGGGGTCGAGGGAACCTATGACCGCCATTCATATGCAAACGAAAAACGTGAAGCGCTTGAAAAACTCGCAGCCAGAATTGAGCAAATTTTAAATCTGACGCAGTCGAACGGCGAGGAACTCAATAAGAAACAGGTTAAGGCATAGTGGATGATAAATTCACGGTAATTGTCATGAGGTGTGCATTACTACATCCAGACCGCGATCTTGGACAATGTGAAGTAATTTGAGCGCCGCTCCAGTTGGCTTTTTTTGACCAACCTCCCATTTCTGAACAGTTGAAAGGCTCGTGTTGAGAAGAGATGCAAACACAGCTTGGCTGACCCGTTCCTTTTGGCGGATTCTTTTGATTGCTGCGGGGGCCAGATCTTTAACTGGGGGCAAGCACAGCCGGTCGAATTCTTTTAATGTAACCTGATCCATGACCCCCGCACGATGCAAGCCCGTTGCGGTTTCGTGCATGGCCTTAAGTATAGCTGATTTTTTTGTCGGCATTGGTATGTGCCTCCTGTGCTTCAGTGTTCCTAATGTTAGCTATGAGGTTTCATAGCCACTTCTATAAGTTCGCCTTCCTGCTTTGCCGCTGCCAACTCTGTTGGCTTCAGGGTTAAAAGATGCGAGGCCATTTTCTTAATCGCGGTCTCCTCTCTTGCATCAATGTTGCTGCGTTCGTTTTTCGGCCAACCGAACATAAAGAACCAGCGGTTCTCTTTGTTCGTCGCTATCAATGTGCGAAAGCCGCCTCTTTTCCCTTCTCCTGATCTCGCTATCCGCTTTTTTAAAACGCCCCCGCCTAAATCAGCCTCATACAACCCGCGCTCCATTTCGTGGAGTGCTTTACAAAGAGCTGCATCGTCAAGCCCTTCCTTTTTCGCCCAGCGGGCAAAAGCCTTCGTTTTGAATGATATCATTCAAGCCCCTAACTTTAGTTATTACTATAGCACTAAGTGCAACGGCTGTCAAAGGCTAAATAGGCGCATCGTACTAGACGCGGGTTAGATAAAGCGTTGAGTTGATTCATAAAAGCGATTTTTTGTCTGAAAACGAAGGAACACTTAGATGCAAAGAATTTTTTCGAACGTCCTATCCCTCACATGGCGCGTCATACTGTCGGAAACCATGCGGGGCGCGCAGGGAGCCTCTCTGCGTACCATTATGGATCGCCTCGGCCACACAGACGTTAAAAGCTCTCTACGTTATCAGGCGGGGGATATTGAGGTTGTTAGGGAGGCGGGGCGGAAATTACCTCAGATGTTATAGCGGTTCTTGTAATTATTCGGCTATAGCTTTTTGTTTTTTCTGGTTAATCGCGTCCCCGTTGTTAATTACAGCCTTTTCTATGCGGTTCACAGCTTCCAATACACTATCGTTCTTATTAACGCTCTGTTCTACACGAGAAATTATGTTATCAATTTTTTCCATTTTTGTGTTGATCTTAGCGTCAATAAACAGCGGCGTGACGAAGGCATATGCCGCACATACAATCCCTATCGCCCCTGCAAGCCATAGCAAAACCTTTTCTGGTGAAAGAGGCTTGTCCAGCGCCCTAGTTCTTCTTTCAATACTTTCTACGCTCTCGCCTATAGAGGTTAATGCCTGATATATCCCTTTAACCTGATTTTCAAGAGAGGAAAGCCGCTGTTCAACGTCCCCTCCGCCTCCAGCCCCTCCGTCAGATGATCCGTAATTGGGTTTAATGGGGATAGAAGTCTCATTGCGTAAAAGGGAAAATACGTTGCTTGATCTGGAAGAGCTGTCAACCATTTAGGCCTCTCCGAATAGCTTCTGAAGCCGTGATGAAAAGTCCTTTTGCAGTTCCGGTATTTTGTCAATCCATTCCAACATTTTTTTTGGGTATTCTGTGTCTAAATGGTAGTTTGAGCTCATACATAACGCAGACGCTCCATCAACTTTTTTAACGGGACTGACTTCTACAGTAACAGCGGCTCCATCTAATTGATGCACATAGGAGAATGCTCCCCTTACAATGTTTTCATCAGATATGCTCGGAATATACTTTAAGAACTTATCTACTATCTGCTGTTCTGCATTATCACATGGCATAGCTGATAGAAAATTTACGCCAATTCCTGCGTAGGGTATTTTCTCTAGTTTTCCAAGGATTTTTTTGGCTAGCTTTTGTAGTTGATCATATTTTTCCTCATTGCAAAAATCTTGCTTGATAACTAATTTTCCAACATCATTTGCTATACTTATTTTGTTCTTGAACGAAATTGATTTTGCAAAAATAGGGCGACTTGAAGTGAGTTCGTTTTGTTCAGGTTCCCACTCAGCGTCCATTCTAATAATGCTTTTGCGCACCAAAAAATCTAATGAAGGCACATCAATGAAATGAAGCTGATTGTCGCGGTCGGGGTCTACTTTCTGTGCAAAGACTATGCTGCATTCTGTGAGTTTCATGTGATGTCCCGTTAAGGAGAAGCCCTTGTTTTGCTGTTTTACAAGTGGCAGAAGGGCTTAGTTTGTTTCTAGATAATGCGTTATTCTACGCTTTCTCTCAAGGGTTTTTCTATCCTGCTCTTTCTTCCCCCACTTTTCCCCCACTTTTGGACGATGTTCTTGCAAAGTTCTGCATATTTGCGCCGATGGGGTCATCGGGGCATTCGGAATAATGGAGGCCGTCCGTCTACGCTAAAGCTTCGCCGGACATAAGCTTTTCTAAGCCTCGCTGCGCTCGGCAAGAAAATCTAATGGTGCTGCCGCGCGGAATTGAACCGCGGACCCCGTCCTTACCAAGGATCTGCGCTATCACTTTGATTCAACTCGATTATCTACTTTTACGCGCGTTTCAAATCAAAAGCAACTCCTTTCGTTTTTATCGGACACAAACAAGGTGTTTTTAGCCATTTCCTTGCAAAACTGTATCGGCTGCTTCCGGTTTTGTTCGAGTTTTTATGTTCTCTTTCAAATCGTTATCGGTTTGCACCCATACTTTGCTCCCAAAACGCACCCATACTGCTCTCATGTTGGGCGGCTGGGGAACCACGCAAGTTTTGAAATCAGGTGCTCTTTTCTGGTATACTGCGCAAATCGTTCTTATGACTTTTTCAGAAAAGGATTGCACCGATGAGCAAGGATACTTCTTCAGACGTTATTTCTGGCGAGATAAGAACCATCGCCTCAGCCCTCGATTATAGTCCGACAAGAAAACTGGTCGACCGCGAAATCAAATCCGTTTTTGCCTTGGTCGCCTATGTGTCCTACACTTTGGAAATCAATGGGTCTGAAATCCTTCAGATGGCCTGCAAGAATTTCGGCGTCTCAAAGATTGAGGACGTCTCTGTGTCATCCTACAATGACCTCATCAGCTTTTTTGTTGACTTCACAAACCCAAGCGACATGAAGAACTGAGCCCTTCCGTTTTGCCTTTTCAAACGCGCACTCACGCATCGTGGTGCGCGTTTTTATTTTATAGGTCCGTTTCTAGGTCCGCATCGAGCCTTGTTCTGATGTCCAGCACACAAGAAAACGGCTGTTTGGCTTGATCAAGAGGCCCTCTAACAACATGCAAACTTTCACCATTTTTGCGAGAGACAGTCTTTGCCGCAGCGTCTAAAATAACTGCTGTGCGATAAGATTTGAGCAAAGCCTTTGCCCACTATAGCCCCTTTATTGTGACATTTAATGTGACATTTATGGGGACATTTAAAGGGACATCGCACGCGCATCTATAGGCAAATAATTAGGCTTTTCGTGATGGTAAGGCTGAATTTTTTCAAACTTATATGGTGCGTTTTTTCGTGCGACAAATTTTGGTTGGCCAGATAAAATCTGGGTAAAGTTTTACCCAACTTTTTAGAAGACAACCATTTTTATCACGAATATATTTTTCTCTACGAATCTGAAGCGGCTGCTTGGCCGAAAGGCTTTGAGCGCCACAGTCGGGGACCGAGACCCATAGAAACGTCGGGACCGCGGGAGACGCTGCACGAGGGGCAGATCAAGCGTGGCGGTGGGAATGGCGGCGACCCCGTTCGTAGCCCACAAAGGTAGGCGTTTATACGCCCGCCGCCTGATTGGTTCATGGGATCCCGTCAGATGAAATCGGGCACCTCGGCGGGGACTGGCAGCTTCAGGCCGCCTTCGTTGGGGTGCAGGCCGGATTTGCTTGCACAGAAGAAATCAAGAGAAAAATCGTACCATTTACTATGTTTTGTGCGGATTTCCGTGCTGCATTGTTTTGATTTTAGGTCGCGTTAACGATATAATGGGGTTGTTCTTTTAAGACTTTTTACAAAGAGGTTTTTGGACATGAGCGACGATACTGCCTCGAACATTCTCTCTTTTAAAGCGAAGGTTGTTGCCGACAAGGGCTGCGAGCTTTCCAGAACGCTTGACCTCAAAGAGGTGCATACGCTCTCCATGCTGATCCGTCACGTCGCCTACGAGATAAAAACCGAGGAAGCGGAAATCTTTGAGATAACCCAGAGGGTCTTCGGCATTTGCGATTTGAGCCATATACCCGCTCGTGATCTTGAGGCGGTGACAAAGTTTCTCAATGACCTACCTCTTTCAAGTCAAGCAAAACGCTGAACCACAGCCAGCTGCTCCTCATGAAGGAGAGGCTCCATCAGGAACCAAATTTCACAGTAGACTTGCCACAGCAAGCTTTTGCGTTCCATATACGGAAAGAGACTTTTTATACGCTGGACGCGTTTCAAATTTTATTTTTGCATATTGTTCTCGCTCTAGACCTGTCGGAGCATCTTCAACAAGCCCTCTGCGAACAACATTTAAGCAATTCAATTCTTCACCAGGATAAATCTTCACTGAGGGTAACTCTCTTGCCTGAAGAGTTATCACAGCAACTTCTTCAATAAGAAAGTCTCTGCTGTGCTGCCTCTCGGATTCATGACATCTATTGTTCGCCCTGCGATAAAAGTTCATAATATCGGATTCTACAGCGTCATGGAAAACGGACGAAGAATTATAGAGGGAAACGAATTTATGGTGAACCGCTTCAAAGTCGGCGTGTTTATACCAGCGCGCCCATCTGATAATCTGCGGTTTTACAGGGGATGCCATGATAATGTCGGCGTGTTGTGTAAGCCAGAGAGAACCCGCAGCTGTTGCCTGCGCAAAGGCTTGTTCTTCATCGAGGCCCTGAGCCATAAAGTTGTGTCTGTATAGAGCATCTGTGACATCAATGCGAATTTCTTCAAAGTTTTCTGACGCAAATTCCATTATCGCCTGAAACTTCTCTCCCTGCCAATTAGGGCTCATAATGCTCACACCAAGTGTTGTTGCCCTTTGTTTTCTCCAGTTTGGGCAGTTGCGCACTTCGATTTTATACCTTGTTGTCATTTAGATTTAACTCCGTTTTTAGGCGACTTCGAATGTGACCAGACTATGTTGAATAAACCGCGTAGCATCTCTGCTTGGTCTTTATCTCTAACTATAAGAACGCCGTTGTTCGTTCCTCTAAGAGTTGCAACTTTTTCATCATAAACAACCATAACGCTATTCTTAAAATACTCTTTAGAAATTGCCCTATAGTCTTCAAGTGTATAATCAAATTTTGTTGCCGTCTCTGAACATAAGTATCTACACTTGATGCCAGCATTCCTAATGCGCTTGTTGGCATCGATGATTTCTGGGGATGAAACCGCGTCATCCACGCAAATGAACAAAACCTCCGCACCCTTCCTTGCATGTAGATCTAAAAAAACCTCATCAAGAAGTCTTAGGTAACAATCCTCTCCTCCAAAAACTCTGTAATCCTCAAGGATCAATTTAACCCCACGCTCCCCGTCAAATTCCACGCCCCCATCGCGCAACGCATTAATTATCTTTTCCGTCGTATCGGGTTTGGGATTTGCTTCCCCGCGCTCAATTTTCAAAATCGTTTCGGTGCTCAGGTTCGCGCTCCGAGAAAGATCTGTAGCTTCCCAGTCAATAAGCATTCTTGCTGCTCTTATTTGTCTTCCTGTTGGCATGGCTTCCGTTCCTTGTGAAAACAACCGTCTCTATTTGTAGCACAAACTTTTGAAAATGAAAAGAGTGTCGTAAAATAAATAAAATCTACCG
Organism: Micavibrio sp.; assembly: GCA_020718105.1. Classification (GTDB taxonomy): domain Bacteria; phylum Pseudomonadota; class Alphaproteobacteria; order UBA9219; family UBA9219; genus UBA8914. Next base: position 17,163 of record DYDA01000024.1, on the reverse strand, counting down.
TTTTTTGGTAGGTTTGGACTAATTTTAAGTAGGTCTGTTCGAAATGGTTAAAATATAGGGCTAAAATCTTAACGATTGGCTGTGAAGACGTTTGTTGTGAGAGGTATCGTCAGTCCCTTTCACAAAACATTTCTATTGCTTTCATGGCAAAAATCCTTTAGGTTACAGAAATCGGGAGCCAAAGTGGCCTTTGAAACTTTTCAAACGGAGACAGAAAATGTTGGATTTTGAGACGTTTTACAAAAAACATGGCGAAAACTTCATTTGGGACATCCTTCATGTTTGGGAACGCGACAACAAAGTTCAACATCCCCCTATGGCCCTTGAGGACCGTTGGGCCTTCTTTATTAGTGCCACCAACGAGTATCAGGCCAGCGTTTGCTCCACCGTTACCCCTACCTCTATCAATTAAGGAGCGAACAGATGAACAAGCCTCAATCCACAAAGACTCCCGAAGAGATTTACAGCGAAGCAACAGAGGGCGGCGATTTAGCCTCCGGCGATCTGCGCCTTTTGACCGCTGGCCTGACCGCGCTTCGCAAGGCACATGAGAGGCCCCTGAACAATGTCGAACTGCAGGCCATTTCCGGCATGATTGCCTATGTGGCCTATACGCAGGAAGTAAATGAAACGACGGTTTGTGAGGTTCTGACTTCTCATTTCGGCGTCAACGAAGTTAAGGTATTGCCATCACGGCTGTATCAAAACGCCATCGAATATCTTGTCGATTTGAAAATGAACAACGTTGTGAACTGATTTTGAAGGACGGGATTTAATAATGCAAATTAGTGCCGAACAAATACGTGGTGCAAGAGCCATGTTGAACTGGTCGCGCGAGGACTTGGCCTCGGCGTGCAGACTAGCGGCCAATACGATCCGTAACCTTGAGGACGGGAACATTTCTCCGCGCGACGACACAACGCGCCTCATTTGCGAGGCCTTCGAACGCAAGGGGCTGGAATTTATCCCCGATGGCATCAAGAAGCGCCGGAAGGAAATCATGCAGTGCGATGGGCAGGACGGACATCTCTCTCTGTACACCAATCTCATGCAGACAGTCGTTTCAGGGCAAGGCGGGAGCGTCCTAGCTGTTACGGAAAGCTCGAAAGAGTTTTTCGACATCTTCTGCAACAATCACGAGTGGCTTCGGCGCATTGACGATTTTGCTGCGGTTCGCTGTCTTGTTAGAAGCGAAACCAATACGGAAGCGGGAAAATACAAAAAGATTGCCTTCAGAACAATTGCGTCCGATCCAGACAACCCGCTTCCGGGATGCCTGATCTACGATAAAAAGTTTGTGATGATCCGAGGGGTCGGTCGTGGATATCAGTTTACGATCATCAGCGATTCTGAGATGGCCTATTATCACAAGGCGTTGTTTGAGGCCACGTGGAAGAAAACGGCTGCCGCGTAAATCTCGGTTATAATCGTTTCAAGAAAGGCGGCTATATGCTGCCTTTTTCATGTCCGCCAAATCTCCTGAAATCATATTCATCATGCCTCCTCGCATCTCCGGCGTGAAAAACGCGATCAAAAAATGTTGAGTGCTTGAGCAGATTCTCCCCGTCGCAAAAAATGCCAACAACAATGGCAGAATTTGCCATTTCCAAGGTTAATGGCGTTTTTTGCCATTTTAAGCCGCTTTAAATGGCAAATTTTGCTAAAAATAGTCGTGCCCTTCTGAAGCGAACCGTCGGCATATGGACTCAACAAGGTTGTGTTGAGGATTTCACCGATGTCGCTGAAACAGATGCCCATTACCATCAATCCAAGCCGTCCCTCCAATGGAAACGGCGCGCTGACTCATAAAGCGTCGATCACTGGGCTCAACGAGAACGAGATGATTTCCGTTCGGGCGCTTGTAGCCTACGCGTCCATGAATATCGGCGCACGGGAAGAAGAAATCCAACAGCGCCTTTCCACGAAATTCTCTGCGGCAAACATAGATCACCTGCCTTCTCGTTCTTACGAGGACGTTATCAAGTTTCTTGTCGACCTGTGCGACGAAGAACCAGAGGAAGGGAGCGTACAATGATCATTGTTGACATCCTTTCCCATGATTCCGGCAACGGGTTCGCCGTTTGCCAAAAGATGGCCGTCGCCATTGCCACGACGATGAAATCCCAGGGCAAGTGCAAGCCTAAAGACCTTCTCGACCAACGCTTTTCTCATGAAGAAATTGAGCGTTGCTGGGATATGGCCGAATGCTTTGCCCATTTTGATATGGCGGAGGCGTGAGATGACAATGACCAAAGACGAACAATTGCGGCTCAGCCTTATGCTGGCGTTTCAAAGCATGATTTCACAAGGCGAAATCGCCAAGTCAAAAGATGCCGATCAAAAGATCATCGAGCTTGCAAAGCTCATGAACGAGTTTTGCGATTTGCATCTCTCGCAGGCATTCCCTGCAAAGACCATCGGCCTTACCGACGACAAGGGCGCGGCGAAGACCGATGCGGCGATCAACATGCACATCGAAGATTTGCAAAAGCGAGAGCAGACCCAATTGCCCGAAGATCGTGAAACCCTCATCCAATTTTATGACCGCCTTCAACAGCGCAAATCGCGGCGCAAGCAATGGGTGTTCTACGCGGAGGCCTCGACGGGACAATTAGCCGATCTGGTCTTGAAATATCTCGACGAGGAAATCGAAGACAGAAAAGCGGGAGGATATCAATGACCAATAATGAAAATACGAAGATACGCCTCAAAGATTGCGCCATCGGCCCGTCGCAGCTGCGCGCAGCGCGCGGCATGCTTGGGTGGTCTCGTGGCGAGCTTGCCAAGGAAGCAAGACTATCGGCAGAAACGATCAAGAATATCGAACACAGCATTTATTCGCCAAAGGAAGAAACAATCAAAACCTTGGTTGATGTCTTCGCGCGTCGAGGCATCCAGTTTGTTCAAAATGAGGCCGTCGTCTCCATTCCTGCCAGTTGCGGGCAAGAGGAAAGCACTTTGGTATTTTCTCATATTGGGATATTCCGCATGGAGCTCTCTGTCTCCGAAATCAGGGAGATAGGCCATGACTAAAGCCATCCACCCACGCCGTATTGTCGATCAAATTACGACACCGACAGACAAAAAATATGAACCCGTCGCGCGCATGGCCGATGTCATTATTGAAACAACCTTAGAAAGCGGAAATTGCCAGCCGCAAGACCTTCACGACAAAGGCTTCACACATCAAGACATCGCTGCCCTTTGGCACTTCGCCAACGCGCTGGCCGCCATCGAGCTTAAGTGCCGCGCAAACGGCATCGGTTCCTCTTATGAACGGGAGGCGCGATATGCTTAAAACCAAGCCTCGTTTTGTTGCTGATCAGTCGTTGGATACAGAAGAAATCAAATACGTCAAAATTGTTGTCTTCGACGATCAAAATCACGTGTTGGCGCTCAAGAGCAAAAGCCGCTTCGTCCTGCCTGGCGGACGCATTGAATGGGATGATGACGATATGGAAGCGGCGGCGCGGCGCGAAGTTTTTGAGACAGCGAATATCTCACTTGGCCTCGTGAAACCCGTCACGATTATAAAAACAAAAAACCGTCAGAACCAAAGCGCACAAACTATCGTCTTTGTTGGGCGCATGGCAGGTGAAGGACGGGCTTGGCCGAGGCAAAAGCAGAGCCACCGTTTAATGAGCAAGGAAACGTTTTTCGAGACGGTTGGCGTACAGAGCGACCTTGTTCGTTCGTTGATCGAGGAAGCTCATCACGTTTTGGTTTCGGAAGAAATTGAGAACGAACACGCAGAAACGGCCCAATTAGGGCGCGAAAAATACAACCTTCATTCATTGTTTTAAGGGATTAGAAAAAATGATCACACGCCCCCTTAGTGCCAGACAAATAAAAGCTGCGCGCGCGTTGCTTGATTGGTCACAACGAGACTTAGTGAAGGCATCAGGACTCTCCTTAGCAGCGATACGAAAAATGGAGCTTGGATACATTTCGCCGCGCCGTTCGACAACCGATGCCATTTCTGGCTCACTTCAATTGGCTGGGATAGAGTTTCTTGAAAGAGATGGTGTTCGCCGTCGCGCTGAAAATGTTTACATTTTTGATGGAGCGTGTAGTGGCCAAGAGTTTTTTGATGATGTGTACAAGACAATCAGAAAATCTGGCGGAGAAGTGTTAATCGCTACTTCATCCGTAGCGGCGTTCACAAAATTGTGTGGGCTAAAGAATCTTCAACGGCTCAGCGGCCTGTGCGCACTTTGCGAAGACACCTCAATTAAATGCCTTGCCATTAAGGCTTCAGATGACTCAAAGACATCTCAGAACATTCAAGTGCGTCTTCTATCAAAAGATTACGGCGACATCACGGCCATCTGTATTTATGGGCAAAAGATTGGAATTGCCATTCCTCGCGGGGACTCAATTTCAAAGCTGATTGTTCTTGATTCAAACAAGCTCTCGCTTTTTGCAAGAAAACAGTTTTTGGCCGTATGGGGGAAGAGCAAGCAAGCAACATAAAAATTGCCGATTTGAATATTCATATAAAAACGGGAGAACATTATGCAATCTAACAATGATGACGGAAACTATCCATATTTGAGCGACCTTAAGAAAATCAGAGAGAATTATTTTCTAAGGCCAGACGGCAATAATTCCGATCACCTAATGGCATTTCTTAAAGAAGCTGTCCGCATGGTTGTTCAACATCAAGGCGTAGGCCCAACGTATCAGCGCACAAAACCAGAACTAAAATTGGACGATGTTGCAGCCAATGCACAACTTTCGGATGACTTGTTAGAAAATCCATTTGATGTTTTACCCAGTTTGATGGGTGAACTTGAAGGCTCAGTAAAGGCAAGCCATCCCTTCATGACAAAGAACGTTATTCCGCTTCCGGCATGGACATATTTCGCAGCCAACCTTGCCGTGTCACTTTACATGCCCAATGCAGTAACTGGAGAGGATGCCGCAAATTCTGTTAATGCAGAATTGAAAGTTGCCAAGGTATATGCGGAACTTGCTGGTTACGACCCTTTAGTGGCCGGAGGATTGTTTACGTTCGGCGGAACAGGAACAAACCTGTATGCTTTCAAAATGGGCATATCAAGGGCAGACCCAAACTTTGTTTTTAAGGGGAGCCAAAACAATTTAGTTGTTATCGGGTCTAAACCAGCCCACTACGCACAACAGAATGCAACCAATTGGCTAGGCCTTGGGCGCAACAACTATCTTACTGCGCGTTCAAATACAGACCAGACAACCGATTTGGACGATCTTGAAAGGATTTGTGTCGAGCAAATTCGTTTAGGAAAAAGAATTGCATGCATAGTTGGCGTGGGCGGGACAACGGCCAACATGGCTATTGATGATTTTGAACAAATAGCCAGCATGCGAGACCAATTAGTTAGAAAACATCATTTGGATTATACGCCACACGTGCATAGCGATAGCGTAATAGGATGGTCATACCTACATTTTGCCGACTATGATTTTCAAGATAACTCATTGGGCTTTAGCTTAAAGGCTCTTGCTAAAATTCGTCGCGCAAGCGATCTAGCAAAGACGTTTAAATTTGCGGACAGCTTTGGGATTGATTTTCATAAAACAGGCTATATCCCCTATGTCTCAAGCATGATCATTGCGCGAAACAAGCAGGATTTAGCTAATCTTGGGCGTGATAGCCAGATGATGACACCGCTTTTTTTCGACGAGAATGCTTATAATCCTGGCAAGTATTCTTTGGAAACATCTCGTTCAGCCGCGAACATGGTTGGAACATGGCTAACAATAACGGCGCTTGGCAAAAAGGGGTATCAAATCTTGCTTGGACACGCGCAAGAGATGGCTCAGTTAATGAGAGACGCTGTAAACAGCGAATCCAACGACACGGGTTTATTTGTCGCCAACAACTCTTCTTATGGCTCTGATGTCTACATTCGCTGCTATCCTTCAAGCGTAATTCCAGCACAACAGTATGAGAAGGAATTACACGACGCCACAGCGTTGTCAGAAAACAATTCATATAATTCCGATTTTTATAGTTGGCTCCAAAAGAGCAAGTTTAGTGGAGCTGACGGCTTTGCAATCGGAAAAACATCCGCATCATTTTATTCCCCTGCGGGAGACGGTGTAACCGCATTAAGAATCTACGTGCTGAATCCATACATAACTGCGGGAACGTCTCTTGAGCTTATAAAGAGAATTGCCGCTGCAAAAACGGAGTTCGATAGCGCGCTGGAGTTAAAGCCAACCAGAGCGGCAACCCAAAAGAAGGCCGTGGCGAACGGCCCGAATTGCTGGAGCTAACAAGTCTGTTTCATATCAAAAAATGCGCCGTGTTTTGATGGACGCGTTTAATAAGCGGCGGAGAACGAAAAGGAGGTGAAACAAAATAGAACTGCACATTAAATCTGGGTTGATCACCCGTGTATGAAAAGGAAACAAAAAGTATCCGCTAAGGGGACCAAAAAGCCTTTTATACCGGTTGAGCGACAACAAATAGACCACTACCGTAAAATAGCCTGCGCCTTCAAACCAAGAACTTCTTTGCTCTGTGCAGGGGTAGGCAAAAACACAAACACAACATAGGAGGTACGTTATGAACAATCTCGTTGAACAAAGTAAGCTCGATGCGCCGAAGCGGAACGACAGAAAGATCATGAAGGTTCAGGAAACCCTTATGAAGGGCGATAATGTTCCTGTTACGGTTTTTTATTCTAGCGGCATCACGCCTCTCGAACCTCGGTAAATACTCTGGGCCAAGTTGCTCGTAGATGACCTAATCTACGGCAACTTGGTCATTTTTTGAAAGGGCTGTTATGAAAAATATTGTCAATACTTTTAGCATACTCGTAACAGAGCGCTGCAATCTCGCTTGCACATATTGCCATTTCTTTGCTGCGCGCGGCAAAAAAGATGTTAGACGAGATATACCTGACGATCTGTTTGATGTTTACACGTCTTTTATAAAATATTTTGCAGAGAATTCTGGTACTGAAGTAACGTATCGGTTTAGCGGTGGTGATCCGACTGTGCTTGGAGACAGGCTGTTTGATTTGGCTGGACGTGCGTTAAAGAAAATAGGAACCAAACCATACGTTCTAACTGGTGGCAAGTGCATCGATCAGACATGGATTGATCGAGCAAAGCCTGTGATAAGCCACTTATTTATTTCTCTGGAAAGCCCTTTATCTCCTGACAGAGGGGCGTTGAAACCAGAAGAGACAATGCGGATTATTAAAAAATATAACTCTCCAGACATGCCCCTTCTTCTTGGCGCAACGGTGCTACGAAACTCGGACTTCAAGAACCTTTATGAAGTCTGCCGCATTGTATACGAGGAATTGGGGCAGCTTCCGAACATTCAAGAGATAAATTATCTGCCATATGAAAGCCCAACCGATGAAGAGTTGAACGATCTATATGATAATCTGCGCCGAGTTGTAGCGGACTTTCATAACAAAGCCCCGCTCAATCTCTTTTCTTACATATCGCCTGAATTCACGTCCCTTCATAACAAGAAGCAGGTTTTCCTATCAGATATGGATATGGACAACAGCTTTAAGATGACAATGGATAATATGGACGAGATGTTAAAGATCATCACGGATTATCAGTGGGTAAATTATCCAGCTGTTAAATGCGACAAAACAGATTGTGAATGGCGCGAGGGATGCCAACGGATTAAATGGCTTTGGAAACAGCCATCGCCAACCATTTCGGCGGATAAGAAGTTTGCGGATTATTGCCGATTTAAAAAGACCGTAAATGCAGCTTTTTACGATGCGCTTTATCCTAATGCTGTTGCATAGGCCAACATGAAACCTATTGAATCAGTAAAGTTTCAAGACCGATTTGTACGGTATGTTTGTAATATGACCCGATCCGTGGACATAGAAAGCACGTTGAGGCGTGCCAAAAAACATGTGAGCGACAATATTTTGTATCAGCCAGAGCGAATTGATTTTGATGAGAAGTTTGGCGTACCAACCTATGTATGCCGTCACAAAATATCCCGTAGTTTGGATGCTCCACCCTTAGAAAGTCAGACAAGCATCCGTCGGTTTGTTGCAGCCCATTCAATGGGCAAAGGGCAGACGGTTGAGCAATCTCAAGCAAGCGCCTTATGCGAGGCGTTAGAGAGGTATTGTGCCGCAACATGGGAGCCAGAAGATTTAATCACAGCTTCATATCGAGACGTTCAGAACATTGCATTAAGTCCCGCATCTCTAATTCATTTTACGCCGGACTCTCAATCTCGTTTTGAGAAAACAACCTCAACACCTCAAGAGTGTCAAAGGATTTTCGGGCATGATTTTATGCGCCCCTTTTCTCCCGATTTGCCGTTGCACTGGGTGTCTGGGTTTTCCTTAATTAAGAACAAACCTGTACTGGTTCCTGCATATTCTGCTTTGATTTATACAAACGCACCAACTAACGTGTTTACATGTACCCCGATGAATACTGATGGACTTTCATTGGGGAACAATCTTGAAGAGGCAATTTTGCAGGGCTTTTATGAAGCTCTTGAGCGCGATGCAATAATGATCTTCATGCGCAACATGGTTTCGCTGCCGGATGTTGATCTTGAAACAACAGAAAATCCGTTCATTAAAATGATTTGTTCACTTTGTGATGCTGAGGGAATGGACGTTTCCGTTAAAGATTTTACCTCAGATTTTGGCATTCCGATTTTCTTTGCGCAGTTCTACGATGAGCGCCGAACGCCAGATTATTTCTTTGGTTTTGGAAGCCATCTTGATCCAGAAATTGCGTTAACAAGAGCCGTAACTGAAGCGTTCCAAGGCCGAAGTTCTTACGCTTGGCTTAAAAGGCATTTTTCAGAAGAACTGAAGGGCGCGAAGGTTCTTCCGCCTCACACGGCGTTAATTAGTGCTGGATCGAAAAGCGTTAGCTTGCGTGAGTATGAAACAAAAGCATCTGGCAACCTTAGAATTGACCTTGAGTTCTGTCTAAGCAAAATTCAAGAACTTGGCATGGATTTGATCGTTGTTGATTTGTCCGTCCCTGAAGTCGATTTCACCGCCGTGAAGGTTATGATTGTCGGGAGCGCCTATTGTGATACGCAAGAAAACCCGTTTTTTATCTCTCCTCGTGTCTTTGACGTGCCTCAAAAACTTGGGCTTACTAATCACCGTCCTTCGGAAGAAGAGTTATATATGGGGCCACTGATCACTTAGAAAAAGCAGCAAAGAGCATACATGATGACGATTTGTTATAATTTGGAATGGAATAAACATGAAATATGACGTACTAAATACAAAGGGTTCTGGCGTTCAAAGCGTGACGAAGCACGGCGTGGCGGCTGGTAGATTCACTCAATCTAACCCTACATCAGAAGATTTCAAGGCAATAGCAGGGAGCTTAAACATGACACATCCATCCGCCAAGACATTGGACGAACTGAATCGCGGCGTTGCCATTCAGACCCCTCCCAATGGAATTAGAACTAAACTTGAAGAGGCAAAAAAGGCCAACCGACCGCTTGTCGTAAAACTCGGCTTTGATCCGACTGCCCCTGACCTTCATCTCGGTCATGCAGTCGTCTTAAGAAAGATGCGCCAATTTCAAAATGCAGGACATAAGCTAGTTGTTATTATCGGTGACTTCACGGCACGCATTGGCGATCCAACGGGACGAAACAAGGCGAGGCCCCCATTGTCGGAGGAGGCAGTTCAAGAGAATGCCAAAACGTATCTTGATCAATTGTCAAAAGTTTTAGACACGGACACATCAAGGTTGGAAGTGAGATTCAACGCTGAGTGGCTTGGAAAAATGAACTTCACCGACGTGGTAAAACTGCTTTCCAAGGCAACAGTGGCACAACTGTTGCAGCGTGAAGATTTTAATAAGCGCTATGCAAATAATATTCCAATTGGGATGCACGAGATGCTCTATCCTCTCATGCAGGGTTACGACTCTATAGCCATTAATGCAGATATCGAAATGGGAGGTACGGACCAGCTTTTTAATTGCTTGGTCGGGCGCGCCTTGCAAGAAGGAGACGGAAAGCCTGGGCAAATTGTTGTGTCTATGCCGCTTCTTGTCGGGCTAGATGGCAAAGAGAAAATGAGCAAGTCACACAACAACTACATTGGGTTAACGGAAGAACCGAACCAAATGTATGGCAAGGCGATGTCTATACCTGACCATTTGCTGCCAAACTATCTGGATCTTGCAACAGATTTTTCGCATGACACGATAGTTGATTTGAAGGAACAACTTGGTGCTGGAACGGCCAATCCGATGGAAGTCAAAAAGCTGATCGCCGAGAACATTGTGAAACAGTATCACGATGAAGAAAGCGCAAAAGCAGCAGCGGCGTTCTTCTATAATCAATTTCAAAACAAAGCCGCAGATGAGAAAAACTATGAATCAATCGACGCCAGTACTGTGTTTGAGGGGGAAACGAGCATTAATTTGATTGATCTCTGCGCGAAGTTACAACCTGACGTATCACGAACTCAAATGCGCCGTCTCATCTCATCAAGTGCCGTTTCCTTAAACGGTGAAAAACTTTCGGATCCTCTGCAAAAGGTTGAGTGTCCGAAAGAGGTAGAACTTAAACTGCGCATTGGGAAACGGGGTTTCTTTGCTCTAACAACAAACGCAAAATAATTTGTAGCTCATAGCTAGGAGGAGATCTTGGCCCATCCATCAATTGATGTTGATCTACAGGCAGAAGGAAAAAACTTCGGAAATATTTGGGTTTCTGATGTAACAAACGAATCTGCTGAAGGCAAAGCAGCGACGCCCGTTGTCGTCATAAAAAATGGTGATGGGCCAACAGCACTTTTGCTAGGAGGGATTCATGGGGACGAATATGTTGGTCAATTAGCTCTGACAACTCTTGTTCAATCCATTAAAGCATCTGATATTAATGGTCGTTTGATCTTTGTTCCAGCGTCAAATGTTTACGCCTCACTGGTCGGCACAAGGCTATCTCCGCTAGATGGCCAGAACATGAATATAGCTTTTCCTGGCAAGAACATTGGATCTGTAACCGATAGAATATGCAACATCATTGAGACTGCACTGATTCCTGAATGCGATTTTATTATTGACATTCATTCTGGCGGAAGAAGCCTTGAGTACATTCCTGCGCCGCTAGTTCCTCTTTCCAAAAACAAAGAGCTGGATGAGAAGTCCCTTCGCCTTGCTGAAGCATTTGGAACAAAATATGTGTATGTTATAGATGATAATGGACAAACAACGGCCTCCGCTGGTCACAGAAACAAGAAGCCAGTAATAGCCACAGAAATTGGGGGAGGAGAACTAGCAAGTTTAGAGTGTGTAACCATCGCGCATCAAGGCATCCAAAATATTTTAGCGCTCTCTGGCATAGTTCAAAAGAAAGTTGAAGCAGCATTATCTCCACAAAAGCTGTTTTTTGGATCAAATGCTTTTTTAAGAGCGCCAAGCGATGGAGTGTTTTTGCCGAGACATAAGCTCGGTCAAGAAATTCACAAGGGAGAGTTGGCTGGCCACTTAATGTGGCCCCATGAACCTGATCGTCTTGCTCAAGAATTGGTCTACCCTGATAACGGTATTCTTGTTTGTCGCAGGCCGATTAATCGTGTGAGAAAGGGGGATTGCATTCTTCACTTGGGATTTCCCGTATGAAGAACGGGTATGCTTGCTTAAAGGCAAAGAGATGGTCGTTCGCTGGAAATCAAACAAACCTTCTCATCTGCAACCACGAATCTGATCACGTAAAATCGCGTAATCACTGAGAGATTCTATAAACACTGCCTCCTTTGGCGCAGCCTCAATTTCTGCCGCAAGCTTCTCCTGAAACTCTTGGCTGTATTCCTTGATGGGCGGACAGACGCAGGCGGGGTTAGAATTTGCCGTCCCGCAGGCGCTTAACAAGATCAGCGCGAGTGCGAGGAGCGTCCAGCGTGGCGCGAAGTTGAGCATCTTTTATCTCCACTATTTTCTTGAGTTGGTCATAGCGTTCTGCTGTACGGCCTGATTGCTTTGCTCCGAGAAGGATGGCGGCTACAGACGCGGCAATTGCGCCCCAGCCGATGATTTTGATGAGATTGCTGGAAAGCCAGCCGGATAGAAGTGTCCACATCAGCGCAGCCCTTTCCGATGATCGTCGATCCGCGCCCAGATCATCACGCCGATACCGATCAGCGTGATGACCAGAAGCAGCCATTTAGCCACGTCCAAATACGGCACGAGCATTTGAAGGCTGTCCCGCGCAGGGGCAATTCCGTCCTGTACAGCCTGCAGCACCCCAAGGCCGACCGTGGCCGCCGTAGCGGCCTTTCCGCCCCTTACGGTGCGCGTGTGTTGCAAGTTCTTGGGCGGAGGCTCCACACCTGCCAGCACCAAGGCTTTGTCGATTTGTGCGCCCGTGTAAGGCTGCTGGCCGTTTTCGTGTTTGATAATCGCTTCGACGAAAGGCTTCAGGTCGGCGTGGGCGTGCATGTCAAGCGCCTTACCGGCAGGAAACCCCGTATCCGCCGAGACGACTTCCACATAGGCCGCCGTGTCATTCTCGTTCGGGGGAGCCCAACGCCCGATGATCTGCCGGATCGTTCGTAACCCGTGTTTGACCTGATAAGCGATTAAAACCCGCGCCAGAGCGCGGATCCCGTAGATCGGGCTTTGGAACACGAAGAATTCCGTGTCCGTCTGGGTCTCGGCCAGCCCCTGCCACGGATCGTCTGTGCGGCGCAGATTGCCCGGATTGTTGTTGCGAATGCCACGAGGTTTCGGTTTTGCGGTCATGGTTTTTCCTTTCGTTTGGGCAAAGAGAAAGGCCGATCTTTTGGATCGGCCTTTGGTGGAGCTACCCTAAATTTGCGGGTAATTTTGGTTAGAATCGGATCTCGTTGCTTGAGTTTTTGTCGAAAACCTTTCATTCTGGGCACATGCGATAAACGAAAGTTCGCAATCTGAGGAGAAGATGTGAGTGCCATGAAAGATGAAACGAAGATCAAAAATGCCGCAAAAACAGCCTCAGCAAACATAACTTCGAAGAAAGAGGATGTAGTTCCGTCCGTGACCACAAACGGTCTCCCCCCTCTTACGAAAGAAGAAACCAAGCTGCTGCATGAAGGGCTCGCCGCACTTCGCGCCGAAGATGAACAACATCCTCCAGAACCAGTATTGAAATCTATTCCAGCGCTTATCGCCTGGACTGCTTGTGACCTAGGCGTTAATGAGCTGGTCATCCGTGAACTTATCAAATTGCAGTTTGGACCTTGTGACGAGAAAGCCGAGATCGGAAGTGATTACTACGATACGCTTGTGCGTTTTCTTGAAGCCTTAGAAGTCAAGCAACATATTCAATAAAACTTGAGACAACGAGGACCCTGCTTACGACCCCTTGCTTGTCCACCAGCGAAGGACATTATCGAGCACAAATCCGGCGATGGCTCCGAGGGTCAGAATGACGGCAAAGCCGCCCTTCCATCGGTTCGCCAAGCGGTCGAGCTGGTCGAGGCGCGTGTCGATGCCGTCCACTTTTGTTTTAAGTTCGGACACAGCGGCGATAAGGCTGGCAACTTGCGCTTCCAGCCGCCCAATGCTGCGGAAATACTCAATTTGTTCGTTTGGACTCATGGACGTGTTCTCCTGTTCCCGCTCGGTGAGCGCGGGCTGCGTTTGGGTTTGGGGCATGATGGATTATCCCGCGATAATGATGACGAGAGGCTGTTGCGTCGTCCCTGTGGGCGCAGCGATGTTCAGGCGCAGGACTTCAATACAGGCTTGTGTGATCCGTCCGTGGCGAGAAGCTGGGCGACGGACAATCTCCACCGCCGCTTGCGATATGCGCAGGTCGGCGTTTGTCGGTTTGCGGATGACCTCAACGGCTTCTTGTGTGACGCGCAACATTACAATTGCACCTTATAGCCAAACTCTGCGGCGTTGATCTCTGCTTCCGTCCATGCGGCAGCGGTCGCAGGGTTTTGGTTCCAGATCGTGCGTTGATCAACATAGGAGTCCGAAAACGTCAAATCCGTGCCTTCGTAGTTGGTCGATCCCACCCGTGCAACGGCGCGAAGAAGTCGCGTTCCCGCATCGTCTTTGCGGGCGAGGATGTTAGCTTGAACGCCCATGATTGTAGCATTGAGAGCTGTCAAATCAGCAAAGGTAAAGCTGTCAATATGTCCTGCGGTCTCGCTGGCGTTGTAGCTTGTATCTTCATCTGGCGAGGCTTCGTCCACATTCTCCCAATTGGTAGCGCTGCCAGTAGGCGTAAACTGCGACGACGACCCAACGCCGGAGGGATAGAGCGTGTCCACGCGCACATCGCCAAGATAGCCGTTATTGACCGTGCCTGTTGCATCGCAGATATAAAAATCGTCGTACCAGACTTGAACCGCCGATGGAAATCCACTGAGACGGATTGAGTTCGCCGTGGCCAGTGTTGAGGAATATTTTGTATCGCCCGTGTAGGTCGCCCAGACCTCGCCATTGACGCGGGCTTCAAACACGCCGCCGCTATCGGCAATAGTGAGCTTGGCTTCGATAAAGTTCCATGAATTGCCGATGATGGCGTTGGCAGAGGTTGCCAATACCGTTCCGCTTGTTGTTCCCCGAATGAGGGCTAACGCTCCTGTGGGGGTGACACACAAACTGCACTGCGCATTTCCTAAATTGTCTCGAAACTGGAAGATTGCCCCATTGCCTGAAGGTATGGATGCAATCTTAACCGCCGCGCCTACAATCCATGTCGCTTGCTCATCCAGCGTTTTGCTGACGTTGCCGGACGATGTGTAAAGACGCACGGCATTACTGCCCGACCGCCGCCCCGCGTCCAACGAGACGTAGCTGCTGGATGCAATCTCATTATACTTATAGAGAAGCTGGGCGATGGTCGTAAAATGATCGAAGCCGTCGATAAAGCGTAAGGCCATGTTGTCCTCTCCCTTAAATGCGAAGGCCCGCGAAGGCGAAGCCGATGTCCGAAAGCGTATCGTCGGGCGTGGAGGGGGCGACCAGCGTCAGAACGTCACCCGCCACGAAATCCGTGTTGCTGGCGCAAGTGAAAGTTGCGGTTGCAGCAGCCGCCGCAAAATCCATCGTGGCGAACTGCGCGCCATTCTTGCGAAGCAGGAAGGACACCGCCGCCGTTGCTGCCGTTGCCGCTACGCCCTTGCTCGGAGCCAACCCAGCTACAAATCGAACAGCGCGAGGCAGTGGAAAGCGAAGAATGATGCTACCTGCGCTTGGCTTGCCGACGAAAGAACCGCCGATGTCATAAGGTGCGGCCACGCCAGCCTCGGCCACCACCGAGAAATCCGTGCCGTTGCAGTAAAGAAGTTTTCTCTCGCCGCTCCCCAGCGGCACGGCTGTACCAGATGGTGTTTTGACCGAAAGAGAAAACCCGCCCGTTGTCCCGTTTTCAACAAAAAGCAACTTCGCACGCGCTGGAACGGTGATGATCCGCGCAGCCGTGAGCGCACCAGTGAATTTCAAGGCCATATTGCCGAGCATTTGTACATCGGTCAGCGTGAGTGCTGCATCGGCCAACGCAATATTCGTAAATTGACAAAGAGCTTTGTCCAGCGCGTCAAAGGCCGTGTTCGCCGTGACTTCTTTTTGCGCTTGGGCAGCGGCTATATGATCGATCAAAAGGTTGGGCGTTGTGGTCATGGTTTAAACCGTGGCCTTTCCGGCGTAACCACGCCCGATGGTGCTGTTGATTTGATAGACGGAGATGGACAGCACGCTTTGCGCTGCACCGAAGTCGGTGATTTGGTCGGCGGTGCTATAGCTTGTTGTTGTGGTGTTGGGTGTAAGCGTTCGAGCGACTGCGCCGTTTTTCAAAATATCAATTTGATAGGACTCCTCAGCCTCAAAGAGCGGCACGTCGATCTCATCCAGCCATTCACCATGCCATCGCGTCCGCCGCGCCCAAGTAAGAGTCAGGTTGCCGCTGCCGTCACGTACACCTTTGATATGGGCAGGCGAAAAACACCTGAGACTTGCTGCATTAAACTTCTGGCTTGTTTGCGCCGCATCATCCCAATCCCCGCCGGATGGGATCGCCTTGTAATAAGAAAGCTGCCCGATCTCGGTTGCCGCTATCGCCATACGGTAAAAGCCGTCTGTCGCTAGAACAACAAACCTGTCGCCGATCTTGTGTGTGCCCGTTGCCCATTCCGTGCCGCGCCGCCCGCGCAGGAGGCCGGAAAGCTGGTAAAGGTTCTCGGCCAGAAGCGTGGCGTTGCGCCATTGAATCAGTTCGTCGCCCAGCAGGCCGACATTGTTCCAGTTGAGCACTTCAAGCGCTGTCTTGCTGTCCAGCGTGCCGTGGCTCAGGGCAATCTGTACCGTGTTGGTCTCATCCCAAGACCACGGACTTAAAGGCGTGGCCAGAACGCTTGATGCCCAGCCATAGGCATGGGCGGCGGATCCCGTCCCAATGATGCTCCACGTCAAAGCGTCCGGCGATTTGTAAAGGCTGGCCGTGCCGTTGTTCTTGAGCGCCAAGGCGTAATAAAGCCCCAGCCCATCGTCCTCGGCGCGAAGCATGGGCATATCCATGACCAAGGCCGCGATGGGCGTAGAGATCGGGATCGGGTTGGAGACAATCGGAACGCCTGCGCCCTTGGCGTTGGACGTGTAGGCTATTTCGTCCTCGGCTACTGCCTTGCAAGCCACGATGTTGTTGCCGCCAAAATCCACCTGCGTCAGGCGCAAAGCCAAGGTCGCATCGGGCAATAAAACGTCAATCACGTCCGTGGGATCAAGCCGCAGCCATTTGGGCGGCAGATTAAACTCGAACTGGTTGCGCCCGATCCACGCGCTGGTGAGCGTCTTGTCCGCAATCTGCGCCGCTTCATCTGCCGACAGAGCAATGGAAAGTTCGACGGTCTGTTGGTCTTTTGTGGTGACGGCGTTGCTGGCGCGCGCGGCGTTTTGCGTGTTGCTTTGATAATCGCGGTCGGGATCATAATGCGTCAGGTCGATCCGTTGCGGTAGTTCCAATTCCTGTGTACGGGTTTCGGTTACCCTTAAAGGATTATCGTTCGATGTTCCCTCCACCGCGCCAAGATCATCGTAAGGGATCGTCGCCGTCAACTCCTGCCCGCGCGGAATAAAACGCAACACGCCATCCGTCTCCGCCGCATCAATGAAATATGCGCCGAGCAAAGGCTCGATGGCATCGCGTGCCGAGGCGCGGCGGCTCATGACATAGCCATGCACCAACTGGCTGACTTC
>DYDA01000023.1:6322-34159 GCA_020718105.1 Micavibrio sp. | reverse complement strand
GGGAGGGACTCTATTGTCCTTGCTGAAACATCATGCACGATGCCAACTTTTGAAGTGTGATCAGTATAAAACCCTTAAAGAGAATCCAGTATTCGGCCCGTGAACCACAGGCGGCCTTGGCGGTCTTCGATTTCGACGACCCAAAGATCGGGATCAAAGGCAATTTGCTCAGCCAAATAACGGTCAGCTTCTTTTTCAGGGGAGGCCTTTGTTGAAAGCGCGGGGATCCAAACGCGCTCCCCATCCAAGCGAACTTGATTGTAAACATAAGCTGTGCCGTCCAGCTTATTGATTTTAAGGAAGAGCGCTCCGTTGGTGGGGTCGCCTTTGTGGGTGACGATCATCGGGACGCTGCTTTGCGCTGCGATGCGGGTTTGCGCCGCGATGAGCAAATCGGTGGGCAGGTCGTCAGACATCGTGGATTAAATCATCCAAAGGCTCGTCCAAAATCTCGGCTTGAGGCTTGAACCGGACAAAGGGCTTGGTGATCTCAAGGCTGTGATTCATGCCAAGCGTCGTGATGGCGATTTCGCCTCGGCTGAGCATGGCCGCCTCGCCGTTTGGCAGGGGGACGGGTTCTTTTTTCTCTAAAGAAAGCCAATAGTATTCCTCCCCGCGAGGGTTGATCCGGCGGCTGCTTAGGATTCGTGCGATGTTCTTATGCCCCTGCATCGCCCAGCCATAGCCCTTGATCTCGTCCGCCGGATAGTCGGGGATGTTGATTGACAGGCATGTTTCCTTGCGCCAGCCTTCGCGAAGAAGGCGCTGCAAAACGGCGGGCAAAACAATTTCAGTCGTGGCCCATGGGGTCTTGCCCCTTTTTGCAGATTGCTGGCTGATCGCGATGGCGGGGACGCCCAGCATCAGCGCGGTCATCGCCGCGCCCACGGTTCCCGATAAATTGGTTTCATCCGCGATGTTGGCGGAAGAGTTGACACCCGACAGGACAAGGCTAGGCCGCGCATCGGCCATCAAGACATCCATTGCCAACGCCACGCAGTCAGACGGCGTGCCCGTGATGGCAAAGGCGCGTTCGCCGCGTGGTATGATTTGAAGCGGTTGGCGCAGGGATAGTTTTTGACTCGCGCCGCTTTGGTCTTCGGCGGGCGCGACGATCCAGACTTCTTGCGCCAGCGTGGCCGCAATCTTGGCCAGCACAGCCAGCCCCGCAGCGTCAAAGCCGTCATCGTTCGTCAAAAGAATACGCGGCAAAAGAAGATCATCGGGCATGAAGAATGGATCCGCTCATAAAAAAGAATCGCAACGCCTGTAATCCTATGCGGTTTTATGAGCCTTGGCTATGCGCTTGCGTCAAAAAGAAATGAGCGACACATTAACCATAATGCGCTTTCAAGCCATAAAAAAAGGCGGGGAGATTAAGCCCCGCCTTTTTATGAAGCATTGTTGTTTAGCGAATAACAGGCGTGCTGTTTTCCGCGTCGTAATCTTCAAACACGGGCGAGAGCATCCCCTGTTTGATGCCAAGTTGCTTGGCGCGATATTGACGATAAACGCTACGCATTTGGGCATAGAAGTCCAAGGAGCCTTCGCGAAGAGCGTCAAGCCCCTCGATGTTGGCTTCGCGGCGCGTGAGGGCCGAGGCCGACATATCGGCAGCGGTAAAGGTTCCCTCAATCATCGAATCGCCATAAGAGACGATATACTTCCACGGTGATATAACCGTATCAACGCCAAGACCAATCGCATCACGTACGTTCGATGGGCCAAAGAGCGGTAAGACGATATAAGGCCCTTCGCCCATGCCCCAGACGTGCAGGGTTTGGCCGAAGTCGCCCGTTTGACGGGCAAAGCCGTAATCGCTGGCGACTTCAAACATACCTGCGCCACCAAGGGTCGTATTGATCAGGAAGCGGCTTGCTGTTGTGCCAGCGTTTGTGACTTCGCCTTGCAACAGGTTGTTGGCGAAGATGACGGGCTCAGCCATGTTGCGAAGGATAGCCGCGATCCGATCACGCAAAGGGGGCGGAACCGTTACGCGGTACAATTCGGCCATCGGGCGAATAAGCAAACGATCAAGAAAATCGTTCACATCAAAAATCGCGCGATTGACGGGTTCGATGGGGTCGTTAATGGCGTTGGCCTCTGCAACCTCGGCGTTGGTTTTTGGCATCGACGAGCAAGCGGAGAGCGCCAAAAGCGCAAAAAGAGAAAAAGTGATGATACGTTTATTAAGCATGGCTAACCTCAAACTCCTTAGTAAGGGTTTTGCGACTCAAAACCCTATGGTTGTTGTTTATCGCAGCGCGGCTTCTCTAGCAAGACAGGAAGTGCGCCAAACGTGCATAAAAGCGAATATAAGAGGGCAATGGTTAATAATTCTCCCATCGAACGTGTTCCAGTGTGAGAAGATAGCGATAGCGACCCAAAAGCCACAAGTGTCGTTCCTGCGCTAAAAAGAACCGCACGCGCCATGCTGGAGGAAAGAGGATTCGTCTGCCCGTTTTTCCAATAACTTATAAAGTAGATTGCATACGATACGCCTAAGGAAAGCAGCAGAGGCAGCGCAATGACGTTTGCAAAATTTAACGGCAGGTTAATCGCCGTCATCGTCGCCAGCGTTAAGATTCCGGCAAGGATTAGGGGTGTGATCAGGCGAACAACGTCCATCGCACGTCGCAGAATAATCCATCCCAGAAGAGAGATGAGAAAAATGCCAAGCGCGCCTGCCTGAATAAAAGCGTTCATGACGGTCTTGCCGGACTCTTGGATAGAGATGGGCGAGCCTGCCGCGTTCGGCGCTATTTTCCTGACGGCTTGCGTAAAGGCGGTTAGGACGCGGTGATCCCGCGCATCGCCCTTGGGGTAGACTTCGATCTTGGCGCGGCCATCGGCGGTGATCCAATCGTGGCGCAAATCATCCGTGATGGACTCTAGGGTCGCTTTTTCGCCGCTTAGCAAAAGGCGCACATGAGCCAAATGCTCCATCATGCCGCCGATCATGGTGCGCCTAAGTTTTGTAAGCAGTTTGATGCTATCGCGATCCACGACTTTGTATAAAGCGTCAGCGAGTTTTTGTGCCTCGATCCTGTCTGTGCCCAAGGTGCGCAGCGTTTGGGCTGTCCCCTTCATGGCGGCAAGGTTGTCCTCGTCTGAGGGAGGCACAAGGATGGCATGAGGGTTCAGCGAAGGATCCAAAAGGAATTTCGCATCGGCGATTTGCGCCAATTTGGCTTCTTGGTCTTCGGGGACGAAGCTGGCCAGCGTGATCGTGTGATCCACTTCTGGCAGCGCATCGATCTTGGCGACCAGCGCTTTGGCTTCGTCCAGTGAAGGCGCGAGAATCTGAATGGCATAGGGGCTGGCATCGGGGTCCTTCATAATATCGAAAAGGGTTGAGACGGATTCCGTGCGCGGGTCTTTCAGGTTCAGCGGATCGAAATCAAAGCGCACCTGCGCGGCCAAGATTAAAGCGATCAAAGTGACAAGGCCTATGCCGAGGCGCAAACGCTTGCGGTTAGCCGTTAGAAAACGATCAATGGGCGCGGCCCACGCAAAGCCGATGGCTTCCGGCTCAGCCGGAGCCCGCATCAGCGCGAGCAAAGCGGGCAGCAAGGTTAGATTGAGGATAAAGGCGATCACCATCCCTGTGCCAGCGATAAGCCCCAGTTCGGACACGCCGCGATAGCTGGTGGGGATAAAGGCCATAAAGCCGATGATCGTGGATGCGGCGGCCATCGTTAGCGGCGCGGCGATCAGCCGCGTGGTGGCCAACATGGCTTTGGCGGCATCGGGTTCTTTGTGATGCTCATCGCGAAAACGAACGCCAAACTGGATTCCAAAATCGACGGCAATCCCGACGAACATCACGGCAAAGGCGACGGAGATAAGGTTCAGCGAGCCGATGGCGGCCATGGCAAAGGCTGTCGTGGTGATCAAGCCAACGCCCAACGTAATCAAGATGGGCAGGATCAGGCGTAGTGAGCGCAACGCCATAAACAGAATGAAAATCACAAGGACGATAGAGACGATGGTGGCCGTCTTTGTGCCTTGCTCGACGCTGGCGAACTCTTCGTCATTGAGCGCGACGGAGCCGGTTAGGCGAACCGTCACGCCGTTGTCAGGTGTAAGCCCCCTCTCTTTTGCAAAAGCGCGAATGGCTTGGCTGGCCTTAGCGCCGGGGGAGAGCGCGCCGAAATCAAGAACGGGTTGCGCAAGGATAAACTTGCGCGTTTCACGCAGTGTCGGCGCGTGGTTCGACATCATGCTTTGCCACGGCAGGCGGGCATCGTGTCCCGCCAGATTAGCCTCTAGCGTTTGCGCGATCAGCGTGAAAGAGGGCGCGATGGTTTTGTAATCTGTCTGCCCGCGCTTGATGCCTTCGACCGCCAGCTCCATCGTTTTGAACAGCCCGCGCAACGAGGGGTCCTTGGCAAGGCTGCCCATCAGGGGTTGGGCTTGCACCAGCATATCAAGAAGGTCGGCGAGTTTTTCTTCGCTTAGAAAAAGAAGCCCATATTTTTGAAAGGTAGGTGACGCGTCAGGGCGTACAACGGTTTTGAACAAGGCTGGCTGGCTGACCAAGGCGTCCGTCAGCGTGGCGGCGGCATTCTCGGCCAAGTCGGCGTTCAGGCCATCCACGACGATGACAAGGCGATCCAGTTTTTGTGGAAAGGCGGCATCCAATTCTTTTTCACGCAAACGCCAATCAAGGTCTGTGGCCATCAGCCCATCGATGTCGGTGTTGATTTTGATGTGATCACGGACATAAACGCTCAACGAGGCACTGACCGCCAAGGCGGCAAGAACAACGATAAGCGCGAAGCGGCGACAGAAATCAACGGTACGGATAAGAAAGATGGTGAGCAAGGGGGAGCCTTAGAGGTTAGAGGTTAGAGGTTAGAGGTGTCTATTCTTTCTCTTCCTCCCTTTCAATCGGCACGCCTGCTGCGTATTTGGTGCGGCGCATGGCGGGGAAGGATTTAACGTGCGTCACATTGGCCGCAGCGGTCAGTTGTGTGGTCAAAAACTTTTGAAACGATTCCCAATCCTCGGACACGACTTTTAAAAGGAAATCGGAATCGCCTGTCAGCATATAGCTGGCGCGCACTTGCGGCCAGCCATCGACCAACTTGGCGAAGTGAAGCAAGTCGGACTCGGCGTGATTGCCAAGGCCAACATGGATAAAGACGGTCAGGCCAAAGCCCAGCTTATCGGGCGCGACATCGGCGTGATAGCCACGAATATAGCCCGCTGCCTCTAAGGCGTGCATGCGCCTAAGGCAGGGCGGGGCGGAAAGCCCCACTTTCTTGGCTAAATCGACGTTGGAAACGCGACCATTTTGTTGCATTTCGCGCAAGATGATAAGATCGATCGAATCAAGTTTGACGTGCTTCATGCGTTTCTCGTACAGTGATTGTTCAATAGACCTCTTGCGTAACATTTTAAACCGATGTCATTCCCGCGAAAGCGGGAATCCAGCGCCGAGCGTCTGCGAGGCGTATGAGTCAAAACAGTGTGTTTCTCGCCTCTTTTTGACTCATGTGCGCGGCGTCCGCCGCGCAGTTGGATCCCCGCTTTTGCGGGGATGACAAAAGAGGAGGGTTATGCAAGAGGTCTAATCCAGAGTCGCCTCTTAAAAAAGGATTATAGCGTTATGTCTGCCAAGAGCCAAGCCACATGCTGGATCGTTACTTCTGGCGTCATTGGAATGGAAAACCAGTGTCTTGGGCTGGCGGCGGCCTTGGGCGTCCAGCCCGTTGTTAAGCGAATCCATCTCCGCGCCCCGTGGCGACAGCTTGCGCCGTTTTTAAGGTGCGGCCTGCGCCGCGCTTTTCGCGCCAAGGGCGATCCTATAGCGTCGCCATGGCCCGATTTGATGATTGCATCGGGCAGGGCGGGCGCGGCGGCGTGCCTTTATGTTCGCCGCGCAGCGGCGAAGGCGGGCAAAAAAGTCTTTACTGTCTATATTCAAAACCCCGTGATTGATCCCTCGCGCTTTGATTTGGTGATTGTGCCGCGTCATGATGGCGTTCTGGGCGAGAACGTGATGACAACGCGAGGCTCTATGCATCGCGTGACGCCAGAGCTGCTCGCGCAAGAGGCTAAGAAGTTCCTGCCACGCTTTGCGGCTTTGCCCTCGCCGCTTGTGGCCGTCGCGATTGGTGGCAACAACGCGGTTTACCGCCTGACACCCGATGAGATGAAACCGCTTGCCGCGCAGCTTGCCGCGCTCGCCAAGAAAACAGGCGGCAGCCTTTTGGTGACGCCTTCGCGCCGGACGGGTGAGGCCAATATCGCGATTTTGAAAAAGGCGCTAAGCGGCGTGCCGCATTTCCTGTGGGACGGGCAGGGCGAGAATCCCTATTACGGCATGTTGGCGTTGGCCGAGGTTTTGATCGTCACGGCGGACTCGGTCAACATGGCGTCTGAGGCATGTTCGACCGGCAAGCCCGTTTTGATCATCCCTCTTTCGGGTGGATCGGAGAAATTCCGCACATTCCATCAAACCTTGCGCGACGATGGCTTCACGCGCCCCTTTACGGGCAAGCTAGAGCGCTGGACGTATCAGCCGTTGAACGACGTTGCCCTTGCCGCTGCGCGGATTAAGGAAATGATGGGATAGAGTTCCGCGCTTGGAACATTGTTGGACATTTTCTCTGTTTATCATCCCCATCCGCGTCTTCGTGGGGCAATAAAAAAAGGCGCGGATTCCGCGCCTTTTTTGAATCGTTCAATCAGAAAAATTAGCCCTGACGCGCCTTATAGCGGGGGTTTACTTTATTGATGACATAGACGCGGCCTTTGCGCTTCACGACTTTACAGGCGGCATCGCGCTTTTTAAGGGCTTTAAGTGAGTTGGCGACTTTCATGGTCTTGATCCTATAGCAAAAGAATATCTAAAGAGGGCGCAACCTAAAGTTTTGCGGCTGGCTTGTCAAGATGGGCTTTTAAAATTGTCTAAAAAGCGCGTTAACCATAAGGTTTTAGCAAGATATTAACCCGCGCTGTCCGAACATACCTTTAACAGCGAATCGTTCTTTCTCTTTTTACATTATGGCTTTGTGCCACACATAGAAGGGAGGCTTTATGACCAAACGGCGCTCGCGTCAGGAAGAAAAAGAGTTTCGTCACGAAAGAAGCGGGAGGGAGCGGCGCGATGGCCTTGACACGCCTTATGCTGGGCGAGAGGAGTGGGACCCAACGGGTAGCCCCATCACCAGCCGACGCGAACAAAAATATGTGCGTAAAGTCAGGCCTCAAAATGATCATCAGGCCGCTCTTTTAGAGGCGATGGCTAAAGATAATGTGGTGGTGGCGGCAGGGCCTGCCGGAACAGGCAAAACGTATCTGGCCATCAGCGCAGCGGTTGAGGCGCTTGAGACGGGAAAGGTGGATCGAATCATCCTTTCTCGTCCCGCCGTCGAATCGGGCGAGCATTTAGGTTTTTTACCAGGCGATTTGCAAGAAAAGATGGCCCCCTACCTTCGCCCCTTATACGATGCGTTGAATGATAGGCTGGGCGTCAAAAAACTTAAGCAGTCGCTTATAGACGGCATTATCGAAATCGCGCCTATCGGTTTTATGCGCGGGCGCACGCTTAACAATGCTTTTGTGGTCATTGATGAAGCGCAAAACTGCACGTATGTGCAGCTTAAAATGCTTCTTACGCGCCTTGGTTGGCATTCTACGATGGTTTTGACGGGTGATCCCGATCAAAGCGACCTTTTAGGCGGTCTGTCTGGCCTTGCTGATATTGCGCGAAAACTATCCGTTGTGGACGGCGTTTCCGTTGTGCAACTGACGGATCAGGATATCGTGCGCCACCCGCTTGTCGCCAGTATGTTGAAGGTGTTGTAGGGAAAAAAACGAGCCTTACGGCCTGCCATGGGATGCCGCCCCTTTATGGTCAGAAAAAGAGGCTGTAATGCCTGCTTGACTTAAGGGGGAAGGCCTCCTACTTTGCGGCGGATTTCTCTGTTGGTAAGGGGATTGAGGCTATGGGCAACGATGATGATCGCGGCAGGCTGGAATCCTTGGCCAAACGGATCGATCTGGCGCGAAAAGCGGCGGCTCCTGTGACAAGCGGAAAGATGTCTGAAGGGGCAAAGGTTCACACGCAAGCGGCGCAGATGATACGTGTCGGATCGGACTTTGTCGCTGGGATTGTTTTGTCGGGGGCGCTTGGTTGGTATTTGGACCGACGGTTTGATTTAGCGCCTTGGTTGATGCTCTCGTTTTTGGTTGTTGGTTTTGTTTTTGGGTTCTGGACGATTCTTCGTTTTTTGTCTAAAAGGACAGATGACGATAACGGCCATAAGGAATAGGGAACTTACGTATGGGTATGCACTCGCCTATTGAACAGTTTGAAGTTCATGATCTGTCCGCGCCTCTTTTTGATTTGGGCGGTCACGCGATTACATTCACCAATTTTTCTTTGGGCGCTGTGTTGGCCGTTGTTTGCGGCATGCTGCTTGTTCTTTTACCAATGATGCGCCGTCATGTGATCCCTAGCCGTTGGCAGGTTCTGGTTGAAACGATTTATAATATGGTCGATGGCCTTTTGTTGGAAGGCGCGGGGCCCAAGGGGCGGCCTTTCCTGCCGTTTCTTTTCACGATCTTTCTGTTTATCGCGATGAGCAATGTGCTGGGTCTTATCCCCGGCCTTTATACGGTGACAAGTCAGCTTATCGCTAATCTTTGTCTGGCGCTTGCTGTGATTATCGTCGTTTTGACAACGGGCTTTGTGAAGCATGGCTTTCATTTTTTCCATGTCTTTTTGCCATCGGGCGTGCCTGGCTTTTTAGCGCCTGTTATTTTTCCGATTGAGATGGTGTCCTTTTTTATCCGTCCTTTCAGTCTCTCCCTTCGTCTTTTCGCCAACATGTTGGCGGGACATATCCTTCTTAAAGTTTTTGCAGGCATGACGGCGGCGATTGCGACTTCTGGTTGGGTCGCTGGCGTTGGGGTCTTGCCCTTGCTCTTGAACGTGGCTATCGTGGGCTTTGAGGTGTTTGTTGCGCTTCTTCAAGCCTATATTTTCACGGTTTTAAGTTCGGTTTATCTGCGTGATGCGCTAGAGATGCACTAAGCAGATAGCTGAGAATTCGTCTAACCCTAAACCCAAGTCACTCAAAGGAGTTCGTTATGGAAGGTTCTGATCTGAAGTACATCGGTGTTGGTCTTACGATGCTGGGCGGCGCTATCGGCGCTGGTTATGGCATTACCACGGTGTTTTCGTCGTGGCTTAGCGCCATCGCTCGCAACCCTTCGGCGGATGCCAAGTTGCGCATGGTTGGCTTTATCGGCTTTGCCGGTACGGAACTCGTTTTGCTGATGAGCTTCGTCGTCGCGGCTTTGTTGATCTTTGCCGTTTAAGGCGCGTTGCGAAACACCTTTTGGAAAAGTACGATCATGAAGCGTTTTGGCGTTCCTGTTGCGGCTCTATGTGGCCTTTTGGTTGCTGTTTCTCCGGTGTTGGCCGAGGAGCATGGCTCTAAGACCTTGCCGCAACTGGACGTCGCGCTTTATCCCAGTTTGCTTTTCTGGATGGTGTCGTCTTTTTTGGTTTTGTTTGCGGTGATGACGTTTTTCGGCGTGCCGGGCATTCGTCAAACGATACAAAAAAGACAGCATCTTTTGGAAGTTGATTTAGAAGCTGCCCGCTTGGCCAGCGAAGAAGCGGCCGCCGTTGTGAAGGCTTATGAAGCGGATTTGCTTGATGCTCGTCGTAAAGCGCAAGACACGGTGAGCGCTATCGTCGTCGCTGCCTCGCACGAAGCGTCAACGCAAAGCGATCAGCAAGAGCAAGAGCTTCGTCATCGTATGATTGTCGCGCAGGAAAACATTGCGCAGGCCAAAGAAGACGCGCTGAAAGAAACGCAGGCGCACATCAATGATTTGGTTCAGCAAGTCGTCGCCAAGGTGATGCAGGCTGGCGCAGGCCCTGCCACAGATAAAGGGAGAGCGTAATGCACGAGGACTCTTTCTTAAACAGCACGACGTTTTGGTATGCCGTCGCTGTCGTTGCCTTTTTGCTTATTGCCTTGAAATCAATTCGCGGGCCGCTTCTCGGCTGGCTGGATGGTGAGATTGTTAAGGTGCGTTTTGAATTGGACGAGGCCAAGCGTCTGCACGATGAAGCCAAAGCCACGCTTCAGGAATACAAAGACCGTGAGCGCGATGCTGTGCGGGATGCTGAACGTATTATTGAGCAAGCGCGCGCGGACGCCAACCGTTTGCGCGAGGAAGCCAAAGAAGATTTGCGCTTGATGTTAGAGCGTCATGAAAAGATCGTCGTTGATCGCATTCGCTTGGCGCATGAAGATGCCTTGGCTGAGGTGCGCGCCTATATTATTGACGAAGCCTTGCTTGAATCGCGTGGCAAGTTAAACAAAATGGCGGGCAGTGCGGAAGCTTCCGCTTTCCTTGATAAAATTATCAGTGAATTGCCCGCGTTAAAAATGTCGAAATCAGCCTAAGAAAGGCAAGGGCGTTTTGTATGAAAAAGCCCGATACGACAACGTTAAAAACAGATACCGTTTCATCCCTTGTTCGCCATCTGGAACAGACTTTGCCAGAGGGCGAGGACATGACGATTGAAAGTATCCTCTCCTTTCTTGGCGTGCATGGGTTTGTTTTTTTGCTTCTGACGCTTGCTTTTTTGAACATCTTTATTTTTATGCTGCCGGGGCTTTCCATCGTTTTTGGTATCCCGATGGTGATCTTATCAGTGCAAATGCTTTTGGGTCAGCAGTCTCCTATGTTCCCGTCTTTTATTCGGGGGCGTAGGGTTCGCTCCACCCTTTTGCGGCGCGGGCTTCATATGGCCGTTGTGGGGCTTGAGAAAATTGAGCCAAAGATTAAGCCGCGCTTTCGTTTTCTAACATCGGGGCTGATGATCCGGATGCATTCACTGGTCGCGCTTTGCTTAGCGTTTATGGTGGCAATTCCCGTTCCTTTTATGAATCTGCCGCCCAGTTTCGGGATGGTTTTTCTGACAATTGGCTTGTTGCAGCGCGATGGCGCTTTCATCGTGATCGCCTATGCAGCGACCCTGTGGAGCTTTCACCTTTATGAATCTCTTGGCCAAATGGCGGGGCAACTTGTTGGCTAATTTTTCTTAGGCCATCCCCATTTTGCGCCGCGCCTTGCTGCTATAGAGCTTCATATCCGCCGCGATCATAAGCGATTCTGCCGATTCCGTTTCACACATAAGCGCAAAACCAAAACTGCCGCAGAGCGGCAGGCTGTGTTCGCGATGATGCATGACGCGCTTGTTGAACGCCTTTTCAAGCAGGTCAAGACGTACCGCTGCTTCGCGAGGCGTGATTTGCGTGAGCAGAACGGCAAACTCATCGCCACCAAGGCGGGCGACATAATCCGTGTTGCGCACTTCGGTAAGGAGAACGGAGGCCGCTGTTTGGAGGTAAACGTCGCCGATGGGGTGGCCGTGGAGATCGTTGATTTGTTTGAAGCCGTCCAGATCGATTAAAATCAATAAGCCGACATTCTTTTTGTTGCGACGCGCGGCGGATAACTCGCGCCGCAGCGCCATCATTAGTGCGCGGCGGTTCATAAGGCCGGTCAGTTCATCCGTCATGGCCAGTTGCTCTAACTGGCGAATGCGCTCTTGCTGCGAGAGAATGACAAGCCGCGCTTCTTCAAGATCAAGCGTGGGCGTTTGATCGGGCCCATGCAGGGGCATTGGCAAAGACGTGGGCAAAAAGGGAAAGGGCACAAGGGCGGGGGAGCGAAGGGTTCTTTGCATCGTCGTTGATGAGGGGCTCATGAAAATCTCCATAATGTTATCTCTTATCCACAGACTGTGCAAAACTCAGGCCAAAATAGAAAGGCGCTCATAATTCTATGATTATAAAGGAAATGTACGGGCGGAATGCGGATCAGCGCAGGCCCTCCTTTGCGCTGCCTATGGCTGTGGAAGGCATTTTTTGCCGCCTCTCGCTTTTTCTTCATAGAGCCCCCTATAAAAAGCGTGATAAGCTGCGCCCCCATGATGACACGTTTTCTTTTCTTGATGGTTTTTGGGTTCTGGCTGTTCGCTCCTTGCGTAGCGATGGCGGCCTCTTTGCCCTCTGTTACGCCGCATAAGGCGCTTTATAAGATGAAGCTTGGCCGCGCGAGTGCGGGCAGCGGCGTGGCGGATATGGATGGCATGATGTTGTTTGACTGGCAGGACACTTGCGATGGGTGGGCGGTTCAGCAGACGATGCAACTGCATTTTTCTTATTCTGAAGGAGAACCCTCCGCTATCGTTAGCCCTGCGGCAACGTGGGAGTCCAAAGATGGCCGCTCTTTTCAGTTTCAGGTGAGACGGTTTGTTGATGGCGCTGAGGATGAGGCCTTTAGGGGACGGGTCAAATTGGATGAGAAAAGAAAGGGAGTCGCGCATTATTCTGTGCCGTTGGATAAAAAAGATAGCGTGATGGGGGAGGGTGTTGTTTTTCCGGCGGCTCATACGATGATGCTTTTGCAAAAAGCGGCGGCGGGCGAGAAAATGTTTTCTCAACGTGTTTTTGATGGCGCTGATGCGGAAGGTGTCGTGGATATCAGCGCTTTTATAGGGCCGCGTGTTGATCGCGTGGATGAGGCCGCTCTTGTGCCAGCGCTGCGGGGTAATCCTTTGCTAACGCCTGTGGCGTGGCCTGTGCGTCTTGCTTTTTACAAACCGGATAGAGCGGACAGTGAACCAGATTATGAAATGGCTTTGTTGATGCAACCTAATGGCATTGCTCGCTCAATCACTATCGACTATGGCGATTTTACCATTGTGGGCACGTTGGCAAAATTGGATTCCTATCCCGCTTATGCCTGTCCGGAAGGGGCCGCGCCGCGATGAAAGTCCTTTCTTTGGATTGTAGCAGCGCCTTGTGCAGCGTATGCCTATGGCACGATGGTCTTGTGGTCGCGCAAGAGGTTGAAGAGATGGCGCGTGGGCAGGATGCGCGGTTGATGCCGATGGTGCAGGCCGTTATGGCTCGCGCAGGCTTGACGTATCCAGACCTTGATCGCGTTGCCGTTGTGCGAGGGCCGGGGAGTTTTACAGGCTTAAGGATTGGCCTTGCCGCTGCGCGAGGGATTGGTTTCGCGGCGCATAAACCCGTTTTGGGCGTTGATCGTTTTAGCCTTTATCGAGAGCAAAATAAAACCGTTTTGGCTGGCTTATGGGTCATTTTGGATTCGCGCAGAAGGGAGCTGTACAGTCGCTTCTATCCCGCCAATGAACTTGCACATGAGCCAGTGTTACTAAGCGCCGATGAAATCATGGCAAAACTGGCGCAAGATCCCTCTTTGAAGGTTGCGGGGGATGCCTTTTTTTCCTTGCAGGAAACTGGCGTAGAGCCTTCGCGTTGCCTTCCGCGCAGCGAGGTTGAAGCCATAACCTGCGCCCAGTTGGCGGCAGCGGCAGCGGTTCATGATCCTGCCTTTTCGCCCCAGCCCTTTTATTTGCGCCCGCCTGATGTGACGATCAAACGATGCGAGGGGATGGTTTGATATGGGGCTTTCTCGCGCTTTAGATGATGGGGATGTTCAGGCTCTTGCGGCGCTGGACGCACTTTGCTTTGGCGAAGAGGCGTGGAGCGAAGAGCAGATCAAGGGGAGCCTTTCCTTAGCCACGACGAAGGGACATGGCTGGTTTGATGAGGCGGCGATCATCGCCTTTTATCTGGCGCAAAAGACGGGGGATGAAACGGAAATCCTGACCATTGGTGTTCATCCTTCCTATCGGCGCAGGGGGCTTGGGCGGCAGATGATCAACCATATTTTGGCCTCGCAAAAAGCGGGTATGGTTTTTCTGGACGTGGCTTGTGATAACGTCGCGGCTCGCCGCCTTTATGAAGGGACGGGCTTCACACCCTTTGGGTTCAGGCCGCGTTATTATAAAAGACGCGATCAAGCCATTGACGCCATTAATTATCATTTTATTCTCAAGGGTTAGACTGTTGCGCTCTGATTTGCCTTTAAGCGCGTGACCGTGGTAGGTTCAGCAGTGTTTGGAAAACAACAAGGTTGGTTTTGATGCAAGTGTTAGAGTTTGAAAAGCCTGTCGCAGAGATGGAAGCGAAGATCGAAGAGCTTCGCCATCTGTCGGATGATGGCCAAGTCAATATCGTCGATGAAGTGGCGCGCCTTCAAACCAAGGTTGAAAAGCAGCTGCGCGGAATCTATGGCCGCTTGACCCCTGCACAAAAGGTGCAGGTGGCGCGTCATCCTGATCGCCCTCATTGCCTTGATTATGTCGGCGCGATGGTGACGGATTTTACGTCCTTGGCGGGTGACCGCGCCTTTGCCGAGGATCAAGCGATGATCGGCGGCCTTGGCCGCATCGCGGGGCAGGCTTGCGTTGTCATCGGACAAGAGCGTGGCCACGATACCGAAAGCCGCGTCCGTCACAACTTTGGTATGGCCAAGCCCGAAGGCTATCGTAAGGCGCAGCGCCTTATGCATCTTGCTGAACACTTTAAGCTGCCGATTGTGACCTTTGTGGACACGGCGGGCGCTTTTCCGGGTGTTGAGGCTGAAGCGCGGGGGCAGGCCGAGGCGATTGCCCGTTCTATTGAAGTTTGCCTAAGTGTCGAGGTTCCGCTGATTACCGTTGTGATTGGTGAGGGGGGATCGGGCGGCGCGATTGCGATTGCGGCGGGCGATTATGTGATGATGATGGAGCATTCGATTTATTCGGTGATTTCGCCTGAAGGCTGCGCGTCGATTTTATGGCGGAGCCGCGATCAGGCTGGCGAAGCCGCCGCCGCGCTGCGCTTAACGGCGCAGGATCTTTTGCAGCTAGGCGTGATTGATCAAATTATCCCTGAGCCTTTGGGGGGTGCTCATCGGCAGCCTCAAGCCGTCTATGATGCGGTCAGCAAAGCCATCGCGCACGAGATGGGGGTGCTTATGAGCCTTGATGGAAAAGTTTTGCTAGAGCGCCGCCATGCCAAGTTTTTAGCGATGGGACAAAAGGGCTTAAGTTGAGCCGGTTTTCTGTCGCTTTTTAGGGCTGTTTTATCGCCCCCACTTTTCCTCTGGGTTGCAACTAAAGGTCGCGGGGGTGTTAATCGCCTCAAGCATGGCCTCAACCGTTGTCACCGACTTAAAAATAAGCAGGTTGTCAGGCATGGCGAATTTTTTGTCCACCAGATGATGGATAAGGTGAAAGGCGGGCTGCCAGAAACCATCCACATCAAAAAACACAACGGGTTTGGTATGAAGGCCCAATTGTTTCCATGTCAAAATCTCAAACGCTTCGTCCAGCGTGCCAAAGCCCCCTGGTAGAACCACAAACGCATCGGCTTTTTCGGCCATCATGCTCTTGCGCGTGTGCATGTCATCCACGACGATAAGTTCCGTCAGGCCGGTATGCTGCATTTCATGGGCGCGGATATGTTCGGGGATAATGCCCGTGACTTTTCCACCAGCGGCCAAAACGGAATCGGCAACGATCCCCATGAGGCCAACATGGCCGCCGCCATAGACGAGGTTAATTTTGTTTTGAGCTAAAGCCGTTCCGATAGTGTGGGCGGCGTCTTTATAAAGGGCGTCAACGTGGTTCGATGAACCGCAATAGACGCAAACAGATTCTATGGTCAATGGGTTATCCTGCTTTGTTTTTTTTCAATAGATCTCTTGCACAACCCACCGTCATTCCGCACGAAGCGATGCGTGAGCATCGTGCAGATGCGGAATCCGATTTGTTTTCTGGCGTCATCGCAAACCAAATCGGATTCCGGCTCGCGTGTCACGCCCAAGGCGTGTCACTTGGCCGGAATGACAGAAAGGGGTTATGCAAGAACTCTAATGGGTATTATAGCCTGTCATTTCTTAACAGGTTGTCACCAACCTTATAAAAAAGAGCCAATAAGACGGGTGAAAGCCCTTGATTCTTGCAAAAAGCGGGTCAGCGGGTGAAAAAGATAAGTGGGGGTCGGCGGGTTGGGAATGGTATAGGTTCCGCTGACGATAATTTTCATTTCATGATCAATGCCAAAAGTCACAAGGGGAAGCCCGCGTGCGCCTTCTAAAAGAGTAATCAGCTTCTCTCTTTTTTCAATCGATGTAACGGAATAGGGCATGTAGCCCAAAACGCCCCAAATAACAAGCTGCGCAGTCATTCCGTTCGGAATATGACGTGCGTGATAAAGAACCCCATCGACTTCAAAGCTTAGATTGCTGACATGCGGGACGATGACCTGACGAATAAATTGATCCGTATCGGCAATCAGAGAGGCGCATTTTTTCGAGTGAGAATCTCCCGCCCCAGTCATAGAGGATAAGACCCCCAGCGAAGCAAGGGGGCGACCATAAGAGGCTGTGGAAGAGGGGCTGGGCATTGTGGAAAGGATGACCAATGAGGTGGGCGTTATGGCATCCTAAGCAATGAACTTTAACAGGTCTTTAAAATTGGGGTGGGAGAGTGGTTTTTTGTCTCTATTTCAGTCCTTTTCAAACAAGGCCGAGTTCTGCTAGCCTGCGGCTTGTTCAACAGGCAGAGGGTGTTATGAAAAACAACGGCTTTCTTTCGTATATTCATTCGGCGGGGTGGCCCTTTATCGGCATCGCTGCGTTGATCACTGTCCTTTTATCCTTTTTCGGCGGCGTGGCGTTGATTCTCGGTCTTATCTTTTTGGGCTGGGTCGTTTTCTTTTTCCGCAACCCTGCGCGTGTGACGCCTGTGCGTTCTGGCCTTGTCATCAGCCCTGCGGACGGTCGCGTGTGCCTGATTGCCGATGTTGTGCCAGAGGCGGATTTGGGTTTGGGGGAGGAGCCGCGCACGCGTATTAGCATTTTTCTCAATGTCTTTGATGTGCATGTGAATCGCTCCCCTGTCGATGGCGAGGTTGCCTATATCGGGTATCGCGCCGGTAAGTTTGTGAACGCCTCGCTGGATAAGGCCAGCGTCGATAATGAGCGTAATGCGCTGGCGATTACGATGAGCGGTGAGCATCCCTATGCCGGACAAAAAATTGGCGTTGTGCAAATCGCGGGGCTTATCGCGCGGCGAATTTTGTGCAGCGTTGTGCCATCGCAAAAGCTGCAAGCGGGAGAGCGGTTTGGTCTGATCCGCTTTGGCAGCCGCACCGATGTTTATATGCCGCAAGGCGTCAAACCCTTGGTCTGTGTGGGGCAGCGCGTCTTGGGTGGTGAAACGGTTTTGGCCGATATGACCAGTGAGGAGCCTCGCCGCGTTGGCGAAGTGCGCTAATTTTAAGGTCAACAACAAAGGGCTACGCCTATGAAAGAATATCCTTTATCGCGCTTGTTGCCGAATATGCTTACGATGGTGTCCTTTTTTTGCGGCCTTTCGGCTGTGCGCTTTGCCTTGCAGGAAAGATGGGAGCATGCCGCGCTGGCCATCGTTATTGCGTCTGTTTTCGATATTTTAGATGGGCGCGTTGCGCGAATGCTGGGCGCTACGTCAAAGTTCGGCGCAGAGCTTGACTCGCTGGCGGATTTAACCAGCTTTGGTGTTGCGCCAGCGCTGGTTTTGTATCTTTGGGGCCTTTCCGCTGTCGGTGGCACGTTCGGGTGGATGGCCTCTATGGTTTTTGCCGCGTGTTCCGCTTTGCGCCTTGCGCGGTTTAACACGATGCTAGAGGATCTCACCGCGCCTAAATGGACCAAGGGCTATTTTACGGGTGTGCCTGCTCCTGCGGGGGCGGGGCTTGCGTTGTTGCCCCTGTTCCTTTTCATAGAATATGGCGAGGTTGTTCGCCCTGCGCCCGCGCTTTTGGCCATGTGGATGATCCTTGCGGGGGCGCTGATGGTCAGCCGCCTGCCAACCTTGGCGATGAAGGGGCGGCGCGTGCCTCGTGCCCTTGTCGCGCCGATTATGGCGGCGGTATGCCTTTTGGTCGCGGGTCTGTTCACCAACACATGGGTGACGCTGTCGGTTATGTCAGCGCTTTATTTCGTGATGATTCCCGTGGGGTGGCTGAGCTATCGCGCACGCGCCAAAAAAGAAAGGGAGGGGCTTTCCCATGCCTAAATCTGTTTCACTTGCGTTGCCTAAGGGCGGGACGATGACGATTGCGAATGATCGCAAGCTGACCTTTATTGCGGGACCGTGCCAGATGGAATCGCGCCAACAAGCGTTGGAGATGAGCGCCGCTTTGGCGGAAATAGGGCGCAAATACGATGTCGGCATGATCTATAAAACATCGTTCGATAAGGCGAATAGAAGTTCAATCAACACGCAGCGCGGCATCGGCCTTAGGGAATCTCTCCCCATTTTTGCCGAGGTGCGTGAAACGTCGGGTCTTCCCGTTTTGACCGATATTCATGAAATTGCGCAAGTCGCGGCGGTGGCCGAGGCCGTGGATGTTTTGCAAATCCCTGCGTTTTTATGTCGTCAAACAGATTTGCTTTTGGCCGCAGGACAAACCGGCCGCGCCATTAACGTAAAAAAAGGCCAGTTTCTTGCGCCGTGGGATATGAAAAACGTGGCGGCGAAAATCGCTTCAACGGGCAATGAGCGCCTGATGCTGTGTGAACGCGGCGTGAGCTTTGGCTACAATACGTTGGTGTCCGATATGCGCAGCCTGCCGATTATGGCCGAGACAGGCTATCCCGTTGTGTTCGATGCGACCCATTCGGTTCAGCAACCCGGCGGCAAGGGCGAGTGCAGCGGCGGCGAGCGTCGCTTTGTCTCGGCGCTTGCGCGTGCGGCGGTGGCCGTGGGCGTTGCGGCGGTGTTTATTGAAACACATCCCGATCCTGATCACGCGCCTTCGGATGGCCCCAATATGGTAGCGTTTAAGGATTTCCCTGCGCTGGTTGAAAATCTGCTTGCGTTTGATGCCCTTGCCAAGCAAAGTGAAAAAAACGCTTAAGAGGAGCATGAACATGGAGTTGTATTTTTATAACTTATTGGCGCGTACGACTCGTTTTTCGCCAAAGATTTCTTGGGCAGAACTTTATTATCATGCCCGCAAAGGTCTTCTGGCGCATACTGTGCCTATGCCACGCGAAGTTCCCAATACCGTCGTTATCAAAACGCGCCACCATCGCCAACGCGCCTCTTTAGGCTAAGAGAGTTTCATGAAAAAAACAGACGTTTCTTCCCGTGCCATTGCCGTTGATATTTTGCAAATGGTTTTGCGCAAAGGGCAAGCGTTGGATGAAACCATGGCGCGTCACGAGCCTCTTATGGCGCTGGAAAAGCGTGATCGCGCTTTTGTCCACGCTCTTGTGGCGTGCACGCTTCGGCGGCTGGGGCAAATTGACGCGGCGCTCAAGGCTTGCCTTGAGAAACCGCAAGAAATAAAAGCCCCTGTGATGGATCTGCTGCGTCTTGGCGCGGCGCAGATTTTATTTTTGGGCACGCCTCACCATGCTGCCGTTGATACGATCGTGGAGGTTGCGGCGGCGGGCAGCGCGACGCTCCCTTATAAGGGGCTGATCAATGCCGTTTTGCGCCGCTTGACGCGTGAAGGCGAAGCGTTGGTAAAAGCGCAAGACGCGGCGCGGCTTAACACGCCTGATTGGCTTTGGTTATCGTGGCGGCAGGCTTATGGCACGGCGCTGGCGCGAGAAATAGCGCTATCCCATTTAGGCGAAGCGCTGACGGACATTTCGGTTAAAAGCGATCCGCAAGGGTGGGCAAAAAAGTTGAGCGCGACGCTGTTGCCAACAGGAAGCCTGCGTCTTGACGGCAGCGTGGCGCTTCAGGAGTTGGAAGGCTTTAAGGAAGGTGCGTGGTGGGTTCAAGATGCGGCGGCGGCAATCCCCGCTACGCTTTTGAAAGACATCAAAGGCCATCGCGTGATGGATTTATGCGCGGCGCCGGGCGGCAAGACGTTGCAGCTTGCTGTGCGTGGCGCACGTGTGTCGGCGGTTGATCGTTCTGAAAAACGGCTGGTTCGATTGAACGAAAATCTGGAGCGCACAAAGTTGGAGGCTGCCGTGTTTTGCGCCGATGCGCTGACGCTTAAGCTGGGCGATAAGGTGCACAATGTTTTGCTGGACGCGCCTTGCTCGGCCACGGGAACGATTCGCCGCCATCCTGATGTGCAGCGTTTGAAGACGCCCGAAGACGTGACTCGTATGGTCGCGCTGCAAGCCAAGCTGCTGGATCATGTGGCGGCTTATGTTTTGGCGCCTGATGGCACGCTGGTGTATGCCGTGTGTTCCTTGCAGCCGGAAGAGGCAGAAGGGCAAATCGAAGCCTTCCTTTCTCGTCATCCCAGATTTAAGCGCGATCCTATTCTTGCCGAAGAAATCGGAGGTTGCGATGCTTTATTATCGCCTGTGGGCGATGTGCGCTGTCTTCCTTGCCATTGGCCTGAAAAAGGTGGCCTTGATGGCTTTTTTGTGGCAAGGTTAATCAATCAGGGTTCGTTGTGATAAAAAACGCCTGATGGAGCTTCTCTTTCTGTCTGTTGTTGATGCCCTTTCTACGTTGTTTTGTGTCTCCCTCCTCCTCCTCCAACCTATGAGGTTTCTCCCATGAAAAAAACAGCTCTTGTTCTATCGCTTGCTCTTTTCCTTATGCCGTCTTTTGCTCAAGCGGCGGCCAACTTTGGCGTCGCCTATAATCGCGGGGAGTTGAAATGCCGCGAGGAATGGACGGATATGACCAGCTATCTTGCAAAAGAAGCTGGGGAGGAGCTGACTTTAACCCCCGTTAATGTTGATGCGGCGCTTCAAGCTTTTATCGATAAGAAAGTGGATTATCTGGTTACCAACCCTGTGATTGCTGCTGCCCTTCATGAAAAGTATAGGGCGCAACCCTTGGTATCGATCAAAACCAAAAAAGGCACGGAGTTTGGCGGCGTTATTTTTGCCAATAAGGCCAGCGGCATCACGAAGATCGAAGATATGAAGGGCAAAAAAGTTATGTCCTACACTAAGGACTCGGCTGGCGCTTATATCTTTCAAGCGTATGAGTTGATGAAAAAAGGCATTAATCCCGATAAAGATTTTGCCTCCTTCGTCATTGCAAAGAAACAGGACAGCATTATTTTGGCGGTGAAGGCCGGTTTGTTCGATGTGGGATTTGCGCGCACGGGCGTTTTGGAATCACTTGCCAAAAGCGGAGCCATCAAGATGGATGATTTTGTGATCGTCAGTCAGGTGAAGGATGCGTTCCCAGACGTCCATTCAACGCCGCTTTATCCTGAATGGATGATTGTGGCGCGTGATGGGGCGGATGCTGCTGTTACGCAGAAACTGAAGGAAGCTCTTTTGGGTGTGAAGGCTGATTCGCCAGAAGCTCAAAAAGCCGAGATACAAGGCTTTGTCGCGCCGCTTGATCTTGCCGCGTTGACAACGGTTTTGAAAGAGTTGAAGG
Organism: Micavibrio sp.; assembly: GCA_020718105.1. Classification (GTDB taxonomy): domain Bacteria; phylum Pseudomonadota; class Alphaproteobacteria; order UBA9219; family UBA9219; genus UBA8914. The sequence continues at coordinate 12,894 of DYDA01000023.1, read as the reverse complement.
CGCCTCCCTTCAATCAGTAAGGATTCCCAATAAGGGGTCTTGAAAAAAGCCTGCCCGAAGATAAACCTTTGGGCAGGCTTTTTATTAGAGCCTCTTGTTTTTTAGAGGGTTAGCCCCTAGTGTCTTGTTATGAAACAAACCTTGCGTCTTGCTCCGTCCATTCTCTCTGCCGATTTTTCCCGTTTGGGGGAGGAGGTTCGCGCCATCGATGAAGCTGGCGCGGATTTGATCCATATCGATGTGATGGATGGCCATTTTGTCCCTAACCTGACCCTTGGCCCTGCGGTTGTTCACGCGCTGCGTCCCCATACAGCCAAGTTGTTCGATGTCCATCTTATGATCGCGCCTGCCGATCCGTTTATTGAAGCGTTTGCGAAAGCGGGCGCGGATATTATCACGGTGCATCCGGAAAGTGGCCCTCATCTGCATCGCACGATTCAAACCATTAAGGGGTTGGGCAAGAAGGCGGGTATTGCGCTTAATCCTGCGACGCCTTTGTCTGTGATCGATGATCTTTTGGGCGATATTGATCTTGCGCTGGTGATGTCGGTCAATCCCGGATTCGGCGGCCAATCTTTTATTGAATCGCAACTGGCAAAGATAAAGGCCTTGCGGAACATGATTGATGCCAGTGGGCGCGTGATAGACCTTGAGGTCGATGGCGGAATCAATGTGGAAACAGCGCCGCGTGCGATTTTGGCGGGCGCCGATATGCTGGTCGCTGGCACGGCGGCGTTTAAGGGCGGCGCAGCGCATTATGCCGCCAATTTGGCGGCTTTACGCGGTTAAACAAGAAGGGGCTGGGCCGCATGGAGAAGAGCCCCGTTAAAATGCTTCAACAAATCAGGCGGCGTGTTCAGGCCGTTACTTATGGCAACCCGCTTTATCGCCTCATGCTTGATCAAGGCCCTGTGCCGGATCGGTTGAGGCTTTCCATTCTTGATCCTTGGCCGGGTGATGCCAAGCTTGGGCAGGCGCTTATCGCCAGCCAGCCCGCTCTTTTCGATGAAGAATCCTCCTTGGGCGATGGGGGGCAGAAAAACGCGCTGACTTTTGATTTTTTGCGCGATTTGCGTGCGGTGGGAAGCGACTTGGCGCGGCGCAAGGCTGTTTCCATGATTCATGAATGGCTTCAAGACCAAGAGGAATGGGATGAAGAGGCGTGGGCTCCTGATGTTTTAGGGGCGCGCCTTTCCAACTGGATCGCTTTTTTTGATTTCTATGGCGTGGCGGCCAGTCATGATTTCACAAAGCAAATGATCGTCAGCATGGTGCGGCAGTTGCGCCATTTGATCCATGTGGCGCCAGCCCATTTAACGGGAATAGAAGGGCTTTGCGTGATCAAGGGGCTTGTTTACGGCGGCCTTGCTTTGATTGATGGCCAACGGGCTTTGGGCATTGCGCTGGATTTGCTGACGCGTCAACTGGAAGCCGAAGTTTTGCCCGATGGCGGCACGGTTTTTCGTAATCCTGCGGTTCACGCCTCTATGCTGCGGCTTCTGATTGATCTTCGTACGGCGCTTCGCGTGGCGCAAATGGAAATCCCGCCCGATCTAACCTTAGCCATCGCACGGATGGTTCCTGCGCTTAAATTCTTCCGTCATGGCGATGGCGGCTTGGCGCTGTTTAATGGCGCGCGCGAAGGCTCAGCGCTTATGCTGGATGCGACGTTGACAATGGCCGAGGTGAAGGGACGCGCTTTGAAGCGGTTGGCTCATATGGGGTATGAGCGTTTGACGGCGGGGCGTAGCCTTCTTTTGGTGGACGCCTCTGGTCCGCCGCCGCGTCCTTATGATCGCAACGCTCATGCGGGTCTTATGAGTTTTGAGTTCAGTGTGGGGCGTGAGCGTTTGATCGCCAACTGTGGCGCACAAGAAAAACAGGATCCCGAATGGCGGCGGGCTTTGGCCGCCACGGCGGCGCATAACACCGTGACGCTTGGTGATACCAACGCGTGCGAGGTGTTGGTAGAAGGCGGCATGGGGCATCGTCCTCGCATGGTGGACTCGCAAAGGTTTGAGCAAGAGGGCGTGCAATATATCGACATCACGCATGATGGCTATGCGCCGCGCCAGCGCGTCATGATGCAGCGCGTTTTGGCTTTGACGGAAGAGGGGGATGAGCTTCGCGGAAAAGATATTCTGACGGGGGCCTCGGGCCGTGATTTTACGGTGCGTTGGCATATTCATCCCGATGTCAACGTGATGCTGGCGCAAGGCGGCAGCTCGGCGCTGCTTCGCACGCTTTCGGGCAGCGGGTGGCGGTTTCGGGTTCACGGAAGCCTTGGCGAGGCGCTGGGGCTTGAAACAAGCGTCTATTGCGCAAAGGGATCGCCTCGTCGTACGCTGCAACTGTTTGTGACGGGGCGAACAACAACAGCGCCCTTGTTTATAGAATGGACGTTGACGCGCGAAAAAACAAAGAAAGGCAATCGATCATGAAAAAGATTTTCCTTAAGGAGCCTTCACACAGGCGCGGTTTTACTTTGACGGAAACCGCTATTGTTTTGGGCGTGGTGGGCCTGATTATGGCGGCCATTTGGGCAACGGCCAGCGTCGTGCGCGCGCGTCAACCTATTCAAGATACGGTTCAGCTTGTGACCGAAATCGCCAGCAATGTGCGTGGTGTTTATGCGGGCTTTTCTACGGCAGCGCCGCCGACGTCGGTGGCCCTACAAATCGCGGCTAATCTTTTTCCTGACGGCGTGGTCAACAGCGCTGGCAATGACACGATTAATGCATGGGGCGGCACGTTTTTTATTCGTTTCAACAACCCCGTTGGCTATGGCTTTTCGATTGAAATAACGCTGCCTGCTTCAATGGGGCAGGCCGAACGATTGGACGCCTGCCTTGGCATGGTGACGCGCCTTCCTGCAACGGCGACGAATTATGCGGGCGGTTTTACGGGATCGCTTCCTGCGGCATTGGTGGCGACAGACCCGACGCAGGGCACATCGCCGTCTTTGGCGCTTCTTCGCAATGGGGTCGCTTGGGAGAACGTTACGACGAGAAGCGTTAATCAAATTATGACCACTATTACCGATTGCTTGGGGGTTGCGTTTTACTACAAGCTTTAAGCGTTTTTTTCGTCATCGCGAGGAGAGAGCGTTAGCGAGCGACGTGGCGATCCATCGCCTGAATGGCAAATAGGGTCAATGATGGAAAGTGTAGGTGATGGATTGCCGCGCGCGTTTCACGCGCTCGCAATGACGCTAAGTGGGAAGAGTGGGGATGACGGGAAGAAGACCTTAATAAAATGGGCTTTAGGCTCTACTATTTTCGCGCTCTTCCATGCGTTCATAATGGCGCAGATAGCGGTCTGTAATCAGCTCGGTACGGAAGATGATGCACACGTCAATCGTGTTGAATTGGTGATCGATGTACGCGCCGTCGCCAATGGCGCAGCCCACGCGTAGGTAGCCTTTGATAAGCGGTGGCAGGGCGGCAAGCCCTGCTTTTTCATCGAGCTTGATGTTGTTGAACTCTAGGCTGTCTAACGCAGCCTCTGGGTCAAAGGCTTCCTTGGGCAGCCTATTCATCTCCACATACACATCCGGCAGGGCGCGGGCGCGAAGCGCAGGTGGCGCAAGGTGGTAGTGATACAAATAGGACAGCGCGATCTTGTGCTCTTCGGGATCGGTTCCGTGAAGGCTGGCGCAGCCGAACATTAATTTGATATCGTGGCGGAACATATAGGCGGCAAGGCCTTTCCATAAGATGTTCATCACGATGCCCGTGCGATAGTCTTTATGAATGCACGAGCGGCCAAGCTCTAAAATCTCGCCCTCATAGTTAAGCAGGGGCGCGATATCAAACTCGCTGGAGGAATAGAAAGCGCCGTTCTTGGCTGCCGCCTCACGGCGGATCAGGCGGTAGGTTCCAACGACTTTTTGGGATTCCTCAAGATCGTTATCGATGACAAGCAAATGCTCACAGCAATCATCCATGGCATCAAAGTCGCGTTTTTGTGCCGCGACTTCGGGATCGGGACGCGCCCCCATCTCTTCGAAAAAGATTTGGTAGCGAAGCTTTTGGGCGGCGATGACTTCTTGGGGGGACTCCGCCAATCTGACTTGAAGAGAGCCAACGGTCAGGTCTTTTTCAAGCAAGGCGAGTAATGTTTCTTGGCGCATAGCTATCCTTTGTCAGGCGATGGAATCGGAGCTGGGATTCGTTAAAAAGCGCCCCCATCCTATAGCATGGGGGTAGGGGCGACGCAAAGCCGCAAAAACGCAAAAGAGGCTTTTTTTGTGCCTAGAAACGTCCTTTAAAAACAAGGCGGCTGCATGAAAATAAATAAAAGTAAGGCGGCTGCCGCCCTTTTTATGGTAAGTTCTTGCAGGATGTAAAAAAAGAGGAGCTTATTATGAAAGCCGCACAATTCATTCCCGCTTTACTGACAGAAGAATTAACGGAAGCAGAAAAGTATGAGCGCATAGAAGAGAGCTTAGAAAAGGGCGATATTCTAGCAGCTAAAACGGCGTTTGCGTCTCTTCGGGATAAAACGTCAAAACGGACGAAAGACGCGGCCAAAGAAATTCAAGCAAGCGTTGATCAGAAGAACATTTTTTGCGCGTTTGATGCGTTAGAGGAAGGCAATGCCCGTAGTGCTGTTTGTTGGTTGGATATTGTCAGCGACAAATCGGTTAAGGGGTTCGGTGAACTTCATGACCATGTTAGAAAATGCGCCGATGAAGAAAACATCCGCGATGCAGGAAAGGCGTTTGCGGCAAGGGCTGTTTCCGATGGTCTTCGCTTTATGGCCAATGTTCAAGATACGGCGTCCCCTTTGTATCGTACGCTTTTGGAAAGGACTTCTGACGTTTTGTTTCCTGCCAGGCGTGATGCGTTGGCGCGGCGGTATGAAGCCAAGAAATGTGAAATGTAGGCTTGTTATCAAATTCAAGCAGTCTGGTGCCACCGATTATAGCCTGCGCCTCATAAATGAGATGGGCTATAAGAGCCCAAACTTTCTTGATGCAACGCGCGGCAAAATCGCGCAAAATCGCGCCTTCTTGAAACTGTAGGATCGATTCGCGTACCCCCCCATGAATGATCTTTTACCGCCTTCTGCCGATGCGGCCTTGCCTCATGATATCGTCGTCGCCTTTGAAGGCTTTGACGGCCCCATTGATTTGCTTCTTAGCCTTGCGCGAGAGCAAAAGGTTGATCTGTCCAAACTTTCCATTCTGGCGTTGGCCGAGCAGTATTTGGACTATATCAACTCGGCCCGCGCCATGCGCCTTGAGATTGCCGCCGATTATTTGGTGATGGCCGCGTGGCTGGCCTATTTGAAATCGCGCTTGCTGCTGCCTGAGTTGCAAGAGGATGAGGCCAACCCTGCCGATATGGCCGAGGCTTTGAAGTTTCAGTTGCTCCGCCTTGAGGCTATGCAAAAGGCTTCGCGTGAGTTGCTGTCATTGCCGCAATTAGGTTCGGATTTCTTTGTGCGTGGCCTTCCCGAAAAACGAGAGGTTGAGGAAAACCCCGTCTATTACCTGCCGCTTTATGATTTGCTTTCGGCTTTGGGCGCGCCGCAGCGTCGCCGCAAGCCCGATCATTATGATATTGCGCCCACGCGCCTTTATAGCATGGAGGAAAGCTTGACGCGCCTTCGCCGCATGTTGGGGGGGCTGCCCCAATGGGGCAGCTTGCAAATGTTTTTGCCTAATATGCTGGGGCATGATCCTTTGGAATCACGATCGGCCATCGCCTCAACATTCGCCGCTGTTTTAGAGTTGGTGAAAGAGGGCGAGCTGGAGGTGAGGCAGGGGCAGACGTTCTCAACCCTTTATGTCAAAAACCGGCAGAATAACGACGACAACGCAACAGAAAAAACGACGTGAACCCCATGAGCGAAACGATGACCGAGATTGATCCCGCCTTGCGCCTTTTAGAGGCTATCCTTTTCGCCAGCGATGAGCCGATGACGCTCACCGTTTTGCAAAACCAGTTGGGCGAAGCCGCCGATGTTCCCACTTTGCTGGTCGCACTTCAAAAACACTATGAGGGCAGGGGCATCCATCTGGTCGAAACAGGGGGCGTGTGGAGCTTTCGCACCGATCCCGCTCTTGCGCCGCTTATGAAGATCACGCGGCAAGCGCGCCGCAAGCTGCCCAAGGCGGCCTCGGAAGTTCTGGCCATCATTGCCTATCATCAGCCCGTCACTCGCGCCGAGATCGAGAGCGTTCGCGGCGTGGAAACCAGCAAGGGCACGCTGGATATTTTGCTGGAGCTTGGCTGGATCCGTCCCGGTAAGCGCCGCGAAACACCGGGCCGCCCGCTGACATGGAAAACAACGCCAGAGTTTTTAAGCCACTTTAATCTGGAAGCGCTTAAGGATTTACCCGGTATGGAAGATTTGAAGGCCGCAGGCCTTTTGGATGCGCGACCCATTTTGGCAACGATGAGCGCAGAGGGAGGGGAGGCTTCCGATCCCGATGATGCCGAATTTGCCAACTGGGTTGATGAGGAAGTGGTGTAAAAGAGGTATACCCAAAACACTTCAAGAGTTGGCATCGTGCATGATGTTTCAGCAAGGACAATAGAGTCCCTCCCCCCTTGCGGGGGAGG